>DHHU01000014.1 GCA_002403445.1 Salinisphaeraceae bacterium UBA4764 | reverse complement strand
CATAGCTTGCAGGGACAGTTCATCAGAGCTTGTACTTGATGTGAGCGCTTAATGCACAGGGGGTGGGGAATAGAGGCACAACGTCGCGAATGGGGCAGCCGCCACGTTTGCAGCTGAGCGTCGCCCGAACTTCGGATCGAAGCCAGCCTGTTGGACACCGCATCAGCGCACAACCCAAGCCATTCGATCCAATGGGTGCAGCACTTTCAAAACCTGATGACTTGAATCGGCTTGGGTCTGGGGCCCGGATCTTCGGCAAAAGCGATATTAAAGGGGCTTAGTTACCGGACCGCTGGATGCGACCGCGCCTTCAAGTTCGGCTTGGGCGGCGGGGTCCGGCCCATCGTCCGTACAGGCTGCAACCGGGAACGACTCGGCCGAGCGACGACTGCCTCGGCCCCAATAGGCGAGTGAAGCCGGTGAGTCTAGGCGTTGATGTCCGTGAGGGATGCATCGTTTGGCACATCAAGCTGGCCTCAATAATAACCGTAGGTGTGCAGGTCCAGGGTCATCGCATCGGCAACTTTGCGGTTTCCACGGGCATAGTGCTGGCGGATGCGCTCGGCCGTTTCGGGGCGCAGTTCGATTGCGGCGTCGCGCCCTGTGAGCGCCGGCGGGATCGATATATCCAGTCTGCCGCCTGGCGATTTGAACCCCATCAACGGCCGTAGAGCCCATTGGTTTCGATCCATTGAGCGCGTATTGGCAGGGCTGCGATCAAGCGGGGTGTCGACCGATTTCGCGTTCAGAAAGCGTCGGAGTGTGTGGGCGAAGGCGTCAAAGTCATCGGCCATGTGCTCGATTGGCATAAAGTACACATCTTCGGCCGGCAGCACCTGAGTCAGGCAGTCGTGCAATTTAGCGTAATCCATGGGATAGAACGCGTCTTCGGGCTTATCGGTTGACGCCGCGAGCAGACGGTCGACCCGGCGTTCGAAATCCTTCTGCGAAGCCCCAACGATCTTTCGGGACAGTTGGACATAGCTGGAGGCGAGCAGCAGGTCTTGGCGGCGGATCATTAACAGGATGCGAATGCGTTCGAAACCGAAACGGCGTGCGTATCGATCGAATGCCGCTATATTTTGCTGCAATTGTCTAGGCTCGAACGCGCCTGGCATTGAGCGGATACCGAAATGGTTGAGTCGGGTAATGGCCTCTTCGGATATCAGCACTGAAGTGTTCGGACGATCGTCCACTAGAAAAGACGATAGAAACTGTCGCAAAAAGGCGTCACCGTAGCGCTGCCAAAAATCAGGGTGTTTCTGGAAGGCATCTGAAAAGCGTCGAACCCGGTAGCGATTGAGTTTGAATCGATACGCCGGGCGCTTGGCGTTTTGTGCGCCCGGCATTAGATATTGCTCCGGCATGAGCTTGGGAAAAACATGGCGGTGCAGATACGAGCTGGCAGCCTTGGGCAGTCCAATATGGAGATACAAGATGGGGCTGGATTGTTGCCCGTTCGGACATGGACTGCCTTTTGCGCGTTGCGACGTGTCTTTTTCTGAAGACGACGGGGCCGCGCTGCCCTGTAACGGAGACTGACGTTGGCTCATGACTACCCACGGCGATTTGCATTTGATAGCGCCGGATTATCTCAGCAATCAGAACGTATGACGCTATATTTTTTTAAGGAACAACTGGGACCCGACTGAAAGCCTTCATTGATCGGCGATCAGGGGCATCTGACGCGGCCGGCATACGTCGGTAGGGGCCCCATAGGGGCATCGTGTTTGGCTGCTTCAGACGTTTCATTGCGGCAATGCCGATTGGCTGACTCGGTTGCTTCACTTCAAGCGCGAATCTTTGTCGGCCGATGGGATCCAGCCGCAAGCACAACCCAAGGCACCCTGCCGATATCCAAGTGGGTATGACAATCATCGCGGTCTTGACGCCATTAATCATCGCTTATTGCCAGCGCGTCTCCCCTTATGGTGTCAACAAGGACTCGATTCAGCATTCAGATGGTGTTTTAATCTGAGCGATGGTCTCGATCGGGACCGGCGGCTCATAATCCAGCCAATGACGCAGGAGCTGGGCCAACTGTTTCGACCCAGCGCGACTCAAGCCTATTGAACCATTGGCAGCCCTGATTACAGGTCAGGGCCGTAAAGATGTTTGTATCTTGAGTTGTCTATTTAACTGGGATTCCGTCGAGCATGCCGCAGGCCATTACGCAAACCGACCTTGCAATTTTTGTCGCGACTTCCGGGCATAGCGGCGTCGACCGGATCGTGAACAATCTATTGCCTGAATTCTCGTCTGCGGGGCTGCGTGTCGATCTGCTCAAGGTCAGAAATCACGGGCCCTCAGTCGACGCAACACTCCCGGGAGTGCGTGTCGTCGATCTCGGCCAGCGTCACGTCAAACCCTGTCGGGCTGCTCTCGTGCGCTACCTGCGCCGAACGACGCCGCGAGTTCTGCTGAGTGACAAGGACCGGGCGAATCGGACGGCGTTGCGGGCAATCAAGAGTGCCCGAGTATCGACTCGGTGTTTTCTGCGTCTCGGAACGACGGTATCGGTCAACCTGGCCCACAAGGGGGTCGTCGAACGATGGGCAGAGCGCCGCTCCATGCAGCGCTATTCACGTGCGGATGGCGTTATTGTGCCCTCGGTTGGCGCAGCGGATGATCTGGCTCGGACTGCGAATTTGGACCGCAGTACCATATACGTGCTCCCGAATCCGATCGTCACCCGTGAGATGACAGATCACGGGTCGGATACAGCCGATCCCCCGCACCAGTGGCTTGTCGACAATGCGAGAACACCGGTGGTTCTGGGGTGTGGCAACCTGACGGGGCGCAAGGATTACGCCAGCCTGTTGCGTGCTTTCGCTGCTCTTTTGCAGTATCGGCACGCGAGACTCATCGTACTCGGACGGGGCCCGGACCGGGCGGCACTCGTCGACCTGGCCCGGGATCTGAATATCGAGCGCTATGTGGATTTTCCGGGTTTTGTGGCCAACCCGATCCCATGGATGAAAAAAGCATCGGTTTTCGCCCACACCGCCCGCTGGGAAGGGCTGGGAATTGTCCTGGTCGAAGCCCTTGCGTGCGGGATGCCCATCGTCGCCATGGACTGCCCCAGCGGTCCATCCGAAATACTCAAAGGCGGCCAATTCGGGCGTCTGATTACACCCGGCGATGTTGCCAGCTTTTCGCGGGCGCTCGACGCAGCGCTTGCTGGATCCGTTGATGTACCGGTAGCAGAAAGCGTACAACAGTTTAGAACGGACATCGCGGCTCGGCGCTACATTGAGACCCTCGGACTTTGAGTGCCGATGATCGATCGGTTGCGCTGACTGAATTGCAGTGTGTCCAGTTTGATGCCGTGAATTCAGGGATCAAGGCCATTTGCCGACATGAGAGTTCGGGCCAGGCCCAAAAATCCATCGACTGCCAAATTAGGGCTGGTGTCGTGGTCGCGAGACTGCCTCCGCGTAGTTGACAGATTGGGGGCTGTAAGTGCTCGAAGACTTTGTCCAATGGAGTTGGTAAGACACTCACGCAGCATGTCGATAGGCTCGACGATAGGTTGGGTCCGATTCGGATTAATCCATAAGGCCCGGATCGAAGACGGGGTTGGTAAGACGGTTTCAGTGCGCCTTCAACCCGAAAAACCGGGCCCGTATTCCGTACTGCATTGATAGAGTGCCTGGTACCACGACAGCACAAGCTATGGCCCATTCTATGGCCAGCGTAACTTGCGGCTACGTTTTGGGTTTTCTTACGTTATTAATTTCCCAAAGTAGGGCGGGTCGCCCGCATCCCAAAGTATAGGCGGTCCGTGGTGCCTTGAAATACGATCAGAACTTGCGGGCTGCTTGTGGAGGCGGTGTCGATGAGCGCGCCCGCATGACCCGAGTTGACCCGGCCCATTGATAACCGTTGACCTGACGGCGTCGCTTTTGAATTTGTTCCAGACAGGGTCATCCGGATTCAGCCTGGATGCATAAGGCGGCAGGATGGGCAAGTCGATCGCTTCAGGCGCGCCGCGACGAAGTCGCGGCTCCTTTAGGGCCTTGTGACACAAGGTGTCGACGACCCGAAAGATCCTGCGCTCGAGTCGACCGGCATTCGCTTGAGCAACTGGACGCCTAAAGTATTCTGTAAAAATTAGTAAAGCCCGTCGGGACGCTATCGCATGGGATCAGGCGATCAGCATTACAAGGGTGGTCAACCCGAGCAGGCTGGTACCGCATGCCAGTAGTGTCAACGCAATCGGGTCGGCGAGTGGCATGGGCAACGGCCGTTTTACCAGGACCCGTCGCCGCCGATGCGACATCACCAGCGTGAAGATCAGCAGAATCACCGCCAGGCAGGCGCCGGCAATATGCAGCCATGTCGGACCTGACATGTGCTGACGGAGTAGCAGCAGGCTGCCGTTTACCGCGAACGCTAGCGCAGTCCGTGACCAGGACAGGTCGGTACGCTCGGCTTGTAATCCACGGCTTTCGGGAATCGGCACGTCAGTCATGGGTGTTGACTCCATAGGTGACGATCAGAACCATGACTATGACACCGACTGTAATTACCCCCAGCGCCAAAAGCCACGGCATGAGCGTGGATGGCAACGGGGCATCGCAGCGCATTGCCTTCTGACTCGATCGCCAGCGCAGCGCGCTGCCGGCAACCACACCGACGCTGATAATGGCCAGCAACCCCGCCAGAAGCTGGCGCGCGCGAGCAAAACCCAAGTTGGGCACGAGTTGAACTACCGCTACTGAGCCCGCCAACAACGCAAGCGCTGTCCGGATCCAAGCCAGAAAAGTACGTTCGTTGGCCAGGGTAAAACGGTAATCCGGTTCGTGTTCTTCAAGTATATTGTCGTCGTGTTTGTTCATCGATCGCCGGTATCGGGTTGGTTGAATGCAAAAACAGATCGGGTGTTGTCCTGGCTAGGTCGATGCCGTGAGCTTGTTCCTGGCATAAGCCACATATCAGATCAAAATTGTTTTAACACGATATGATTTCAGGTGGATAATGTTGGCCAGCCTGGTGCAGGTTGTGGGTNNGCGTTGCAAGACCAGACTGGATTACAGGGCAAGCCCCCGGTCAACACAAGGCCCCATGCCATGGACTTGGCTTGCATGATTGTCCTGGGACTGATGCCGCCGTGCAGCCGACCGTTATTGATCCGCCAAGCGTATTCAGTCAAAAAGTACGGCTATGGATTGCTTCGATCGGTGTCATGGCCGCGTAGTTGCTCCGCTTTAGACTGGTTATTTCATAGGACCAGTCGTTACATACGATTGATCGGTGCAACCATTCAGGGGTTTAGCCGGTAGTGGTTGTGACCTATGGATTGCCGGGAGTACAACGGCTCGACAATCGCCAACAAACCTGTGATAAAACACCGCCTGTCGGTCCGAGTTGCATCCTGGGCTTTCAATTTTAAACCGCGCCAAGGCGCCAGGGGCCTGACTTTCTGCGTGCGAGAACATAATGTCGACTCATACTCATCATCGTGAATATCATAATAGCCATCGTCTTGGGTGGCTGCGCGCCTCGGTACTCGGGGCCAACGACGGCATCGTCTCGGTTTCCAGTCTGGTGCTGGGTGTGGCCGCCGGCCAGGCGAGCGCAAAGAACGTTGTGCTTGCTGGTATCGCTGGGCTGGTGGCTGGTGCGTTGTCGATGGCCGCGGGTGAGTATGTCTCGGTCAGCTCCCAGTCCGATACGGAGCGCGCGGACCTCGATATGGAGCGCAACGAAATCCAGGCGCATCCTGAAGCCGAGCATGTCGAGCTCAAAAATATCTACATCGAGCGCGGTCTAGACCAGAAGCTGGCTGATGAGGTCGCGAGTCAACTCATGGCCCATGACGCGCTGGGGGCCCACGCTCGCGATGAGTTGGGCCTCTCGGACAATACCGCTGCACGCCCGCTGCAGGCGGCGCTGGCCTCAGCAGCCTCCTTTGTGGCTGGCGCAGCGGTTCCGTTGATCGTAGTGCTCATCGTGACGCGTTCTGTGGTTCTGCCTGCAGTATCGATCAGCGTGCTGCTCTCGTTGATAGTGCTCGGCGCGTTGTCGGCACTGGCTAGTGGCGCCCCCATCATCAAGTCTGCAGCGCGGGTTACGCTCTGGGGCGCAATTGCCATGGCCATTACCACTGGGGCGGGTCTGTTGTTCGGGGTCACCGTATAGCGTCTCCGGCTGTGGTGGAGTCCTGGTGAATGGTCGAGAATATGCAATAGAAATGGTTCGTACGATCATGGCGTCTCGCATCACCCCGGAGAATCCCGAACCTGGGCCGGGGAAGCGACAGCATTNNCACTTTGTCGAGTACCGTTCAAAGGAGGGCGGCCTGGCACCGACGGCGATTTTTGATCGAGTGATCGGGCTGGACATCCATTGAGCACCGATCACGGCTTGCGCGAGCAGGGCTCGGCCCGATGGCGGGAGAACGTTGAACCACGCCGGTTCCGTCCCTTTTAATCCAATCGGGGTCACTGCTCGATCAAGGAGCCATGATGGCCGCTGATCAGGTTTTGATGGAAAAGACCGGGATTTACTGGAAGTTGCCCAACGCCACCAAGTCCAACATCACACTCCATATCACAATCAGTTGGATACCAGCCCTCGGACGTTAAACATTCCGCATTGCGCTGGATCGAAATGCTGTGTCATGTCGACAACATCTCAGCACTTGTCTGAACAGCTCTGAAAACCGTCCTCGAATCGGGGCGCCCAAGCCCGCTAGATCCATTGCCTTTAACGTTCGAGCCTTGAACGTTAATACACCGGGCGAGGGGACAGCTATGCTTTTTCATGACCCGCATACGGGGATTGAAAACTAGCAGGCGCTATGGAAGGTTGCGCATGACTCCACCCACTATCTGCAATACCTAAACTATAATCTAAGTAGCATAGAATTAATAAAGACCCAAGTGTCATTTATAGAAAAAAAGTATCGTCTTTGCCCAGGTATTTAGAACAATCGATACTAACTCTAATAGAAAAACTAAAGTGTGCTTGCTTCTAATGCCTAGGATGCATCCATTCGGAAAGAAAGACGCTATCAGATCAATAATAGATTGATCTAAAAGCCATCAATTTTGACTTCAAGTCGATATAGCNNCAGTTACACTCAATTTGATGATTTCGGCGATCCCATACGAGGTAGACTATCCCTCTCGACCGATTCCTCTCGGACGATCTGATCTCTCATGAATAAGCTATTTCGTCTTCAGGCACTTAAGGTGTGTTTGCTGTGTTGTTCGACACTCCTGCTGGGCGGTTGCAGCAAGAACGGACCTTGGCTCTGGATTTTCCATCCCAACGGGCCCTTGGCGCGATCGTCGATTTTTTATCTGGTCGTCGATGTGCTGTTGCTCAGCCTGATCATTGTGCCGGCCACCGTGCTGGTCCTATGGGTATGCTTTAGATTCCGACGTGGGGGGCGGGGCCGATACGACCCGACATTCACTCATTCGTGGGTCATCGAAGCCGTCGTCTGGGGTTTTCCCCTTGTGCTGGTCGGAGCCATGTCCTATTTCAGCTATAAGGGCATGCGAGCTGTAGGCCCGTATAACCCACAAGCGGTTCAGGCCGAGGTTTCCCATGAGAAGAATCCGCTGCCACCTCTCAATATCGACGTCATATCCACCGACTGGCAGTGGCTGTTCATTTATCCCAAGCAAAACATCGCGATCGCCAACCGTCTCGTCGTACCCACACACCGGAGAGTGAAGTTGAGACTCACCGCCGTTGGGGCTACCAACGACTTTTACATCCTGAGAGTCGTCAATCAGATCTACGCCATGCCGGGCATGCGCACCAAACACAATTTCCTACTCGATCGGACCGGAACGTATCGCGGTTACTCTACCGAGTACAGCGGCCCGGGGTTTTCGTGGATGAACTATGACATGAAGGTCCTCAAACCGGAGGCTTTTGATAAGTGGGTCAGCAAGTCGCAGACATCGTCACGTCGGATGGACATGACGCGATTCAAGCAATTCGTCCAGCCCCGAGTGAATACGGGTAACACCTGGACGGTCTACGGCCGCGTGGCGCCTGGTCTTTTTAACCATGTCATCGCCGAGGTCAAGTCCGGACAGATCACCGGACGTTGGCCCATGCGGCTGACCGACAATATGACGTCGTCTGAATTCGAGCGCCATCACGGTACGGGCGCGAAATCTGCTCAGCCCAGCAACGGAACCAACATAAACTAGAGGCGGCTCATAATGTTCATGAATATTCCGGGTCCTTGGAACGTGTTCTTCGGGCGGCTGCCCATGCTGCTCGATTTGCATTACAACAACCCTTGGCTCATGTTCGCGCTTGGGCTGGTCGTCGCTGGCGGCGGAGCGGTCTTCGCGGGGCTGACCTATTATCGCCTTTGGGGTTGGCTCTGGCGCGAATGGTTGACCACAGTCGACCACAAGAAAATCGGCATCATGTATTGCCTCATCGGGCTGGTCATGCTCTTCCGAGGTTTCTTCGAAGCCGCCATGATCCGCACCCATCAAGCCATGGCCGTTGGTCCGCAGTCTCCCGGCATCCTGGGTGCCAAGCACGGTTTTCTGACACCGTTCCATCTCAGCGAGATTTTCACGGTGCATGGCACGCTGATGATCATCGTGGCAGCCACGCCACTGCTGGTTGGCGTCATGAATCTGATCGTGCCGATCCAGATTGGCGCACGGGATATGGCCTATCCATTCCTCAATGCAGTCGGGCTGTGGCTTACCGCTTCAGCCGCCGCACTCACCATGGTGTCGCTGTTTGTCGGCTCCTTCTCGCATGCTGGCTGGGTCGGCCTCACGCCGCTAACGCAGCTGAGCCATAGTCCGGGCGTGGGGGTCGACTACTGGATATGGATTATCCAAATCAGTTCGATCGGAACGACGCTCGGGGCGGTCAATTTGATCGCCACCATCCTCAAGATGCGGGCGCCGGGCATGACTTTGCTGCGGATGCCCATGTTTACATGGACGGCGCTCGGCACCAACATCATCGCCTTGACCTCGTTCCCGGTTCTGACCGTAGCGCTATTCCTGCTTACTCTGGATCGCTACATTGGGACCCATTTCTTCACCGCCGACGGCGGCGGGAACTTCATGATGTACACCAATCTGTTCTGGGTGTGGGGCCATCCGGAAGTGTATTTCGTTGTGCTGCCAGCGTTTGGATTTCTCTCCGAGATAATCCCGACCTTTTCCGGCAAGGCATTGTTCAACCACACCGCGATGATCATCGCAACGATGAGTATTGCGGGCGTGTCCTGGGCAGTCTGGCTCCACCATTTTTTCATTATGGGGCAGGGGCCGGTAATCAACTCCTTCTTCAGTCTCGCCACGATGCTGGTCGGCATTCCGACCGGCGTGAAGGTGTTCAACTGGGCTTTCACCATGTACAAAGGCGAAATACGGTTGGAGACGCCCATGCTCTGGGCCGTCACCTCCGTTTTGCTGCTTATCGGTGGCGGCCTAACAGGCATGATGCTGGCCATACCGGCGATCAATTACGTTGCGCATAACAGCGTGTTCGTGGTGGCCCATTTCCACAACATGTTTTTGCTCATTGTCTTTGCCTTGTTCGGCGCGGTGACCTACTGGTGGCCCAAAGTCTTTGGCTTCTACTTGGACGACCGGCTTGGCCGCCTGTTTTTCTGGCTATTCTGGGGCGGTTCGGTGTTCGTCTTCGTGCCCATGTATGCCCTGGGATTTCTGGGCATGACGCGCCGCTTGGACTACATCGCCCATCCGGGGTGGTGGCCTCTTTTGCTTCTGGAAGTCGTCGGCATCGCGCTGTATACGTGTTCGGTGGCCGCCTTTGTACTGCAAATCGCGGTTTCCGTACGTGATCGTCAAAAAAACCGCGTGGTGGCATCCGATCCGTGGGGCACCGGTCGCAGTCTTGAATGGGCGACGCACTCCCCGCCCCCGTTCTACAACTTCGCGGCGACGCCGATTGTGCATGAATATGATGAATGGGCTTGGCGTCGTGAGCATGGTTTCACGTCGCTCGTGCCGCCTCACTATGCTGATATCCACATGCCGAAAAACAGTATGTTGCCCATGGTAATTGGGGCGTTGGCCACGGCCTTCGGATTTGCCGCTGTTTGGCGGATATGGTGGCTGGCCGGGTTCGGTGTGGCGGCTATCATCGTGACCCTGATCATCCGGATGTTCCAGAAGGATGTGGACTATATCGTGCCCGCTTCTGAGGTCGAGCGGATCGAGCAGGCTTACCTGGCGTCAATGGATACTGAGGCACGGGAGTCGCTGAAGGCGCCCGATGAGGCTGACCCTGACAGTCGCATCGCCACTTCGTTTTAACAGACTGGCATGGAATTATCGTTTATGGCTGATCAATCACAATCCAGTACAAAAGCCGAAAGCGTCGAGCTCTGGCTACCCGAATCCGACCATCCCGACACTATCGGGCTGCGTTCAATCGGCTTCTGGTTGTACATGATGAGTGACGTCATGATCTTTGCTGGATTGTTTGCTGCCAACGGCGTCTATTTGTCCGCCTACGGCACCAGTAGCATCACAGCAGAGCAGGTCATCCATCCGGTTCAAGGATTGTTTCCCAGCCTGTTTCTGCTGTCGAGCGTGTTCATGCTCGGGCTGGCCTTCGATGCCGTCAAACACGGTTGGCGAACTGAGACGCTGCGCTGGATGGGCCTGGCTCTGGCATTGGGGACCGTGTTTATACTCGAAGAGATGTATGAGTTCTCGGGGTTGGCCCGTGAAGGGGCGCTGCCTCAGGCCAGTGCCTTTCTGTCCGATGTCTGGACCATTGTCTGGATCCACGGAGCTCACGTCATCGTCGGACTCGTATGGATGGCGGCCTTGATGGTGCAGGTGGCCCGAGAGGGCTTCACCGAACCCGTCGTCGGCCGTCTGATCAACCTGCGTATTTTCTGGTTTTTCCAAGCCGTGATATGGGTCGCCGTCTACACCTTCGTTTACTTGATTGGAGTGAGTTAATGGCCGAGCACGATCATCGCGATCCGCTGTCGCATCCCGAAGTCCAGCAGGCCAGCGCTAGACAATACCTGATCGCCTACCTGCTCGGACTCGTGGCTTTGTTATTCAGCTGTATCCTGACGGCGGGTTTCGACTTGTCGAGTCATGGGACGATTGCTGCAATCTCGATTCTGGCTGTGATTGCCGCCTCCGGTCAGGTCTATCTATTGTTCAATCTCAATCTCTCCAAAACCATGCTTTGGCATACTGCGGCATTCGTGCTCACAGCGCCTTTGGTTCTGATGGCGATCGGACTGACATTATGGATGTTCCACTATTTGGGGCCGCGCACGATGCTTGGTGGCTAGCCGATGCCGGCGCAGCTCTGCCAAGTCCCGCAATTGGGCTTGTTGGATGGCCGGATACTGAATGGCTCGGGCTGGTATGCCGGGAAGCACAACATGCATCAGACCCTCGCCGTAAGGTGTTGCAACAGACGGTTGATTCGCACGAAGAGTGCCGCCATTTGTTTTGATGTCAAAAGGCTCGTGATTCGAAGTTAGGGGGATATGAACGCACTGCGGACCACGTTGCTGTTAACCGGCCTGACCGTATTGTTGCTTTTCGTCGGTAGAGCGATTGGCGGCAACGCGGGGATGGTTATCGCCTTAGTTCTTGCTGGTGCCATCAATTTTGGCAGTTACTGGTTTTCCGACCGAATGGTGCTGTCAATGCACGGCGCACGTGCTGTCACCGAGAACGAAGCACCGGAACTCTTCGCCATTGTGCGGCGGCTGGCTCAGCGGGCGAACATACCGATGCCGGCAGTGTATATCATGGAATCTGACACGCCGAACGCTTTTGCTACGGGGCGTAATCCAGAGCATGCCGCCGTGGCCGCCACCTCGGGTCTCATCAAGTTGATGAATCGAGAGGAACTCGAGGGTGTCCTTGCACACGAGCTCAGCCATGTCCGGCACCGTGACACGCTCATTAGTGCCATCGCCGCCACTTTCGCGGGGGCTATTTCCATGATCGCCAACATGGCTCAGTTGGCCTTGCTGTTTGGGGGGCTACGCGGCGATGACGAGGACGAAGGCGGCGGGTTGATCGGCAGCCTGGCGATGATGATTCTGGCCCCGATCGCAGCCACACTCATACAGCTTGCAGTCTCGCGCTCGCGTGAATTCGGCGCGGACGCCGGGGGCGCGGAGCTGTCGAACAATCCAATGGGTTTGGCTAGTGCCTTGCGGAAACTCGAACAAGGGAATCAAACGGAGCCGATGCAAAGCGCTGCCGACAACCCCGCCACGGCTCATCTGTTTATCGTGAACCCGCTGAGCGGTCTCAATTGGACCAAACTGTTCTCCACCCATCCGCCTACTGAAGAGCGGATCCAACGGTTGGAGGCCATGGCGCAACGAACCCGCGTGTAAGATCGCAAATTCGATAAGGTTCGTCTCGCCATCGCCTGCGGGTGCAGTGATCTTTGTATATAGCCCCCAGCGATTGGGGACAGCCTTGGCCGTTTCCGGCTACCAGCGTCTATAAGGCAGAAATTTACCGTTCATGGTAATTTTAACTCGGTCCCCCTTGGGGTCCGGTACTCGGTCGACATCGATCATGAAATCGATGGCTGACATGATGCCATCACCAAATTCCTCGTGGATACAGCTTTTCACTGCCGGCCCGTAAACCGCCATGGCTTCGTAGAGGCGATAGATTAGCGGATCGGTCGGTACCGTTTGATCCAGCCATTGCCCCTTGAGCGGCGGCTCCTGCAAGGCCTCGGCCACATCGGCGTCCAGATCGAGTGTGGCACATAGTTTTTCGGCGATTTCCTCGGTAGCGGACGACTCACCCAATGCCAGTGAGGCAGTCCAGACCGGGGCCATCCCAATGGAATCGGCGATTTCATTCCAGCGCATCCCCTTGGCTTTTTTGGCTTCGAGGATGGCGCGTTTCATCTGTTGTTTATCTATCACGGATCAATCTCCTGCAGTTGTCAATGAATTGACGATACGAGAGCCTGAATAAGGCTAAAAACGTGCCTTGGGATGCCGAAGGCAGCGGCGAATTATGCGGACTCGTGGGCCAACAGTCTGCCCGGTTGTCAATCAAGTCATTGGCGAGGCCGATGAATAAGTACCCAAGCACCCTTCGGTACAAATTTTATCGAACCACAAAAGGCCGTGATCCCGAAGTGCAACTCGTATCAGCTCACGGGCTATTAGCCTACCCCGGTGCAATCGCG
>DHHU01000036.1 GCA_002403445.1 Salinisphaeraceae bacterium UBA4764 | reverse complement strand
ATTGTGCTCTCCTGCATCAGAAAAAATATTTAAAGCGCGAATTCGCGATGTGAAATGATCCCTGTCTAACCCAAGTTCTTTAAAATAGAATATATATTCTGATATGGTTAATCAATCTCGGGATCGACCCCAGGCTCCAACCTGGCGTGTACGCCCTTAGGCGTCGTTGAAGGTACTCAAAACCATCGCCCGAGTAACCAACCCATTCGCAAGAGAGGCAAAATATGACTAACGCGAGCGATCCGATCAAAAACAAGGTCGTCATTATCACCGGCGCCAGCAGTGGTCTTGGTGAAGCTGCCGCGCGCCATCTGTCCGAGCGGGGTGCCCGACTTGTGCTCGCAGCCCGCCGGGAAGACCGTTTGAAGGCGCTGACGGAAGATCTGAAATCCAAGGGTACCGAGGCTATTTGGCAGGTCACCGATGTAACGGACCGTGCCCAGATGAAATCCTTGATATCAGCTGCCAAAGACGCTTTTGACCGAATTGACGTCATGGTTAACAACGCCGGACTGATGCCTCTGGCGCCTTTGGATGCCCTAAAAGTCGATGAGTGGGAGCAGATGGTGGACGTCAACCTCAAAGGCGTGTTGTACGGCATTGAGGCGGCGCTGCCGACCATGCGAGAACAGCACAGCGGGCATTTCATCAACCTGTCTTCGGTCGCCGGCCACAAAGTTTTTCCCGGTGCGGCTGTCTACTGCGCGACCAAGTACGCAGTCAAGGCATTGTCAGAAGGGTTGCGTATGGAAGGAGGTGATGAAATCCGAAGCACCAACATCTCTCCGGGCGCCATAGATACCGAACTTACGAGCGCGATTACCGATCCCGACGCCAAGAAGTCGGCAGACGAGCTCTATAAAGTTGCCGTTGATGCCGATGCAGTGGCCCGAGCCATTGTGTACGCCATCGAACAGCCCGCCGACGTCGATATCAACGAAATCATCCTACGACCGACGGCGCAGGAACTGTAAGGGGTCAACTCGACGCGGAGAGAGCGAAGTCATCCTCTTCGATGGCCTCGCTCTCTGTCGTGCTCTTAACTATCTCTGAACCGCGCGGTTTTATCGGAACCACTTGTGTTATCACGGGTTGTGGTGGCATACGCGCTGCCGTCGTCGAGCTCATCTCGTATCAACCAAACACGAGCGATTGCGTGCCGTCGCAATAGGTTGAGCCATCGTGATAGGCCAGCCCGAGCTCGTCTTCCAGCTCCATCGGCAGGCGGCATCAGCTTGTGTAATGCAAATCCACCTTAAATGGATTGAGCCAATGCAAGATCATTTGTNNTCGGACGGCGCATTATTTGACGTTCCAGCCGCGGCCCGCTTGATTCCCTACGCCGGTCCGCCTGCACGCTCAGGGCATTCACCGGATTAGGTCCAACGGGTTGATGCGCTGTCCCACATAACAGACCTGCATCACACAGCCGGTTGCCCGGCACCTCGTCAAAAAGGTTTAGTCCCGTAAAGCAACGGAAGCGAAAATTTCAATAAGCCAGTATCGAGCCCGAGATTTGGGTTCAACCCGATATGATGGACGCTCGATACCGTATGCTCTGAGCCAAGACTTAGATCGGCGATTCCGACACCCATGCCTGAATCAATCGTCGTGTGGCCGCTTGCGGGTCCGGCTGACCACAAATGGCTGAAACAACGGCCATCCCGGCCGCGCCACTGGCCTGGACGGCCTTGACGTGCGTCGCATTCAGACCGCCGATGGCAACGGCGGGCAATGGACATATCTGGATCATCTGGGCGAGCCCATCCAGACCGATAGGTGATTTGTGATCCGGCTTGGAGGCGGTGCCGAAGACCGGTCCAACCCCCACATAATCGACTATGGTTGAATCCACGGCCTGCACGGCGGTCTGGGTTTCAACCGACTGGCCCAGAATCTTGCCAGGCCCCAGTCTCTGGCGGGCTTCATACGCCGACATATCGTCCTGCCCGACATGGAGGCCGTCGGCATTGAGGGCGAGTGCGGCTTCCAGATCGTCATTGACAATCAGTGGCACACCGGAGCCCGCCATGGCTGTTTTTAATTCACGTCCCTTGTCGATCAGAGCCGCCGTTCCGGCTGTTTTGTCCCGAAGCTGTACAACGCGCACACCGCCGTCAATCGCTGCAGTCGTGGTATCCACCATCGAATGGTAATGACACTGCCCGGGATCAAGGACGAGATAGAGCGAAAGATCGAGCGTCGTCACAAATATTCTATACGTGCGCTTTTCAACGTATCGACGTTGAGCGCATAAAGGGCATCAACAAAATGCGCGGTGAAAGAGCCGGGCCCCTTGGCATCCCTGGCCGCATGGGTGCCGGCAACAGCAAAGTTGGCCAGGGCAGAAACGGTGGCATCGAAGGGAGTTTCCGGTGCGATGGCAGTGAAAGCACCGACAAGACCGGTCAAGGCGCACCCCATGGTGGTAATCTTGGGCATCAAGGATGAGCCGCCGGCAATACGCACTGCACGCATGCCATCGGTCACGAAATCCTTCTCGCCGGTGACGGCAACGATAGCGCTTTGCTTTTGAGCTACGGCGTGAGCGCTCGCTTCGGCCTTCTCAACGGAATCGCCGCTATCGACGCCTTGGCCGGCGCTTTGTTGGCCGCTTAGCGCCATGATCTCGGAGGCATTGCCACGAACAATAGTGGGCCGAAGTGCCAACAGATCAGCGACAGTCTGCCGTCGGAAGGCGGTTGCGAAATGCGCGACCGGGTCGAGTACCCAAGGGATCGAACCCTGATGGGCGCTTTGCGCGGCGACTTTCATCCCCCGGATCCAATCGGTCGAGAGCGTGCCAATATTGACGGTAAGCGCCCCCGCATTTGCAGCAAACTCGCCGGATTCTTCAGGCGCATGGACCATGGCGGGGGACGCACCCGCTGCTGACAGGACATTAGCCGCGAAATTCATCGCGACATAATTGGTGATGCATTGGACGAGCGGCGACGTCTCACGCAGGCGCGCTAAAAGAAATGAAGGCGTCGGCAGCGTTTGGTCGATCATTTTCAAACCTGATTGGGTGCGAGCTGCAAGTGGTTCACGAATAAGAGTCCTCAGCTCAACGATGAGCGCTCAGCCACAGGTGAGCCCGGCTCAGCTTCCAGGCCGAGCTGGGCGCGTACTGCGTTAGAGCCGATCTCGTTCGGCGAGGACGATGTGACTCGTGCCGCTTTGGTGTTGCGCAGGGCGTTTGCTGCATAAACGGCCATAAAGGTTAATTCGAGCATTAGCGTAACAGTATGCAGCCGAAGGATTCTCAACGATCCTTTGGCCTTGGCCATTGGCCGGAGTATAATGCATTCCCCCCCCACCCCGCCAAGTACTCGATATCTTGGCTGGGCATCCAATCCGACGCTCAACGGACGCTATAAAGACACGGACGCACCCGTCATCAACTCCAGTAATGCACGGGTCCTACTGCTTAGACCGCATCGACTATTGGTCAAGAAAGATTTCGGTTCCGATCCCGAAGCGGCCACGTGCGAGATGTGCAAGGTGAAACGACGTAACGTCTGGTTGCGAGAGCAAAAGCTGCGGCCTGTCGGGCTGTGAGCAACGAGATCCAAGTTCAGATTGCTGAATGTGACGGCGAGGCATTCATACCGCTTTTGATGCCGTGCTACACGCTAACGATCAAGAAACGATTATCGGAGTGGTTGAAGAACTAAACCATGCCGCATTGCCATTTTCGCGGCGGTTGTCGAGCTCAAGGGGTGGCCGGTCAGGTCTTTTATCGAAAATGGGTTACCCGAATTGCGCCACAACCGGCACATGGTCCGACGGGCGTTTGCGGCCGCGTTCACCTACGTCGGCGTGGCAGTCTCGGCATTGTTCGGCGAGTTTGGGGCTGGCCAACACATGATCGATGCGTAAACCATGGTTCTGGGGCCAGCCGCCACCGCGATAATCCCACCATGTGAAACGATGTCGACCCTCTCGGTCGTCGAACAGTCGCCAGCAGTCGCTCAAACCGGTCTCGAGCAATGTATTCAACGCCGCGCGTTCGTCAGCTGAACACAGGATTCGACCATCCCATTTGTCCGGATCGTGGGTGTCTTCGGGTCGGGGTGCGACATTGTAATCACCCGCAATTATGAGGTGATCGTGACGGCCAAGCTCGTCCGCTACCCAACCGCAAAGATGGTTGAACCATTCGAGTTTATAGCCGAACTTGGGTGAATCGAGTGCCGAACCGTTGGGGCAATAAACCGATATCATGCGCACGCCGTTAACTGTCGCCGCCAGAACGCGTCTCTGTGCATCAGCAAAATTTGGAATGTCGGTAACAATGTCGGTGGGCGTCTCGCGTGTGACCAATGCCACGCCGTTGTAGGTTTTCTGACCGGAAAAAACCGCGTGATAACCGGCTTCAGCCAGAGCAGCGACCGGGAAGCGCTCGTCCGGCAATTTAGTCTCCTGAAGTGCCAAAACGTCAACTGGATTTTTGTCGAGCCAGCTCAAAACGTGATCGAGGCGAACATTGAGCGAATTGACGTTCCAAGTGGCTATTTTCATCGATTTACCCGTTGGTTGATTGGCAGCCGGTGTAGGCTTGAAATACGTTTCAGGATCTTATAGCTATGCGCCAGAATCATACTCGAATCGCTCGTTGTACCGTGCTTATGGCACTGGTCGTGGGGACGCTTGGTGGCTGCAGCAATGGAACCCCGCCAAGGCGCTATGTCAGCAAGGGGGGGGCACTTGTCGCCTGCCCGAGTGCGCCCCACTGTGTGTCTTCAGACGCGCCAGCGGACAACTCCCACTATGTGCCGCCGTTTGTTTTTGGCGGCTCGGGCCAGCAGGCGCGGCTCGCGTTGCTGGGGGCATTGGCTGCCATGCCGCACGCGACCCGGATCAATGTGCGACCGGGCTATATCCACACTCGCTTCCAGACCACTTTAGGATTCGTGGATGATGTGACTACGATCGTTCGTCCTCATAAGGCCATTGTGGCAGTGCGTTCGGCATCGCGGATCGGCTATTACGATTTCGGCAAGAACCGTGACCGGGTGGCAGCACTCCGCAACAATTTTGACAAGCGCGCCTGGATCAACGAGCCGCTGGTTGTTTGGCCTTGGTCAAGGCTCTAGCCGGTGCCAGCATTGGACCAATAGTCGGCCAAACCGCTCTCGGCGAGTAGGGCGTCGATGGTGGGTTCCCGGCCGCGAAATGCTAGGAAATTGTCGGCCGCGTCGCGGCTGGCACCGCGTTCCAAAATCTCGTGCTTGAAGCGTGCGCCGGTGACAGGGTCGAGTATTTGGTCGGCTTCACGAAAAGCACTAAAAGCATCCGCAGCCAATACTTCAGCCCATTTATAGCTGTAGTATCCGGCTGCATAGGGACCCGCGAATATATGCCCGAAACTGTGTGGAAAACGATTCTCGGACGGTGGCTGCAGCACGGCGATCTCGTCGCGCACGGCTTTTAGCGTAGACAGAATACGCTCGCCTGGATTGGGCTCAATGTCACGATGCAGGCGCAGGTCGAAAATGGAAAACTCGATCTGGCGCAGCATCTGCCACCCTGCCATGTGGGTGCGGCTGGCAGCCAGAGGCTCAAACAAGTCGGAAGGCAGTTTTTCTCCGGTCTGATAATGGGCAACAAATTCGTCGAGGGCCTCGCGTTGCCAACAAAAATTCTCCATGAACTGGCTGGGCAGTTCTACGGCGTCCCATTCGACCCCGGAAATTCCGGCGATCGGCGCCTGATCGACGCGTGTTAGCAAATGGTGCAGCGCGTGGCCAAATTCGTGGAACAGCGTTACTAGTTCGCTATGGCCCAGCAGGGCCGGATCGTCGCCGATGGGCGGCGCAAAGTTACAGGTCACGAAGGCCGCTGGACGCTGTACCCCGTCGGAACCGACTCGGCGGCTCTGGAACGGATCGACCCAAGCCCCACCGCGCTTGTGTTCTCGAGCGTAGGCGTCGAGATAGAACGTTCCGAGTGTACCGTTGTCGGGGTCAACCAACTCGAAGACGCGAACATCCGGATGCCAGGTGGAAACGTCGTCGAGCGGACGCACCGTCACGTTATATAGTCGTTCAACAATGCCGAACAGCCCGTCGAGCACGGCTGGGACTGGGAAATAAGGCTTCAAGTCTTCGTCGGCGATGTTGAATCGTTTTTGCTTGAGGCGCTCGGCGTAGTATCCAATGTCCCAGCTTGCCAGTTCGTTCACGCCGTCAGCTTGGGCCAGTTCAGTGAGTTCAGCCAGCTCGGCTTCGGCGCGGGGCCGGGCACGCCGGGCCAAGTCGCCGAGGAATGCTTCGATCTGTTGATTCGAATCGGCCATCTTGGTGGCCAGTGAACGATCACTGTGGTGGGCGAATCCAAGCAGATGCGCGGCTTCCTGGCGCAATTCGAGTATCTCCGCCATTAGGGCGCTGTTATCGTATTCGCCGGCGTTTGGTCCGACGTCCGATGCCCGGGTCGTGAACGCAGTGTAGACCTCTTGGCGCAGCTCGCGACTATCGGCGTATGTTAAGACAGCTTGAACGCTGGGGGCATCGAGAGTGATGAGCAAGCCGTTCATGTTTCTGTTGCTGGCGTTCTGGACCAGCATGTCCAAAGCGTGTCGTGGCAAACCAGCCAACGTGGATTCGTCGGTAATGTGTTTCTGCCAAGCTTGGGTAGCGTCCAGCAGGTTCTGAGAAAATTGGCTCGATAGATTCGAGAGCCGGTTAGCAATGGTTTTGTAGCGTGCCTTGGCGTTGTCGTCGAGATCTACGCCGCTAAGTTTAAAGTCCCGCTGCCAATGTTCGACCACGCGTTTTTGCTCATCGTCGAGTGTCTGGAAAGCAGGTGACCGATAAAGCTCATCGACAGCTCGATACAACGTGGCGTTCTGACCGATCTCGGTAGAGAAATCTGTGATCTTAGCTAGACAGGCCTGATAGGCGTCACGCCATTGGGGTGAATCCATGACGGCACTCAGGTGTGAGACCGGGCCAAAAGCGCGTTCCAGGCTGTCTTCTGCGGTGATCAGCGGTCCGATCAATTTGTTCCAAGCTGTTTCTGGGGTGGCCTGTTCGGCCTTTTCCACCACGGCATTGGCTCGGGCAATCAATACATCGATCGCAGATTCGGCCTTTTCGGGACCGATGGCGCTGAAATCCGGCAGCGTGCTGTTGTCAACCATCGTCAGTAAAGGATTAGTGGCGTCGGACGTTTCCATGAGTCGAGGTTTGGGTTAAACACACCGTAGTGCGTGCGGCCGCCGCGGCGTGAATCAAGTCGGTAGTTGACTGCTCAAATAGTGTTCTTTGAGCGCCTATGTTGTGCCGCCTATAATTCGTTAAGTTTTTACAACGGTAATTGACATGACCAGCTCGTTCGATTTGATTGTGCTTGGTGGCGGCAGCGGTGGCATCGCCACCGCCCGACGCGCGGCCGCCCACGGTGCCAGCGTATTGCTCGTGGAGCCCAACAGGTTTGGCGGCACTTGTGTCAACGTCGGCTGTGTTCCCAAAAAAGTTATGTGGCACGCAGCCGATTACGCTGAACGCGCTGAGCACGCCCGGGATTACGGGTTCGACGGGGGGCCGCCCGCCCACGACTGGTCGCGTTTGGTGGCCAATCGCCGTACCTACATTGAGCGTTTGAACGGCGTTTATCAGACGAATCTCGATAAGGACGGAGTACAGCATATCGAAGGTTTCGGGACATTCGTCGACGCCCACACGATTCGCGTTGACGGTACCGATTATTACGGAGAGCATATCCTCATCGCGACCGGCGGCTGCGCTGTATGGCCGTCGATACCGGGCGCAGCACTGGGTACTGATTCCGACGGTTTTTTCGAGTGGGAACAACGCCCACAACGTGTGGCTATTGCCGGCAGTGGTTATATCGCTTGTGAATTGGCAGGAATACTAGCCGAGCTGGGTACTCGTGTGACCTTGTTATTACGTCGCGAGCACGTGCTGCGCAATTTCGATGCCATGCTGGGGCAAAAGCTCATCGAGCATTTGCAGGCTGCTGGAGTCGAAGTTTTGTTCAATCGTGAGGCTGCCGAGCTCACCGAGACTGACAGCGGCGGTATCCAGGTTCGTTTCACCGAGGGCGGTATATCGGCCGAGTACGATCGGCTCATTTGGGCAATCGGTCGGCATCCCAACACCGCTAATCTCAACTTGGAAGCCATTGGTCTCGAGACGACCACGTCGGGCGCGATCGATGTTGATGAATGGCAGGATACGCGATTGTCGGGCGTGCATGCGCTGGGCGACGTAACCGAGGCGCCGGAGTTGACTCCCGTGGCGATTGCAACGGGCCGCAGACTCGCTAATCGTCTGTTCGGTGGCCAGCCGGATGCCCGGATGGACTATACCAACATCCCCACCGTCGTTTTCACCCATCCGCCAATCGGCACTGTGGGCTTGACCGAGGCCAAGGCGAGACAAATCTACGGTGACGCCGCCGTGCGCGTCTATACCAGCCACTATATCGCGCTTTATCATGGCGTGTTGAGTAACAAAACGCCGTCGGATATGAAGCTGGTCTGTATAGGGCCGGACGAGCACGTGGTCGGCGCCCATGTCATTGGTGACGGCGCCGATGAAATGTTGCAGGGATTCGCCGTAGCGGTGAAGATGGGCGCCACTAAGGCCGATTTCGACGCCACCGTGGCCATACATCCGACCAGTGCGGAAGAATTCGTCACCATGACATGAGTTGTCGCCAAGGTGCTGCTCAGCGCTGGTTAGGCCGCGCTTCGCGCTTGTTTCCGGCACACTTTGTTGGCGAGCGCGCCTATGGCGAGCATCCGCGGCAGCGGCTGGATTGTTATGAGCCGGTCGTGCGTCAATACTCGAAACGGCCGCTTCTGGTGTTCTTTTACGGTGGCAGCTGGCGGACTGGGTCCAAGGCAGATTATGAATTCGTTGGCCGGTCGCTAGCCGCCCGGGGATTGGATGTGGCCGTGGTCGACTATCGGTTGTATCCCGAGGTCGGTTTTCCCGCGTTTGTAGAGGACGGCGCGCGTGCCGTGTCTGTATTGGCTTCAGACCATACAAAGCGTCAAATCGTCTTGATAGGCCATTCAGCGGGCGCACACATTGCTGCTATGCTGGCACTGGATCGGCAATATCTACGTGCTTGGCAGGTCGCCGACGACACCATCGTTGGATTGATTGGTCTGGCTGGCGCCTATGACTTCACGCCGATTCGCGACCCGGTTTTGCAGAACGTATTTGGTTCGGTTGAGGATTGGCCGGCCTCGCAACCCATCAATTTTGTCGAAAAATCCTCACCGCCGATGGTGTTGCTGCATGGGTTGGCCGACGACACCGTGACGCCGGGCAATAGCCGACGCTTGGCCGCAGCGGCCAGAACCAAAGGCGTGCCCGCCGATTTGCGCTTGTTGCCCGGTATTAATCACAGCGGGTTGATTGGACGCGTTGCCTTGCCGCGTCTTTGGCCGGGAGTGGATATTGCCGGAGCCGTTGTCGATGCCGCCAGCCGTTTTTAGCTGGATCTTAACTGAAAATGATTCGGAACCTACCGATTTTGAAGTTATGGTCTCGGGCGATCACCCCAGAGCGCAAGGATTTACGCAGTCTATTCAGCTTACTAAAAAGATTTGGCACTACTGGAGTTGGGTACTATTCAACTCATTTTATCGGCATGCCCAAGGTCCGATAGCTGCGAACCAGGTTCTGAAGCCTAGCAACACAGGCATATTGATTACGATAAGGGCAACCTAGATCAGCCCAAAATCTCAACGCAAATGGCCAAATTGTGAACGGCCAATTCCCATCTCACATTTCGCGGCTGGCGGTAAGTTGTCATAATTAAATTTCTGCATCGCCGCTTAGTACGGGCGGGCGAATATGTCTTGATAACAGTGGAGAGGACCATGACGGGCCGTCTGATATTGCTCCGACACGGACAAAGCGAATGGAATTTGTCGAATCAGTTCACCGGCTGGGTCGATGTCGATCTTACAGAAAAAGGCGAGGCTGAAGCCCTGAATGCCGGGAGGCGCATGGCCGAAGCCTCTTTGCGGTTCGATGTGGTTTACACCTCGGTGCTTACGCGTGCGATTCGTACGATGTGGCTTGCGTTAACCGAAATGGAACAGCCGTGGGTGAACGTCATACGTCACTGGCGCCTGAACGAGCGTCATTACGGTGCCCTGCAGGGGTTGGATAAAGCGCAGATGGCAGAAAAACACGGCAATGAACAGGTTCATATCTGGCGCCGCAGCTACGACGTAACCCCACCCGCGATGAGTGAAAATGATGAGGGCCACCCAAAACACGATCCACGCTATAGCAATCTTGATCCACGTGTACTGCCAGCTACCGAATCCTTGAAACTCACACTCGATCGGGTGCTTCCCTTCTGGCACGATCACATCGCGCCCAGCCTCCTGCGTGGCGACAATGTGCTCGTGGCCGCGCACGGCAACAGTCTCAGGGCGCTGGTTAAATATCTCGACGATGTGCCGGACGACGAGATCACCAGTTTGAATATCCCGACCGGTATTCCGCTGTCTTATTCGTTGGACGACACGTTGAATGTAATCGAGTCCACTTATCTCGGCGAGGCAGATGAGGCCTAGGCAGTGGCCAATCGGCCTAAGACCTGATGAAGTCGCGTCTCAGACGCTTTAGGAGATAGCCGGTCACGGGATCTATCAGGCCGGCCCGGGTCAGCCAGGCGCGGGCGTCTTCGGCATCGGTCTCGAACCAGGCCCGGGCGCTACCCAATCGGAATGTATAACCCCAGCGGTCCATATCGGCGAGCATATCGTGTCGCGTCACGGCTGTTAGCCAATCGGTAGCCAGTACTTGCCAATAGCAAACCGCCACTTCTTCGTCGTCATCCCCACCGGCATCGGTGTCGACTGCAGCGCGTCGGTTAGGTGCCATACACGCATAGTGGCCGGATTCGTGCAGGATCGAATGCAGCGGGGTGTCCGCCCTGGCATAAAGACAATCGTCCAGCAGGCCGGCTTCAGATTCCCCCCAGAAACTGCCAGGGATAGGGTTATCACGTTGAACAAGCGACAATCGGAGCCCGATAGCACTGAGCGCGCTGTCCAAGCCTTTCACATCGCGATCGCTAAGGCGGATGACGTCCGATTCGTACATTGTTTCCCCACGGTCAAAACTGCAATGCGAGCCGTGTAAGGTCAGAAAGCCAGAAAGTCAATGTGCCATGGTTCTTTATTGCCGTAACAATAGTTTTGTGCCGTTCCGTAGGCTTATTGCACAAACTTTAATGTGGTGCTGACGGGCCTGTACGCCTAGCATTGTTAATCTACTGCAACCGGTGTCACTGTATTATGCATCTAGCCAATTAGTCGATCACTGTTACAAAGTGATCTTAATTGGGTTAACCTTTTGCATCCATCGCGAAACAAGTGAGCACGTTGACCCCTAAGCTGACAGTTGAAAATATCTATAAGGTTTTTGGTCCCGATCCCGACGATGCGATTCAGCGCGTCGAGCGTGGTGAGACGAAAAACGACATATTCGCGGCTACCGGCTCAACCGTGGGTGTCTCGGATGCCTCGTTCGAAGTCTATGAAGGCGAGGTTTTCGTGGTCATGGGGTTGTCGGGTTCCGGCAAGTCGACGCTGGTTCGTATGCTAAATCGGCTGATCGAGCCGACGCGCGGCAAGATCACGCTTGATGGTCGGGATGTGACGGCCATGAATCGGCGCGAACTGACGGAAATGCGCCGCCATGAGATGAGCATGGTGTTTCAGTCGTTTGCCCTGATGCCGCATCAAACAGTCCTGGAGAATACAACGTTCGGCCTTTCTGTTGCCGGTATGGGGCGCAATGAACGTAATAAGCGCGCGCTCGAGGCACTCGAAGCCGTGGGGCTGAAAGCTAATGCCCGGAGTTACCCCAACGAATTATCAGGCGGCATGAAACAGCGCGTGGGATTGGCGCGAGCGCTAGCCATCAATCCCGGTGTTTTGCTCATGGACGAAGCGTTTTCCGCGCTCGATCCTCTGATCCGAACGGAAATGCAAGATGAGTTGCTGCGGCTCCAAAGCGAACAAGCACGGACTGTTGTTTTTATTACCCATGATCTCGATGAAGCCATGCGTGTGGGCGATCGTATCGCTATGATGGAAGGAGGTCGAATCGTACAGGTTGGCGCCCCGGATGAAATCGTTCGGGAACCGGCCGATGATTACGTACGTTCCTTCTTTCGTGGTGTGGACGTCAGCTATGTCTTCAACGCTGGCGATGTCGCCAGCCGGGATGAGGCCGCGATTATTCAACAGTCTGAGCATGACATCGCCAGTGCTCGATCGGCTGTCGAGGCCCATCCGAGTCAGCTGGGCGCTGCTTTAGACACTGACGGCGTATTTCAGGGGCTTGTTAGCGTAAATTCGCTCTCGGATTGCGACACCGGAGCGAGTTTAGGCAGCGCGTTCTTGGACGGCGTTTTGAGGGTGGCGTCAAGCGAATCACTCAGCACATTGCTTAAACGCGTGGCCGAGAGCCCACAGCCCGTTGCCGTCTACGAAGAGGACAACGGTGCATATTGTGGATTGATATCCAGTCGCGTACTTCTGCTCACACTCAGTCGAGAGGATGACGCGCAAGCTATGGTCGAAGACAGCGAGGCAACTGCATGAACAGCAACAACACCGGTGGTGGCTCAATCTGGCATTGGATTGGACAGCATTTCGTTATCAATCTGCACATTGGTCAAGGATTTAACGACGCTGTCAATTACATGCAGGCCAACTGGGCTGCGTTTTTTAATGGCGTTGCGGCCATCATTCACTTCATCGTTGGCTATCTGATTTGGTTTTTCAACTTTTTGCCGGCGCCGGTCATATTCATAATCGTTGCTCTGCTCGCGCTATGGCGCATTAGCTGGATATTCGCGATTGTCACGTTTGTCGGCCTTTACATCATTATGAGCATGAACTTATGGCAAGCAGCCATGGATACGCTCGGTCTGGTGATGGGGGCAACCATCGCGGCACTTGCCATTGGTCTGCCACTTGGTGTGGCCATGGCCAAGTTCAATTTTATGGAAGCCATATTCAGGCCGGTTTTGGACTTCATGCAGACGCTGCCGGCCTTCGTGTACTTAATTCCCGCCGTGATTTTCTTCGGAACCGGTAGGGTGCCTGGAGCGATTGCTACGCTTATTTTTTCCATGCCGCCGGCTGTGCGCCTGATGAATTTGGGTATACGACATGTACCTACCGAGAATATCGAAGCTGGCAGGGCGTTTGGGTGCAACCCCACGCAATTGTTGTTCCGCGTTGAGTTGCCGCTGGCGTTACCTTCCATCATGGCTGGCATCAATCAGACCATCATGCTGGCACTGTCGATGGTAGTAATTGCGTCGATGATTGGCGCAGGTGGTCTGGGCGATCCTGTTTTGACAGGCATCCAGCAGCTTCGGCTAGGTATCGGCTTTGAAGGCGGGTTGGGCGTTGTGATCATCGCCATTTTGCTAGATCGTCTGACCCAAAGTTTTGCCGAAGGCGGCTCACGGGGCACTGGCCTCNNTCCCCCACAAGTCACCCAAAGGAGTGTTAATTATGCGAAAGCAAACACTTAAAGTAGCAGCGACGGCCGTTGTGGCTAGCGCTGTATCGTTCGCGGCCGTGGGCAATGTTCAGGCGGCGAGCAACAACATGTCCAAACCCGGCAATGGCAAGACCATTAAAATCGGTTGGACCGCTTGGTCGGATGCCAAATTCGTGGCACATGTTGTCAAGACAGTGATCGACAATCGGACCACCGACAAGGTTGATCTCAAGATGTCGGCGATCGGTGTTCAGTACAAGGCTGTGGCCGACGGCGACTTGGACGGCATGATTATGTCGTGGCTTCCGGATACACACCGCAGCTATTTGAAGAAAGTTGGCAACCAGCTCGTTGATCTGGGCGAGTTGTATGGTGGCGCTAAGCTGGGTTGGGTTGTCCCCGACTATATTCCGAAGTCGAAACTGAACTCAATCAGCGATCTGCACAAAAAGATGGTGCAAAACAAATTGGGCGGCACAATCCAAGGTATCGATCCTGGTGCCGGATTGATGCAACTGTCCAAGAAGACGATGAAGGCCTACAACCTCAAGAGCCAATATCGTCTGAAGGCGGCCAGTGGTGCCGCCATGACGGCTGCATTGAAGCGTGCTGAAAACAATAAATCTTGGATTGTGGTTACCGGCTGGACGCCGCACTGGATGTTCGGTAAGTGGAACCTGCGTTTCCTGAAGGACCCCAAGGGTACGCTGGGGTCAGCACAGCATATCGACGTGCAAGTGCGTCAAGGGTTCAAAAAGGATTACCCCCGCATCGCGCAAATCCTGAGCCGCATGCACTTCAATCTTGATAACCTGCAAGCGGCCATGTACAACGCACGTAAGACCAGCGAACAAAAAGCGGTCAACAAATATATTCATAACCATCAGGCGCACGTGAATAGCTGGTTCTACACCAACAAGAAAGAAGCTGCCTCTTCTTCCAGCTAATTAATCGGCTTAAATCCGGTTATTTTAAGAGCCCGGCTTCGGCCGGGCTTTTTTTGCCTTGCGAGAGCTCACCGGGTCCAAAAAGTGGCTCCAAGCATCACCCATTTTGTAATGTCCAGCGCGCCATAACAGGGTAAACGGTGGGCTTCATGTGGTTTTGAAAATATCGTGTCAAGTTTCATGTTTTACGCCATCGCCCTGACGTTTGTGATCAACATGTTGGGTACGACGCTGCCTACACCGCTTTACCCCGGATATCAGCATGAGTTCGGGTTTTCCGAGTTGATGATCACGGTCATCTATGCTGTATACGCCGTAGGTGTCATCGGGAGTGCAATTCTCGCCGGGCGATTGTCGGATCAATTTGGGCGACGCCCGATGCTGGCGTTCGGGCTGTTGCTGTCGGCGGCCAGCGCGGTTTGTTTCATATTTGCCAACGGCGTTGGTTTGCTGTTGTTCGGACGTGTCCTATCGGGGGCATCAGCTGGCATATTTACGAGCACAGCCACCATCGCGGTTATCGAAGCAGCTCCGGACGTACTGAAATCGCGCGCCACGCTCGTGGCAACTGCTGCCAATATGGGCGGTCTTGGACTGGGCCCGGTAGTGGCCGGTCTGCTGACGGAGTTTCTGCCGTGGCCGTTGCATCTCGTCTTTTTAGTCGATATCGCAATGATTGCCATTGCCTTCGTTATTGTTGCGAGAGCCCATGAAACGGCCGAGCGCCCCCGTCACCCAAGTTTTAAGATACAAGTGCCGGGTGTGCCGCCTGAGGTTCGGCCGGTGTTCTTGCCAGCGGCAATCGCGGGGTTTGCCGGGTTTGCTGTACTGGGATTGTTCGCAGCCGTAGCACCGGCCTTTCTCAGCGATGTTCTGCACATCGAACAGCCGGCGATTGTGGGTTTTGTTGTACTGGTGTTGTTTTTGGCGTCAACTGTGGGTCAGATCGCTCAGGCGCGACTTCCTGGAAACTGGCCGTTGCCGGTAGGTTGCGTGCTTTTGGTGGTGGGCATGATACTGGTTGCACTAGGGCTGGGTATGGCATCACTCGGATGGTTAATCAGCGGCGCATTTGTAGGCGGTTTGGGCCAGGGGGCTTCGTTTCGCGCTGGCATGGGGTTGGTGACGGCAGCCAGCCCCAACCATCGGCGCAGTGAAGTCGCCTCGAGTTTTTTTATCGTTGTTTATGTTGCCATTTCAATACCGGTTATCGGTTTAGGGGTGCTGGCCAGTTGGCTCGGTTTGGTGGTCAGCGGGATGCTGTTCACCGCGGGTATTGCATTGTTGGCGTTGATCTCCCTGATATGGCTGCTTCAGGAGCCTTTGGTTGATCATGCCCGTTAGCCCAAGGCATAACGTGCGCTTGCTTGGCTGATATAACTGGACTGGTGCTGTGCCCACCACATGGAGGCATAGTGTCCCCCGGCATCCAAGAGGTTGGTGTGTGAGCCGCGTTCGATGATACGCCCACGTTCCAGCACCAGAATCTCGTCGGCGTCGACCACGGTCGACAGGCGATGTGCTATGACGAGCGTGGTATGGTCCACGGCGAGCTCGGCCAGCGCTGATGAAATTCCGGCCTCGGCGTGACTGTCAAGTGATGACGTCGCTTCGTCAAAGATCAAAATTGGCGGATTCTTGAGAACGGCTCTCGCGATGGCGATGCGCTGTTTTTCGCCACCGGAAAGTTTGAGTCCGCGTTCGCCGACCAACGTGTCCATACCCGCCGGTAACTCCTCGATCAATGCCCCCAGATGTGCGGTATGTGCGGCACGCTCGACAGCTTGGCGGTCGGCATCCGGCTGGCCGTAACGGATGTTGTATTCAATAGTGTCGTTGAACAATACGGTATCTTGAGGCACCACACCGATAGCGTCGCGTAGCGCACTCAGTGACAGATTGCGGATATCCGTGTCGCCGATGCGGATGGCACCTTCGGTTACGTCGTAAAAACGAAACAGAAGTCGCGCCAGAGTAGATTTGCCGGCACCGCTGGCGCCAACGACGGCAACTTTTTGCCCCGGTTCGATGGTAAAACTGACGTTTTTCAGGATCTGACGGTCGCTTTGATAGGTAAAGTCAACATTTTCGAAAACGATTCGGGGTTGTTGGCTGGCGACTTTAACCGGATTGTCAGGCTCTTCAACGTTGGATGCGATATCCAGCAGTTGAAACATGCGCGACGCGTTGGCCATCGATCGTTTGAGTTCGCGGTATACAAAACCCAGTGCATTGAGGGGCAAAAACAACTGCAACACATATGCGTTGACCATCGTCAGCCCACCGATAGTCATTGCACCCGCCACCACCCGGTGGGCTGCAAGGATCATCATCGCCGTGATCGCTAGAGCAATGACCAGTGCCTGCAACGTATTCAGTACCCCGAGTGACTGGCGTGAGCGCCGCATAGCGGCTTCCCACTGTTCAAGATCGGCATCGTAGTTGCTCGCCTCAAAGGCTTCGTTGCCGAAATACTTGACGGTTTCGTAATTCAGGAGGCTGTCGACCGCGCGGGTGTTGGCGCGCGCATCCAGCCGGTTGGCTTCACGCACGTGCCGGGTACGCCACTCGGTTAGAGCGGCGGTGACCGCCACATACGCCGCTACACTGGCGACGATGATCACAGCGAACCAAATGCTGTAGTAAAAAAACATGATGCCCGTCACGAGCACTATCTCCACCAGCGTGGGAGCGACATTGAACAGAGCGAAACGCAGTAGAAAACGGATCCCGCCGACGCCGCGCTCAATGTCACGAGATACACCGCCGGTGGGACGTGACAAGTGAAAATCCAGATCGAGTGCATGTAAGTGCTGGAAAATGCGCAGTGCAATGCGATGCATAGCACGCTCGGTCACGCGGCCGAAAACAAGATCTCGGAGCTCGCCGAACAACACCGAGCTCAAGCGAAGGCCTCCATAGGCGGCGAGTAGCATGATCGGCAGATAGACCTCGGTCTTCTGCCCGCCGTTGAGTGCATCCACAATATGCTTAAGGGCAATTGGCAACAATACGGTAGCGCCCTTGGCTACCAGCAGACACGCAACCGCCAGCGCTACCCGGCGAGGAAATGCCAGCAAGTAGGGCAGCAGTAATTTTAGTTGGCGCCACTCCGCCTGCCGCGTTCCCTCGGGCGGGTTCATTCAGGCAAAAGTCAACAGATTAGTCATTTGAAGACAATATAGAAGCCTCGACATCATTGTTTCGGCGGCGCTTTGAGATCGTTGCGTTTGGACAGCGGCTGTTGAGGCACGCGCTTGAGCTTATTCGTGTTGTAACCGAGTTTTGCCACGCGATGAACAAGCGACTGGTATTTCGCCTTGGAGATGTGCGGTTTGCGCGCCNNGTATACCGCTCGATTTCGTTATAAGCATTTTGGGTTTTACTCGGGGCAATATGTGCGATGACGTACCACGGGCCCATGTATTTATGCAGATTCACATGGTGTTCGCGCGGGAAGCTCGCAGGTGGCTTAAGGCTGCAGCCGGCCAAAACACCGACAACAACTAGCGCTAATGCAATACGGGTAAAACGCGGCATTAAAAATCCTTTAAGTGTCATTTGTTGCATTACGCTAGGTTCGGGTCACTGGACGCCGGCTGCGCCATTAAAATCAGGAAACGCCCAGCGACTGGGCCTCGCGGCTACACCATGAGCCGATCCATTCGATGGCCCAGTAAAGACCATCATTTCCTGGACCGATAAATACTTTCTAAGCCTCAACATTGGCCCAGCTAGGAAGCGCGTTGCCGGTTGATGTTTGCTTTATCGGTGAGCATCTGGTTGTACTCACGCCCAAAATCCGATTGCAACAAGTCATCTAACTGCTGAAATACATTGGTGGTCTGGCCAGCCGTACCCGCTAAGTGTGCTCGGAACCATGATGTGTTTCTGGATCTCGATAATAGCGCGACCAGAGTCCATTGCGTAATCTTAGCTGGATGGGTCGCATGGCTCACCCTTCGGAGCGAAGCCGGTATAGTGCCGATAGATCCTGGTCGCCCAGCCCTTTGTCGAGCGCGAGTCTGAACTGTTCGCTCAAGGATTCGGCCAACGGTAGGGTGACACCACTGCTTTGTGCAGTGTCCCGCGCCAATTCCAGGTCTTTGGCACCGAGTCCCAGGCGAAAACCCTCGGGCTGATCGTAGTTGCTATCGCGCATGGCAGGTGCGTAGCCTTGATAAGCCGGCGCGGCAAAAACCGACTGCGTGATGATTTCAAGGAAAGTCGCCGGTTCGACGCCGTTGCCACTTGCCAGCGCCGTGGCCTCGCTCATGGCCTCGACGGCATTGACCAGCATATAATTGGTGGCCAATTTTACAGCGTTCGCGCGTGCCGGCTTAACGCCGGCGGGCCAGATTTTGGCGCCCAGCGTGGCTAGAATCGATTCGACGCGTTTGCGGTCGGCTTCGGTACCCGCCGCCACGATATTGAGTTTGGCTGCTTTGGCCAGATCGGGGCGGCCGAGCACTGGCGCGGCAACGTAGCCTCGATTAGCATCAGCGTGGCGTGTAGCGAAACGCTCTGCGGCTGCGACCGAAACCGTCGCCATGTTGACATGAACGCCGTTTACCGGCATCGCTTCAATCAAATCATACTCGTCGAGTACGGTTTCAAGCGCCTCGTCGTCGGCCAGCATTGAAACCAGTACGTCGCAGGCGGCGCACTCCGTCGGCGTCTGAGCTTCGGTAGCGCCCGCCGCGACTAGATCACCCGCCTGATCGGCTGATCGGTTCCATATCATCAGGTCGAAACCCGCGTTGATTAGATTGCTTGCCATGGGCCGGCCCATGGCGCCAAGGCCGATAAATCCGACTTGCATAAATGTCACCTGCTTGGTGTGGATGTGAAATTTTGGATCAAGGAATAATCAGTATCCGAATGCAAATAAACGCGTAGACAAATGGACCTCATCCAACTTTCGGCTAATCTGGCTTCGTCGCAAATTACTTTTTAAATTGGTTATCCCATAAAGAATGTTCAATAGACTTGACGGGTCTCGCTGTATTGGCCGTTACCTGCGTTGGTACATGACCGGTTTCCTTTGTGTTTTACGTTGGCCTGACTAGACACTCGCAGACCAGACGTGCGGCTGGAAACGATAACCGTCGCCGTCTTGGTTGACGGTGCCGATGCCGGGGAAGTCAATATGGTGGCCGGCCACCGGCTCGCCGGATTCGGCTACTTGGGCCATCACCGCATGTCGCGTGCGCTGGGCTTGGTAGGGGTCGGTGTCGAAGGCTACACAAGCTTTGGGTTGCGGAAACTGAATCTGTGGTAAGTGCACGATGTCGCCCCAGATCAACAATGTTTCGCCTGCGGATTCGATGCGATAACCGCTGTGATCGGGTGTGTGTCCGGGTAATTCGACGCGTGTGATGCCAGAGGCTGCATCGTGGCCGTCGAGGCGCTCGATCTGGTTGTGACAGGCCTCGAGAAAGGTCTGGGCCCCGGCAAAATGTCGTTGCGCGGTTTCATCGGCATCGGCGGGCGGGCCGGCCTGCCAGTGGTTGATTTCGCCGCCGGGAATACGATGCGGTGCGTTTGGGAATACCGGCTGTCCGTCGCCATCCAAAAGTCCACCGAAATGATCGGGATGAAGGTGTGTGAGCAATACGAGGTCGATATCGCTCGGCGAGAGTCCGATTTGTTCAAGCGCGCGGCGTGCACGGCCATTGTTGGCGTCGGCGTTGGCCCCAAGGCCGGCGTCGATGAGTATCCGGGAGTCAGGCGTCTGTACAAGATAGGCATTTACGGTGATGCAGGGCGGACTTGCGCGCCGGCTTAGACGGTGCAGTTCTGCGGCTTCATCGGGACCGATTTGTGTGACGAGGTCAAGCGTGGCCTGCATCGTCGTGTCGAACAGTGTTGTGATCACGACGTTGCCGACAGCTAGATGATGGGCGTCTGCGGGTTGGCACTGAGGCAGTTGATAAGTCATGGGTTACCTTGAAATTGAAAATGATTGGTTAATCGCTGCCGCCGGACGCTTGTGTTCTGTATGCGTTTACGTACGCGGCTAAGTGTGCGGTGTCAAAGTCTACCCCCAATTGGACGCACCTATTAAAGACGACGACCGACCAACGATAGCCCGGTGCGGCGGAGTGTGGGGAGTTGCTGGGTCAATGCCAAGAGTTGGCGAGCAACCAGTGCTGCTTGCTCTGATGCGGTATTAGCGGCCACAGTCAGGTCGCGGCGCAGGCTCGCCTCGCGGTCGCTGTCGACAGGCATGGGATCGCCTCGCACGAGTGCATCGGCGCACTCCGATAGCGTATCGGCTAGATAGTGCTCGGCGGTCGTAAACCAAGGGTGTTCTGCGGCGGCCTGCGGTTGGCCGCGATGTGCGCCGAGTGCCGAAAGATGACCGAGCAGCGCTTGTGTTGTGGTGAGCACGGAAAACATGCGCTTATCATAGGTACGTGCGCTGCGCAGATCGCGTCGGGCACTGGCAATGAGTCGCGTTACGGCGGCATCGGCATTATGTGCGTCGCGTCGGGCGATGCGGTACGCCAAATCGTCTATTTTCCCGCATCTGTATTGTTCGGCGATGGCCGTCAAATAACGGCTGTCGGCATATAGGGCGTCCGCCAGCCGGTTTAGCAAATCGCGTTCCCGCCAATCTGGCAGCACCACCAACATGGCAACAATGGCGAGTACACAGCCAATCAATGTATCCACGAAGCGCGGCAGGATCAGTTCGAAGCCATTGCCGACCTGATTGAACGACAACAGCACCAACACGCTGATGCCGGCGGTGGCCACTGCATAGCGTGAAGAACGTGCCGCAAAAAATACTACAGCGGCTGCAATCATCAACAGGATTTGAATATGCGGGTCAGGGTACAGCTTCAGTAGCGCCCAGCCGATAAACAATCCAATAATTGTCCCACCCATGCGTTTGGCGACACGTTCGCGGGTCGCACCATAGTCAGCCTGGCATACCAGCATGGTGGTCAAAAGGATCCACGCGCCTTCATCACCGCGCAAGAACAATTGGACGATATAACCCACCAAGAGTGCCAACGCCAGCCGCAGGGCCTGGCGAAACCGCGCTGATGATGGGGTGAGAGCCACCCAGAAGCGCCGGGCCGTTTCGCTAAGTGATCCCGGATCGATATCGCGCAGAGCTTCTGACATACCAGCTTCGGGATCAGGCCGTGGAGGTTCGAGTCGTGCGGCAACCGAATCGAGATTGCGGGCGACATCGAACAGACTGTCATCGAGTCCCCGGGCTGCGGCGACTTCAAGTCTGGGCAGTTGGTCGAGGGCATCGGCCAGCTCGGCGCGTGTTATGTCGAGCGCCCTGGGCAATGCCAGCACTTCACCGTAGCGTAGCCCAACGGTTCGTTCGCGCATGCGCTCAGCGATACGCTGTATCAGACGGTTGGCACGATATATCACGTCGGTTCCTGAAAACGCTTTTGCCAATGCCCTGTAGTCAGCGTGAACCGAATTCATGCGTTCGTGGATTTCTTGTGCCGCCATGTAAATTTGCAGGTTCTGTTCCATCGCCGGCCGAGACCAGCGGCCGTTGAGACGGTCGATAAGGGCGCTGCGTACCTCATTCATTGCGGCGACCACACGCGCGTTGGATTCTGCCAATCGAACATGAATAGCCGTGTGATCGACTGCCGCACTGGGTTCGAACAACGCCGATTTGGTATCGATATAATCAGCCAGCGAATCGAATAGACCCGCCAGTGCTTGGTGTACCGGACGTCGGACGATCACGGCGTTCCAGATGATCGAAACGAGTCCGTACCCGGCGGCCCCGGCTAATAGCCAGAGGGGCTGAATCCAAGTTGCGTTGGAGTGTGTGCCAGTTTGCGAGACCGCGATCAGCGTGTAGATCGACAGCAGCAGCGTGGCCTTGCCGATCGTCGAGTAGCGGGGGCTGACCACACCCATCATGATCAGAACGAACGTGCCGATGAACAGAGCAGGTGCGAACAGAATGGGAATGGGGGCGAGGCCCACGACCGTGAATGCGGCAGTTGCGAAACAGGCTAGTGAGACGGCGAGTGAGTGAATACGCTCTCGAGGACCATCGTCTGTTTCAGCAATGCCGCCGGCAATAACGCCGAGTGTCAAAGGAATGAGAGCTGAGGTGGGGCCTGCCCAGGTCGTAAGACCGACGATCACGCTAAGAGATATCAACACCCGAAGTGCATCGGCAACGCGATCCGAGTGGATGATTCTTATGAACCAGAACCGAGTCAACATTGACTCATCCAAACACGCCAGGTTGTCGAGACAAAGCCCAA
>DHHU01000042.1 GCA_002403445.1 Salinisphaeraceae bacterium UBA4764 | reverse complement strand
AACCAGCGTCGAACCGCGCTTTCTTCGTGAGGTTTGGCCTGTCCAACTTGCCGCGCGATACTTGGCTTCTGCTCTCAGCGCGCGGTGCGCGGAGTCTGGGGCAAGGGGCTCTGATCGTGGATTTCGCCCTGTATTTGAAAGCCATGCATTGGTCTGCGCCAGCCATTGGCGCGTTGTTCACGGTCGGCCTCCTACTCGACGCGGGGTTGGTGACGATTTCCGGGGCGTTGTCTGATCGTTTTGGACGCAAACCGTTTTTGCTTGTCTATGAGGTTCTGCAAACGATCGCTGCCGTGGTGGCAATCGTTACCGCCGTGCCCGTGTTATTGGTTGTTGCGACGCTTATTGGCGGCTTTGGTCGGGGAGCCAATGGCAGCAGCGGGCCATTTGCACCGGTCGAATTATCGTGGCTTTCACAGCCGTTGGCGTCAAAATCGCGCGGCCCGGTCTACAGTGCCAATATGGCAATCGGTTTTACCGGCATGGGCTTGGGGGCATTGCTCGGCGCGTTGCCCGTCGTGTTTTCGAGTGTACTTCCAGGCGCGCTGTCGTTTCGGCCATTGTTCGGGGTGTCGTTGATCGGGTCGCTGTGTTGCCTCGTTCTGCTCTGGCGGGCGCATGACCAGCCCATCGAGTCACGCCCTGCGGCTCGAAATGACAACGATCGTGCTGAAACTCGCCAAGAAAACGGTGTCCTGATGCGGTTGTTCGGGATTACCGCACTCAACGGTATTGCGATCGGCTTGATCGGTCCGCTCATGGCTTATTGGTTCGCAGTCCGGTTCGGGCGCGGTCCAGAGTCCATTGGTCCGGTCATGGCGGCTGCCTATTTTGTGACTGCCGCCTCGTCGCTTATCGCCGGGCGGCTCGTCGCTCGAGTGGGCGTGATACGCGCGGTGGTCTGGATGCGCGCGGCTGGCTTATTGATCCTCCTTGCTCTGCCGCTGGTGCCCAGTTTCTGGATTGCGGCNNCGTGCGGCCGGGCCGCTTGGGGCCGGCCTGTTGTTCGGCGGCGGTTTCCTGGCTGCACCGTTTTATATCGCGGCCGGATTTTTCGGTGTCTATATCATCCTGTACGCGCGCACTTTTGCGGCTTACGATCCGTCTCGGTAAACCGTTTCCGGGCTGGAAACGAGTGCGTGTATCAGACTGCGTAACGCGCCATGAAGGTTTTGACCGCTTCAGCGATTGTCACCTCGAGTGAGGTGGTATCGACGTGCTTTCCCAACAGACGCTGCAAGTGCCGGTCGCTTCGCAACATGCCCAAAAACTGGGCCGCAGCCAGTTTACAATCATCTGTCGTGATCAGACCGCGTTCCCGTGCCCGGTGCATGTAATCGGCGACGTGGCTGTGCATAAGTCCCGGTCCGCTGTCGTAGTAGATCGGGCCCAGTTCCGGGAAGCGACTGACTTCGGAAATGACCATGCGCAGCAGTGCAACGATGTCCGGCGAGAAGACGGGCTGAACGAACGATCGGGCGATTCGCTCCAAGGCCTCGGCCAGCGGCAGCTCGGATAAGTCTTCGGTCAGCTCCATTTGCGCCATGATGCGGTTGCATTCGCGCTGTGCCGTGGCCGCAAACAACGCTTGCTTGCCGGGGTAATAGGCGTACAGTGTTGCCTTGGACACATTGGCGGTAGTCGCGATGGCGTCCATGCTGGTGGCGCCGAATCCGTGTTCGATAAATAATTGGCGCGCCGCGTCCAGCACACATTGATCTTTGCTGGCCCGTGATCCCGCGGGGCCGCAGCTGTTTTGCTTGTTATCGGTCACTGTATTTGACAACTATCAACGGGCAAACTAGCTTGTATCAGCTAAACTAAACCGTATAGTTTACTTTTTCGAATGCCATCTTTCTCATGGGTGTCTCGGTTGCTTTGCGCGTGGGGGGTGGTTGTCGCGGTCACGCTGGTTGCCGGTTGTACGGTCGGGCCGACCTATCACGCCCCGACCGCACCCAAGAACAACGCCTATCAGATCAACAAAACGACCACCGGCAGCACCTCAAGCAACCATAACGCGATTCGACAACAGGTGTTCAAGCGCGCTGGTCGTGTCCGCGCAGACTGGTACAAAATCTTTGGCTCGGACAAACTCAACGCCCTGATTGGCCAGGCACTGGCCCATAATCCGAGCCTGGCTGCCGGGCGCGCCCGGCTCAAGGCGGCGCACGAAGCAGTCAAAGCCAGCAAGGGGGCGTTGTTGCCGCAGATCAGTGCTAACGCCGGTGTTTCGCACAACAAGGCCAACGGCACGCGGCTCGGAATTGCCCAGAAACGGTTCGTCAACGTGTTCAATCTGTATCAAGGGCAGTTGACGGCCCGCTACAACCTCGACCTGTTTGGCAAGACGCGCCGTCGGATCGAGCGCAGCGCTGCCCAGCTTCATGAACGCCGTTACCGGGTGCTCAACACCTACGTCACCTTGATCAACAACATCGTGGCTTCTGCGATCGCCGAGGCCGGGGTGAATGCGGCGCTCCAAACGACGCATCAGATTATTCATGCGCAGAAGCAATCGCTCAAAATCATTCGGAAACAGATCCAATACGGCGCTGCCCTGCAGAACAAGGCGTCACAGCTCCAGACTCAGCTCGCGGCGACGCAGGCCTCGTTGGCACCGCTTCGCAAGCAGCGGATGCTAGCGGTCAATCGGCTTGCCGTTCTGACCGGATCCACACCCGGAACGTTTTCCGACCCCAAATTTCAACTCGACCAACTCAAGTTGCCCCAGAAATTACCGGTAAGCGTGCCGGCCCAACTGGTCAAGCATCGGCCGGATATTCTGGCAGCCGCCAGTGCTTTGCACGCGGCAAGCGCCGAGGTCGGTGTGGCAACCGCCAATCGCTTGCCGAACATCACGCTGAGCGCCTCATATGGGCGCAATGGCCTTAATCCCGGTGATCTGGCCAATCCGGTGTTGGCGGTGTATTCGATCGGCGCGCAGTTGACGGCGCCGATTTTTGAAGGCGGCCGCTTGAGTGCGCGACAACGTCAGGCCAAACACAACTATGACGCCGCGCGAGCCGACTATCGGGCCAAGATCCTGTCAGCGTTTGGCAACGTATCCGATAGCCTGCGCTCGCTCACATCGGATTCGAGTGCGCTTAAGGCCCGCAAGCGTGCGCTTCACGCCGCCCGCAACAATCTTGATACGGTCAAGGCGCAGCTGCGCCATGGTGCGGCCGACTATGAATCGCTGTATCAAGCTCAGGCCCAGTACCGACGCATTGATCTCCACTACACCAAGGCGCGAGTCACCCGCTACCGCGATACAGCGGCTCTTTTCCGGGCGCTTGGCGGCGGTTGGTGGAACGCCAAGGGGGCGCCGCTGGCCAAACCCCATTCGAAGGACGCTTCGACAGGTGTGTCAAACGGGAAATCGCAGGCAACCAACAGCGCCAAAACGAGCAATTAAGGATTTTTCATGGCTGAAGACAGCAACCCCACGACCGAGCAGGGTGCCCCGTCAAAGTCCAAAAGAAAGAGCCGCCGGAAATGGATTCTGCTGGCATTGGCGATGGTCTTCATCATCGCCGCGGTGCTCTACGGGGCCTATTATTATTTCGTAGCCCGGTTCTATGCTGCCACCGATGACGCCTATGTCCATGGCAATAAGGTGACGTTGGCGTCGCAGATTGCGGGCACGGTGACTTCCATCAAAGTCCATGACACCGACCGGGTCAAAGCCGGTCAGACCGTGGTCAAGCTCGACGATACTCAAGCCAAAAATGCCCTCGCGAAGGCCAAGTCGAATCTTGCCGAAACGGTGCGCTCGGTACACGAGTTGTACGTAAAGGTTCATCAGCAGAAAGCCGTCATCGCCGAGCGACACAGTGCGCTTGCCCAGGCACGTCGGAATTATCACCGCGACAAGCATCTGATCAAGGCGCATGCCGTGACGCGGCAGAAGTTCCAACAGAGCCGGTCGACTTATCATCAGGACCAATCGGCCCTCAACGCGGCCCGAGCCCACCTGGCCCAACTCCAAGCCCAGACTGACGGCACGACGTTGCGCCATCAGCCGCGGGTCAAGCAGGCCGAAGCCAAGTTGCGCAGTGCGTATCTGACGCTAGCGCGTACGCGCATCCCGGCACCGGTCAGCGGCTATGTTGCCAAGCGCAATGTCCAGGTTGGCCAGCATGTGGCCCCCGGCAAGTCGATGCTCACCATCGTGCCGTTGGGACAGATCTGGGTGAATGCGAACTTCAAGGAAACGGATTTGGGCTCGGTTCGCATCGGTCAGCCGGTGACCGTAACCTCGGATTTTTACGGCAGCAATGTCGTCTATCACGGCCACGTTGCCGGCATCAGTCCGGGCAGCGGCTCGGCGTTTTCCCTTCTTCCGGCCCAGAACGCCACGGGCAACTGGATCAAGATTGTACGGCGTGTGCCCGTGCGTATCGCGCTTAATTCCAAGGACCTGAAAAAACATCCGTTGCGGCTGGGTTTGTCGATGCATGTATCGATCAACCTGCACAACACGAGCGGGCCGATGCTGTCCAAGTCAGCCCCGAAAAAACCGCGCAATCATACCAATGTGTATCAAAATCGTTTGGCCGGCGCGAAGCAATTGATCCACAAGATTGTTAACGCCAACGATGGTCACGCCGGCACCCAAACGAATGCCAGTCATGCTGGCGCCCAAATTAAGAAAACCCCAGGCTGATGGCCTCGATGGAAGACGACGGACCGCCGCCCCTGGCAGGCGGCCAACTTGTTCTTGTCACGTTCAGTCTTGCTCTTGCGGTGTTCATGAACACCATCGACGTGTCGATCGCGAATGTGTCGATCCCCACGATCGCGGGCTATCTGGCCGTGTCAGCCAATCAGGGCACGTGGATCATCACGTCATTTGCCGTTTCCAATGCCATTGCCGTGCCAGTTTCGGGGTGGCTTGCCCAGCGCGTGGGCGAAGTCCGCCTGTTCTTTATCTGCACTCTCGGGTTCACGCTGGCATCTTTATTGTGCGGCATGGCGCCGTCGTTCTATTTCCTGCTGATCATGCGTGCCGCCCAGGGGGTGTTCGCGGGGCCCATGATTCCGTTGTCGCAGAGTTTGCTGCTGGGCAATTATCCGGTGGAAAAACGCGGTCTGGCCAACGGCATCTGGGGTATGACCGCGGTGGTCGGGCCGATTATCGGTCCGATTCTCGGCGGCTGGATAACCGACGACTTCAGTTGGTCGTGGATTTTCTACATCAATGTGCCTGTGGGGATTTTCTCGGCGTTCGTCACGCTGATTCTGCTGCGGAGCCGGGAAACCCCCACGAAAAAATTGCCGCTGGACGTCGTCGGTCTGGTGTTGCTAACGATCGGCGTCGGGGCACTCCAGATCATGCTGGACAAGGGCAACAACCACGCCTGGTTTCAATCCCACTTCATCGTCATACTGGCGATCATCACGGTCGTGTTCCTGTCATTTTTCGTGGCTTGGGAACTGACCGATGACGACCCTGTTGTGGACCTGCGATTGTTTGCCCGGCGCAATTTCACGATCGCGACGCTGGCCGTCACGCTTGGCTTCATGACCTATTTTTCCGGCGTTGTGCTGTTACCTCTCTGGTTGCAACAAGAGCAGGGCTATACCGCCACCTGGGCCGGCATCACCACATCGTCGCTGGGTCTGCTGGGCGTGATCGGTTCGCCAATCGTGGGTCGGTTGACCGACAAGATTGATCTGCGCTTCATCGTCACGTTCGGCATGCTGCTCTTTGCCGGACTATCTTTCGTGAAGGCCGATGCGACGACCCAGATCAGCTTCGCGCAACTCTTTTTGGAGCGCGTACCCTGGGGCATCGGTCTAGCGTGTTTTTTCATCCCCCTGATTACGCTGTCGTTGGTCGGTCTGCCGCGCAGCAAGATCGCCAGCGCCTCGGGGTTGTTCAATTTCATGCGCCTGATTGCGCTGAGTACGGGGACTTCGCTGAGCCAGACATTCTGGGACCGGCGTGAGGCCTTTCACGACCATGTGCTGACCTCACACGTGCGGGCAGGCAGCCCGGCCACACAACAATGGCTGGCCCACGCGCAGGCCTCGGGCTTGAGCCGGCAGCAGGCCTATGCCGCACTGGGCCGGGTAATTAAAAACCAGTCCTTCATGCTCGGCCTGAACGACATGTATTTCCTTGCCGGTTGTATTTTTATCGGCTTGAGTGCGCTGATCTGGTTTTCCCGACCGAAGGGGTAGCCAGCCGTTATCTCCAACGCTGGTCAATCGCGGGCCGGATGCGGGATCATGGGCTGATGCGCCGACGACAGCCCGGCCGGACCCCAACGAAATGAGCCTAGCCGAGGCAACATGCGGGCGGCCCCCCCATCTGGCGATATTCGTCTCGTTTTCAGGGCAGGGCGGTGTCGAACGCATGCTCGTTAATCTGCTGCATGGACTGCTGGCCGAGGGTGTGGCCGTTGACTTGCTGCTGGCACGGGCCCGTGGCCCGTTCGTCGATCAGGTNNCTCGCGGTCAAGGATCGGGCGATCCGGGGCGCAATACGGGCGCGCCATCTGGCTCGGGTTGAGACCCGGATCGTGGGCCGGCTCGGCACCAATCTGGACGCGTCATTGGCATACCAGCCGGCCTGGCAGGCGGCCCTTCGGCGGGCGCCGATGAAGCGCGTTTATCGTCACGTGGACGCGATCATCGCGGTATCGGACGGTGTCGCCGCTGACACGCATAGCGTCACCGGCCTGCCGTTCGAGCGGATCCGGGTCGTGCGCAATCCGGTCATAACCGATACGTTGCGGCACCAGGCTGACGGACCGAGTCCCCATCCCTGGTTGGACGACGATGTCATGCCGGTGGTCGTTGGCATGGGCCGGCTCACCGAGCAAAAAGATTTCGACACCCTGATCCGCGCGTTTTCCGAACTGCGGCATCAAACACCGTGTCGACTGGTTATCTTCGGGGATGGGCCTCGACACGATGCGCTCNNTCGATAATCCGGCGGCCGCATTGGCGCGTGCCGATCTGTTTGTATTGTCCTCCCGCTGGGAAGGTTCGCCGAACGTGCTCACCGAAGCCATGGCACTCGGCACGCCGGTTGTGGCCACCGACTGTCCGAGCGGGCCACGCGAGATTCTCGCTGATGGCCGCTACGGTACGCTGGTGCCGGTGCGCGATACAGCGGTGCTCGCGCGCGCCATGCACAACACGCTTAAGGCGCCATTGGCCGCCGATGACATCCGCTCGGCCGTGTCGGCTTACGAAGTCGCGACCGCCACGCGCGGCTATCTGTCGGTTCTNNGTGGCCGGCTCGGGGCCAGAGCCAGAGGGCGGGCCGCGTCAAGCGTGTTCGATCTGTACGGATGAAGACTCAGCGGCAGCAAGGCCTCGGGCTGGCCGCCGCTATGGGTCCGTAACGCACCGCGGCCGTAGCTTATATCGAGTTCATCGGCCAGCCAGGGCGTCGACGATGAACGGTGGGGCAACCCTCAACAGTGCACCGGGGCCGCCTGCCCAGCTGGGGCGGTTGCGTTGTCAAACGGCCGGTTNNGGGGTCAGCGCACGCCCGAACAACTCGGCCTTGTCGAGTGGTGGGCGCCGCTGGCGATAGCGCGGTGTCCACAGCACGACAACAGCGCGTAAGCCGCAGTGCCACCGGGGTTTCAGCAACTGCTGGCGCCAGAGAGCGTGCGCAACCCGGCGTTCATTGCCTGTGGCGCCCGGAACCAACGGGCCGTCAACGTCGACCAAGGCCAGCCGCATCAGGTCGTGCTGCCTGTCGGGTCATGCCCGCATTCGACGAGTACGGAGATCCCGCCCGCTGTATAGATTGCGAGCGCAATCCAGGCCAGAACTTGGCCGCCTTGATGAGTTCACCGCCGTGCGTTGCCTAGAACAGGGGGATCAGCTCCCAAAACGGCTGCNNCGCCGTGCCCCGGCACGGCATCGGCCCGATTCCCGCGTACGAGGAACCGCTGCCGCCCCCAGACCGCAATAAACCCGGATTCGCCAAGGTCCGCCAAAGGACGGTTGCCACGAAGCGGTCGATGGCGATGTCGAACGTGGCGCCGACCAAGGTCTGGCGGTTGAAGTGCGGGCCAATCCAGCTCTCGACGGCATCGAGCCCGATGATCAGCATCATCAGCGGCCCGTTGCTCCGTTGCAGGCTCGGCACGCCGGGATAAATCACGACAATCGGCGGCCATAACAACCCAAAGCGGCCTAAACTGATCCAGTTCGCCACGGACCTGCATCATTCGGCGTTGAAAACCGCGTGGCGGTGTTGGGCAATCAATGGTCTAGTGGAGGATTATCCGGTAAGCGGCTTAAACGGTCGGTCCATTAGGCGCTCAGCGGCTTCCCGGGGGGCACGGCCTTTGTGCAGCACGTGATAAACCTCGCTGACGATGGGCACATCCAGGCGGCGTGCATTGGCAAGTTCATGCAGCGCCCTGGCTACGCGCACGCCTTCCACGGTCTGGCCGATGGCCCGTGTCGCTTGGTCGACACTGCGACCGGCGGCCAGCAAGAGCCCGAGCCGTCGGTTGCGCGACTGATCGTCGCCACAGGTGAGCAGCAGATCACCGAGTCCGGCCATGCCGGTCAGTGTCTCGGGCCGGGCACCGAGTTCAGCGCCTATTGTGGACAATTCTTGCAGGCCGCGCGTCATCAACAGCGCGCGCGTATTGGCGCGATATCCCAAGCCGTCGGCAAAACCCACGGCAATCGCCAGCACATTCTTGACTGCGCCGCCGACGCCGACACCGATCACATCGGTCGTGGTGTAGGCTCGAAACGGCCCGCTGTGAAAACAGGCCGCAACGTGGTCGGCGAATGCCGGGTCTCGAGAGGCCACGGTTACCGCTGTGGGCAGGCCGTCGGCCACCTCGCCGGCAAAACTTGGGCCCGAAAGGACGCCGAGTGGCCGTGCCATGCCCAGCACCTGGGCTGCGACTTCGTGCGGCAGGTTGGCGGTGCCCGGCTCCAGCCCCTTGGTTGCCCAGATCACGCCCTGATCCGGCGCGAGATGCCGGGCCAGCCCGGTAAGTGTTTCCCGCAGCGCATGGCTCGGCACCACCACGGTCACGAACGCTGCATCGCGCAGGGCGCGGCGTACGTCGGGCGTGGGCGTCAAGGCATCGGGAAAGCTGTGGTTGGGCAGATAGCCCCTGTTCTCACGATCGACGGCCAGGGTTTTAAGGCGAGTTGGATCGCGCCCGGTCAGCCGTGTCTCGTGTCCACGGCGTGCAAGCACCAGGGCAAGGGCCGTNNAGGACGAAATGCGGGAAGCCGGCACGTTGCACCATGTCGCCGGCGGCTTCGCGCAGATAGGGAAAAATAAGGCCCGGGCAGTACGCGCCGAGCAACGGGCCGCGTTCGTCCTCGGTGGTTTCGCCGTCGATTTCGAATACGCCGGCCTGCTGGACTTCAACAATGTAGGCAGTGTTCTCGCCCTGCGCCGCGGTAATGGTCACCGTGACCGCCACTTCGAACGCGGTCTCGGCCAGTTGTTGGACCTCGGTGTTCAAGTCAACGTTGACCTCCGGCTGGAAGTCCTCGGTGAAGACCTGCGGGGCGTTCGGAACCTCGATGGAGGCGTCCTTGACGTAGAGTTTCTGGATCGTGACCTCGCGCTCGCCGGTGTCCTCGTTCGAGTTGCCGTCGTCGAAGGTGGCGTCCCCGCCATCGGGATTGAGTTCGTCAGCCATGCCGTGCTCCGGTGTAAAGTGTTAAAAAAAGTTGGAAGTGGGTTTATTTCGCGGTGAGCGGGAGCCCTTCAGATTCCCAACTGCTGATGCCGCCGCGCAGCGCGTGGACGTCGTCGTAGCCGAGCTTGCGCAACTTGGCCGCGGCCTGCGTTGCCTGATTGCCTGTGCCGCAGTAACAGATGATGGCCCGGCTTTTGTCCTTGCTGATCTCACCGGCCCGCTCCTCGATCTGACCGGCCGGAATATGAATCGCATTGAGTATGTGATTTTTCCTGTAATCGGACTCTGACCGAGTGTCGACGACAATCGCATCGTGGTTGTTCATCAAGCGCACCGCTTCGCTTGCGCTGACCGGACGCCGATTGCCGCCCGCGCCGCCGGCCAGCACCCATTCGTTGACGCCGAGTGCGGCCAGCGACACGGCCAGCCCTGCCCAGAGTAGGGGATGGGCGACAACGAAATTCGTAAATTGGTCGAACGTCATGGGCGCGCGGCTAGAGTTGAAAAGGCCGTAGCGAATGGCTTAAACAATAATTATGGCATAGCCCGGTCGTTGCAAGCGCTACAATTCGGCCATGCAGATGGGGCGAACTACATCGCGTTGGCTGATCGTTGTCGTGATCCTGACGGCGCTCAACGCCGGCCTGCCCAGTGTGGGGCACGCCGGCAATTCGAAAGCGACCCGCGCCCGATTGCATCAGCTTCGGGAGCGCATCGCCAAGGTGCGCCATCAGATCAGCAGTGAAAGCCAGAAACGCTCGAAACTTTCCGATGCGCTGGCCAAGGCCCAGAAGCGCTTGACCCAATCGAGGCATCGGCTCGACAAAATCGATGCCTCGATTAAGCACACAAAAAAGCGGATCAGCACGCTCGACAAAACCATCCACAAGCAGCGACAGCAATTAAGCGGGCAACTCAAGGCCCTGCGAAAACAAGTGCGCGCCGCCTATGAAACCGGCCGCCCCAGCCGTCTGAAACTGCTGCTTGCCGACCATTCGCCCGAAGAAATCGGCCGCGAACTGGCTTATTACCACTACTTCACCAAGGCCCAGTCGAAACAGGTGGCCCACCTGAAAAAAGCCCTCGCCGGATTGGCGCAAAATCGCCGCCAATTGGCTGCTAAGCGTCAAACGCTTCAAAACAAGCGCCAACAACGTGCGGCGGTGATCACCCACCTGCAACAAAGCCGGTCGTCCCAACGCAAGACACTGAATGCGCTGGACAAGCAACTGAGTTCGCATAAACAGGATGTCGCGTCGATGCGCGCTAATGCCAACCAGTTGCAGCAATTACTGGGCCAGTTGCAAAACCAGTTGAATCAAACCCGCTCGCTCAAGCACGGGAATTTTGCGTCGCGGCGAGGTCATCTGCCGCTCCCGGTTCACGGCAGCACGATTGCATCGTTCCACCAATACAAATCCGGCGGACCGCTACGCTGGCAAGGGCGCTGGATTGCGGCCGCAAACGGCACCCCGGTCAAGGCGGTCGCGCCCGGCCGGGTCGTCTATGTCGGCTATCTCAAACGCTACGGTTTGATCGTAATCGTGTCGCACGGCTCGCGCTATTACACCCTGTTTGGCCATGCGTCGAGCGTATTCTGCCGAGTGGGGCAAAGCGTGGCCGCCGGCGAAAAGATAGCGGCGGCAGGCAAGAGCGGCGGCCATACCCAAAGCGGCATCTTCTTCCAGATACGACGCGGAGGCAAACCACTCGACCCGTCTCGCTGGCTGTCGCGGTAAAACACGCTATGTTCAGCGTTTGAGCCGATTGAAGGTTGTCGAGGGCTCCAGAGCGGGGCCGGTCAGTCACTCGCTTAGCATGGGGTAGCCGCCGAGTCGTCCCACCGCCGCGATTTGATTGCCATCGAAGACGAACGGGTAGGGCGCTGATTGCTTGACGCGTTCGATCGTCGGCGGCCGGAAAAAGCGCCACACAACGACCGCCTGCATGGCGCACGGACGGTNNAGCCTGCAATCGGCACAAGGCTCCGAAGTCAATGGAAACCGCGTTGATCTACCAGGGTCGAATGGGTCAATGTCAAATATTCTATTTTGAGACGCTGTCCTCAATTTCAGGTTGGGGAGAATGTCAACGGATGGTCCAAGCCCGACCCCAGCAGACCAAGCCCGTGAGTCCAATCGCCAGGGGCAGCTTCAGGCCCAATTGAGCGACGGTCAGGATGCCGGCCAGC
>DHHU01000043.1 GCA_002403445.1 Salinisphaeraceae bacterium UBA4764 | reverse complement strand
CAACACACCCTACGGCGCGACCTGGATTCCGCTAAGCCAAGTTATTCTTAGAATAATCAGAAGCCACAGCTCAAATTTAGTCGCAGATGCCAATCAAATGCCCGAACTGAACATATAGGGCAAACCTAGGATAGCCTACCCATACTTGGACCTACGAAACTAGCCGAACGCATTCAACGAAATCACCATCTCAATGCGTATCAATAGCCTCATGCAACATAAGCATAGGTGGACTAAAGCCCGCAACGGTATTCAACGCGCGGCAATGCACAATGCTCATGAACACGGCACTGCCGGCTTGCGGCGGCTCAGTTTACGTAAGGCCTGTTACGGCGAAACTTGCTTGGTCGGCATCACTAAGACTTCCTGGGCGTTGACATGGCCGGGCTGCGCGAAAGCGTAGACCAGCGAATTCGCGACATCTTCGGGATAAAGCGCGTCGACTTTATCGCGACGTTCCCTCATGGCTTCCTCGCTCACATTGAATCCCCAATTGGTGTATGTCGCACCGGGCTCGATCAGGGACACGCGGAACCCGTCACCGCCGAGTTCTTTGCGCAGCGTATCGTGGAAACCAACCACCGCGAACTTGGTAGCGCAATAGACCGACCATCCAGGAACGCCAAAGCGCCCCCCGACGCTCGAAACGGTCGAGATCATCGGCGCCTCGCGGCCCTTCATGAGCGGAATCGCGGCATGGGTGCAGTTGAGCACGCCATATAGATTGGCATCAATCTGCTTCTTCCATTCCGCCGGTTTAGATTCGGAGAAGGGATCGTTATAGCCTACGCCGGCGTTATTGAACATTAGATCCACCGCGCCATAGTCTTTCTTGATGCGCTCGAACAATTGGGTCACGGCTTCGGCATCGCCAACATCGGTGGGCATCGCAGTCGCCTTGGTACCGAGCTCTTCGGATAGTTTTTCGATCTTGTCCGCACTGCGAGCGACAAGAATTACCTGAGCGCCTTCGGCGACTAGCGCACGTGCGGTGGCTTCACCTATACCACTTGAGGCCCCGGTAATAACACAGATATTGTCGGTCAAATCGCGATACTGCATTCAATAACTCCAATTGTCTGACCACATTGTCGTCACATGGCCACTGATATATCTAAGCTCGTAAACTTGTGCGATATATCCTTTTTTCAAGAGTCTTTTCGCGCAGCGGCAGGCCCCGGGCTCCTTGATAATCCCACGGGCTGTGGGAGACAGCATAGACATAGAACTGCACAAGGTATTAGGCACCATCCATATCTATCCCGCGCTGATCGAGATCCAACTAACCACCATCGGCAAACGGAAACAGGCGCCTGTCCATGAACCCTTACTCTTCTGGCTAAAACATTGTCATGCCTACAGCATGGCCTGAAATTTAATATCGATGAAGAACACTCCGCCGATGCCGGCAGCTGGGGGAAAACCGGCTCTGGGCATCATCGTACCGGTCCTCAACGAGGGCCCCACCGTCATGGAGAGTCTGCAAGCGCTGTCCGGCCTGCGCCGCCGAGGCGCTGAAGTGATCGTGGTAGACGGCGGCAGCCATGACGACACACTTGCACGTGCCACACCGCTTGCGGATCGGGTCTTGATATCGGAGCGTGGGCGTGCTGCGCAGCTGAATACCGGCGCGCACATCGCACGCGCCCGCGTGCTGTTATTTCTGCATGCCGATACCCGATTGCCAGCCAACGCTGACCGTCTTGTTAACCGCGCCCTGGCCGACACTGGGCATGTCTGGGGGCGCTTCGACATATGCATCAAGGGGGGCGCTGTCTTGCTGCCAGTTATCGCCTGGATGATGAATCACCGCTCGCGGCTGACTTCAATCGCCACCGGCGATCAGGCGATTTTCGTTACACGCCGCGCTTTCAATCAGATCGGCGGCTTCCCGCCGCAAGCTTTGATGGAAGATATCGCCCTGTCGTACCGCCTGAAGGCCCTCTCAAGACCGGCCTGCCTGCGCCAACGCGTCACTACCTCCGGCCGCCGTTGGGACGAAAATGGCGCGCTGCGGACCGTCTTCCTGATGTGGACGCTGCGCCTAGCCTATTTCTGCGGCATATCGCCCGCACGACTCGCCCGCTGGTATAACCGGACGCGCTTTATATAGCCAGATGGACGCCGAACGAGATCTGGCCCGATCTGCACATTGTCTTGTTAACCATGCCGTTGTGCCGGCTCAGAAGCTACCCCGCTGATTCTGAATCTCGGTGCTGTTTAGGTCACCGATTTTCACTTTGCCATGCTCTGGAAGAAACCGACGGATTGGTGCAACTACATGCCGTGCTTGATACCNNCCCATGCTCATCATCGGCAGCATCTGAAACGCGATGCCGAATAGATAAGCAGCGACGAACTCGCCCGCAAAATGCGCAAGTAATAAAGAGCCGGCCACGGTCAAACCAACGCCCGATACGATGGGGGCCGCGATCGAATCACCCAGCACACACCCCCCCGCACAGTGGGTGACGCCCACAAGCACACTCTGGGCAAACGGTTTGTGCGTATGGCCGCCCACGTCGGCGTCGGGGCGCCCGAGTTTTTTATAGATCCACCAACCGAATACCGGCGTGAACAAGCCGTTGACCGGCCATGTCACGTTCATGATCTGCATGGGCTGCGGATGACCGATCACATCGCGCAGTATCGCGAGCCCCGTCGCTACGCCCGATAACACAGCGATCCAGGCAACGATATCAAGGGGTTCCATAGTTTTCTCCTGGGGTCGGAATCGGCCGGTACCGCAGCCTGATCATTGACAGCACCCATACCGAAGTGTAGGTTTTCAAATACATATTAACCCACCCCCGGTGGGGTGAGGCAATTTAAGGAGGTTCTGATGACCAAACTAAAGATCCATGGCATGAGCTGCCAGCACTGTGTCAAGACTGTCGATGAAGCCCTTGCCGAAGTGCCGGGGGTCGACCGAGTGGTTGCCGTACGTCTCGACGAAGGCGAGGCCGAGATCGAAGGTTCGGCCGACGTGAACGCGTTGATCGCGGCAGTCGAGGACGAAGGTTACGAGGCCCGCGCCGCGTAATGGCTGAACTCGNNGGCCTCCTGCGCATGCTCGAACGCGACGACGTCTACTGCGTCGATGCGCTCAAGCAGATCAAGGCCGTGAACGGCGCACTGGCCAAGACAGGCGACATGATTCTGCGTTGCCACCTGAAACATCACGTGGTGACTGCCCATGAACGCGGCGATGACGACGCGATCGTGGCCGAGCTCATGGATATTCTGAAATACCGCTAACGCGGCGGAGGCTGATATGAGCCAGGAACCAATTCAGGACATCGAGTTCGGCGTCGACGGCATGATGTGCGGCGCTTGCGTCGCCCGGGTGGAAAAAAAGCTCAAGAAAGTCGAAGGCGTCCAGGATGCGTCGGCCAATCTAGCGACCGAACGGGCCCGGGTTTCACTCGATACCCGCGTCAACGATGTGTCGGCGCTCTTCGATTCCGTCGCCTCGGCCGGTTACGAGGCTCACACCGAGACGCTCGAGTTCAAGGTCGACGGCATGACCTGCGGCGCATGCGTCGCACGCGTTGAAAAGAAGCTGGGCAAGCTCGACGGCGTCGTCGAAGCGACAGTGAATCTGACCACCGAACGCGCTCGTGTGTCTTATGTCCCCGGTCTGGTGGATCAGGCGCAGATGTTCGAAAGTGTCGAGAAAGCGGGGTATACGCCCGTAGCGCTCGAAGACGAGAATCACGACGCTGATGCGCCGAGTGAAGCCGATCAACTCAAGCAAGCGCTGATCGTGGCGGCTGCATTCACGATCCCGTTGTTCGCAATCGCCATGCTGCACAGTGTGCCGTCGATCGCCGACGCAATGGATCGGTTGTTGCCGTCACCCATCTGGACCGTCATCGAACTGATCCTGGTCCTGCCGGTACAGTTCTACGCCGGCTGGCGTTTCTACACGCTTGGCTGGGGCGAAATGAAGCATCTCGCCCCGGGTATGAACAGCCTGGTCATGCTCGGCTCGAATGCGGCGTTTTTCTATTCGCTGATCGCGTTGACCGTGCCGCAGATCTTTCCGAGCGGTACCGCCCATACCTATTTCGATGCCGCCGGCATGATCGTCACACTCATCCTGCTTGGCCGCTATCTCGAAGCGGTGGCCAAGGGGCGAACATCGCAAGCAGTACAGGGGCTGATGAAGCTCCAGGCCCAGACGGCCCGTGTCCAACGCGACGGCGAATGGACTGAGATCGATCTCGATCAGGTGACCGAGGGCGACATTGTCTCGGTACGACCCGGCGAGCGCGTTCCCATCGATGGCACGGTACGCTCGGGTGAAAGCTATATCGACGAGTCCATGATCTCGGGTGAGCCGGTTCCGATCGCCAAACAAACCGGTGACAATGCGGTGGGCGGCACCGTGAACCAGAACGGGACTCTCGAACTCGAGGCGACCAGTGTCGGNNATTGCCTGCCCCTGCGCCATGGGCCTGGCCACGCCGACCGCGATCATGGTGGGCACCGGCAAGGGGGCTTCAATGGGCGTGCTGTTCCGTCGCGGCACCGCACTGGAACAGCTGGCCGGCATCGAGACCGTCGTGCTCGACAAAACCGGCACGCTGACGGAAGGGGCACCTGCCCTCACAGATCTGGAAACCGCGAACGGGTTNNGATGAAGGCGTCTCGTTGCCCGAGGCCCGTCAGTTCCAGGCCCACACCGGCTACGGCGTGGAAGCCTCTGTCGACGGCCACCTCGTTCAGATCGGCGCCGCGCGCTATATGGAAAGCCTGGGCATCGACACGTCGGCGCTGGCCGGGCAAGCTGATGCGCTGGCCCGAGCAGCCAAGACGCCGCTGTTCGCGGCTATCGATGGAAAACTCGCAGCCCTGATCGCCGTCGCTGATCCGGCACGTGGCGAAGCCAGATCGATGGTCGAAGCGCTGCACGGTATGAATCTGTCGGTCGCCATGCTGACCGGNNACGGTAAATCCGACGAGATCAAGCGTCTGCAGGGCGAAAATCGGTCGGTCGCGTTTGTGGGCGATGGCATCAACGATGCCCCGGCGTTGGCCCAGGCCGACGTCGGCATCGCCGTGGGCAGCGGAACGGATATTGCCATCGAGTCCGGCGACGTCGTGCTCATGCGCGCCGATCTGTCGGGCGTAGTCAACGCGATCGCCCTGTCACAGCACACCATGCGCACGATCCGAATGAACTTCGGCTGGGCCTACGGCTACAACGTGCTGCTGATCCCGATGGCGGCCGGCGCCCTGTTTCCATTCACGGGCTGGCTGCTCAACCCGATGATAGCGGCGGGTGCCATGAGCCTTTCGAGCATCTTCGTGCTGACCAATTCGCTTCGGCTCAAGCGTTTTGAGGCGGCATTGCCTCCCAAACCAGAAGCGCGACCCAAGGCAACCAAGGCTGAACCGCCCAACGCGGCACTTCACTATAATGAAGCCGCTTGATCAGTTGCCAGGTTCCTATTCCGGGCAACGTGCTCATGCGATTGCCTGGCCCGGGAAAGGGGGGCGCAAATCGCCAAGTTGGGCCGGATTAATCTGTCAATCCGGTCCTTTCATCACCCAGAACCAGACCATAGCACCGCCAACCATCCGGATATGATGCAGTTCTCCATGGTTTAGGTCTTCACTTATGGTTCCGGCCAGATCGTAGCTGATCCAGCGACATCAAACGCAGGTTCTGATCTGCCGCCAGAACTTGGCTCATACTAATTCTCCTAGAATTGGAACCGCACCCATTTTTCCTAGGTTTAGCGGTTTCTGGTGCCATGAAGTTCCGTCTGACCTTTTCAGGCTGCTACTGGATGCAGTGTAGATGCAAGCACTCGAGGGACTCGAATTGATCCGGGCCGTTGATAACCTTTTGGCTGACACGATCGGAATTTAGATTGTTCCAAACAAATTCTGCCCGGATTCAGCTTTGTTGATTAAGTCGGCAGAGTGTGCAGTTAGATCGCTTCAGGGTGGGCTACTGACGAAGTCGCGGACCTTGCTCAGATGGAAAGAACCTCGCGCTATCCCGTTATGTGGCCAAGACAGATAAGCTTATGGTGTGCGTGGCACCTTGCAGCATTGGGTCAATGGCCTGTCGGCATTCGGCACACGCCGTGAGGTGCGTTTTCCCGTCGACCATTCAGCTGACCCGGTGCAACAGCCAGTGCAGCCTGCGTATGGGCCTTGAAAGAGACCTTGCAGCAGCAAATAAGTTAACGCTAACCATCACCATTGTTCTAGCCACCCGATAGGGGAAAGCAAGCGTTAGCGAGTGCATGCAGTTAGCCTAAAGAGGCTCTCAATGATGGCGTCTTATATCAGAGACCGACTGATATCAAAGCGAGTATCAACCCCGTAAAGGGGGGCCTTCATCCCACCTGTGTGTATTCCGGGCGATTCGACACACCCCGTTTCTAGGCCTTCGTGACGCATGGTTACGCCTCCAGTTTCAGAACTGCCTATAGAACCGAATATGCCAACTATCTCGCGAGATAACACGTCGCAATGTAGACGGCCCTGTGATTGTTTCAAAAAAGATCGTTTTGGACTCAGGCTTGCTGACATATCAAAACGATCTAAAAAATCATTGATAGCAATCGGAAACAGTATGACCAAGCTAGGTGATGATCAGCCCAACTGCACCGTCGGCCAGAGTTCACGAACCGCCGGCGTCAACGTGTAAACAGTGCGCTACTACCAACGGCACGTCGCAATGCCCCACTCCGAAATCGGCATTAGGCTATCGCCGGTATTTCGCCGATTCAATAGAACGTATCCGATGCATCAAAGAGCCCAGAAATTGGGCTTCGTTTTGGACTAAATCCGCGAAATAGCTCACTCTCGGCAACGGCTACTGCGACGACGTACGCCGTGGGGCCGAACACCAGCGCGGGGTGATTGCGACCCGCAACGCCGCTTTGGAAGCGATGCAACAGACCCTAGACGGCTTGAGTGATGACTGCCATCTGAACCAGCCGAGCGACCGCGGCCCGTTGATCGAGCCACTGTCTCGCCAAGACTGATGCTTTCATTCTGGGTCGCTTGACACGGTCCACGGGTACCGCACCTAGGCTTCGTGATATTGCTTAAAAAAGACCAATGGAGTGAAACCCATGCAACGAACGTTCGCCATTACCGGCATGACCTGTGCACACTGTGCCCGCACTGTCGAAGACGCCTTGAACGCTTTATCGGGCGTGCGCGCTGAAGTCTCTTATGGTGCACGGCGCGCGAAGATCGAACTGAGGGATGGCGTCGATCAGGCCGCATTGATTGATGCAGTACGCGCGAAGGGCTACGATGCCCAACCACAGGACGGCGAACGACACGCCACCGAGTCGCCATTCACGACCGATAACGATGGTAGTGGGCTGCATATCGCCATCATCGGCAGCGGCAGCGGTGCGTTTGCGGCGGCGATTCGCGCCAGTGAGTCCGGCGCCCAGGTCACGATGATCGAGTCCGGCGATATCATCGGCGGCACCTGCGTCAATGTCGGCTGTGTGCCCTCCAAGATCCAGATTCGCGTGGCCAACCTGGCCCAGCAGCAACGTCACAATCCGTTCGATGGGTTGGCCGATCACGCGCCGGCACTCGACCGACCCCGCATTCAAGCCCAACAGCAGGCGCGGGTCGAAGCAATGCGGCACGATAAATATCAGAAGATCCTGGACGACAACGCTGCCATTACGATGCATCGTGGCCACGCCCGTTTCGAGAACGCCCACAGCCTGATCATCGAATCCCGGGACGGCACGCAAGAACGGTTATCCGCCGACCGTATCCTGATTGCCACCGGTGCCTCCCCGGCGATCCCACCGATTCCGGGCCTGGCCGATACGCCGTACTGGACATCGGACGAGGCCGTATTCAGCTCGGACACGCCCGCGCATCTCATCGTCATTGGATCTTCGGTCGTGACAACGGAGCAGGCCCAGGCGTTTCGGCGACTGGGCTCAGAGGTCACCGTGCTGGCCCGCAGCACACTGCTCTCGCATGAAGATCCGGCATTGGGAGCCGGGCTGGCGGATGCGTTCCGGGCCGAAGGTATCGCGGTCTGCGAACATGACCACGCGAGCACGGTGGCTTTTGAAAACGGTCAGTTCATTGTCAACGCCAATCATGGCGAACTGCGAGGGGATCGGCTGCTTGTGGCCACGGGCCGTACGCCCAATACGCGCGATCTAGATCTGGACAATGCGGGTGTCGAAAGGGATGCCCACGAAGCTATTGTAGTGGACGAGCATTTGCGCACCAGCGCCGAACACATTTACGCGACCGGCGATTGCGCCACGCTACCTCAGTTCGTTTACGTTGCCGCGGCCGGCGGGACACGCGCAGCCGTGAACATGACCGGCGGCGACGCGACGCTGGATTTGTCGGCCATGCCGGCGGTAATCTTCACCGAGCCGCAGGTGGCCACCGTTGGCCTTGATGAGGAACAGGCGCGTGCGCGCGGAGTCACGACCGAATCGCGCGTCCTTGATCTGGAAAACGTGCCCCGCGCGCTCGCGAATTTCGAGACCCGGGGGTTCGTCAAACTGGTGGCCGAGGCGGGCAGCCATCGCCTTCTCGGCGCCCAGATTCTGGCCCCCGAGGCCGGCGAGATAGTCCAGACCGCGGTACTGGCCGTGGACCAAGGCATGACTGTCGAGGCTCTGGGCAACCTGCTGTTCCCGTATCTGGTTCACGTGGAAGCACTCAGGCTCTGTGCTCAGACTTTTACGAAGGACGTCGAACAGCTGTCCTGCTGTGCCGGGTAACTCTGCCGCATTGGCCGTCAAGGCTTTTCATTGTCAGGATCTGCGTACCCAGGCACGGGTACTGGTTGGCACGGCGGGCCGCTATGTCCCGTTCTGGATTGGGGGGCTTAGCGGTGCGCTGGCGTGGCTGGGCGTCGTCATGCCACCTGTAATCATGGGCACGCACAGTGTCGGGGCTATCTAGATTAACGTGGGCATGGTGGTATTGGTTGAGGCCTCGGCCTGTAACCTCATCGATCTGCGGCGCCCCCACTAGCTGAGTCATCGCGATATCGGCTGGCCATCCAACCGGCTCTTAAAATCCTTAGTTGCGCCCCTATTTCAATGGCTGGGTCGGATCACGGCACACTGCTTTGAAACAATGACTTCTGACTATGTCTTCAAGGCGAGTTTGCTCATGTGTGCAAATTCTCAAAGAAGCATCCCAGTCGTGCGATGCTGCGTTGCATTAATCTGACGCATCGCTGCTGCCGATGGGTTCCCAGCAAGCTGCCCCGGCATCCTCAACAGACTCACAATAACTGGTAACCTCAATTAAAAAAGCGCCTTAATATAAAGCGGAATTGGTCCATGAAGGACGTTGGTTTGCTTGAGTTACCTGTCAAACAGTCACATATCTGAGCCATGAACGCTGGACGCCCCCTGCAATTCAATCCTGATATGGCCCTGGAGCACGCCATGCACACGTTCTGGGCCCAAGGCTATGAGTCAACCTCACTACAGGACTTGTTGAAGGCAATGGGATTGTCAAAAAGCAGTCTCTATCAGCGGTTTGGTGATAAAGCGCAATTATTCGATTACTGTCTGCGACATTACTGCAATACGCAGGCCAACGCCATGCTGGAACAGTTGCAGACCTCGGACTCGGGCCGGGCCTTTATCGAGCGCAGTTTTTATGCGATTGCCGACAATCCGGAATACAACCATGGCCAGTGGGGGTGTTTGCTGATGAACACAGCCAACGAGTTCGGTCGGCGCGATCCGCAATTTACGTCTGGCATCGACCACGGCGTATCAGCGTTCATCCGGGTTTTTCAGGCTGCGGTGCAACAAGCCCAGTACGAGGGTGAGATAAACGCCGAAAAGAACGCCGAGGATCTAGCCCGCTATCTCGTAAGCAATATCAGTGGCCTTAAGACGCTAATCAAAGCGGGTACCTGCCCCGATGATGCGCGCGCGATTGCGGCAATCGCGCTCCAGGCACTCGATTGATTTTTTTGGGTTGATTTTGGACCTTTTGGTCCATAAAATAATCTGTCCAAACGGGTAGGGATGCTGCGCTATCCGGATAATTATTTTTAACTTGTTCCACAAGGAGCCAAATATGCCCCGCATAGCCTATGCCGAACCCGGTCAAGAAGCCCGTGACGCTACAGCCGTCTACGACCAGCTCAAAGAAGATATGGGCATTGTCCCCAACCTAGCTAAGTTGTTGGGCCATTCCGGTCCGGCAACCCGTGGAATGGGGGCGCTTTTAGAAACCTATTTCAAGCAGCTGTCCCTGGAGCCAAAAATCCGCGAAATCGCGTATCTGACCGCCGCCCGTTTTAACGAATGTGGTTATTGTCAAGGTCACCATGAGCCGCTCGCCAAGAAGACGGGGCTGACCGAAGGCCAAATCAATCAACTCGATGAATCCGGCTTTGACAGTCCCGATTTCAACGACGCCGAAAAGGCGGTTATTCGCTTCGCCTTCGAGACCAGCCGTGACGTGAAAGCCTCGGAACCGGCCGTTGAAGACCTGAAAAGGCATTACAGTCTCACCCAGATCGCTGAAATAGCGTTCGTGGTCGCCATGGCCAACTTCGTACAACGGATCGGAAAGAACTTTGGCGCGGAACTCGAGCAATAAATAGCCTTGTGGACTTTAAGCCGGCGATAGGTCGAGTTCTAGAGCCCGCCTTAAGCCGCATATCTCATTGGTGAACCACCCTCCCTGTCGGGTTTTCCCCTGACCCGACCTTAGCCGCAGCGCCCCCGCTGCGGCTTTTTTTTTGCGAACAGCACGCCACATAGTTGGCCCAGAACATTTCAGGCCAAACCAACATCATGATCAACGTTGGAATCGTAGAAACAGCCCACCAAACGAGGCTGTCTGCGGAAATCCTGTGCTACAACGAAAAGATTCGTTTACTGCAACACGTAACGCTCAGTAGGTGATGGGCTATCCCTGCGCGGTCGGTATCTCGGCGCCGCTGTCGATTGTCCGCGGTGCCGGCGAAGCTGCGCACAAGAGCGTCATGATACGCACCGGCGCGGCCTTCCATGGATTGCGCCAGTTCGACACCGTCGTGTTCGACAAGACCGACACCCTCACCTAAGGCCGACAGGAAGTGCGCCAATTCGAAAGTGTCGATGACGATGAAGGTGTTTTACTGGGGATCACCGCGGCGGAAGAGGCCGCCTCAGAACATCCCCTGGGCCGAGCCATGGTCGAGGCGGCGCGGGAACGCGGGCTGAATTTTCCCGACGTTTCTGATTTCCAGGCCGAATCGAGCCGCGGCGTGGTGGCCACCGTCGATGAAGAATCAATATGTGTGGGCAGTCCGGCATGCCTAGCCTCACAGTCCATGGCCCTAAGCGTGTTGCAGGACCGAATTGAAGCATCGGAACAACAGGGTCACACTATGATTGCCGTGGCCCGTGGCGATCGCTTAGGGCGAGGCTCTGCGCGCCGATGCCACTGACACTGTGGCCCGGTTGCACAGGCTCGGTCTCCATCCAGCCATGCTGACCGGGGACAATGAACGTACCGCGACGTTACTCGCCAAGCGCGCTGGCATCGACGCCGTGCATGCTGGCGTGTTGCCGGCCGATAAGCCCGAAGAGCGGCGTACGATGCAGCATAATTCGCGGATCGCGATGGGCCGCGACGGGATCAATATGCCCCGGCACTGATGCAGGCCGATGCCGGCGTTGCCATGGGCAGCGACCGGGATCATCTATTTTGTTTGGTCGATGGTCGCCATGACCACCAGAGCCATTGCCATCTTCGTCAACTCGCTCTGGCAGCGGCCGGCGCTGTTTCTTGATACCGCGGGCGGTGTCAAGTCATAGATTGAGCTTCTAACGGTCTCGATCATTTCGCTTTCGATCGACAACAGCCGTGATTTGTTTCTAATTTGACGTCGTTTAATGCTCGCTTCGGCTCTAGGATCAATTTGACTAAGCAGCTTAGAATATTTATTCTATTTTTAGAAATACAAATTCTCGATACCAACGCGTTAAAGCACGGATTCGGGGATTACATTCTTTATTTGATGCAGGAGAGCACAAT
>DHHU01000030.1 GCA_002403445.1 Salinisphaeraceae bacterium UBA4764 | reverse complement strand
GCCACGAGGCGATCAGGGTGAAACTGCGGGCAATCGCTGCTGCTGTCCAGTGACAATCTGCAGATGGGGGGTTCGGGAATTCAGCCACCCGAGCCGGCCTTGCTCACGGGGCCGCCACAACGGCTCCAACTTCCGGGATCTCTTGCCGCCCCCCGCGGGCAAGGCCGGGCCAGCCGATGGGTCGTTCTCGGACGCCTTCGGGCGAAGTCACCGCAGGCAACGACGCGCTTTCTCAAGCCCCTTCAGGAGATGGCGACGTTCCTTGTGTGCGTCGTGCGGGCCGGCAACGAGCGCGCCTTCACGGCTCGTTTCACTGAATAAGCGCTCAGCCCTCGGCCACGCATGGCTTCGACCGCTTGTGCACAGACTGCGGCATCAAATACCGGCGCACGCCACCGCGCCACCCGCAGACCCTGGCCTGAGGGCGCGGTTGAACGGCCACATCGCCGACAGCCTGCAACCCCCGCCCTTCCACTCTGGCGACTCAACGATCACCCGAACCCGCAACATGCGATCGGTGATCAAACCCCGAGCCGAAAGCTCAAGGCGTGGTCAACCGGCCTCCAAACTCTTTCTTAAAAAAGCTTAAGAGCAGAATTTGATCATGACGTTTAACCAGTCCGACGAGTAATCGGTGTTTTCCACATGATCCGGCCTTGTGGCTGGCTTGGTTTAGAAGCAGTGGCATTGTCCATGGATACCATCAGCTCGGCGTTGTTGGCTAGCGAATGGGCGATGGTTTTCGACACTTTCATCGAATACTTGCCTCGACTGGGGGGCAACGCACCAACCAGATGCGGCGAACCGTTAGCCGGTTTAACCCAGGCATGAAGCACTTTTCCACTTGGGACCTTGTAATTGCCGATGGCTCGAACCACCATCTTGCGGCTATGCGGTTTGACAGTGACCAGCCAACTCATTCCCGTCGGCGCATCCCGGATCATGGCTGCATAGGCCGGAACCGACCCGCCCTGAGATGCCCGCTGCGGACCAACAAACAAAACCGCAGCCAGAGCTACAACGGCGGCACACGCAACTGCCGCCACTGACTGCCACACTAGGGGCCTCCTGAAGCGTTGATATCTCGCGGATCCGGACGCAGCGGCAGGGGACTCGGTGGACTCAGCGTCCAACTCGGTCTCGATTCTTTCCCAGACTTCAGGGGGAGGCGCAACTGGCGTCAATTGCAAACCGAGCGTGTTTAAATGCTCGCGCCAGAAGTCCAGAGCCCGACTGGCGCTCTCATCAGTGACCAAGGCCCGCGCAAAGCGCGCACGCGCGAGCTCATCCAATGTGCCGAGTTCATACTCGGCTGCATCGAGGCTGATGTCTTCGTGATCCTCAGACGCCATTAGCTGTACTGAGCCAAGCACGACTGGAGACGTGTCAGGCCACGCCGTATCCAGCTTTTCACAGTACCCAACGGTGCATTCATATGCTCGGCCAGTTCCTGATGGGTTAATCCTTGGTAGTAAGCCAACAAAACACTCTTGCGCTGATTATCCTGCAACGTTTGCAGGCATTGATTTACGGCATCCAGCGACTGCTGGTTTTCATTTTCTTCGACCGGCGACAAACTTTGTTCATCTTCAAGCAAACTTGCCACCATATCCGGTTCCTCGGGCATTGCCACTTCGGGTCGCTTGCGCCTCAGGGCATCCAAGGCCCGGTAGCGCGCGATAGACATCAACCAAGTCAGCGGTGCCCCTCGCTCAGGTGTATACGTGTCAGCTTTCTGCCAGATGCGGATATAGGCATCCTGTAACGCATCTTGTGCTCGTTCTGGGCTGCGCAGGATACGCAACACCGAAGCATAAAGCTGGGAAGATGTCGCCGAGTAGAGTTTTTGGAAGGCGATACGGTCGCCTTCAGCCGTCGCAGCCAACCACTCTGCCAACTGTTCTCGATCAGCCACGTTTGTAAATCCTTACCGATCTGCCGGTTTCAATCATGCGTGTTGCCATTCGGATGATCGGCCACGGTACCCAACGCCGAACCGGATTTCCCTTCAACCTATCATAAGTATATTTACTCATGGCGCCGAGGCCTATCGCGCGACGGATAAAAGCCCGCCTACAGCCCGAATCAATCAAGTGCTCATTTTGCATTCAAACTCTATGGATACAATCGATATTCATTATAGCAGGCGTTGACGGCAACCCATCCGGCTGTGAAGATACTATAGACAGGGAAAATCTGTATACGCATTTCTAATGGAATCCCCGTTCAACGGTCGCTATCCGGCTACCCGCCTTCGCCGCACCCGAGCGCATAAATTCTCACGACGTCTTTGTCGAGAATCCCACCTTAGTGTCGATGACCTCATCGAGCCACTCTTTGTCAGCGAACACGCGCCCGGCCCAGTGGCCTCCATGCCCGGTGTGGAGCGTCACACTATCGATAACCTGGTTCTGCACGCAGAACAAAGCGCGGCGCTTGGTATCCCAGCCGTAGTCTTGTTTCCCGTAATCAACTCACACAAGAAAACGCCCGACGGTGTTGAGGCCGAAAACCCGGATGGTTTGATCCCACGAACGATCCGGGCACTCAAGGCCCGGATCCCCGAACTCGGCGTCATTACCGACGTGGCACTTGACCCCTACACTAGCCACGGCCAAGACGGCGTGCTCGACGAAAACGGCCGCATTCTCAACGACACGACAGTGGACAAACTGGTCGCACAATCACTAGCCCATGCCGAAGCCGGAGCAGACATCATCGCTCCGTCCGACATGATGGATGGTCGTATCGCTGCAATTCGAGAGGCATTCGAAACGCACGATTACACCGACACCCTGATCATGGCTTATGCAGCCAAGTTCGCCTCCGCATTCTACGGGCCGTTTCGGGAAGCGCTCGGGTCGGCAGCCAATCTAGGCGCGGCTGACAAGAAAACCTATCAACTCGACCCCGGCAACGGTGACGAAGCACTCCGGGAAGTCACACTGGACTTGAACGAGGGCGCTGACATGATCATGGTCAAGCCCGGAATGCCGTACCTGGATGTGGTTTCCAGAGTACGCGAACGTTTCGGTGTACCGACATTTGCCTATCAAGTCTCGGGCGAATATGCCATGGTCAAAGCTGCAGGGGCTCAGGGTTGGCTGGACGAATCCAGTGTGGTGATGGAAACCCTCATGGCGTTCAAACGGGCTGGCTGCGATGGCATATTAACGTATTTTGCACGGGATGCTGCTCAGCGTTTACACGAGGGCGCCTACTGACGCCCAATCGACTGCCCGGTCACAAAAAA
>DHHU01000020.1 GCA_002403445.1 Salinisphaeraceae bacterium UBA4764 | reverse complement strand
TTGTTGGCTCCCCGGGCAGGGCTCGAACCTGCGACAAAGTGATTAACAGTCACTCGCTCTACCAGCTGAGCTACCGGGGAACTGTGTAGCGTCTGCTTAACAAGACGATGCTTATCGTAGACAAATTAAGGCTTACACGCAACGTGCTTTGTCGGAATGATTCAGTATCGCCTTTGAAACGAGGGAGTCGATCCCAAACAATGAACTATATGACAGCACTTGACCTCAAAGCGGACATGCAGCCCGCCGGCGACCAGCCCAAGGCAATCGAAGGCTTGGTGGAGGGCCTGGAAGATGGGTTGATGCATCAGGTATTGCTTGGCGTCACGGGGTCCGGCAAAACGTTCACCATGGCAAATATGGCCATGCGCACGGGCCGGCCAATGCTTATCATGGCGCCCAATAAGACGTTGGCGGCGCAGCTTTACGGCGAGATGAAGGAGTTCTTCCCGGATAACGCCGTGGAGTATTTTGTCTCCTACTACGACTATTACCAACCTGAGGCCTACGTGCCGTCCTCGGATACCTTCATCGAGAAGGATTCCTCGATGAACGAGCACATCGAACAGATGCGCCTGTCCGCGACCAAAGCCCTGATGGAACGGCGGGATACCATTATCGTAGCGTCGGTATCGGCGATTTACGGGCTAGGGGATCCCAGCGCCTACCTTTCAATGGTGATCCACCTCAATGAGGGTGATCAGGTCGGACAGCGTGAACTCGTCAAACGCTTGACTGATCTGCAATACAAACGCAACGACATAGCGCTTGAGCGCGGGACGTATCGAGTCCGCGGTGAGGTCATCGACGTCTTTCCGGCCGAGGCCGAGGACGAGGCCGTGCGCATCGAGTTGTTCGATGACGAAATCGATCGGTTGTCATACTTCGATCCGTTNNATGGATCAGATTAAGGCCGAGATGAAAGAACGCGTGGCGTGGTTCGAATCCCAGGGTAAATTGCTTGAAGCCCAACGCATTGAGCAACGCACGACGTTTGATCTCGAGATGATCAACGAGATTGGATTCTGTTCCGGAATTGAGAATTACTCGCGTTATCTGTCCGGGCGCGAGGCGGGCGAGCCGCCGCCATGTCTGCTGGATTATCTGCCGGCTGATGCCGTGATGGTTATCGACGAGTCGCACGTCACTATTCCTCAGATCGGTGGGATGTATAAAGGTGACCGCGCGCGAAAGGAAACGCTGGTGAACTACGGTTTCCGGCTGCCGTCGGCGCTAGATAATCGGCCGTTAAAGTTCGAGGAGTTCGAGCGCGTGGCGCCGCAGCTGGTGTACGTGTCGGCGACGCCGGGACCCTATGAGCTCAAACATACCGACAATACGGTAGAACAGGTGGTCCGGCCGACCGGGTTGGTGGATCCTGAGATCGTGGTCCGGCCCGCCAGCAGTGAAGTCGATGATCTCCTCTCGGAAATCCGAGCAGTCAGCGCCCGGGATGAGCGCATCTTGGTTACCACGCTGACCAAACGCATGGCCGAAGACCTCACCGACTATCTACATGAGAACGGTATCGCTGTGCGTTATCTGCATTCCGACGTAGATACGGTGGAAAGAAGTGAAATCATCCGTGATCTCCGGCTCGGCGAATTTGATGTGTTGGTGGGCATCAACCTGTTGCGCGAGGGTCTCGATCTTCCCGAGGTGGCGCTGGTCGGGGTACTGGACGCTGACAAGGAAGGGTTTCTGCGAGCCGAGCGCTCACTTATTCAGACCATCGGCCGCGCGGCTCGAAATGTTAACGGGCGAGCCATTCTCTATGCCGACAAGCGCACAGGGTCGATGCAGCGCGCGATTGACGAAACCGAGCGTCGGCGCGCCAAGCAGGTTGAATTCAATGAGCGCCACGGGATCACGCCCACGACCGTTCAAAAAGCCGTGGCCGACGTCATGCGCCACGGCTTTGAAGAATACGATACCGTCAAACAGCGGCGAAAAGTTGCCGAAGTCGGCGAAGACTACGCCCGCATGTCGGCCAAACAACTTGGCAAGGAAATCGAGGCGCTTGAAAAACAGATGTTCAAGCACGCGGAAAATCTCGAATTCGAAGAAGCCGGCCGCATACGTGACAAGATCAGTAAAATCCGCGAACAGGCGCTGGAAGTCCCGGACAAGGCCGGCTAAGCCTTAAATGATAAGTCGGGGGCTTGTCGAAAGGCCGGGTGACCGGTATCTTGCACGCTCGACAGGCGCGTAGCTCAGTTGGTTAGAGCGCTACCTTGACATGGTAGAGGTCGGTGGTTCGAGTCCACTCGCGCCTACCACCGATTTGTTTGTTTCGCTTGCGCGCCAGTCGCGCATGGGGCGTGGCTTTGTGATCAGTCGCGCCGCATTTGCNNATAACACCACCTCATCGATAAATCGCGATATGCCCGCCATCACACTACCCGACGGTACCACCAAACAATTCGAACGGCCTGTAACCGGAATGGAAATAGCCGAGAGTATCGGCGCCGGTCTGGCCAAGGCCACGCTCGCCGCGCGCGTTGATGGCGAATTGATCGATGCGTGTGTACCGATCGAGCACGATGCCTCGGTAGCTTTGGTTACGGCCAAGGATCCAGCGGGTGTCGACATTATCCGCCATTCTTGCGCGCATCTGCTCGGCCAAGCTCTCAAGACACTCTATCCCAATGTGCAGATGGCTATTGGCCCGGTGATTGAAAACGGCTTCTATTACGATGTCGCCATCGACACGTCCATTGGCCCTGAAGAGCTTGAAACCATCGAGGCGCGGATGCTGGAACTGGCCCGGCACGACTATGACGTGGTTCGTGAAGTGGTTGATGCCGATCAGGCCCGCACCGTTTTCGGTGAGCGCAACGAGCCCTATAAACAAGCCATCATCGATGCCATCCCCAATGCCGACCAGATCGCGCTTTACCGGCATGAGGACTACGTCGACATGTGTACGGGGCCGCACGTGCCGAACTCACGGCATTTGCGAGCATTCCACCTGACTAGCACCGCCGGCGCCTACTGGCGGGGTGATTCCAACAATGAAATGCTCACGCGTATCTACGGTACGGCGTGGGCTACCAAAGCCGAACTTGATGCCCATCTGACGCGGCTGGAAGAGGCCAAGAAACGCGATCATCGCCGTATCGGCACGGCACAGGATTTGTTTCATCTCCAGGAAGAAGCTCCTGGCATGGTGTTCTGGCATGACCGGGGGTGGCAGATCGTGCTCACCATCCAGGATTATCTCCGCGCTCGCTTGTCCCGTGCCGGCTACAGGGAAATCAATACCCCGCAACTTATCGATCTATCGTTGTGGGAGCGTTCCGGCCACGCCGAGAAATTCGGCGATGACATGTTTATGACCGGTTCCGAAGATCGTCAATTCGCGGTCAAGCCCATGAACTGTCCCGCGCACGTGCAAGTCTATAACCAGGGGCTCCGTAGCTACCGCGATTTGCCGCTCCGGTTGGCCGAGTTTGGGAGCTGTCACCGCAATGAGGCATCCGGAACGTTGCACGGGCTCATGCGCGTTCGCGGATTTACCCAAGATGACGCGCACATATTTTGTAGCGAAGACCAGATCGCCGACGAAGTCGGCGCCTTTATTGATTTGCTGTATCAGGTCTATCACGATTTCGGCTTCGACGATGTGCTCATCAAGTTGTCGACGCGACCGGAAACGCGTGTGGGGTCGGACGCGATCTGGGATCGATCCGAATCCGCTTTAGAAGAGTGCCTGAATGACAAGGCGATAGACTTCGAACTGCAACCTGGAGAAGGGGCTTTCTACGGCCCCAAGATCGAATTTTCACTGCGAGATTGCATAGATCGGGTTTGGCAGCTTGGCACGGTGCAGCTCGACTTCTCCATGCCCGAGCGGCTGGGCGCGAGCTATATCGACGCCGATGGCGATCGTCAGGTTCCGGTCATGATCCACCGTGCTATTCTCGGTTCGGTCGAGCGCTTCATCGGTGTGTTGATTGAACACTACGCGGGCTGGTTGCCGTTATGGCTGTCGCCGGTTCAGGCTGTGGTCTGCACCATTACCGATGCTCAGCGTGAATACGCCGAAAGGGTTGTTGAGCAGTTGTGCGATGCCGGCGTACGCGTGGAGGTGGATCTGCGTAATGAAAAGATCGGTTACAAAATTCGCGAGCACACACTCGAGCGGGTGCCCTATCTGCTGGTCATCGGGAACTCTGAAGTCGATGAGGAGACAGTGGCGGTGCGGACGCGTGAAGGCGAAGACGCGGGTGCCATGGGTTTAAATGATTTCGTTGACCTTTTCAGAGAACGTATTGCGGCGAAACATTGAATCGACGGTGTGTCGATACCACTGATTTTGTTATCATACTAGCTTACTAGTGGTCACTTACCGCTGGAACGGAGGAGTAAAAATCGCAACTGCACAAAAAGACCGTCGCAATGAAGCGATTGTCGCTGAGCGCCTACGGGTCATCGCACCGGATGGGCAACAGATTGGGATACTGAACCGAGACGATGCGCTGCAGAAAGCAGCTGACTATGAGCTCGATCTGGTCGAGGTTTCACCCAACGCCGACCCGCCTGTAGCGCGCATTATGGATTACGGCAAGCATGTTTTCGAAAAAAAGAAAACACAGCAAGCCGGCAAGCAGAAGCAGAAGCAGACGCAGCTCAAGGAAGTTAAGTTCCGTCCGGGCACGGACAAGGGCGACTACGACATGAAGTTGCGGAAGCTGAAAGAGTTCCTAGAGGATGGGGACAAGATCAAGGTCACCTTGCGATTTCGTGGTCGCGAAATGGCCCATCAGGAACTCGGCGTGGAGCTTCTCGAAGACGTGGAGGAAGATCTCGAAGATTGGGCATCCGTTGATCAGCGGCCCGAAATGCAGGGGCGAATGATGACGATGGTCATGTCGCCATTGAAGGGTGTGCCCAAGCACAGCAAGAAGTAGCAACGAGTAGGAAACGATGCCGAAGATCAAGACACACCGTGGTGCGGCCAAGCGCTTTAAAAGAACCGGTACGGGCAAAATCCGTCGCCAGCATGCTTACCACAATCATCTCCTTACGAAAAAAGGGACCAAGCAAAAAAGCCGGCTGGTCAAGCCGACGCTTGTAGCTAAGTCCGACGAGGCCGCCATCAAACGGCTAATGCCCCACGGGTGAGGCGTTGGTGCAACAAAACTCATAGCAAGGTCAATCGACAATGGCACGAGTCAAACGCGGCGTAGTCAAAAAAGCTCGCCACAAGAAAATTCTGAAACAAGCCAAAGGCTACTACGGGGCACGGAGCCGAACATTCCGCGTTGCCAAGCAAGCGGTCATCAAGGCAGGGCAATATGCCTATCGTGATCGCCGAAACCGCAAGCGCGACATGCGCCGGCTCTGGATTACGCGCATTTCAGCCGCCGCCAAGATGCACGGCACGTCCTACAGCCGTCTCATGCAGGGCTTGAAGCAAAGTGATATTCAGCTTAACCGCAAGATGCTCGCTGACTTGGCAGTCCGCGACAAGCAAGCCTTCGGCGAGATTGTTGATCGCGCAACACAGGCCTGAGCCTAAGCTGCGCTAAGAGACGGGCGACATGTCGCTCGGCAAGATCTGTTGGGCCGGGCCGTGGTAGCTTTGACGCGGTTTTGAACACATCCTTAACTGAGGCTGCGATTGTCGCCGGCTTGCGCCGAGTGAGCCGGTTTACCGGCGATCGTGGGCCATGGCGCTTTTCCGTTTTATTTCTGCATGGCCGATTCATTGGAAAAACTGCGCTCCGAAGCCCTCGCCTCGATTGCCGAGGCAACGTCCGTGGAGGCTCTAGACGCAACTCGCGTTGAGCTGGTGGGCAAAAAAGGGCGAATCACGCAGCAACTGCGCGCTCTTGGTCAAATGGCCCCCGAGGAGCGCAAGCGCCTCGGCGCCGAACTCAATGCCTTGAAACAGACGGTTGATGAGGAATTAAAAAACCGCCGTGCTGAACTCGAACAGGCACGCGAAGCTGAACGGGCTCGACAGGAAGTCGTCGATGTAACGCTACCAGGCCGAGGCCGTGCACCCGGCGCACGCCATCCCTTGAGCCTGACGCGCGAACGCATCGAGGCATTGTTTGCCCAGCGGGGTTTCGAAATTGTCCACGGGCCTGAGGTCGAAGACGATTTCCATAATTTTGAAGCCCTGAATGTGCCGCCGGATCATCCGGCACGGGCCATGCAAGATACATTTTATCTTGACGGCGCCAAGTTATTGCTGCGAACCCACACATCGCCTGTGCAGATTCGCACTATGACCCAGCGTCAGCCCCCCATTCGCATTGTGGCACCGGGGCGGGTTTATCGTTGCGATTCGGATCGCACCCACAGCCCCATGTTTCACCAGCTGGAAGGCTTGTACGTGGCCGAGAACGTTAATCTAGGCCAGCTGCGCTCCGAATTGGAGTCATTTTTGAAAGCCTTTTTCGAAACCGATCTGCGACTACGCTTTCGCCCGTCGTATTTTCCGTTTACCGAGCCTTCGGCCGAAGTGGATATCGACGGTGACAGTTTGGGAACCGGCCGCGGCTGGATGGAAGTTCTGGGCTGCGGCATGGTACATCCCAATGTCCTGAGTGCTGCGGGTGTCGATAGTGCGCGTTATACCGGGTACGCATTCGGCATGGGCATTGAGCGACTTGCCATGCTGCGTTACGGCGTTGGTGATCTGCGGCAGTTTTTCACCAACGATCTTCGTTTCCTCCGGCAGTTTGTCTAGCCGCTCATGAAAGTCAGTGCCGAGTGGCTGCGTCGGTTTGTCACCACCGACAAAAGCTTGGAAGACATCGCCGAGGCCTTAACGACGGCCGGGTTGGAAGTCGATGAGATTGAAGACTGGCCTGTGCCGTTCAAAGGAGTTGTTGTCGCGAGTGTGATGCGCGTTGAAGCCCACCCTGAGCGCTCCGATGTGATGATTTGCACTCTTGTCACGGGTGATGGCGGGGTCTCATATCAGGTCGTTTGTGCCGACCCGAACGTTAGCGCCGGCATGCGTGCTCCTTTTGCTGCAGTTGGCGCGACCTTGGCTGACGGTCGGATGATCGAGCGAACAGTCATCGGCGGTGTCGAATCGACCGGCATGTTGTGCAGCGCGGCCGAACTCGGCGTCGGGATGGCGGCCGGTGGCGTTTGGGTGCTGCCGGATGACGCTCCGGTTGGCCGGGATTTTGGTGACTATCTAAGGTTGCCCGATGAGTCGCTGGTACTCGATCTGACGCCCAATCGGGGCGATTGTCTCGGCATGTTGGGTGTGGCGCGCGAAGTCGCGCTAGCCGTTGGCAGTGCGCCGCCTGCAATAGAACAACAGCCAATTGCCCCGGATCACGATGAACGCCGGGGTGTGACGCTCAGTGCGCCTCAGGCCTGTAGTGTATATTGCACGCGTGTCGTCACCGACATCAACTCCCAATGCGCTACCCCGCCCTGGATTAGCGAACGCCTACGCCGGGGTGAGATTGGCAGTATCAGCGGACCGGTTGATATTACCAACTACGTCATGCTGGCCTTGGGTCAGCCAATGCACGCATTTGATGCCGACAAGCTCGTCGGCGGCATCGATGTACGTATGGCGCATGCGGGTGAACCCTTCGTCACACTCGACCAGCAGCAGCTCACGCTTGCGGCTGAAACCCTGGTTATAGCCGATGCCCAGGGGCCGGTTGCAATCGCCGGCGTGATCGGTGGACAACGCACTGCTGTAACCGAATCTACCCGCAACATAGTATTCGAATCGGCTTGTTTTAAACCCGCGGCCGTCGCAGGCCAGGGCCGGCGCTACAAAATCCAGACCGACTCGCTGCATCGATTCGAACGGGGGGTCGATCCGGCCATGGCCGAAACGGCCATCGAATATGCCACGGCACTTTGCCAGCAGATCGCAGGGGGCCGGACCGGGCCGGTCAATCGTGTTGATGGTGAGTCGATTGATGCCGCTAGATCGCCGATTAAACTCGATTCGGGCGTTATCGAACGAGTCCTGGGCCAGTCTATCGAACCCGAATTTGTCGTCGATACACTCAAGGCACTTGGGTTGGAGGTGCACCAAACCGCCCCCGATGCCTGGTCTGTCCTAGCCCCGAGTTGGCGTTATGACTTGGAGATAGCCGCGGACCTGATCGAAGAAATCGCACGGGTTTATGGCTATGAACGTATCGCCACTCAAAATGCTCGGGTCGCGTTGACCGAGCCTGTCAACAAACTAACGGACCCCAAACCGGCGTTGACGTTGTTGGTGGGTCGGGGCTATAGCGAGATAATCACTTATAGTTTTGTCGACTCGGAATTCCAGTCGCGTTTGCTGGGCAATGATTCAGCATTGGCGCTGGATAACCCTATTGCCAACAATATGGACGTGATGCGGCGCACGCTATGGATCGGGCTGATCGAAGCCTATCAATACAATCGTCGGCGGGATCAGCATACGGTGCGCCTTTATGAAAACGGACTGTGCTTTGAACCTGAGCCAACTGCCGAGCATGGCATAGCGCAAACCGAGAAAGTTGCGGCCTTGATTGCCGGGGATGCGACGCCTGCCAGTTGGGACGTAAAAGCACGCAGTGTGGACTTCTTTGATGCGAAAGGCGATCTTGAAGCCTTGTTGGCTGCTGCGGGCCAGCAACAGGTACGCTTTGAAGCCAAAGAACACCCCGGTTTAAAGTCGGGACGCAGTGCAAGAATATGGTGCGCCGACGAACCTGTTGGGTGGATAGGTCAGCTTTCGAATAAGACTTTAAAAAGCAGTAAAGACAATAATCTACCGTATGTTTTTGAAGTTAATTCGAGTTCCCTGCATCCGGCCAGGGGGGTACGTTACCAACAGATATCGGATCAACCGCGAATCACGCGGGATCTTGCGCTGCTTGTGGCTGAAGACCTGCCCGCCGGTCGGTTAGTTGATTGTGTCTGGTCAAATAACCCCGAAGGACTGCAAACCGTGGATGTCGTGGATGTATACAAAGGGGGCGACCTTGAGTCAGGCTTCAAAAGCGTGGCTTTGCGCTTGATTTTCCAAGCTAAAACAAGCACGCTAACGAATAACCAAGTCGACAACGTGATTTACGACATCACATCAGCGTTGGCAACGACTTGCGGCGCATACTTAAGGGGAACTTGAATCGTGGCAGTAACCAAGGCGGATCTGGCTGAATCGTTGTTCGAAAATCTCGGCTTCAACAAACGCGAATCGAAAGAATTCGTGAATGCTTTTTTTGACACCATTAGCGAATCCCTGGCAGAGGGCGAACAAGTCAAGATATCCGGTTTGGGCAACTTTGAGTTGCGAGACAAGGGCGAACGCCCGGGTCGTAACCCCAAAACAGGGGAAGAGATTCCAATTTCTGCGAGACGGGTTGTAACTTTCAAAGCCGGACGCAAATTGCGGGCGCGCGTTGAGGCGAACAGTGGCTGAAGCCTTGGATGCGTTGCCGGAAGTTCCGGATAAACGTTATTTCACCATCGGAGAAGTCAGTGAGTTGTGTGCGCTGAAACCGCATGTATTGCGCTACTGGGAGCAGGAATTCGCACAGCTTAACCCCGTTAAACGACGTGGCAATCGACGCTACTACCAACAGCGTGATGTAATGATTGCTCGCGAAATTCGGTCGTTGCTCTATGAGCACGGTTTCACTATTTCAGGAGCGCGTATGCAACTCAAAAGCAAAGGTAAAAACCTCGCCGCTCTGCCAACGATCGATGCAACCGATTCACTCGCAGCCATTCGCCGAGATCTTGAGACTCTGCGGGACGAGCTTTGATGCTCGCCAGCGATCGCCACGTCTGGTAGCCTTTGAAATGATTCGGGGTATGGCGCAGCTTGGTAGCGCGTCTGCATGGGGTGCAGAAGGTCGCAGGTTCAAATCCTGCTACCCCGACCAAAATCCATAAGCTACGATAATTCTGGATAGTCGTTCCACTATTGTTCTGAANNGCAAAAAGGTTTACTACCTCTTTCTTATACGGGCCACGACAGGCGAAGTTTCACTTGGATCGGACCTGAGTGCAGCCAAGCTGGCGGCCTCGCTGTACTGTCGCAACACGCAGCCGACAACAGTAACGCGGGGCTCAAACGTATCGAGCGCCCTCCTTGACCACTGCACATGAGCCTGAGCAAAGTGCCGACTTCCCGAGTGAAATGAGCCTGAACGCGGTCTGGAGTGGAGGATCATCGGAGGAGGGTTGTGAAGCTCCATAGCCAGGGACTCCAGCCCTTGCCCGAGATCCGAGCTTACGTTGCTGCCACTCAAGCCGCGGACTTTGAGATTAANNAACCCAATCATCAAATGCCAGAACGCGACATCGAAGCGGCAGCCATGACCATGGACGTATCCCTTGGCGAACGAACTCATCGCTGCGGCTATCTTGGGCCCTGGCACGGTATCGCCACTCAGCGGACTGCCGCGCACACAATGCCGCTTTCGGCCAACACACATCACGATCGCCCCGAGCAGAGCCTCGATT
>DHHU01000023.1 GCA_002403445.1 Salinisphaeraceae bacterium UBA4764 | reverse complement strand
TCCGTCAGTCAATGTTTATAAGGTTGGATAGGCGCGGCTAACGGCTTTTCCGTTCCTGCCGGTCCAGCGCATCGCTCAAGATGCCGATGACGGTGTTGCGATTCACGCTGGTGTACTTCACCGCCAAGTGGTAGGCATAGGCTAGGGGTTTTAATCCAGCACGGTCGGCGGGCTTGTAGAGGCTTGCACCCTTCTGGATGAGGAATCGGGTCAGTCGGGGGTCGTTCTGGCGAATTGCGTAAGTCAGCGCCGTCAAAGGTCGGTAGCCCGGCCGTGGGTCTTTGGCATTGATGTTCAGCCCGTGATCGAGATAATAGCTGGCACAGGCGTAGGGCTGGGCCACCCGTTGACGATGAGCGAAGAGGTAGACCAGGCCGCCTTCACGCGCCAATGTCTGAACACTGGGCGCGGTCGCGTTTGATTGTTGCGAAAGCCCGCGGCAGGCTTTGGCATTGTCCTGGGCTTGGGCCGTGATAGCTATGACCGCAAGCGCCAGCACAAGAGTCTGGATCCCGGCGAGCCGCGCAGTTAGCGTCTGACTGTTTGCCCCGATCTCAGTACTGCCGCTGCGGCGTGTCGTCGTCGGCTTGCTGGTTGTCAAAAAGCCGATCAATACGCTGTTCATATGTGGCGTAATCGAGGTGTCGATAAAGCTCGTCGCGCGTCTGCATTTGATGCACGCACCCAGCCTGAGTTCCTTGGCCACGAATCTCGTGATATACGGCTTCGGCCGCAGCGGCCATCGCACGTGACGCGGATAGTGGATAAAGGACCATGGCAACGTCGTTGGCGGCCAGTTCTTTCGTTGTGGCCAGCGGCGTTTTGCCGAACTCCGTCATGTTGGCCAGCACCGGCACCCCAAGCTCGGCAAACCTGCGATAGGTTGCAGGCTCCGGCGCCGCCTCGACGAAAAGAGCATCCGCGCCGGCTTCGACGTAGCGAGCTGCGCGCGTCAGCGCGGCGTCTGTGCCTTCTACGGCGATTGCATCGGTGCGGGCCATGATTTCCAGCGATGTGCGGGCATCCGTGGCGGCCTTCAGCCGGTCGGCCATTTCGTTGGCCGAGACCAGGGTCTTGCCGGGACGGTGGCCGCAGCGTTTGCTGCCCACTTGGTCTTCGATGTGTACGCACGCCGCACCCGCGTCCTCCATCTTGTGGACGGTGCGGGCGATATTCAGCGCGCTGCCCCAGCCAGTGTCGATGTCGACCAGCAGGGGCGAGTCGGTAACCGCAGTGATCCGGCGCACGTCTTCGAGGACCTCGTCACGGGTGGTCATGCCGAGGTCAGGTAGCCCGTAGGACCAGTTGGCGACGCCGGCGCCGGATACATAAAGTGCTTGGAAACCGGCGTGCTCGGCCAGGATCGCGGCGTAGGCATTGATTGCCCCGACGATCTGTAGCGGTTTCTCGGTGGCCAGGGCGCCAGTAAGGGATTGTGGGGTATCCATCGTTTTCTTCCTGAGTCAAAAGTTCAAGTTTGCACAAGTCCTTCGATGGCTGCCGGGTGTCAGTCCACGGCAACGTTCTACGTAGCCAGCGTACCGTGAACTGGATAAGTCAGCACTTGGGGGCTTCTATAAGGCGGTCGGAATAGCGCAGCGCCGGACAAAACAAACGAGCGGCAAGGCGCGCTTGCGCGAAAACGCCATAATGGCCGTGGTTCCGGCCAAACTCCGAATTTTTAATTTCGCCGAACGGCAATTTTTTGATGCCGGATTTTCATTATGACCTGTTTGACAAAGGAGCAGCCGGCGCTGGTGCGTAACAGCACCCTTTCGACCTGAGGTATATCGGTGGCCAAGGCACAAAGTGCTAACGGTTGGGGCGCGGCGTTGATCGCAGCGATGCAGGGTGTCGATATCATTGACTGGGCGGATTGACAGGATCGGGCCGAAAATCTCTTCGTTGACAAGACGGCTGTAGCCAGGTGTGTCAGCCAATTGGGACGCGTCGCCGTCTAGGTTTCTTGATGATCTTGCGACAGGCTGCGATGAATTCATCCTTGATGATGCTCGTGCATATAGACATAGCCTGGCACGGTGCAGGTTTGGCGCTTGTTGGCGAATTGGCCCCAGGTCAGCAACTCGGCCGCGGCATCGAGTTTGGACGAACGTTCAACGAACGCAGGGGATTTATCGCCCAGCTCCAGCATTACTGACGCTAGTAGTCGGAATCTGCCGACATTATGATACGACCGATAGCCTAAGAGCCGGCAAAATATATCCGTTTGTAAGCGAGGGCTAGGCGCGCCTGTGACGTAGCCGCCGTGCCCTGGATGACAGCGACCTCGGGCGGCTCGAACAAATGCTCGATAAATGCCTGCATAACCGCCGAGCAGTGCGGCGTCATTCCAAAAGGTTTCAGGTTTAGGTGTTGCCGACCGCGATGGCCCAAAACAGCGGCCCGAACGAGAGATTGATGGGAGAATTCCACGGCGAATTGATCGGGCAAACCCTTTTGGATTCGACGCTGACTTCGGCCGCCGGCTTGGCAAGCTCCTCATGATAGGCAGCCACAATGACGCCGGGTTATTCGAATAGCAGGGCGCGCACGTGTTTGAGCCTGGCAACGCGCTTGGCGCGATCGAGGTACGCTGGGCCAGCGTGTACGTGCTGGGCCTCGAACAGGTGCTCGAGCCGTTTTGGGTCGGCATCGGTCAATATTTGGAACTAGTTGCGCGCTTTCGGCGGATCCAAGTTTGCATCCCTCGTCCAGACGTTCAAGCAGTGGGCCCGTTGTACCGCCGCCGCCCCGACTGTCGATGACCGCTTGGATGAGCGGCCCTGGCGTGTTGACGCTGCATAATGTTGGGGCCTTTTTAAACTAAAAGTCGCCATGAACTGGCGTGGACGCTTTTGACGCCAACCACGCGAATGAGTTTGTCCTTAGTCCGTCGACTAATTCGCAACCGCTGGCTGTGGCCACTGGGTTTTGCGGCTCGGGTGTTGACCGCGTCCGTCATAACTGTGGGCTGATGGCATGGGATGGATGGGCCGGCGTTCGTTGGGCCAATCTTCAACGACATACCGGTCCCGAGGGCCGTCTGGCTGGTCAGCGCTGATCACAGCAATCTGCTGAACTTCGCGCTCGACGCACTTGAACATGATTCGCGCTATCGCCGAGCCATGGGCATCTTCGTGCTCTTCAAGTTCGTGTTTTTTCGTCGGCGCCGCTGTCCGCGTAGGGTTCGGCTAGCCGAGCGCGCTCGTATGGCTGGGCCTCACATCAATGTTCGGAATGATGAACGGCATCTCTGTCAACACCATCCACGGGCTCTGGGGGGCAAGATCAACCGACTCGAGCGCACGCTGGCCAAGATCGCGCTAGCGCCGGTCGGCAACGGCCATCAGCTGACTGGCACAACTACGGTCAACACAGCCGCGTCGCGACTTCCGATATCTCGGCCAGCGCGCTTGCGTGAGTCATTCTGGGTATTTTGCCGCGCACGGTTATCGGCGGCCCGCGTTCAGCCTGGGGGCCGAAATCGTGCGTCTGGCGTGCCGGGGTCGTACAAGGCTGTCCCCGCACAATGAACTGCTGCAGGCTTGCGGATTCGCGGCTGCGTTATGAATTGCTTTCATAACGATGCTGGGTTGGGCCCTGATCAGCTTTCTGATCGTTCAGGTCCTGCTAGGCTTGTCCTTGCTCGAAGCGGTGAACCACAGCGAAGCCTACGGCGTGGCGCGTGCACGCACTGCGACCGGCGGCACCGAGCGCGAACGGTCCGCGCAGTCCTGGAACGACGACTACATCGTGACTAACGTTCGGAGGTTTAACCTGAAGCGGTATTCCGACCATCATGATTATTTTCCCCCACCCGGCGCTATTAGTCGCTTTGGTATATCAAAGAAGAACTCCCAATTGTCTACCGGGTAGAGAGGCACGTTCATGTTGGCGTAATTGCTCAGGCTATGGGTTCGGGTAATGGATCCGCGCGCGGTGGGGCGCTACCACAGCGCTATCCGAAGCGCCACTCTGGCGCCTGACCAACACGAGCGTCNNATTCAAAAGCGCGTTTTTTTGCTCCTTTTATTGACTTTGAATCAGGGAAGACCATGAAGAAATGGCAGTGCATTGTGTGCGGGTTCGTTTATGACGAGGCCGAGGGCATGCCGGATGAAGGCATTGAGCCCGGGACGACCTGGGATCAAATCCCGGACGACTGGACGTGTCCCGATTGCGGGGCACCCAAGGACGACTTCGAAATGATGGAAGTCGAATAAAGCGCTGGCTGCGCGAGTTTTCCTATGTCTGGATCCGCAACACCAGCCCTGAAACCGCCGATCGTGATTCTCGGCTCAGGTCAGGCCGGCACCGGGGTGGCGCGGGAGTTCCGCAAGTACGACGCCGATACGCGTCTAGTCATGATTACGCGCGATGACGGCGCGAACTATTACAAACCCGACATCTCCGAAGCCTACGCGGCGGGCAAGACCCCCGATGACCTGGTCAAGAAAGACGCCGATACAATGGCTGCTGAACTGGACTTGGAAATCCGAAGCCACGAGCAGGTCGAGGCCATCGACCCGGAGGCTAAACGGGTGCTGCTGTCGGGCGACACGCTCGAATACAACCGGCTCGTACTGGCCGTGGGGGCAGAACCGATTCGTTTGAATCTGTCGGGCGATGCGGTCGATGCGGTACACAAGATCAACAACCTCACCGATTACCGCAATTTCCGACGCGACCTGCACCCTGAAGCCCGAGTGGCGATACTGGGTTCCGGACTGATCGGATCGGAGTTCGCCAATGATCTGGTTACGGCTGGGCACAGCGTCTCCGTGGCAGATCCCGTGGACTGGCCGCTGGCTCAATTTTTGCCGGAGACCGCCGGACGTGCTGTACGCCAAGCGCTGGAACAGGCGGGAGTGGATTATTTTTTCGGGCGCGCTGCGACCGGCGTGCATTTTGGTGACGACGAAACGATCAATGTCGGCCTCGACGATGACACAGTTATCCACGCTGATATCGTGCTGTCGGCGGTGGGCCTGAATGGCGCCAATCGTCTGGCCAGTGCTGCGGGTCTGGAAGTGGATCGTGGCGTGGTGGTCGATCGCACACTGGCCACCAGCGACCCGCATATCTATGCGCTCGGCGATTGTGCCGATGTAGCCGGTCACTGGCGCCCGTACGTCGCCCCGCTCATGCAGTGCGCACGGACTCTTGGTAAGACCCTCGCTGCCGGCGACGAGGAGGCGGCAGCACAGGTTCGGTATCCGGCACTGCCAATCATCATCAAGACTCACCTATGCCCGGTGGTGGTCTATCCCCCGGTGACGCGGCCCGGAGAATGGCAGATCAACGAAGCCAACGGCGCCGATGTCGAGGCCGAGTTCCGGGACGAGGATGGCCGCTGCGTCGGCTTCGCACTCACGGGGGAAGCCACCAAGAAACGTCGCGAATATTTGAAAAACGTCCCGCCCATCATGGCGTAAGGCTATGACGTACGTCGCGGATCCGGGTTAGGTCGCTCTGTAAGATAGCCGGTTATCATGCCGGTAAGACGCTCCGCCGCGAGCCGTGCCCCGCGGATATTACCCGCCATCGGCCCGAGGACGAGGCTGGCCGGCCGGCCGATGATGTGCAGCCCTGGCGCGATCTGAAGGCACTCATCGGCTGCCACATTACCGTGGTCGTCGAAGCCCAATCCCAGTTGGCTGACCGTTCGCGCCGTTACGCTGTCCCTGGGCGGATGGGGCGTAAAGCCGGTTGCCTGGAAGACCTGCTCAGCCCGCAGTGTGGTGCCGCCCCCGAGATTCACCCCGCCGTCGGTCAAAGACGGCTTGGCGCAGCGACGCCAGCCGATCGTGCCGGCTGCAACGGCTGCGCTGATGCGCGCATGAATCCCTGAGGGTAAGGTGCCCGAATGTCGCGCGGTAACCAGCTGGCGTTTGCGTTCTGCCAACGAAGCGTTTTGAAACGGACCGAGACACTTTGGTCCTGCATAGCAGGGGGCGCTGTCGAATTCCGATACGCGGGGCCAATCGCGGGTGACCCATGTGACGCCGTGGCCAATCGCCGCCGCGCGCAGGGCGATCTGGGCAGCGCTCAAGCCGCCGCCCACAATCACCAATTCTTGGCGTCTGCGTGGCAGCGCGAAATCCCTGTCGAAGACGTGGGGGGCATCTAGTGGTCGATGCGGCGCGCCGGGGCCGGTCGCCAGCACTACGCGCTGAGCTTGATGAGCGGTGCCGGCGCTGTCGACAACTCGCCAGAACGAGCCACGTCGCTCGAGCATGTCGGCCGCGGCGACAATCCGCGGCAGATCGGCAAAAACGCGGTCAGCGTGATGTTCGAACAGGGTGCGTGAGGGTTGGCGATAGATACTGAGCCAGTGCTCCGGGCCATAGCCGTGGGCGGTGCCGAACGCGCGTAGCTCACCAGCGCGCAAGCCTAGATGGTGAGCCCCGGGCGAGCGCAAATAGTCCATGCCGCAGGCATCGGCGCGTTGGCGCCAGGCCGCCAGCGGCGGCCGGGGGTCGAGGATCGCCAGCGAGGTGTCGGGCGCGGCACGCGCCAGCGCCTTGGCTACATGCGCCCCGTGTATGCCGCCCCCGACGATCAACCAGTGCCACATGGCCGACATGATACGAAAGTCCAACATTCGATGATGTATCGCCCGTTGCCCCTGGTGGCTGACGCGCGGTTTGACTGCCGGCGCCCGTGGCGCAAGGGCTGGCGGCGAACCCCGGTCAGGTTATCCACAGTATGTCCACGGGCTGTAAACAGCATGACACTACATGTAGTCCATATTATGCCTGAAACCCCCTATACACCCCACCATGTTGTGCTGTATCGTTGTTTCAAAAGAAGCGAAATGCGCACCCACAGACAACCGGGACGGGAGTTCATGGCAGACACAGCAACGGCCCAGAACAGCGATCAGGACACGCGCGACCAGGCGCAGAACGAAACCCATCACGGCGCCGACAGCGCCGGCAACAGTGCCGAGTTGGGGGCAACGGCACCGGGGGGCTACAAGGTCATCCGGCGCAACGGCAAGGTCACGCCGTTCGACAGCTCCAAGATCGAGCTCGCCATTACCAAGGCCTTCATCGACGTGGAAGGTCAGCAGGCGGCTGCTTCCAATCGTATCCGCGAGACTGTCAAGCAGATTACACAGCAAGTCGTGGCCGGCGTTACCCGCAGCCTGCCGGGCGGCGGTGCGGCGCACATCGAGGACATCCAAGATCAAGTGGAACTCGCGTTGATGCGTTCGGGCGAGCACAAGGTGGCACGCGAGTATGTGCTGTATCGCGAAGCCCATGCCGCCGAACGCGCCGCCAAGCAACCTGAAACTGAAACCGAGTCGACCGCAGCTGACCTTAATGTTGTGTTCGCCAACGGCGAAACCGCGCCGCTGGACCACGACCGACTGCTGCGCGTGATCAATGAGGCCTGCGAGGGCGTGGATGGCGTCGTCGCTGACACGGTGCTCAACGACACACTCAACAATATCTATGACGGCGTCTCCGAAAACGAGTTGGCCACCGCATTGGTGCTTTCCGCCCGCCAACGGCTGGAATCCGAGCCCAACTACGGCACCGTGGCGGCACGCTTGCTCTTGGACAAGCTGCGCCACGAAGCCCTAACCGAGTTGGCCGATGGTGAGGTGGAATACGCCACCCATGCCGAAATGCGCCAGCGGTACCCGGCCTATTTCAAGGCGTTCATCGCGCGCGGTATCCATGAAGAATTGCTCGACTACCGTTTGGCCGAGTTCGATCTGGACACGCTCGGCAATGCGCTGATTGCCGATCGCGATCTGGGGTTTACCTATCTCGGCCTGCAAACACTCTACGACCGCTATTTCATCCATTCAGCGGATACCCGCATAGAACTGCCCCAGGCGTTTTTTATGCGCGTGGCGATGGGCTTGGCGATCAACGAGATCGAGCGTGAAGAAAAAGCTGTTGAGTTCTACAAACTGCTGTCGAGTTTTGATTTCATGTCCTCGACGCCCACGCTATTCAATTCCGGCACGCTGCGGCCCCAGCTTTCCAGCTGTTATCTGACCAGCGTGGCCGACGATCTCCACAACATCTATGAGTCGGTTCAGGACAATGCGCTGCTGTCCAAGTTCGCCGGGGGCCTGGGCAATGACTGGACCAACGTCCGTGCCATGGGGGCCCACATCAAGGGTACCAACGGCAAGAGCCAAGGCGTGGTGCCGTTTTTGAAAGTGGTCAATGATACGGCCGTGGCCGTGAATCAGTGCTTCGCGCCGGATACGCCGGTGCACACGGCCGATGGGGTGAAACTTATCAAGGACATGGTGCGCGGCGATCTCGTACTCGGCCAGCGCGGCGAGTATCGCGAGGTGACAAATAAATTCGCCTATAACCAGCGCGGCCCCATGGTCGAACTGGAGATCAACCATGCCGTGTCGGCCACACGCGTTACAGCGCAGCACCCCCTTTGGGCACTGCGCGGCGTACCGATGGACCAGACAGTGAATCGAACCGACGAATGGCTAGCCCAAGACAAAATCGCCCCGGAATGGGTCGAGGCGGGCGAACTTGCGGCCGGCGATTACGTCGCCCAGGTGGTGCCCAAGGAGGTCGTGCCGGTGCCCGACTTCACGGAGGACGATGCCCGCCTCTACGGCATCCTGCTCGGCGAGGGCCATTTGTCCGGGGACGGTCAGCAGTGGGTCGTGTCCGGTAGCTCGACAGCCGATGCACGGCATCTTCAGTTCGTGCGAGACACCCTGGACGACCGTGGCATCCATTACGAGGAAACGGCTCTTGGCGAGGCCTACTGTCAGATTCGCTGGGCAGCCAGCCTCGGCGTACAACGTTGTGCAACGACTGGCCGCATCATCGACGCTGGTGCGCCGACGCTGCCATTCACGGCCGAAGACCTCTATGACACGGAACATAACAAGCGCATCCATCGCCGTTTCGCCCATCTGCCCAGGACCCAGACATTGGCACTGGTTCAAGGCCTGCTGGAGACTGACGAAGGAGTGAGCCGGGGTAAGCAAATCGATTTCACCAGCGCGTCACGTGCATTGGCCGAAGGCTTGCGCTATCAGTGCCTGCGCCTGGGTGTGCCGACCGCCGGCCAATACCGCGAACGCGAACAGAATCACCAAAGTCAGTGCAGCGACGGCAGCACGGTGGCGTTTAACGGAACTGTCCCGGCCTATGACATTCACGTCCCGGCCGTGGACAAGATTGCCGAGCGCTTGGGCTGTGCGCCGCTGACCCAGCGTAACTGGATCACGCATGGCGGCTGCGTGTTTACCCGTGTGNNGCGGTGTGTGCCTATCTGGAGACTTGGCACAAAGACATCGAAGAATTCCTGGACCTGCGCAAGAACACCGGCGACGACCGACGGCGCTGCCATGACATGAACACCGCGAACTGGATCCCCGATCTGTTCGTCAAGCGCGTGCTCAACGACCAGCAGTGGACCTTGTTTTCGCCCGACGACGTGCCGGACCTGCACGATTTGACCGGTGCAGCCTTCGAGCAAGCCTACGAGGCCTACGAAGCCAAGGCCGACCGCGGTGAGATCACCAACACCAAGCGGCTGTCGGCAGTCGAACTGTGGCGCAAGATGCTCAGCCTCTTGTTCGAGACCGGCCATCCGTGGTTTACCTTCAAGGATCCGTGCAACCTGCGCAGCCCGCAGCAGCACAAGGGCGTGGTGCACAGTTCTAATCTTTGTACTGAGATCACCCTGAATACGTCGCCGGGCAAGGAAATCGCGGTGTGTAATCTGGGCTCTATCAACCTAGCGCAGCATATCGTTGACGGCAGCCTCGACACGGCCAAGCTCGAGGGCACCATCAACACCGCCATGCGCATGCTCGACAACGTCATCGAGTACAACTATTACAGCGTCAAAACCGCGCGTGACGCCAACCTACGGCACCGTCCCGTCGGTCTGGGTCTCATGGGGTTTCAGGACGCGCTGTACAAGCTTCAGGTGCCTTACGAATCCGATGAGGCGGTCGAGTTCGCCGATCGCTCGATGGAGCAGATCAGTTACTTCGCCATCAAGGCATCGACCGATCTGGCCGAGGCTCGCGGTGCCTACAGCTCGTTCAAGGGCAGCCTGTGGGATCAGGGGATCCTGCCGATCGACTCCATCAAGCTGCTGCGGCACAATCGCGGTGAGGCCCCGGACGGAAGCTCGTACCTCGACCAGGACGAAACTCAGACGCTGGATTGGGATGCCCTGCGCAGCCGTATCCAGCAGGTCGGCATGCGCAACTCGAACTGCATGGCGATCGCCCCGACTGCGACCATTGCCAACATCACTGGCGTGAGCCAGTCCATTGAGCCGACGTATCAGAACCTGTACGTCAAATCCAATCTGTCGGGCGAGTTCACGGTCGCCAACCCGTATCTGGTCGATGATCTGAAAGAACGGGGGCTTTGGGACGAGGTTATGGCCAACGACCTGAAATACTACGACGGTTCGGTACAGGCCATCGACCGGATCCCCGACGAACTCAAGATTCGCTATAAATGCGCCTTCGAGATCGACCCGCGCTGGCTGGTCGAATGCGGATCGCGGCGCCAGAAGTGGCTGGATCAGTCTCAGAGCCTGAATCTCTACATGGCCGAGCCGTCCGGACGTAAGCTGGATGAACTCTACAAGTTGGCGTGGCTCAAGGGCCTCAAAACCACCTACTACCTGCGCTCGACGAGTGCCACGCACACGGAGAAAACCACCGTCACCGATCACAGCCTGAACGCCGTCGCCCATGCCGCAGGTGCCGGCAGTGGCGGCGGCAGCAGGTACGGGGACGCGGTCAACGGCAGCAGTGCAATACCGGGCGCCGGCAGCGGCGCAGTCAACGCGGCCACCAGTACGCCGCCGGCCGCAGCGCCGACTGAACCCATGGCCTGTGCCATCGACGACCCGGACTGCGAGGCGTGTCAATAATGGCTCGGCATGTATTTGTTGAAAGCCAGTGCACGATGCACGGCCGTACGTTGTGTGATCGGGTAATACCGCCACTACGCACAACACAGAACCAAAAATGCGTTGGGGCCGTAAATAAGCCCGACAACAATCTTTGCAAACAACCGGTGTCCGGTAATAAGCCCCGATCAGGCGGTTCGCGGCCGGGCAATCACAACCCAAACCAGTCAAACCAGAAAGGACCACATCATGCTCGATTTTGAAGACGCACCGCGCCAAGGCATCAAGCCGGGCAGCACCAGCAATCCGAATCCGGCCGGTGCCGTGCCCGATCCGTTCGCGCTCGACAAACAGGTGGAACCGGCCGAGCCCACGGGCACGGACGAATCAGTTACCGGTCTGGAGCAGGTCGAGCTTGGGGGCGACCGGGTTTCGGTTGACGATAAGCGCATCATCAACTGCCGCGCCGACGTCAACCAACTGGTGCCCTTCAAGTATCAGTGGGCCTGGGACAAATACCTCAATGCCTGTGCCAACCACTGGATGCCGCAGGAAGTGAACATGGCGGCCGACATTGCGACGTGGAACGACCCCAACGGGTTGACGGATGACGAGCGCATGATCCTCAAACGTGGCTTCGGATTCTTTTCATCCAGCGAATCGCTGGTCGCCAACAACATCGTGCTCGGCATCTTCAAACATCTCACCAACCCCGAATGCCGCCAATATCTTCTGCGCCAAGCATTCGAGGAAGCTGTGCACGGTCACTGCTTCCAGTACATCGTGGAATCGCTCAATCTCGACGAGGGCGAAATCTTCAACATGTACCGCGAGCTGCCCAGCGTGCACAACAAGGCCGCTTGGGCCCTGCAGTACACCCAGAGCCTGAACGATCCGGATTTCCAGACCGGCACGCCGGAAAACGACCAGAAGTTCTTGCGTGATCTGATTGCGTTCTACGTGATCTTTGAAGGGATCTGGTTCTATGCGGGCTTCGTGCAGTTTCTCTCGTTCGGACGCCGCAACAAGATGACCGGCACCGCCGAACAGATCCAGTACATCATGCGCGATGAGTCCATGCACCTGAACTTTGGCATCGACGTCATCAATCAGATCAAGATCGAGAACCCGAACCTCTGGACCGAGGATTTCCAGCGCGAAGTTCGCACCATGATCGACGAGGCCATGCATCTGGAAATCGAATACGCTCACGACACGATGCCCCGAGGCGTACTCGGCCTGAATGCCTCCATGTTTGATGAGTATATGAAGTTTATCGCCAACCGCCGCTGCTCGCAGATCGGTTTGGCCGAATTGTATCCCGGTGCCGAGAATCCATTCCCGTGGATGAGCGAAGTCATCGATCTCAAGAAAGAAAAGAACTTCTTCGAAACGCGCGTGATCGAGTATCAGTCAGGCGGAGCGCTTAGCTGGGATTGATTCTGACGAGGTTTCTCCAGCGCGCGGAGGAAGCAACTCTCTTCCGTCTCTTGCGGGCTCTGTGGGATAGACGCAAGGGCTTGCTTGAGACGGCAGGTTGTTGTTCGCGTGCGGTGCGTAATGCCAAGTTGAAGCCGAAGGCGCTTGCGAAGGTCATCGAGGGCTTGCTTGTGGACCGCGTCTCGCTGTAATCAATCGCATTAGAAGGGGAATCCCCCAAAAAACAGTGCGCGCAACATTAAGGGATGACTACTCCCATTACTCCAGTGCTGACCCGGGCCCAACGGATGAAATAACGTCGACCAACCCGTGATCGGTGGCTACCCCCTAATCAAAATCATTTGGCTACAGCGATGCGGGACTCGATCGAGTGCACTCTACAGCTTGTGCGAACAAGACGCACTGGGGTCGACAAGGCATTGTGTCAAACACTTGATACCAAAGGCGTTTCTACTGCTTGGCAAATTATTATCCAGAGAGAGTGGGCGAGGTTCGACGAGACATTGGTTAGCTTCAAGAGTGCTGTCATTTTTTGGGGGGCACTCAGGTCAAGTGGAGCGGAGCCATCCGGATTAGCTACGGATTAGACCGCGCGGATGCCGTTCGCCAAACGCCGCACAGCCGGACTCGAAGACGAATCTGGTATCAACCACAAAATATGTGAACTTCAAATTGAGGTATGAGGTGTTGGTAGCTGTCGTTGAGTCCGGATGCCATCGCGAGTCACCATCCTTGGATTCGGGAGGCTACCTGGACGTGTCATCCGTGTCTTAACTAAATTCGGCCACAGCCACCGGACATCGGTTCGGGGCTCGTTCCACTCTTGATCGACGTGATAGTACGCTACACGGCAGCTTTTTCTTGGCCTGTAGCTGTTCGACTTCGCGGATGGCCTCCTGGGGCACGGCCTGGTTTATGTCACACGCCGATTTCAAATCGTCGA
>DHHU01000063.1:8087-8332 GCA_002403445.1 Salinisphaeraceae bacterium UBA4764 | reverse complement strand
AAGTGTTTGTCGCGATGATTGTCGAACTCGTAGACCGAGCCGACGATGTCGCCGGTGATGGCGCCGATCATGGCAATCTCCGGAACGCGTCAAAGGATGGGGTGATGGGATGATGCCAGGTCGTTGGTTGTGTCATGGTGCTATTGAACCGTGCTGCCGCGACAAACCGTGTCGCAAATCCAAGACAAGCTGAACCGGGAAGAGCCGGGCCTGTGCGACACTGCCTGTCGTAGACCCAGATACAG
>DHHU01000063.1:0-8032 GCA_002403445.1 Salinisphaeraceae bacterium UBA4764 | reverse complement strand
CTCGACCTGCTCGCGCCCTACTTCGAGCGCGCCCGGGTCGTACTCGATGAACAGCCCCACAAATCACTCAGTCACTGGCGTGACAAGGTCTATGTCATCGGCATCGGGCCGGAACTGGCGCCGCCCCCGATCGATCCGGCCATCCAGCGCACAGTCTACGCCGCCCTGCTCGAGGAACAACAGGTCGCGATCACGTATGAGCCGCGTGACCAGGCCCAGACGCGTCACTATGAGTTCAGTCCGNNCCATCGAACTCGAACTCGCCCTCGATCCGCATGTGGCCGTTCATCTGGCTGAGCGTCCGCTGAGCACCGATCAGCACCTCACGGAAAGCAGCGACGGCCGGATGCACTTGACCGCAACCGTGCTGGAGACCGACGAGCTGACATGGTGGCTGCTGGGCTTCGGTGCGGCCGTCGAAGTAATCGGCCCGGCGAGTCTGCGGCAGCGGATCGGGCAGGTACTGGACTGTGCGGCAGCACAGTATCGGTCAAGTTAAAGTGATCCTGATAGCGAGACACGCGTCGAATGCGTCGAAGCCTCGATTATCGAACATCCTTGGCTGATGAAGTTTCCCATTTGGCTCCAACGAACAATCCGGCTGGCTTTACCTCAGCCAATGGGTTATAAATCCATCATGCGATGGCAACAGACCTATTGTTACTCATCGCGACCGTGCTAGTCATGGCAGGTTGTGCCGCTGGACCGAACACGCCCACGCCTCAGGCTACTGCGCCGCCGCTACCGACCCACAACGCCACCGTCTACCATGTACTCAAGCACAGGTCACATATCCTGATCCACGTCCGCTGTGCAGGCTGGCCGGTGTTATGGGCCACGAGCATCTGGTGACGACCTCGGATATCAAGGGCAAGATCTACATGCACCCCAAGCTGTCGCATAGCGGCTTTAATCTGCGTATCCCCCTGAAAAGTCTGGAAGTTGACCAACCGGCCGAACGCCGCCGCGCCGCCATTTCACAAGCCTTTCAGCGCCAGTGCGCGGGCCGGGACGCGGCAGCACATGCTCGGCCCACGCGAGTTTGACGCCAAACACTATCCGGACCTGACGTTGCGCTCGGTTGCCGTAACTGGCCCGGCCTCGCATCCCAAAATAGTCCTACGCGTGGGTCTGCATGGTGCACACCATGAGTACACTGTTCCGACAACCATTGTGCGCAGCGACCATCGCCTGGTCGCGATCGGCCGATTGGTGGTCCGGCAAAGCGATTTCGGGATTACCCCGTTCAGCATACTGGCCGGCGGGTTGCGGGTCGCCGATTCGCTGGCAGTGAGTTCCATATCGTGGCCGCGCCGGCTAAGTCCTGATAACGACAAAAGCGACCTAATACGCCTATCCTAAGACTGATATAACTTTCGAGTATCGTTGGCAGGTTTCTGAGCACGCTGTTTGCCATGCGCAGCCGAGGGCTCGGTGTGGTTCGTCAAATAGTCGTCTGGGTTACCGGCTTCACCCAGTTGATTTTTGTCAATCATTCGCGCCATCGTCGATCGCTTTGCCACTTGGACTCGGGTGGCTGACCAAACACGAGTTGATATAACGCTACCGAGAATACTTCGATAATTGCTACATAGTTGACGATCATCAACTTGCCATTTCCGGGAGCCGTCTCAAGACCGGCCCGAATTCGTTCGACAATGAGCCCCCGTCGCATGGTAGCCAGCGTCGCATCAACATAGGAAAAAGACGGTCCACAGCGGTATGTCGAAGAACGATCGAAGGTTAATCTCCTGCTTCTCGAGATCGTCAGCTCGGACGTAATCGGCGGTTATGATCAGGGACCAGGCGACACCAAGCACTTTCGCTAAACTGATCGGGTATGGATTCGAGTGCAGCCGTACACATCAGGGATTCTCACGGCAACAAGGTTCTTATCCTGCAAGGGAACCCAAGTCATAGCCGATGCATATTCCAGACATTTCGCAAAACCCGTCCAAAGCATCTGAAATTAGACGCTTATTATGAGACAGGATTATTAGACGGGGAAGTCGGGCAGCAAGCCCCGCAAAACGGTTCTCGCCCAACCAGCCTCAGGAGTGTTTCAAAAACAGTCGCTTGTGATAACTCTATTCCGGCCTCCAATCGAGAAAACATGGCATAACACAGCAACCGACACTCAGTTGCTATAAAACGTAGCGAAATAACTGCTGCATCCGTAGGCAATAATGCCGGCGACGACTGCGAGACCAAGGCTACCGACAGCGCGCCAAACTGCTGCTGTCGCCACGCCGCCGATGCCATATGACAATACGTGACCCCATGAAGGTTGGCTCAGGAGTGGCTGGCCAAACGTGGCAACGGTTAATCCGACCAGAAGGGCAGGACCAACAACCCTTAGGGTCGGATGGTCGCCGAAGAGTATCGTTGCCAATCGGCTATCGCGAGGGATAACAAACGGCACGACGCGCCACAATCCGGTCACGAGCGCCATTGCGCCTATCGCAATAAATAATCTCGGGTCGTTCATGTCTGTTTTAGGTGATGGCGTATATAAGAGACTGTGGTACTGGCGCCGACAGCCGCGAACAATGCGACAGCAATATTCGCAACCAGAATTCCAACCAAGGCGCCAGCCACGGCTGCGATCAGCGGATGGATGTTGTGACGGCCAAGATTTTCGAGCGTTAGTCCCAGAAATAGAGCCGGTAGCGCGAATCGTAAAGCGTTGACGATCACAGGCGCTGTATCTTCAAGAACTTCGCCAAGAGCGCCACCGACAGCCGTACTCAACACCCATGACAGGTAGGCTGCCATGGCGACACCGGCGATCCAGATGGTTAGATCGCGCGTTGGTTTAGCTTCCCGTTGGGGCAGCACGGTTGCGAACACCTCATCGGTCAATGACAGCGCTAGAGGCAGACGAGCTGCAAGGCGACTGGGGAATATGCGCCGGATCAGGGAACCGTAGATGAAATGGCGGGAGTCGATTAGTGCACAGAACCCGACGGCATACAGCCAATAAGTATGATGTTCCATCGCCGCCAGGAGAATGAACTGACTGCCGCCGGCAAAGATGGTTGCGGAAAACAGGATCGGCACATAGATCGGATAGCCGAAGGTAGTGGCTGCCGCGCCGAATGTGATCGCGACCGGGATATAGCCCAGGCTAATGGGAGCAGCGGATCGGATTCCGCGCTTTAGGGCCCGCAATATCGTCATGCCGCCTCGAGCTCGAAGATATGCGTGCCGGCATGCCAAGGATCACGGCCGTGCGTCGCATATATGCGACGGTGACCGATCAGTTCAAAACCAATTTCGCGGGCCAGGTCCAGGAAACACGCCGGTGAGGTTTTTTGTTCGACTTCGTAGTCGAGACCCGCAACCAATGCTTCGAGCTCCAATACGTGGAATCGGTAGAACGCAAGCGCTGGGGTCGAAGCGCGGCCGGGTAGCGTCAGACGATGAATCCGTCCCAAAAGCCGACGAGCCTGGCCTGCGGCCAGTTCGCCTTCTCCGGCCAAGGCGTTGTAAAGCATGGTCGGCACATCCCGGTGACAGAGCTGGACCAGCGAAACTTCATCCATAGTAGCCTGGGCCGGATTGGCCGGAACCAGGGTATCGTGGATATAACGCAGATGATGGGCCAGCAAGTGATCGCGGCGTTCAGATTTATTGCCGAATGGGGTGATCATCTCGTCACTGACGCACAGTGTGCCGCCCCTATTCATCNNGGCATAGCCGCGATGTCAGCCCGCACCGTGCTAATTCTTGGGTTATTCGCAAAACGCGTTTCGAGATATCGGTGCGCGGTTTGACTGGGATCCACGGCGGTAAACTGCGTCTCCGGGATCAGTTCGTCGATCATGGCCAGCGACAGGCCCGGTCCACTGCCAACATCGAGAACAGTCCCTCGGCCGGCGGCGCCAACACGATACAAATGCGTGGCCACTGCCACGCATTGACGTGCATACGCCGGGTGCACCAATTCAAACGCGGCGTAACTGTCGACATCGATACGATCCTCGAACAAGACGCTCGTACCCCGGTGCCTATCGGCATTCGAGGTCACGTTTTTCACACCCACATGGCTGGGAGGCGTCGGATAGCCGGCATTCGTCAGGATTTCGGCGGCGAGCGTCGCTTCGCAGAGCCCCGGTGCGGCAGCCTGCTCTTGTAATATGGAACACTCCGATACACTCAATCGCTGACACCGCGCGGCACGATTCGAGAGTTTAATTGCCGTTGTCAACGACGCCGGGTCGTCACCCTTGAGAATGCGTTCATGCGTGCCGGCGTTGGAGAACACAATAAGCTCCGGACTTTGGCTGCCGGCGTAGGTTAGTGACACGCCCGGCTCGGTCCTGGATTCAGGGCCGATATGCGATTCGAGTACCTCGAATGCCACATCAAGATCGAGTGGGCATCCGGTCAAACGAACGCGACCGAATGGTATCCCGTGCTTCGCGTCAATGCATAAACGCTTCACGAGATCGGACACGCCTGACCAGGCTTCACTTGATGTCGGCCATTCGAGGCGTACGGCGTGCGTGTCCTTAAAACCTGAATGCCACTCCGGATAGATGACCGACACGATTGCTTGTGCCCCAGAGTCACCGGCCTGGTAGATATGATCATCGTCGGCTTTAAAGGTTTTCGATTGACCGGCGTATAGCATGGCACGGTCATCTCGCCCGCCGACGGTGAGCGTGCCGCTTAACACAAGCACGTTTTCAGTGACGTCTGTCGCATGCGCGTCGGCTTCTCGTAGCGCGCCTTGGGCGAACCGCATCAAGAACGTCTCAATTTTGCGTTCGGAATCTTCGAAATTGATTAGCTCAACCGACACCCCCTCGGCTTTCGAAGGTTGCGGCGGTGCTTTACCAACGAGATCGCCGTAGCCTACGTCCAGGACCCGGGCCAACTGCCAAAGCGTTTCGATCGTTGGATTGCCCTGGCCACGTTCCAGGTTCGATAGGGTCGATTTTCCAATACCCGTTAGTTCAGAAAGCCCCGTAAGCGTGATCTCCCGTTCGGTACGGAAGGTCTTAATGTTCTCGGCGATCTCGTCGTGGAATGTCTGGCTGCTCGTTGGGCTCAAAGCGCCGTTCGCATGGAGTGATCGGGTTTCATTTTATCCAATATATTGGAAATAACATTGGCTTTGCAAATAACATGGGCACGCTTCCCTGGGCCGACAAAACGGGAATTCAATCTTTTAATGGTTTGACGGAGATAATTCATGGCTGTTTGATGAGTCTAGGCAACCAAGTCAACAAGAATTAATATCCACTAAACTGGATTATTCAATCAACAGAACAGTTACGCCGAATATGTCATCCGGAGAGGGCAAACCCGAAATGGGCGTGGCTGCACCACGGCAAATGGCCAACTATCTCGAAAAGTTACAGTCGCTGCCCGGTCAGACTCAGGGTGGTTTCATAAACGGTGATTGCTGGTTGAGCGAGTCCTGTTGAGGCACCGTCGCTGAGGATGCGGCGCGTGTGTTCGCCAAGACGTGTACTGAATCTCTGTTCAAGCCTATATTGAATGTCGATTCAATTTTTCGTTGCCGCGTGTTCCGGGAGAAAGCAATGACCACGGATGAACAATTCGAAACAGGTCGAAAGACACTCAAGGCTCAGCCCTTCAGCCAGCTCATCGGCGCCGAACTTACCGCTTTTGATTACGGCCACGTCACGCTTGTAATTCCGATTCGAGACGCTCTGCTGCAGCAGAACGGATTCGTGCATGGTGGCGTACTCAGCTATGCTGCCGATAACGCCCTGACTTTCGTCGGCGGCTCAGTGCTCGGTCCTAACGTGCTTACCTCGGAGTACAAGATCAACTATCTCAAACCAAGTATCGGCGATCGGCTGATTGCGCGCGGCAGCGTCCTCCACGTTGGAAAGCGGCAGGCGGTTTGCCGCTGCGATGTCTATGCCATCTCTGAAGGTAAGGCAGAAACACTTTGCGCGGCCGCGCAAGGCACGATCGTCACGTTCGAACCTACCAGTTCGCAGCGCTCGTAACAGCAAGCGCTGAAGGCACTACCATGCCTCAACCACACATACGATCGTCTATTGGCCACTGCGATTGGCGTCTGACATTCGCCGGATCTCGACACTTGGCAAAAAGCCGATAACAGCTAGCGTGGCGATGGCGGTCAGGTTGAAAATCCAGGCCATGCCAATTAGATCGGCGGTCGCACCAGCGATCGCCGGACTGATGAGCTGGCCGGCGGAAATCAAAAAGAACGTCACGCCAAATCCCGCCGACGGGCGTTTTTGAAAAACGTGGACACTCCAAATGCCGAACAGGCCCGTGATCAAGATGAACGTGCTGCCGAACAGCACGGCCGAGATCAGGATTGCCCACGATTGATTGGCCAACAGGCCAAGCAGAGCACACGCGATCGCGTTCGCGATTAAAGCGATCCGGAACGTCGTACGCAGGCCCAGGCGGGCAACGCCGTCGCCAGCGCTGCCGCCGATGATGCCGGCAATGCCCAACAGCAACCAAAACAGTTGAGCGCCACGACTGGCCAGCGAGGCGTGTCCGGTGACGAGATCGACGGCAAATGTCCAATACACGGCCGATGTCAATCCAAAAAGCAGCGCCCCGCCAAACAGAGGCAACGCACGCGGCTGGAAGAGCCACCGCCAGTTCAGGGCATGACGTGCACCCTGTGCGTCACGTGCGGCCGCACTCGGCATGACCCAACTATTCCACCCAGTGGCAACGGCGGCGATCGCGGCAAAAACCAGCCAGGCGAGCTGCCACTGATGACCGGCCCAGTACGCGATCGGGGCCGACAGGATCACGCCATAGCTCGTGCCGGAGTTGATTAACGCATAGGTGCGGGCCTGACGTTCCGGCGCGCGCAGCGTCACGACCGCGTCCGATAATGGCGGGTAAGGGGTCAGCTCACGAAACGGAAAAAATCGTACGCTAAGGTTTCGCTATCCATCTTCAGAGACACCGTTCTGTCTGTACGAGCCTCGTTAACCGGAGCGTCACCTGCTCGACTCGGATGAATAAGCCGGGCCTGACTGCCCAGTTGAATTACACCCTAACCGGACGTCAGGCATCGGATATCCCAACCGTCAGAATAGAGTCCATTACCCAAATAATTGACGCTTGTTACCAAGGGTCTCAGAGCTCAACCTGACACGCTGATCACCTTAATTGGCGAAGGCGACACCGTCGTCTTTCATTGCATGGACAGCCTGGCTCGAAAAAACGCACCTTTAATGCGGAAGCATCCCCGATGGCCAACCTGATGCTATCCGTCATGGGCGCATTCGCCGATTTCGAGCGTGCCTTGGCTGGCTATGGCTTAGCGTACGACTTTTTCCGTTTCGTGAGTTTACCCCACGGTCTGCGCGAACTCGTTGACCGGTACAGAATCTGAAGCAACAAAGCCCGGATCAGGCGTTCTGGCGCGATGCCCGGTCGGCCGGTGTGGGAATAACTGACGTTGAACGTGCCGTTCATCGAGTCCGGGGCATCGTCGACCAGAGACCGAATGCGGCGAAGCGGATGATCAGACGGTACGAAGTCCGTGGTCTGCGAATAGCAAAACAATGACGACTGTTCGATATTAGCGCTTCGCATCGTTCAACATTCCAGTATTCAATCTACAATCGAATTATCCCGAGATTTGGCGGGTTTTTCAGCGCCGCCCTAGAGGGTGTTTACATAAAAACAAGACCTGAATAGGCTGCCGTTTTCAGTCAGTCAGACAAGTAAGCATGCCTAAAACGGGTCGACCCAAGAAGATCGGGCCGGGGCACCATCCATTGCTTCGTGAAATCATGACCGCCAAGCCGCTGGCTTCCATGGAAGAGATTGGCGCCGAATTCATGCGGCGTACCGGTCTCCGAGTCCATCGGAATACGCTGGCCGATGCAATGGCCGATGCAATGGCCGAAGCCGGGATCAAGCGGACGCAAAACCCCCGCACGGCTGCGGAAAACAGGTCGAGGTCCAGACTGATCAGTCGAGACGCTATGGCTATGGTCCGGCCCATCGCGCATCGGACTCAGCGGCCCGCTATGCCAGCTCACTGACC
>DHHU01000002.1 GCA_002403445.1 Salinisphaeraceae bacterium UBA4764 | reverse complement strand
GGCGTGACTGTTGAAGCGGTTTGTGACGCATTGGTTCAACGGCTCGATGGGTAAGCCAAGCGCGCGGGGTGAAGAGTGACGTCGGAACGCGGCGATAATCCGGATCCCCTGGGCAAGACGGACAACAGAATGACTTTTTCAGACAGCTAATCACCACAAGGAGACTGCAATGGCGATCAAAATTGGAATCAACGGCTACGGCCGTATCGGACGCAACGTACTGCGAGCCCTGTATGAAGGCGGGCGCAACGATGAGTTCGAAGTCGTTGCCATCAACGATCTCGGTGATGCCGAGATGAATGCTCACCTCACACGTCACGACACTGCGCACGGCCCGTTCCCGGGGGAAGTCTCGGTTGAGGGCGATAATCTGGTCGTCAACGGTGACAAGATCAGGGTGCTGGCTGAAAAAGATCCGGCCCAGTTGCCTTGGGGCAAGCTGGGTGTAGACGTGGTGATCGAGTCCACCGGTCTCTTCGCAAGCGAGGAAAAAGCTAGCGCGCACCTCAAGGGCGGCGCCAAAAAAGTCGTGATCTCGGCGCCCGCTGGCGATATCAAGACCATTGTCTACGGCGTCAATCATCACACCATCAACTCCGACGACAAGATTGTTTCGAATGCATCCTGCACTACGAACTGCTTGGCGCCGCTGGTCAAACCCATCCACGACGCATTCGGCGTTGAATATGGATTGATGAACACTATCCATTCCTATACCAATGATCAGGTCTTGTCGGACGTCTATCACAAGGACATTCGTCGCGCCCGCAGTGCCACTCATAACCAGATCCCCACCAAGACCGGTGCGGCCAGTGCCGTGGCAAAGGTCATGCCGGAGCTTGAAGGGCGGCTGCAAGGCTTTGCCGTGCGTGTGCCGACCATCAATGTGTCGTTCGTTGATTTCACGGCCACGCTATCCCGTGAAACCAGTGCCGACGAAGTCAATGAAATCCTCAAGGATGCCGCTAGTGGCGAGCTGAACGGTATCTTGGATTACACTGATGAAGAACTGGTCTCGAGTGATTTCAATCACAGCCGCATGTCGTCAACGGTCGACGGCCCTCTGACCAAGGTGGCTGGCGGCAACTTGTTGAAAGTATGTTCCTGGTACGACAACGAGTGGGGCTTTTCCTGCCGCATGTTGGACACTGCCAAGGCATTGGCCGAAGCCGGCTAAGCGTCGGCCGATAGGCGTGCATTCCAATTGGCGCGACGCCTTGGATCCTGCGGCGCGTCAATTGGTTCATTTCCCCTTAATCCGGAAGTAGCACTATGCAAGCAATGTTGACTCTTGACGATGTCGACCTCAAAGGCAAGCGGGTCTTGATCCGCGCCGACTTGAACGTGCCGGTCGAAAACGGCCAAGTGACCTCCGGCACGCGGGTGCGCGCTTTCGCCCCGACGCTGCAAAAAGTCATGGCGGCTGGCGCTCGGGTCATGGTTGTATCGCATCTCGGGCGGCCGACCGAAGGCCAGCCGGATGACGAGAACAGCCTCAAGCCGGTAGCCGATTACCTAGTTGAGTTGCTGGGACGCGAGGTGCCTCTGGTCAAGGATTGGATTGACGGCGTCGATGTTCGCGATGGCGAAATGGTGCTCTGTGAAAATGTCCGGTTCCTCAGTGGCGAGAAGAAAAACGACGAGGAATTGGCCAAACGCATGGCCGCGCTCTGTGACGTTTTTGTCATGGACGCCTTTGGTACCGCGCATCGTGCCCAGGCTTCCACCGAAGGCGTGGCGCGCTACGCCCCCATCGCCTGTGCCGGCCCGTTACTGGCCGGTGAAGTCCAGGCACTGAGGGCCGCGTCGCTAGACCCGGTTCGGCCACTGGTCGTCATTGTTGGCGGCTCGAAAGTTTCCAGCAAACTGAGTTTGTTGAAAAATCTGGCCACCATGGCGGATCAGATCATCGTTGGCGGCGGTATTGCCAATACATTTTTGGCTGCCAACGGCGTTGACGTCGGGGCCTCGCTTTATGAAGCCGATATGGTCGATGAGGCACGTTCGATACTCGAAACGATTCGTTCCAACGGCGGTGACATTCCGCTGCCGAGCGACGTTATTGTGGCCAATGAAGTATCACCGGAAGCCCACGCGGCATTAAAACCGGTGGGCGAGCTCGGTGAAGGCGACATGATTCTAGATATCGGGCCGGATACGCGCGATACACTGGCCGGCTATCTGACCCACGCCGGAACGATTGTGTGGAACGGGCCGGTTGGTGTATTTGAAATTGATCAGTTCGGAGGCGGCACGCAAGCTCTGGCTCGCGCAATTGCGTCCAGCCAAGCGTTCTCGCTGGCCGGCGGGGGCGATACTTTGGCGGCGATTGATAAATATCGAATAGCCGATGATATTTCATATATATCGACCGGTGGCGGCGCGTTCCTCGAATTCATGGAAGGTAAGACGTTGCCGGCCGTGGCAACGCTGGAAGCCCGCGCCCGGGAAAGCCAATAGTACGCTTCCTGGAACGCGAGCCCCGGCGCCCCTGAGTCGGGGTTGGTGAAAGTTTCGGAGTGATTACTGGTAGCTTCGATCAACGGCTAGGCCGGATGTTGGTCACGTTGCTGGGTGTAATGCTGCTGATCCCGATAGGGCTAAACGCTTGGGTGATCCAAGCCGGCAGCCACGGCATCGTCAACCGACCCAGCCGGTTACCGGCCTGGCATGTGGCTTTGGTGCTCGGAACCAGTCCGTACTTACGTGGTGGCCACCGTAACGCGTTTTTCACTGAACGCATATTTACCGCTGCCGAACTATACAACTCGGGGCAGGTGCAACAAGTGCTGGTATCCGGCGCCAATCCAAGTCCGTACTATAACGAGCCGCGCCGAATGTATCAGGCGCTGGTGGCCTGGGGCGTTCCCGGTAATGCCATCACCCTTGATTTTGCCGGTTTTCGAACACTCGATTCAGTGATCCGGGCGCACCGGATTTTCGGATTGCGCCGAGCCATCGTCATTACCCAGAAGTTTCACGCCTACCGCGCCGTGTTTCTAGCCAACCGGGTGGGGTTGCAAGCCGTGGCTTTCGTTCCGCCGCGTGCACGTCGAGGTCAATCGTTCTGGGTGGCAGCGCGTGAATATCTGGCTCGGGTCAAGGCAGTGCTTGATGTCTATGTGTTGCACACGGCACCACGTTATCTTGGTCCAGTGCGACCGATTGGCGTCCCACCGAAATCTTCTGCCTCACGTCGAATAATTCAGGACGGCGGCTAAAACAGATCCCTTGTGATTTATGGGAATAAGCCGTGGAGAACCGCATCAATCTTGGCCTCTGGATGACGTTCCACGGCATCACCGCAGCCATGGCGCAGGACGCATTCGTAAAGGCCGCATATAAAAGCTAATATCACATCGGCATGGTCTGCAGCAGTTAAAGGCGATGACTGCTCGGTTGTGCGTTCGAGCGAGATGTCGTTGCACAGTTCAATCAACGCCTCACGAGACTCATGGAACAACGGTGCCAGCAACGACTGGCTGGATTCGGCACAGGCCGGCGTTTCGTGGCGGTGCAATAAGATGTCGCAAACACGTCGATGCTGGGCGTCGGTCGAAAGTCGATCAACGGTGTGCAGCAGCATCTCTCGAAGCAGTTGTCGTGATGACGAACGCGGATTATCTCGCGCCAGATCATCGCGCAGATCGCGTAAAGGCAGGTGCGTGCGCGCAATCATGGCGTCGAGCAGCGCATCTTTATCGGCAAAATGCCAGTACAACGCTCCACGTGTGAGCTGAGCTCGCTTGGCTATACATGCCAGCGATGTGTTCGACACGCCGTGCGACTGCATTTCGATTTCGGCAGCGTCGAGCAGACGCTCGCGTGTTCGCTCGGATTCCTGTTTGGTCTTGCGTCCCATAATTCCTAAGCATACCGCCTATGCAATGGCCACTAGATTACATACATACACGTATGTATGATAGACACTTATATTCGATTCGATGGCAACGGAGAATCCGGAATGAACAAATCGCTTGGCGCGATCGGGGCGGCTGCACTGGTTACCCTGGTGGCTGCTGGATGCAGCAAGGCCGATAACAACAAAAAACAGGCGCATGCTGACCCGGCCACACCGGTCCATGTACACCAAGTAAAGCCGCATAGTGTCGACGTCTATTCGACGTTCTCAGGTCGTGCCAAGGCGTATCGTCAGGCAACGGTTGTGGCCCGTGTTTCGGGAATCCTTAAATCCCGCCATTACCAAGAAGGGCACAAGGTCCATAAAGGGCAGTTGCTCTACCAGATCAATCCGAGTGCTTATCAGGCGGTTGTGGATAAAGATAAGGCCAAACTGGCCAGTGATCGGGCGACGCTTAAAAAGGATGAGCGTGCATGGCATCGCATTCATCATCTTTATAAAAGCAACGCCGTCAGTCAGTCCAAGCGGGATACAGCGTTGTCTGATCTGGAAGTTGCAAAAGCGCAGATCAAGCAAGACAAGGCCAGCCTCAAAAGCGACAAAATAACGCTTGGCTATACCCACGTGACGGCGCCACTTACCGGCGTCACGAGTCTGCGCCAGACTGATGTGGGTTCGCTGGTTTCAAACGGGACCAAGCTCACTACTATTACCAAGCTCAACCCGGTCTACGTGCGTTTCGCGCTTCCGGAAAACGCGGCAGTCGCCCACAAAAAGGCGATGCAGGAACACGGCAAGAAAACCACGAATGCCGCAACGCGCCAGGCGACGATCATCCTGCGCAACGGTAAAAAGTTTCCCTACAAGGGTAAGGTCGATTTCACGCAGAGCACGATCAACCAACAGACCGGGACCGTGAATATGCGGGCAGTTGTAAAAAATCCGAACAACCAGTTGATGCCGGGCCGTTATGTGCGGGTTCGTATACGCGTCGCGACCTTGTCCAACGCGATTGTGGTGCCCGACAAGGCCGTTTTCACCGGTCAATCACGCTCGTATGTATTGATCGTAAACAACGGCAAGGCGAAAAAAAAGGTTGTCAAACTGGGCCCGGATGTAGCCAATGGTCGGGTTATCAAAAAGGGTCTGTCGGCTGGCGATTCGGTGGTTATTTCCGGGCTTGGCACGATCAAACCGGGCGCTTCGGTCAAGGTCGTGAACAAGGCAAAAGGTGATAGCGGTTCAAAGGGCAAATCCAAGAAAACTGCGAGTATCGAGAACCCTCGTCATAACGACAACTATCAAATGGCTGGTGCCGATAACCTCACGCACGGCGCCGCCGCAAAACAGCGCGCGAGCTAGCCGATGATCTCTCGTTTTTTTATTGACCGGCCGATATTCGCCACTGTCCTATCGATCATCATTGCGATCGCGGGCATCATCAGTGTCAGGGTGTTGCCGATCTCCCAGTATCCAGCCGTAGTACCGCCGAAAGTCTCGGTCCAAGCGAGCTATCCTGGAGCCAGCGCCCAGACCATTGCCCGCACCGTGGCGGCCCCGCTGGAACAGGCGATCAACGGCACGCCCAAAATGACCTATATTTCGTCGACGTCTTCGGACTCCGGAAGCGCGAATATCACGGCGACGTTTGCCATCGGCAGTAACCCGAATCAGGACACGATTAACGTCAACAATCGGGTCCAGACCGCGAAATCCCAGCTGCCGTCAACGGTTACGGCGACCGGGCTCAAGGTGCGCAAGAAGTCGAGTAACATTCTGCAAGTAGTGGTGCTGTATTCGCCACACCAGACGTTTGGTCCCACCTACATCGCCAACTACGGGCTAGTCAATGTGATCAGCGCGCTCAAGCGCGTTAATGGCGTTGGTCAGGTTCAGCTGTTTTCGCATCAGAATTATTCAATGCGCATTTGGCTCAAGCCGGCCAAGATGGCTAAATACCATCTGTCTACGACCGATATCAAGAACGCGATCAGAGATCAGAATTCGCAGTTCGCGGCCGGCAAATTCGGCGCCCGGCCTTATGGCGGCGAGAATATTGCGTTTACGTTCAAGGCGTCGGCCAAAGGCCGCTTCAAGCGGGTAAAGCAGTTCAAAAACATCATTCTGCGCGCCAAGCCCAATGGTCAAGTTCTACGTCTAAAGAACGTGGCGCGAGTACAACTAGGCGCACAGAGTTACGCCACCAGCCACACCTTGAACAACAAGCCGGCTGTGCCCATGGCGATATATCTTGAGCCCGGTGCAAATGCGCTGGCCACGGCGCAGCGCGTTCGCGCTCGCATGGCCCAACTGGGTTCGCACATGCCCCAGGGGCTGACTTACAAGATTCCGTTCAACACCACGAAGTTCGTGCAGGCATCAATCCATGATGTGTTTTTCACGCTGTTGATCTCGATGGCGTTGGTCATGGCGGTTATCTTCATTTTCCTGCAGAACATTCGGGCCACATTGATCCCCATGGCGGCAGTGCCTGTGGCGTTACTGGGTACGGTCGGGGGTATTTATATCCTCGGATTCTCGATCAATCTGTTAACGCTGTTTGGGATGATCCTGGCGATCGGGATGGTTGTCGATGATGCGATCGTGGTGATCGAGAATTGCGAACGCCACATGAGCGACGAGGGTCTGCCAGCCCGGGCCGCAGCGATGCAGGCCATGAAAGAAGTGACCGGTCCGGTGATTGCGGTGGTTTTGTCGCTGGACGCTGTTTTCGTACCAGTTGGATTCCTCGGCGGCCTTGCTGGGCGTATGTATACGCAGTTCGCGATTACGATTGCGATCTCGATCACGATCTCCGGCTTTGTCGCGCTGACGCTGACCCCAGCGCTTTGTGCAACTTTCTTGAAACCACGCCAGAGCAAGCCGCTACTGCCGTTTCGCTTGTTTAACCGTGGCTTTTCGGCACTGACCAAAGCGTATCTGTGGGGCGTGAATTTTCTGCTGCGCTATGCGCTTGTCGGCGTTGTATTGTTCTGCGGAGTGATCGGCGCGACCTGGGTGTTGGCCCAAAACGTGCCGTCCGGACTGATACCGCAAGAAGACGAAGGCTATATCTTTGCCTTATACAACTTGCCACCGGCGTCGTCTCTGCAACGCACGAGTAAAGTTGGCCACAAACTGACCGCCAAGGAACTCAAGGCAATGCCAGGCGTGTCCAACGTCGTCGATGTGCCGGGTTTTGATTTCTTGGCTGGCGCCAATCGGACATTCTCGGGGGTTGAGTTTTTGACACTCAAGAACTGGGGCAAGCGCAAGTCCAACTCATTTCAGGATGTCAAAAAAGTGTTTGGTATTGGCGCCGGAGTGACGTCGGCGCAAGTACTGGCTTTCAATCCGCCGCCGATCCTCGGTCTGTCCACCACGGGTGGTTTTACAGGTTATCTGCAGAATGTTGCCGGAGGTAGCTACAAGGAAATTAAGCAAGAAGCCGATAAACTGGTGGCGGCAGCCAATAAGAATCCTGCATTGAAGAGGGTGAATTCGACCTTAAAGACCAATATCCCGCGGTATAAAGTCAAACTTGATCGCGCCAAGGCCAAGTCGCTTGGTGTGCCCGTCAGTCATGTTTTCAACACACTGCAGGCCACTTTCGGCCAGTTGTTTGTCAACTATTTCAGCAAACTCGGCCGTAACTTCCAGGTGAACCTTCAGTCCGATGCCCAGTACCGCATGAAGCCCAAGGATCTGGATGGCGTGTATGTTAAATCGACCACAACAAACAACATGATTCCGATCAGTTCCCTGGTTAGCTTTCACCGGACGACTGGGGCTGACATCGTGGAGCGTTATAACGTATTTCCCGCTGCCAAAATTCGGGGTAAACCAGCCCAAGGCTACAGTTCCGGCCAAGCCGACGCGGCAATCAAGCAGGTGGCCAACAAAGTGCTGGGCCAAAATTACCGATTCCAGTTCACGGGCACGGCTTACCAGGCGCAGAAAGTGGGCAGTTCCTCGATCATGGCGCTCGGTTTCGGCGTGGTCATGGTGTTCTTGATCTTGGCTGCCCTGTACGAGCAGTGGACTTTGCCCTTGGCGGTGCTTACAGCGGTCCCATTTGCGGCGCTGGGCGCATTCGTTGCGGTCTGGCTCAAGGGCATCAACAATAATATTTACTTCACGGTCGGCATGCTGGTTTTGATCGGGTTGGCTGCAAAAAACGCCATCTTGATTGTTGAGTTCGCGCTTATTGCACATCAAGAAGGAAGGACACCGGCCGATGCTGCACGCCAAGCTGCACGTCTACGCTTTAGGCCGATTGTGATGACGTCATTGACTTTCATACTTGCGAGTGTCCCGCTGATTACCGCTACCGGCGCCTCGGCGAATAGTCGCATCGCGCTCGGCACTACGGTCATCGGCGGCATGCTGTCGGCCACAGCCTTTGCCATATTGTTTGTACCGCTGGCGTATGATCTGTTTCAGCGGTTTAGCGAGCGGTTTTCCAGCCACTCACTATCCACTGAGTCAGATAACACCGAGCGTGGGGATGCTGGCCATCGCCTGACGGGCGGTGATACACAGCAATCCCCGGATCAACGAGAGGACGACCGGAGCGATGACAATGCGTAAATCACTTGTCGTCTGCTTGGCCGGCGTCGTTGCGCTGACCGGCTGTACCCTGGGCCCTAATTACAAGCGCCCCGGCGTCGATATGCCCGGGGCCGGGTCAGTGTCCAAGAAGCAGGCAAAAAAACAACGGAAAGCGCTTGCATCCTGGTGGACGCGTTTCGATGACCCGACACTCAATCATCTGATCAAGGAAACCCTTCACCGGAATCTTAAGATTGCCAAGCAGGTTCAGGTAATCCGTCAGGAACGAGCGGCCCTCGGTCTGGCCAATTCCCACCTTTACCCATCGATCTCAGCCCAGGCCAAAGCGGCGCGTCAAGAACTAAGCGGGAACGCCGGTATATCGAGAAATGGTGGTAAGCACTTACGTTACAACCAGTTTTCAATATCGGGCTCATTGTCCTATACGTTGGACTTGTTCGGGCGGCTGCGTCGGGCACGCCAAGCCGCGCGGGCTCAGTTATTGAAATCGGCTTATAACAAGGATGCTATTCGGTTAACCGAGATCTCGGACGTCGTAACAAACTATGTCACCCTTCGTTCGGAGCAACGCCAGATCAAAGTGACGCGGCATACGATCAAGACGCGTAAACAGGCGTTGAAGCTGGATAAAGAACGCTACAAATATGGCGATATCAATAAACTAACTTTGCTTCAGACCCGATCGTCGCTTCAAAGTGCTAAAGCTCAGCTGCCGACCTTGCAAAAACAGATGCGCCAGACGCGTACCGCGCTTGCGATTCTGGTTGGCAAAACCCCGCGTCAGATTATGAACCGGGAAAACATAGGCCAAGGTAACTTTCATGATATCCATATCCCCAAGTTGCCTAAGGTCATTCCGTCACTAATCATCAACCGCCGCCCGGATATCCGCGTGGCGGAGGCCAAACTGATCGCGGCCAACGCCAATGTGGGCGAGGCCAAGGCTAAGTTCTTTCCGTCAATCAGTTTGACGGCCATGATCGGCCCGCAAGCTACCCATCTGAATCGTCTGTTCGACCCATTATCCATGGCCTCGAGCATAACGGGGTCGTTGACCCAGCCACTTCTCGATTTCGGCCAGCGTAGCGCCAATCTCAATAGCAAGAAGGCGCAAAAGCAAGAGGCCATAATCAACTATCGGCAAACGCTTCGCCAAGCGTTCCAGAGCGTCAAGAAAGCTTTGATTGCGGTGCGCTATACCCGGAAGCGTTTGAAATCGGTTCGCTCCGAGTTAGCGGATTATCGGCAAACGCTCAAATTGGCGCGCACCCGCTATAAAGCCGGGCAGACCAACTTTTTCAACGTGCTTGATGCACAGCGTAATGTATACAGCACCCAGTTGACCTTGGCCCAGGCCATCAGCAATCGGTTCATTGCAATCGCCGATCTCTATAAAGCGCTTGGGGGCGGATGGACGCATAAAACCGATTCTCTAACGCCGAGCATGGAAAAGACCATGCAACACTATGATAGCCAGTCGCATTCGGCTTCTGTCGTCAAACAAAAATCTGTTCGAATGCACGCCGCCGCCCAGAAAAAATAACGTGTTGGGGTGTCGAAGGTGGGTGAGGCTGCAGCAGACTTGATTGCCACCACTATGTGCGATCCACCGGTAGTGGCACTGCGGGGAGACTGGGGGCGTGCGTTACAGGTACCAGTTGCAAGCGAAACCGCNNGATACGCCGCATCCGCGCGCAGCTGCTTTCATCCACGCGTTGACTGTAGCGCTCGACGCCCAGGGTGTGTCCGTTTCATATCGAGACATCAGCGACGAGCTCGGGGCTTTGATTAACCTCGCGACCACTTCTGCGGTCGGAGCGAATGGTGACGCTGGGGCGCGCATGCCTAAGCTTGTTGAACGCGTTGGTAGATCTGTCGATGAATATTACCGTGCCCTCTGTCATGCGTTTGCATTTTTCGGCCTTGCCGCCGCGAGAACACCGGCTTTTGTCATGGGCCGGTCACAGATGCGGTTGCGGGACTTCGCCGGCTATCTGCAGGAGACTGGTGCGGCCTCGTTACCAGTAGTTACCGTGGTTAACTTGTTGGTAGGCGCAGTACTGGGGTTCGTGGGGGCAGTGCAACTCAAGACTTTCGGCGCCGGCATTTATTTGGCCGACCTTGTTGGGGTCTCAGTGGCTCGCGAAATGGCGTCGTTGATGACGGCATTCGTGATGTCAGGGCGTGTAGGAGCGGCTTTCGCCGCGAACCTGGCCACCATGCAAACCAATGAAGAAGTCGACGCCCTTCGCATGACAGGCGTTTCGCCGTTTGATTTTCTGGTTATGCCGCGCTTGGCAGCGTTGTCGATTATGTTGCCATTTCTGTATCTCTACGCGGCAGCTGTTGGGATTATTGGCGGGCTCCTGGTGGGTATGCTGGTGATCGGGACACCTCCGATGGCATTTATACACCAACTGCACGTTGCGGTCGCAACGCGGCAGTTTGCGATCGGATTCGCCAAATCAATATGTTTTGGTGTCCTGATTGCGTTGACGAGTTGCTATATCGGCTTGAATGCGGGCCGTAATGCGGCCGAAGTCGGGCGTGCGGCCACGCGCACCGTAGTGCTTTGTATTATTGGGATTATTCTGGTCGATGCGGTGTTCGCCGTGTGTACCAACGCACTCGGTATATAGGTTTTTTGTTCATGGTTAGTCTTGCCGATAACGAGGCGGATACGAGCCGTGGCATAGTGGTTCGTGATCTGACCATGCGATTTGCGGATACGCTGATTCAGCGCGATTTGTCATTCCACGTGGCACCGTCGTCGGTTTTCATTATTATGGGAGTCTCGGGTTGCGGCAAGTCGACACTGCTGCGCCATATGGTGGATTTGAATCATGCTGCGCGCGGCACGATTGAATTCGACGGGCAGACATTGAGCCATTCCAAACCGGCCGATCATGCCAGGCTTCAACGTCGCATCGGCGTGCTTTTTCAGAACAACGCACTTTGGTCATCGATGACCATCGCCGAGAACGTGGCACTTCCGATGCAGATTCATACCCGACTCAGCCGCTCGGCAATTAATGATCAAGTTGCGTTCAAGCTGGCACTCGTCGGGCTTGCCGGCCAGCAAGCGCGTATGCCGTCAGAACTGTCCGGCGGCATGCAAAAACGTGCGGGTCTGGCGCGGGCGATGGCATTGGATCCGGATTATCTGTTCTTGGACGAACCGAGCGCTGGGCTTGACCCGATGACCTCGCAGCGTTTGGATGCGCTGATTTTGCAGCTTCGAGATGCGCTTGGTGTTACTGTTGTAGCGGTAAGCCACGAGTTGCCGAGTATCTTTGCCATCGCCGATGACAGTATCTATCTCGACAACATGACCCGCACGGCTATCGCCCACGGTAATCCGAATCAATTGGTCCGGTACGCGCAATCTTCACGCGTAAGGGCATTTCTGAATCGCTCCCCGGAACCCGAGGCCGTTAATAATGGCCGGTAATCGGACCTACGCCGCCATTGGTGGCTTTATTATCGGTGTACTTGTTCTGGTGACCGTCGGAGTTTTGATCTTTGGGGGCACCCAGGTTTTTTCTCACAAGCGTCAGGCAGTTATATTTTTCAACCAGTCAGTGCTGGGTTTGTCTAAGGGGGGGCGAGTACTATTTCGTGGTGTACAGATTGGTACGGTCAAAAACGTTGAATTGCGCGTCGATCCTAAAGCCAACCATGCCCGCATTGCAGTAACGATCTCGATGACCAATCAGGCCATCCGCCTGAATGGCACCCGTCGCAAAGCGCAATTGGGCATCAAGCAGCTGGTCAAACGCGGCCTGCGAGCCCAGCTGGTCGTATACAGCTATGTGACGTCGGAGCTTGCAGTCAATCTTAGTTTCAAACCGCATACGTCCATCCACTATGCTGTCAACCCAAGCAAGGTCCCACTGCCGGAAATTCCGGCGACGCAGTCGAAGATCAGCAAGATCAAGAACAAAGTCGTCAATCTGCCTTGGCAGCAGACACTCCAGCGTGTCAATAATACGATGCAATCAATGATCGATTTGAGCCACGATCTGGACAACACAGTCGAGCAACTGCAACCTGAGCTCCAGCAGGCGACTCACACCACCAACAAGACGCTGTCGACCGTTCAGAAAGCGGTTAAAGACAACAACCAACAGTTGCAGAAGACCATGCAGCAGGTAAAGCAACTCGCACATAGCGCCAATCAGCTCACGGCCGGGGCAAACAGCCAACTCAAAGCCCGCGGCCAGCAACTCGACAAAGTTCTGAAAAACGCGCGGGAGACAACCCAGAAGCTGAACCAGCTCACAAGTAATCTGAATTCATTGGTTGCGCCCGGTAATGAGTCGCGCGGCGACATCAAGAACATCCTGCGCGATTTGTCGGCCAGCGCCGCCAACCTCAAGGACTTTACCCAGACAATCGAGCGTAACCCGCACGCTTTAATCTACGGCGGATCACATTAGGAGACGGTCGATGACCACGCGATCGGATGGCTTCAGGAGTAGCTTTCCACTTCAGCAAAACAGTCGTTATCTGCCGTCTCTAAAAGCCGCGACGGTACTGATTGCCGGGGCACTCGCCGTGACGACATTGGCCGGTTGCTCGAGCTCACCTCCGTTGAAGCATGTGTTGCTGGCCCCCGCAAACACAACCGTTGAGCCCCCAAAACATTCAAGCTGGCAAGTCGCCCAAGTGAATGTTCCGGCGTATCTCGACAGCTACGACATCAATTACCGCGCCAGTTCTTACGTGATCGATCAGCTGCCTAATGCCAAGTGGGCTCAGCGTTTGCCTGCGGGTATTACGGCGCTGCTGCAATCAACGATCAACAGCCAACTCCAATCAGGTCGCCATAAGCCTTACACTGTCAAAGTCGACGTTTCCACGTTTGCCCCGCAACCGTCTGGGAAGGTGGTTTTGTCGGCGCGCTGGCAGGTCAAGGATCGTAAGACCGGCCATGTCGTGGCACAAGACGCCACTGTCATCAAACAATCGCTGCCGGACAAAAAACGCACGCCTGAGAGCGTTGGCCGGACGATGTCGCGCGCAGTTCGCAAACTGGGCCATCGCATAGTCGCGGCCGCGGGTTGAGCCGGTGCCGGCTGTTTGCGCCTTTACAACTTTATAATCTCTTGAAGCACTTACCCGGCCCCCGGTTTCGATGCCAACGAGCCAGGTAACTGATCCTGATGAACGTTCGGCCGTCGTGGGGGCAGTGCCAGATCTGGGTTGTGCCGAACCAACATATACCGGCAAGCCACCCCATCTTGGAACTGTCCCGGTTTGTCCTCGATGTCACCGAATTCGGCGCCTAAGTGAAGGTTGCCCTTCTGATATGTATGCACATAGTTGTTCGACTTCGTCTGCCAGACGCCCGTAATAGCGTTCGGCCGCTCGTTCGTGGCATCGAGCGGACTGATCGCGAGAGCGATTACTCCGACCAGTGTTTGGGCCTGCATGGCGCGGACTGTATTGGTTGGAAATTGAGGCCAAAAGACGCCTGATTGAGCGTCGCTTGGAATTCATTTTGGGTGGTTTTTTTCCAGATTTGTCATATGCTGGATTCTCGCTTTTGCTGTGATCAATCTTGTCATCGACCGTTGCTCAACCAGATAACGTGCACCAACTATTAAGAACACGGGTTTGGGGAATTCGATATCAAAGCTCGCCTGATACACATAAACTCAGGGGTGGCTAAGAGCAAACGAGGTCGGGTTTGCTTGCAGTGTTGCAGCGGCCCTACTGACACGAATACTAGTGATTTTGTCCATGTAGTTATGAAGCCACACAGCGGCCACCTCAACAGAACGCCGGATGACGGTGTGGGTGAACTGGCGGCAACACGAGTGTAAAGTTCGGCGGCAGTAACCATTGACGAGCCGAGCTTCTGGCCAAATAACCTGCAAAAGCTTTTTCTAGCTCGCCCCGAAAATTTTCACGGGCGATGCTTTGTCCGGTTCTGGTCAACTGACAATCGATTTTGACTGGAGGGGCCAGACCAGACTTAACCGACAGATGGCGGTGCATTGTCGGGGGAAACAAGCCCTTGGTTGACCCGATTTTCCCGTGGTTGCTTTGCGTGGTCCCTGACCCGTCCACAATACGGAAGCTAATTAGTTTTCTAGCTTTGCCCTGGACATGCAGGTCGTTGCCGCTACCGATACATTCGGCTCACAGTCAGCCGAAGCTGCCATAGGTGCTATAGGCCAGATAGGAGTCTGCTTCGTCAAAGAGTCTACGCTGCAGTATGGATCGGCCATTATCGTGACCACCCATGGACGGGGNNGATTTGATCGGTCGCTCGTTTTGTTGTCGTTGGGCGCTCGACAGAACGGTCATGTTGACGAGAGGGTTTATATACAACAAACATACGCTGGCTTATGGTGAGAAAAGCGACAAAGTCTCATAGGGAGTCACAGAGCAAGGATCTGAGAAGAGCACATTTTTTGCGATTGAGAGCGACTTCGGTAGTTCAAGGTTTATGCCGGAGGCAGAATGAAACCTACGTTAATTTTTTGATATCGGCCGCCAAGTCGTCCATTAAAACTCAGAATCTAAGCTGTCGGTTTCCCAATCAAGCAACATAAGCAAGCATATTTTTGTCTCGAGCATCGCCCGCCGTTGAACGGGTCACGCTGTTAATATAACGCCAAGATTAAAGGAGCCTGTTCATGGCTGACGCCACGCCCACTAATCAGTCGAGCGTAGTCTTCAAAGGACGTATGTTGACGCTGACGGTCTTGGAGATTCGATCTGCCGACCTCGAGCAGATCAAAGCTGATGCGAAAGAGCAGATCTCGCGCGCGCCGCAATTTTTTGCGCGCTTGCCGGTGCTGCTGTCGATTACTGGTGTGCATCCGAATCTAGCCGAGCTGGCCGCGAGCCTGCGGCAACTCGAGTTGTTCGTGGCGGGTGTAGTTGACGCCGACGAGGCGACTGCAGATGCCGCGGTATCGGCCGGCCTGGGCGTGACGCAAACCACGGGTGCATCGCCGGTTGCGAACCAGCCGCAAGTCGAGTCGCAACAACCGAAACCCCAGGCGGCCCAATCCAAGACGAAGACTGATCGCGGCCCGGCGCGCGTGGTGAATCAACCTGTGCGCTCGGGCCAGCAGATTTACGCGCGCGGCGGAGATCTGGTAGTGCTCGGTTCAGTCAGTGCCGGGGCGGAGATCATCGCTGACGGCCATATCCATGTGTATGGCACGCTGCGCGGACGGGCGTTGGCCGGAGCCGCCGGTGATGCGTCGGCTCGGATATTTTGTCGCCGCTTCGAGCCGGATCTGATCGCCATTGCCGGTTGCTATAAAGTAGCTGATGCAATTGAACCGAGCGTGCATGGCCAGGCAGTCAGCGTTCGACTGGACGAGCATTTGTATATTGAGACACAGGAGTAGTAAGTGGCCCGAAAGATCGTTGTGACATCCGGCAAGGGTGGCGTGGGCAAGACAACCACAGCCGCCTCGTTTGCGACGGGTCTGGCCCAGCGGGGTTTCAAGACCATCGTCATCGACTTTGACGTGGGGCTTCGCAATCTCGATCTGGTGATGGGTTGCGAGCGGCGCGTGGTTTTCGATTTTGTCAACGTCATCAGTGGCGAGGCCAGCCTCAAGCAAGCCATGATCCGCGACAAGCGGGTAGAAAACCTATTCATTCTTGCGGCATCGCAGACACGAGACAAAGACGCGCTGACCCGCGCCGGCGTGGAAGCCGCGCTGGCCGAATTGGATGATGGGTTCGATTATATTGTCTGCGACTCGCCGGCTGGCATCGAAGGCGGTGCCTTGATGGCCATGCGCTTCGCTGACGATGCTCTGATCGTCACGAATCCGGAAGTCTCCTCAGTGCGTGATTCCGACCGCGTCCTGGGCATGCTGGCCAGCCGGACCCAGCGCGCCGAGGACGGGGCGGATCCAGTAGTCGAGCACTTAATCGTTACGCGCTACATACCGGCCCGCGTGGGTAAAGGCGAAATGTTGTCGCTTGAAGATATCGGTGACATTCTAGCGGTGCCGCTGATTGGCGTCATTCCGGAATCGGAAAACGTGCTAAACGCATCGAACGCCGGCAAGCCCGTGATCCTCGAGTCCAGCGTCAACGCCAGCGCCGCTTACACGGACACGGTAGCTCGCTATCTGGGTGAAGAACGCCCGCTACGTTTTACAGAAGCTCGCAAGAGTTTGTTCGACCGTTTGATGAGGCGGTAATGGGACTCCTCGACGTTTTTCGTTCAGAAAAGAAAGCATCGGCCCAGATCGCCAAGGAGCGGCTGCAGGTCGTGGTGGCTCAGCGACGGGCTGCGACGGGGGGACAGCCGGACTACTTCCCGGCGCTCCAGCGTGATCTGCTGGCGGTGATTCGAAAGTATGTCGACGTCTCAGATAATGCAGTGGAAATGGATCTCGAGCAGCAGGACGATCTAGACGTGCTGGAGCTCAATATCAAGCTCGGCGACGATTCGCGCTAGGCTGCGGGATTCCCCGGATCGGATCGAAGTTCCTTGCGCAATATCTTGCCCACGTTGGATTTGGGCAGTTCGTCGACGAAGACGATCTCTTTTGGGATCTTGTAGGCCGTCAGGCGTTCACGACAGAATGCCAAGAGTTCATCGGCCGTAAGGCTGGGGTCGTGCTTGACCACGAATGCTTTGACCGCTTCGCCCGTATTGCTGCTCGGTATACCCACGCAGCCGGTTTCTAGTACTTTGTCGTGCTCGGTGATAATTGATTCGATTTCGTTGGGATAGACGTTGAAACCGGAGACTATAATCATGTCTTTCTTGCGGTCGACGATTTCAAGATAGCCCTGCACGTCCAGCGTGGCAATGTCGCCGGTGCGAAAAAAGCCGTCCGGGGTGAAGATATCGTTGGCTGCGTCCGCGCTGTGGCCCCAGTAATAGTCCATCACCTGCGGTCCCCGGACACACAACTCGCCCGGTTCCCCCAGTGCCATTTCCTGACCGTCATCGTCGCGAATCGAGACTTCGGTGGAGGGAATGGGCAGTCCGATCTTACCGGTGTAGCCGGCAGCATCCAGACGATTGATACATACCGCCGGCGAGGCCTCGGTCAGACCGTAGGCCTCGATCAATACCGTGCCGGTAATACGCTGCCATACTTCAGCCACCGGTTTTTGTACTGCGGCTCCCCCGCCGAGCGTGAACCGGAGGTATGAAAAGTCGAGTTTTGCGAATTCGGTATTGTTTACCAGCGCGTTGAACAACGTGTTTACGCCCGTAAACACAGTGGGCTGGTGTTGTTTGAATACCTTGACCAGGCCCGGTATATCGCGGGGGTTGGTGACCAGCCGGTTATTGCCGCCCTGTTCCAGAAACACCAGGCAGTTGGCGGTTAACGCGAACACATGGTAAAGCGGCAACGCAGTGATGATGCGTTCCTTGCCGCGGTCAACCCAGGGTTCCAACCAAGCCGAGCACTGGCAGAGATTGGCTACCATATTGGCGTGCGATAAGCGTGCGCCCTTAGCCAAGCCGGTGGTACCACCGGTGTATTGCAAAAACGCCAGATCGTTACCGTGCAACACGGGTGGCTGAAAATTGTCGCGCTGCCCGGCACCGCGCTGCAGCGCGTGGTTGAAAGACAACGGTGCATGGAGCGAAAACGCCGGTACCAAGCGTTTGACATGCTTCACAACGAAACCGGTGATCAGCCCTTTTACCAGCGGTAGTTGATCACCGATGCCGGTGATGATGATGTGCTTAATGGCGATGTCGCCGGAGTCGTCTTCGAGGCAGCGCGTTAACGTGGCCGCAAAGTTTTCGACTATAACGATCGCCCTGGCGCCGGAATCTGCCAGCTGGTGGCCAAGCTCTCGCGACGTATACAGCGGGTTGACGTTGACCACCACCAGTCCGGCGCGAAGCGCGGCGAACAACGCGATGGGGTATTGCAACAAGTTGGGCATCATCAAGGCGATCCGGTCGCCTTGAGTCAGTCCCAGGTCCTGTTGAAAATAGGCTGCAAGATCAATGCTTTTCTGTTGTAAACGGTTATAAGTAAGCTGCGCGCCCATATGGGTGTAAGCCACTTGGGGACCGAATCGGTCACAGCTGTCGTCCACTACATGCACGAGAGTGCGCCGTGGATCGGGCGAAATCGTGTGCACCACATCGGGCGGGTACGAGCGATACCAGATGGGATCAGTCGCGGTCTCGCTCGATGCCTTCACGTATTGCTCAACTGGCCCATCTGGGTTCTTACCTTATCTTCGCGATCATGGGTAACGTGGTCAATACGCCGGTGTATCGTCTGTCTATGTGGCTGCTTTATGGTGGTTCTTGTCTAACTTTGGGATCGAAACCGTTGCCGGGTCTTCAGGGCATGAATCAGACTGGCGCGCAGTGCAGCGATTGTCTCGCGGGCACCGCCTTGGCTGCCGGGTAGGGTCACTATTAGCGTCTCGTCCATAAATCCGGCAACCCCGCGCGAGATGGCGGCACTCGGGCTGCGGCGTTGGCCGAAAGCGCGCGCGGCCTCCATTAAGCCTGGCATGGGTAGAGTGAGTAGCGGCGACACGGCTTCTACAGTCTGATCTTTGGGTCCGATGCCGGTCCCCCCGACGGTAGCCACCAAGGCACTGCCTGCTTGGACCGCGCTGCAAACCGCTTCAGCAATCTGGTCAGCGTCGTCGGGCAGCAGCTGGTAATCGATAGGCGCAAGTCCGGCGTCTTTCAGATCGTCAACAACGATCTGGCCAGCGGTATCGGTCTTGTCCCCGTTATACACTGGGTTCGAGACCATCAGAACAGTGGCTGGCAGAGGATCGCTCAGGCGTCGCGCATGGTCGGATTTGCCGCCTGTTTTGTTCACTAGTCGGGTGTCGCCTATCGCCAGATCCTCGGGCTTGGCGTAGGGTTTGAGCATGTCATAGAGTGTGAGAGCGGCCACACTTACGGCACTAAGCGCTTCCATCTCTACGCCGGTAGGTCCGATCGTGTGGACTTCGGCCTCGATCAGGATGCGATCCTCAACAGGATCAAAACGAATCTCGGCGGCATGAATCGGCAACGGATGCGCCAGCGGCAGCAGTGTATCGGTGCGTTTTGCCGCCATGATGCCGGCCAGCCGAGCGGCTTCCTGCGGATCGCCTTTTTCAGTCTGCCGATCGTGTACACGCTGGACGCAGTCGAGTGGGGCACGAAGTTCGCCGGTGGCAAATGCCGAACGCAGGGTGTCAGGTTTCATGCCAACATCTTTCATGGCGATGTTTCCGGATCGAGCGGGACGCCTGGCACATAGTCGCGTGTGCCGTCGCTGAAGTATTCGTTCTTCCAGATGGGAACTTGCGCCTTGACGGCATCAATCGCATCGCGGCCAGCCGCAAACGCTGCGTCCCGATGGCCCGACCGCACCACGACATAAACACTGGTTTCGCCTGGCTTCAGTCTCCCCACGCGGTGTTGGACGCGGCAGGCCGTGATATCTGGCCGAGCCCTGATTTCGTCCTCGATCCTGCGCATGGCTGTCTCGGCCAGCGGCGGATAAGCTGAATAGTCGATTGCGGTCACGGTTTTGTTGCGATTCTGTGCCCGCACCGTGCCGCCAAAGACCACCACTGCGCCAGTAGTCGGGTCTTCGGTCTCGGCCATGAGAGCGGCAACGTCCAGTGGCGAATAAGTCAAGCGAGGGGTATGCGGTTGGCCACCGCTGACCGGTGGCAACAGCGCTATCGATTGGCCGCTGGTCAGAAGAGCGTCGTGTGCCAGTAACCGATCATCCCGTGCAACGGCGGTCCGCTGCAGGGTCGCGCTAGCTGCGGGGAATCGATGTACCAGCATCTCAAGCAACGTCGCGACGTCATGGGGAGCTGGAACGTCGATGGATAAACAGGGCCCGCCAAGAAGATCATCGAGTACGCCATAAGGCTCGACTGTAATTTCTATGGCCTCAGCAGTCACGCGCGATCCAAGATTGCTTGAATGTAAGTGAGTATACCAATCAAGCGGCGCGTTCGGTCAGCGCGAATCCGAGCGCGGCCAGCTCCAACAATGCCGCGGTTACGGTCAGACCAGGCCAGCCATAGGTTTGGATGAGCGTGCCGGTAAGCGCCGATCCGGCCGCCCCTGCCAGGAAGAAACAGGTCATGTAGGCCGTCGTGATACGGCTGCGGGCTTCGGGGGCCAGGGTGTAGATTGTGCTTTGATTCAAAATTTGTACTCCCTGAACGCCGAAATCCATCAGCAGCAAGCCAATGATGATCACGCCGACTGTTCGCCAGAGGCCCGCCATCAACGCAAATGCTGTAATTGCCGACAGCATGAACCCACGCGTAGCGGAGCGTGTCCAACCCCGATCAAACAACCGCCCGGCAAATCCGGCACCGAGACTGCCCGCCGCCCCGAGGAGACTGAACAAACCGATCACGGTCTTGGTGTAGTGGTAGGGAGGGTTGGCGAGGAGAAAGCTCAGGCCGGTCCAGATCATGGTGAAGCCGGCAAAACCGCAACTGCCATATACGATTCGCCGCCGGAGTACTGGGAGGTCTATGATCAAGCGACCGACCGAGGTTAGCGTCTGAGCGTAACCCATGCCGGCCGCGGGCGTGGCGACTGCCGGTAGATAACGCCCCAGCACAATCGCCATTGCGAGCATGGCTAAGGCGGCCAAGCCAAATACCGCGCGCCAGCCGAGATGATCGGCGACGATGCCGGCGAATGCGCGGGCCAGCAAAATGCCGATGAGTAGACCCGCCATCACCCGACCGACGACCGCCCCACGCTGTTCCGGCGCCGCCAGATGCGCCGCCAGCGGTACCATAAGTTGCGTACAGGTCGCGCCAATACCGACCCCGAGACTGGCGCCGATAAACCACTCGGCGCCCGGTGCGGCCGCGGCCACAGCCAGTGAGAAAGAACAGGCCAGTGCCACCCCGGGAATCAACCGCCGGCGGTCGAGTCGATCGCCCAGCGGTACGATCAGCACCAGACCGATCGCGTAGCCGAGCTGTGTCAGTGTTGTAATGAGAGTGGCAACTGTCGCATGGATGGCAAACGCATTGCCCAAAGCGTGAAGCAGCGGTTGGGCATAGTAGATGTTGGCCACCGCAATGCCGCTGCAAACGGACATCAGCCAAGTGAGTCCCGAGTTGGCAGTCAGCGAATGATCGGTATCCGGCGTCTGGCCGGTAGAAGTTTGAACACCCAATTGGCGTCCGTTCTACCGACGGGTTTCGACGACATCATCGTCGTGGGCGATAACCGCGATGTCGGCTGGGTGCCGGGCAAAAATACCGTTGGTCACCACACCGGGCAGGGCGTTTAGACTGTCTTCCATGGCCAGTGCATCACCGAGTTCAAGCCCGTGAACATCTAGGATGGGGTGGCCGTTATCGGTCAGGGTACGGGCGCGAAGTGTCGGCCGCCCCCCGAGTTTGATCAGCTGGCGGGCGATCGTACTGCGCGCCATGTCGATGACTTCGATCGGCACGCCGAACGCACCGAGCTCGTCGACGCATTTGGCGGCCTCGGCCATGCAGATGAAAGAATCGGCCGCTGAAGCTGCAATTTTCTCACGTGTCAGGGCGCCCCCGCCGCCTTTGATTAACTGTAAATCCGGGTTGATTTCGTCAGTGCCGTCAATATACCGATCCAGACCGCCGGTTTCGTTCAGTGTGGCCACTTCGAAGCCAGCTGCCACGAGGCGCTTGTGGGTGTCGTTGGATGTCGCGACGACTGCTTTTAGATACGGCTTGTGTTCGGCCAGCACGTCGATCAAGTGAGCCACTGTGCTGCCGGTCCCCACGCCGAGGTAATCGCCGTGACGGATGTGTTGGAACGCTGCTTCGGCCGCGGCGCGTTTGGAGTGATCATGACTCATGGTTTGCATGTTAATCGGGGCGGGGACCGAAGACGGCCGTGCCTATCCGAAGGTGTGTGGCACCTTCAGCCACTGCCGCTTCCAAATCGGCACTCATGCCCATCGACAAAACGTCGAGTGCGTAACCGGCGGCATTCAATTCGCCTTGCAGCCGGGCCAGTTCGGCGAAGGGCTGACGTTGGGCCAGAAAATCATCTTGGGGCTCGGGCAATGTCATCAAGCCGCGCAGTTTCAGCCCGGGCAGTTCGCTGATCTCGGCTGCCAGTTCGGCACAGTCGTCGGGCGGTATGCCGGATTTGTTCGGGGACCGCTCGAGATTGACTTGGATACAGACCTGTAGCGGCTTGGCAGTCGGCGGACGCTGGTTGGACAGTCGGCGCGCAATCTTGGCGCGATCGATCGCGTGCACCCAGTCGAAGTTGGCTGCGATATCGGCTGTCTTGTTGGATTGGATGTCGCCAACGAAATGCCAGACTGGGCTGGCCCCCGTTGCGCCACACTGGGCGAGGTTTCTGATTTTGGGTAGGGCGTCCTGAAGATAATTCTCGCCAAAATCACGCTGGCCATATTCCAACGCGGACTCGAGAGCGACCAGCGGCTGCTTTTTAGATATCGCGATCAAATGAATATCGCTCGTATCGCGGTTGGCATATTCGGCGGCGTCGGCAATACGTCTATGCACGCCAGCAAGTCGTTCGGCCACCGTGTCGGAGCCTTTGGAACCGTCTGAGATTGACACCAGCGCTTAACAACGGGAATCTTTAGGGTAGATTCTACAAAACTAAAGCGGTTTCAGGGAGCGTGGTTTGGATATTACTCAACTTTTGACTTTCACGGTGCAGCAGGGCGCGTCAGATTTACACTTGTCGGCCGGTTTGCCACCCACGATCCGCGTCGATGGCGATATGCGCCAGATCGATCTGCCAGCGTTGTCGCATGACGAGGTGCTGGATCTCATTAAGGACATCATGAACGACGAACAGCGTGCTCGATACGACGAGAATCTTGAGCATGACTTTTCGTTTGGTATTCCCGATGTGGCCCATTTTCGAGTCAACGTGTTCAACCAGTCGCGTGGTGCGGGCGCGGTGTTCCGCGCGATTCCCTCCCAAGTGCTCTCGTTGGAAGATTTGCACGCGCCTTCGGTGTTCCGGAAATTCGTTTCGGCACCTCGAGGGCTAGTGTTGGTGACCGGTCCGACTGGCTCGGGTAAATCGACAACGCTGGCAGCGATGATCGACCACAAGAATCAAAATGAGCGGGGCCATATCCTGACTTTGGAAGACCCGATTGAGTTTGTGCATACACCCAAGAAGTGCGTACTCAATCAACGCGAGGTGGGCCGCGACACGCATTCCTATGCAGCCGCGTTGCGCTCGGCCCTGCGTGAAGACCCGGATACTATCCTAATCGGTGAAATGCGCGACGTGGAAACAATCCGACTGGCATTGACCGCGGCCGAGACAGGCCATCTGGTGTTGGGTACCCTGCACACCAGCTCGGCGGCCAAGACCATCGACCGCATTATCGATGTCTTTCCGGGCACCGAGAAAGACATGGTGCGAACCATGCTGTCGGAGTCGCTGATTACGGTCATTGCCCAGTCGCTTTTAAAAAAGAATGGCGGTGGGCGTTGTGCCGCGCATGAAATCATGGTCGCGACGCCAGCGATCAAGAATCTGATCCGCGAAGGCAAAATTGCTCAGATGTATTCCGCGATGCAGACTGGTCAGAACGTCGGTATGGAAACACGTGACCAGTGCCTACAGCGGCTAGTGCGTGATGGCATCGTGGAAATGGAAGAGGCGGCACGACACGCCACCCAGCCGGAAACATTCAACAAGAAAAGCGCTTAAAGCAGTCGGGGATTTCAGAGATGGAGCAGATGCGCGCCATTCAGCAGATGAGCTGGCTGCTTGAACAGTTGGTCGAACGTGGCGGTTCGGATCTTTTCATCACTAACGACTGGAAGCCGTCGATCAAAGTCAACGGCGAGCTAGAGCCTTTACAGGATCACGTACTCGACGCTGAGGAGTCGTCGATGCTCGTACGTTCAGTCATGGACCAACGCCAGGTGCAGGCTTTCGACGAGGACAAAGAAGTTCAATTCGCGATCAGTCGCACCGTTGGCCGTTTTCGCGTTTCGGCCTTCGTTCAGCAAGGTGGCACCGCCGCAGTCTTTCGTGTCATCAATACACGGATACCCACACTGGAAGAATTGGGGCTCCCTGATATCCTTAAAGATATCGTCATGAGCCCGCGCGGTCTGGTGTTATTCGTGGGGGCGACGGGCTCCGGCAAATCGACCTCGCAGGCGGCGATGGTGGGGTATCGCAACGCCAACTCGACCGGCCATATTCTGAGTATCGAGGATCCGATCGAATATGTGCATAAGCACAACAAATCGATCGTCACGCAGCGTGAAATGGGAGTTGACACATATTCCTGGGAAGCTGCCCTAACAAATGCTTTGCGTCAGGCGCCGGACGTAATCCAGATCGGCGAAGTGCGTACGCGCGAAACAATGAGTCATGCCATCAACTTTGCCGAAACCGGCCATCTAGTCCTGTGTACGCTCCACGCCAACAATGCCAGCCAGGCTCTCGACCGTATCCTGAACTTCTATCAGACCACCGAGCGCGATCGCATACTCATGGACCTGTCCCTGAATCTACGGGGCATCGTGTCGCAGCGTTTGGTGCGGGCTATTGACGGCGGCCGCGTGGCTGCTTTGGAGGTTTTGCTGGATTCACCTTATGTAACCGAGCTGATCTACAAGGGGGCCGTGGGTGAAATCAGAAACGCCATGGCGCGAGGCCGTAACGAAGGCATGCGTACCCTCGATCAGGCTCTGTTCGATCACTACGACGCAGGCCTCATTGACTACCAAGAAGCCCTTCGTCACGCCGACTCACGCAATGAGTTGCGTTTGGATATCAAACTTAATAGCAAACGTGACAAGTCCGACGCCAATAACGAGGCCGCAGTTCAGAATATGTCGCTTGCAGATGATGATCCTCCATCTGATAGAGCATCATCCGACGCATCCGCTGGACGCCGCCGTTGAATTGATGCGTAACAATTTGTTGCACTTTCCAATCCTAGGCTGTTACATATTAATCCATATAATCCGACCTCAATTGGCTGAACGATGAACCGCGATCCAAAGCGCGTCGGCTGGCGTGAGCGGGTGGCTTTGCCTGATTTCGGTATCAATGTTCTGCGAGCCAAGATGGACACCGGCGCCCGAACATCGGCAATCGGTGTCATGGACCTCGTAATAAAACCTGATGATGATGCGCGCGGCTGGGCATTCTTCAAACTTCGCCCTAGAGTCCGATCACACGCCGTGCAATGCTCGGCGCCGTTGGTCGACGAACGCCACGTGCGCGACGCCCGCGGAACCGAGTTGTCGCGATTGTTCATCGAAACCCGTTTGGTGCTCGGGGCGGAAATCTGGACGATCGAGCTGGGCCTCGCAGCACGCGAGACCATGCGCTTTCCCATGTTAATCGGCCGACGCGGGATGCAGAATTTATGTATCGACCCGGCTGCAGGATATCTGTGCGGGCGACCTGATCGTAATGTAATGCAATCGCTCGACAGTAACCGGGGAAGTCTTTTCCAATCGACAAATGAGCCTGAGCAGCGTTAGTTGAGTGCGCTAATCAAGCGGCCGGCGTTTGCGGCTTGATTGATGGGTTCGAATAATTTCTTCCCGCGCCTTGGTGGGGTCTTGGACAGCCCTGTTACCACTGACACGGTGACCGTTTGCACCCAGCAGCTCGAAGTCGATGCCGTGCTTGAGACAGCTTGTCGTATTGGGTCGTGAATTCAGGTTCTCATTGGACGTCTCAGTGGGCTTGGTCACTGATCTCGTCATATGCATAACGCTAGCGTATCTTACCCTCGACATCCATATGCTCACGGGTAAGTAGAGATAGCCTGTGGTAATTCAACTACGGCGAAAGCACGGTCCGCACGAACACTTTGAAGGAGTCGGCGCCGTGCGCCAGGATAAGCCCCATATCCCAGATGTTTTGAAGCATGACAGTGTTTTGAACTTGACATAGACTTTGTCCGTGGTGGGTTTACGCGCCTGCAATTTGGTGGACTCGGTTACGCGGAGTTTGTACAGCATGTTGGCATTTGATACTTGGTGTATTCGCTGCCGTTGACGCCCTTCTAATCTAAAAGTCATCCGGCGATTAATTTGCTCAATGGCTTGTTGCCGGTCCCGCACCGGGCCGCGAAGCTGGCTTCGGAATGCAGGCGTTCGGGGTTGTCATCGGCCGTGAGCAGCCATTGGGTGGTCGAGGCCTCGACGACAGCGTGGCGTTTGAACAACTCGGGCCCGAGCACATTGACGGGGGACTTGATCATCGCGTTGGAGCCGGCGATCTCGTCGTCGAGTTCACGATAGCGGCGTGCCAGCAACTGGGGGAACCGGTAGGTCAGTGACGTCGTGATACGCGGTCAGCTCGGGGCGCCGGGTGGCCCGAGTCCGGAGGCATTGCATTCGCCGGACTGCGCCGACTCGCGCAGTTCGGCCCGTGCGGCCTCGTCCGCGTGCGTGGTGCGTCTAAAGAATGGCTGGGCCGGCGCGCCCGCCGATCCCGCACGTACCCAGTTTGTTGATGCTGGCAGATCAGGCGGGTAATCGGCGCTTGCGACACGCTGGTTACCGTCATCAGATCGTGTCGTGTCAATCCCTTGTCCGGGCGGCTGCAGCGCTGATAGCCAAATCGCCGCAGCGTGGCGTTGACCAAGCGATAAACGCCGCCCCGGTTAAATACCTCGCGGTCCGCGGCTTGACTGTCGGTCCCGAAAGCTCAAACGTAATGGAAGCTCTGGAGTTTCTGGTTATGGAGTTTTACGCACATCCTTTGATGATTCCTAACTCCAGAACGCTTTTCTGACTCATCTCATCCTGGAATCAGGCACTTGGTTCAGGCTCATGTGCCATTGGACAATGACTAAGAATGTTATTGGCCCCAGATCCATGCCAGACTACGCAAATCGGTTAAAGCGCAAATCAATTCCCCGATTGGCGATTTATACGGAGCCTTTTGAATGCAAATTCTCATCCTCTCCCGCAACCGCGAGTTGTATTCCACGCGGCGGTTGATTGAAGCCTGTCAGGAGCGTGATCACACCGCTACAGTGGTCGATCCGCTTCGCTGCTACATGAATATTGTGCCCAACGCCCCCGAGATTCACTACAAGGGCCGCAAGCTTGAGGGGTACGATGCCATCATTCCCCGTATTGGCGCGTCGATCACATTTTATGGCACAGCCGTTTTGCGCCAGTTCGAGATGATCGGGGTTTATCCTTTGAACGAATCTGTAGCCATCTCGCGTTCACGCGACAAGTTGCGCTCGCTGCAACTGTTGTCTCGCAAGGGTATCGGCCTGCCGGTAACCGGCTTTGCTCACTCGCCGGACGATACCGACGATCTACTGGATACCGTTGGCGGGGATTCCTATGTGATTAAACTCACAGAAGGCACCCAGGGCAAAGGCGTGGTGTTAACCGAAACACGCGAAGCCGCCGAGTCGGTGATCGAGGCCTTCCGCGGGCTCGACGCGCACTTTCTAGTTCAGGAATTCGTGCGCGAGGCCAAGGGGGCCGATATTCGTTGTTTCGTGGTCGGTAATCGCGTGATTGCCACCATGAAACGTCAATCGAGGCCCGGCGAGTTTCGCTCCAATATCCATCGTGGCGGTCAGGCCAGCCAAATCCGGATCACGCCTGAGGAGCGTTCGACCGCTGTGCGGGCTTCCAAGATACTCGGTCTGAACGTGGCAGGTGTCGACCTGCTACGCTCGAACCACGGCCCGGTAGTGATGGAAGTCAATTCCTCGCCAGGCTTGGAGGGGATCGAAGGCGCTACCAATAAAGACATTGCCGGACATATCGTCAACTTTATAGAAGCCAACTCCAAGCGCGGCAAGACTCGTACACGAGGCTCATCCGGATAACAATTCCGGGCTTGATCACCTGAAAACCGGGCACGACACTCTGTCCATGACATTAAAAAGCGAGCCGACGCGCCGACCCCGGCGGCCGCCGATTACCATCGGTGACCGCGAGATTGCGGCCGGCACACGCGAAACGGTCGAACTTCCTGTTGCCAATCTGTACACACACGCGGCATTGACCATGCCTGTGCATGTGATCCATGGACGACGGCCGGGTCCGACCTTGTTCGTCACGGCGGCTGTCCATGGTGATGAGTTGAACGGCGTAGAAATTATCCGCCGCGTACTCGGCCAGAACGCCATTTCACGCTTGGCAGGCACGCTCATTGCGGTGCCGATCGTCAACGTACACGGTGTTCTAAGACTTTCGCGCTATTTGCCCGATCGTCGTGATCTTAACCGATCGTTTCCCGGATCGAGCAAAGGATCGGTGGCTGCCCGGCTGGCACACGTTGTGGTCGAGGAAATTATCGCCAAGGCCGATTACGGCATCGACCTGCACACAGCGGCGGTGCATCGTGCCAATCTGCCGCAGATCCGGGCCGATTTGTCTGACGAGACCACGCGCGCCATGGCCGAAGCTTTCGGCTGTCCGCTTCTGATCGACGCTGGCCTGCGCGAGGGTTCTCTTCGAGAGCACGCCCACAGTCAGGGTGTACCGCTACTACTCTATGAAGCCGGGGAAGCACTGCGTTTCGATGAGTTCTCGATTCGTGCCGGCGTACGCGGAGTGACCAACGTAATGCGACATCTAAGGATGCTGACATCAAAGCGGCGTCGTCGCACAGCCTCACGCAAGCCGACCGTTGCGCTTGATTCCAACTGGGAGCGTGCGCCCGAGTCCGGTTTTCTGCGCGCGGTCGTCAATCTGGGGGAACACGTGGGCAAGGATCAGCCGCTGGCGTATTTGTCGGAACCGTTCGGCGAAAGTGAAAACGTGGTGACATCCGAACACGCCGGCATCGTGATTGGCCGGACCATGTTACCGCTGGCCCACGCGGGCGATGCCCTCTATCATGTAGCTCGTGTCAAGCGGGCCCAGGCTGTGGCTAACCACGTCGAAGCCTATCAGTCCGATCACGAGCCGGACGACCGGGATGAAACCGGTGATGATTTCGACGAGCCCCCGATCGTTTAAACGGCTTCATAAAGCCGTCTTATACCCGCAATCACAGGTTCGATGGGTGTGCATTGTGGCCCACGGTGCGGCCCGATAGCTTTCATAAAAACCGAGATATAAGATTTTCGTGCAGCGGGGGCATTTCAGATCCTGGGTTTCTCGCTTTTGGACCGGGATCGGGACGGCTCGTGTCGAGCGGTGGGGCGTTAACAACATGGGAGCACCTGCTTTATTGTGAGTTTCGATCTCAAGTTAGGCCCTGAATGTTGTAGAACTATTTGCAAACTGCCGANNGTCATCGGATCGGCGTCGTACCGGATTGTCATCTGTAAAGGCGGGGCCCCTACAGCGCATAGCGCGAGGCGGCGGGGTTTGATCCGGTCCCTGAGTGCCGCTCGGCCGGCATGTCGACGCGAACTTCGTCGGGGATGCAGGCTGGGCCGAATCGAGCCACGAGCAGCCCGACGGGCCGCCGCAAGAGGTTGCGGCGGTGGGTGCTATTGCGGAAGTGGCGAACGATCAGATAGTGCAGATAGCGCAGGTGCCCCCGGGCACGGGCCATGTTGAGGCGGTCCAGCAGCGCGTCCAGCGTCGGGGCCAGATCAAACCCCTCGGTCGCCGCGAAGTACAGGCACAGCGGGAGGCGGCTTGTCGGCCGACTGTGGTACATCCGGGTCGCAATCTCGGCGGCTTTGCGATCATCCGCGACGGCCCCGAGGGCCAAACATTGCAGGGTTTGCACATAGAGGCGGAAATCGGTGGCCTCGGGCGCGAATTCCAGGGCCTGGTCGTAAAACGCCAGTGCCTCGTCGATGCGCGCCTCGCAAGCATACAATTGCCCGGCGATGGTGAATGTGGTGCCCAGGGTCGTGCTGGTTGACAGCGCTCGATCGACGAGGTCCAGCGCGAGTGGACGATGCGCCTTGTTGGTGAAATAAAGCAGCTTCGCGGCTTCCAGGGCGAATAGATCGTTGCTTTGCAGGCGGGGCAGCGCGGCCATCACGAGGGTTTCGATTTCGGCTTCGTCCCGCGCGCAGTTGTGGCGCGCCGGACCGGCCAGCAGTTCGTGGCCGGCCAACGTATATTGGGCGCGCAGGGTGAGCGCGAGCAGCAGTTGGCTCCCGGGGTCGTCCGGGGTGTCGTGCAGTGCCGCCCGGTATTCACGCGCGCTGGCCTGGTTGGCGGCGGTCGCCATGCGATGCAGGGTGGTCGACAGCGCTGCGGCAGCCGCGTCGTCCTCCGGATGCTCGGTGACGCGTGTTTCCAGGCGCTCGACTGTTTTATCCCACTGCGGCCGGCTTTTGGCGAGCAGGAGCGAGGCGTGGTATTGCCGGATTGTCAGCGGCTCGATATCCGGTCGGGGCACGGTTGCTTCGGCGTAGACGAGGCGGCGGCGGAGGTCCGCGAGCAGATGCCGGGCCAGTTCTGCGGTGCCGGCCGGCGCGCCGGGCGCGCGCGGGGTGATGCGTATCCGATTGACGCTCAGAATCCCCCCGTGGCGAAAATGCTTGAGCGTCACGGCACAATCCAGAAGCGCGTGGCGCGGCCTGACAAAATGGAGATTGACCGCGAATTGCGGCGGTTTGCCCGTATAGGCGTCGTCTGTGGGACAGTCCGGATCGAGCACGACGCGATGCCGCTGCGCGGTGGCTCGATCGAGTTCGCGTGTCAGGCCGTGGATGAATGGCCAGCTGCTTTCGGCCAGATGCCCACAACAATGTAAGCCGCCTACGGGCCCCACAACGATGAAAGCGCCGGCCGAAGAACGCTGCGTTGTCCGGCGTTGAGCCATCCACACATAGCCTTCGCCGTATTGGGTGGCGATGTAGCACGGCTTGGTTGCCGAGTCACGGAGCTTGCGCCGCAGGCGGTTGATGGCAAAATCCACGGTGCGATCAGAGATCGCGCGGTCCGGGCCGGCGATCGCGTCAAGCAGGCGCTCGCGGCGCACGACCTGATGGGCTTGATGCGTAAAAACCCGGAGTAAGGCGCGTTCGGCCCGGGTCAACCGTATGGTGTCGCCCGAGATGCTGTGATCCGCCGTCGAAAAATCGACCGCAAAATGCCAGTCACCGTACTGGATTGTCTCTGCCATGGCTCTGGGCTCGGTCGACGCGACGTTGGCGCGCGGTC
>DHHU01000001.1 GCA_002403445.1 Salinisphaeraceae bacterium UBA4764 | reverse complement strand
TGATTGAGCGCTTATTCATATTCATAGAGGCTTCATGACCGACTTGAAATCGTTCATACGCACGTGCGCCTGGGCGCGAGACTTTTCGAAAAGTTGGATATCAATGCAATCATTGCCGTGATTTTAGACTAGGGGTTGCTTGTAATTGAGATACACAGATGTCAAAGCTCAATTGCTTGGCGCTGCCACAATAACGGCCTAGCTCGTGTAGTGAGATGCCCCATCCGAATGGCCGTGAATTGGTTTGAGGCGTTTTCAGGCGATTGATGATCTGGATATGAGATGTGCGCATGCTACTCATGACGGACCATCCAACCCGAGTAAACTATATTACCCACGAGTGTTGAGCCGGCCACAACCAATCCAGTCCGCTTAAGCAGTACCAGACGATGTGCCGCCGAAGCCTTAGGCATGCCCGACCACTACCGCCTCGAGGCAGCAAAAGCTCACCTGGCCCGGATCTGATACCGCACCCTCACAAGCGCCCGCCGGTACAAGTTTCGTGGGCTCGAAACGACTTCCCATCTAAATAAGCAATCAGGCGTTACCGTGTCGAGCGTTCGACCTAACTCGACACGCGCTTGGCCTGGCGAACAATGGCCCTAGTAAATTCAGCATGCACGAAACCAGAACCGCAGCCCTTCAAGACCGATTTTCCCCGTCTCCGATGCCGCCACACTCTGGCGCGGCCTGCACGATACTGATCTGGCCGGCAGACCATTCCAGATCGCCGATCCGATCACTGCTATGGTTGATGGCTAAAAGGCAGCAGCCGCAGCGGCGGCGACCTGAGCGGACTACTTAAAGGCCAACCCTTGTTAACAAGGGGTACAGCCTAAGGCCAAATCGGTAGCGGTCAGCTCCAAATTAGCGTCAACACCGGCCAAAACCAGCCAAAGTGGTATAGCTTTGAAGCAAAACAGTGTTTGCCGTATTCATCAGCTCAACCATCGAAAGTGAAAATAATGCACTTTTTGTTTCAGAAAGCCATCGATCTGGTTCATCCCGCCCGAAGCGTGACGCAACTACAGCGCTCCGCCGACGAGCAGCGCGCTGCAGATCGGGCGGCCCACCAGCTGACGCTGTATCATTTCCGCACTTGCCCCTACTGTAATCGGGTACGTCGAGCCGCCCACCGCCTCAATATTCCGATACCCCTACGTGACATACACGCCGAATCGGCGGCCTACCAGACGTTGGTCACGGAAGGCGGCCGTCAGACTGTACCGTGTCTTTATATCGGTGATCGAAGCAACGGCAAGTGGCTTTATGAATCTGCCGACATCATCGACTATCTGAATCAACGATTCGCCCCGGCGCAGGATACGCCATGACAACGTGATCGGGCGAAACTAGATCAGGTGCACTTCGAATACAAACCATCGCTCCACGCGACATGCCAGCCGCAGGCCCATCACTTACAGGCCCAACGGATTGACCTGCCATTGCGATCGGCACAACATTTTCAGACAGTCGGCGCCGCTTTCCACCCTTGAACTTCATCAAACTCCGGAATAACCATGCCACCGAAACGCTTAGGCATTGATGTCGGCGGTACATTCACTGATCTGGTGGTTATCGACTCAGGTCGCGTGCATACAACCAAGGTCCCGTCGACACCCGACGATCAATCGGAGGGCGTGCTTGAGGCCATAGATACCAGCGACGTAGCACCGGATTCGATAGCGGCGCTGGCCCACGGCATGACGGTGGCGACCAATACCCTACTTGAGCGAAGCGGCGCCTCCGTGGCGCTGATCACCACCGAAGGGTTTCGCGATATTCTCGAGATCGGTCGCCAGGACCGACCGGATCTCTATGATCTGACCCGACAGCCAGCGGCACCACTGGTGCCCCGCGATCATCGATTCACGGTCCGTGAACGAGTCGGTGCCAACGGCGTGATCACCGATCTGGATATGGCAAGCGTCGACCGGGCGATCGACGCCATTCAAGCGCGCGGCACGATCGAAGCCGCAGCCATTTGCCTGCTGTTCTCATTTAAGAACCCCGACCACGAAACGGCCATTGCGAACCGCCTGGCCGAACGACTGCCTGATTTACACATCTCGCGTTCGAGCGCGGTTTTGCCGGAATTTCGCGAATACGAACGGTTTGCCACGACCACGGCAAACGCCTATCTCGCCCCCAGACTCTCGCGTTATCTGTCGAACCTGGCTACACGTCTGAGAGATGCGGGTCTGCCAACGCCACAGGTCATGCAGTCATCGGGTGGCATCATCGACGTCGGGACCGCGGCGTCCAACGCCGTCCAGTGCGTACTATCGGGTCCGGCCGGCGGCGTCGTGGGGGCAGCATATCTGGGCCAGCTTTCGGGCTTCGAGGACTTGCTGACTTTCGACATGGGCGGTACCAGCACCGATGTCGCACCGATTGCCGACGGCCAGGCCTCGACCACCACCGACACGGTAATCGCCGGTGTGCCCATTAAACTGCCCATGGTCAACGTGCATACGGTGAGCGCCGGCGGCGGATCCATTGCCTGGTGCGATGACGGTGGCGCCTTGCGTGTGGGGCCAGCCTCAGCGGGCGCCCGGCCCGGTCCGGCGGCCTATGGCCACGGCGGGGATCAAGCGACTGTCACCGATGCCAACGTGTATCTGGGCACGATCGCCGACGGCGCCGAACTGGGGGGCGAGGTGGTGATCTCCCGCGATGCCACGACGCAGGCGCTTGCAGCACTGGGCAGGCAATTGGGACTCGATGCCGAACAGACCGCGCGCGGCGTCATACGACTGGCCAATACGGAAATGGCCAATGCCCTGCGCGTGATCAGCATCGGCCGCGGTGTCGACCCGCGTGACAACGCGCTCATGGCCTTTGGTGGCGCCGGACCAATGCATGCCTGTGCGTTGGCCGAGGAGCTGGCCATGACGCGGGTGCTCGTGCCACGCGCCGGCGGTGTACTGAGCGCACTCGGTTTGGCGGTCTCCGACCTCAGGCGGGATTTCACTCGGCCGATTCTGGAACGTTTGGATGCCGTCGANNTTGTGGGCCATGCGCTCGACGCGCTGGCCGAAGGCTTCCATGCCGCTCACGAGCAACGCTATGGCTATCGCATGGACGATCAGCCCATCGAAATCGTCAACGTACGCTTGACGGCGGGTGTCGAGGTCGCAAAACCAGAACTGGGTGAACCCCCGCCAGAAGATGATGCGCCCGAGCCAAATACCCGTCCAATCATGCTGGGTGACGAATGGCTGGACGTCCCCGTCTATAGACGCAACACGCTCGGCCATGGCAGCCGGATCGAGGGACCGGCTGTCGTCGAGTTCGCCGAAACCACCTGTCTTGTGCATCGCAACTGGCGGGGTACGATCGATGCCTGCGGCACACTCAATCTGGAATACACGCCATGAGCGACACGCTGGATCCCATCACGCTTTCGATCATGGCGCGGGCGCTCGCCGGCGTCGCCGAGGAAATGGGCGCCGTCCTCATTCGCAGCGCCTATTCCTCCAACATCAAGGAGCGCCGTGATTGTTCGGCCGCCTTGTGTGACGCTGACGGCCGCATGGTCTGTCAGGCAGCCCATATCCCGGTACACCTGGGGGCCATGCAGGATTCGGTCCACGCGGT
>DHHU01000006.1 GCA_002403445.1 Salinisphaeraceae bacterium UBA4764 | reverse complement strand
TCTAGCCCCAACATTTAAGGGGCTAGACGGGCAGAGATTTGTGCGAGGGTGCTACTCTTCCTCGACTACGTCGCTTATAGCGCTTGCGACATAGTCCAAGTTGTCCTGCTGGAGTCCGGCGATGTTGGCCCGGCCTGATGAGACCATGTAAATACTATAGTCGTTTTTCAGACGTTCGACTTGATGGCTGCTCAACCCGGTGTAGGAGAACATGCCGCGCTGATTGGCAATGTATTCGAATCGCTCGTCCAGTCCGTAAGGCTGCAAAGCGTCGACCATCGCTGCGCGTAGTTTCTTGATGCGCTCGCGCATGGCCGATACTTCATCCTGCCACAACGCCCTGAGGTCGTGCGATCCCAGTATGGTCGATACGATTGCAGCGCCATGGGCGGGCGGATTTGAGTAGTTGCCGCGCGCAACGGTGGCTAGCTGCGATCTCACATCTTGCATTGCGGATTCATTCTTGGCAACCGCTATCAGACACCCGGTGCGCTCACGATAGATGCCAAAATTCTTTGAGCATGATTGAGTAACCAGAGCTTCACCGCAGGATTCGGTGATCAGTCGTAACCCGTAGGCGTCGTCTTCCAGTCCGTCCCCGAAGCCCTGATAAGCGAAATCGATCATCGGCAGAACGTCGCGCTCTCGCACTACATCTAGTATCTGTTGCCACTGATCCCGATTCAAGTCGAATCCCGTTGGGTTGTGGCAGCTGGCGTGTAGTAACACGATGTCGCCGGCGGGCGCTGTTTTTAAATCGGCAAGCATCCCAGCGAAATCGAGGTGGTTATCGTCGTCGACGTAGGTATAGCGTTTAATGGGCAGGCCTGAGGCATTGAACACGCCGATATGGTTCGGCCAAGTTGGCTCGGGAAGCCAGATCGAGGCATTAGGGAACTGAGCACGACAAAAATCCCCAGCCAAACGCAGTGCCCCGGTCCCGCCGGGCGCCTGTGTGGCGCTGGCACGATTGGCCGCCAAGATTGGAGAATTGTGGCCGAATACCAGCTTCAATACGGCTTCGCCAAAGTCGGGATCGCCATGCGAGCCGATATAAGCTTTGGTGGTCTCTTTGGCCAGGCGTGTTTTTTCGGCTTCGCGTACTGATTCAAGGATCGGCGTCTGACCGTTTTCGTCGCGATACACGCCGACGCCAAGATCAACTTTATTCGGGTTGTCGTCGGCTTTGAATGTCTGGATCAAACCGAGTATGGCGTCGCCGGGGACGCGTTCCACGTTTTCGAGCATTTGTTTTTTACCTTGCTGGTTGACGCATTACCGTGATCGCTTATCCGGGGCAGGTACGGATGGTTGGGATCTTATGCTACCTGGCTCATGCGCTCGGGTGCCAAGTGGATCGGTTCGGTTTTGTTTGATTTTTTTCTTTAGCCGCCGATATAAGACATTTCGACGCGCTTCGTCTGGTTGCTTTGGTTGGTTTCAAGCGTTCGCCGCTCGGAAAACCGGTCGGTGCGTTGTTGCCAGATCGAAGTCAGCGCGGCCTTGATCGTGGCGTCGTCCGCACCACCGCGCAACAGTGCGCGCAGATCGCGGCCATGGACACCGAACAGGCAGGTATAGAGTTCACCGATGGCCGATAACCGCGCGCGGGTGCACCCGCCGCAAAACGGTTGGGTGATCGATGCGATGACGCCGAATGTCAGACTATCGTCAGCCAGACGCCAGCGATTCGCGGTTGCACCCAGCTGTTCAGGCGCCAGTGCGATGATGTTGTGTCGGCCTCGCACGGTGTCGACGATTTCCCGGGCGGGTACCACGTCGTCCAGACGCCAGCCGTTGCTCGTGCCGACGTCCATGTATTCGATGAATCGCGGAATCACGCCCGTGCTGCGAAATTGCTCGACCATGGGCACGATCTGGTGTTCATTGACGCCGCGCTGAACCACGCAGTTGACTTTCACCGGCGTGAGGCCGGCATCAATGGCGTTGTCGATTGCAGTTAGAACGTCGGCAACCGGATAGTCGACGTCGTTGATCGATCGAAAAACTGCGTCGTCGATGGCGTCGAGGCTGAGCGTGATCCGGCCGAGGCCCGCGTCCGCCAATTCNNTCGATCGACGCCAGTCGCTCGATAAGCGTGGCAAGGTCCCGGCGCAGCAGGGGTTCGCCACCAGTCAGACGGATTTTGTGGACGCCGAGATCAGCAAACAGTCGCGTTAGGCGCTCGATTTCATCGAAGTCGAGCAGTTCGCTCTTGGGCAGAAACAGATGCTCACTGCCAAACAGCTCCCGCGGCATGCAGTAAGTGCAGCGAAAGTTGCAGCGATCGGTCAGGGATATACGCAGGTCAGTTAGCCCACGCTGATATTGATCGGTAGGAATCACGGATTTTAGCGCAGGTTTCATAACCTGATTGTGGGGCCGTGACACTGACGGAGCAAGTCTAGCCCCGCGCAGCTTTTGGCCGCCAGCATCTGTCGGGATCAGCGCTGGCGCGCCATCGCCCGTTTAATCTTGCTGTAGGGCACGTCACCGCTGATGACGCGGTCCCCCACTATGATGGTAGGTATGGCTCGTAAACCGATAGTCTTAGCGGCTTGTTTTTCGTGGTTGATGATGGGCTTGGGTGCTTGATGGGCAATGCATTGCTTCAGCGGCTTTGTCTTGAGGCCGACTTCCGCTGCCAGATGGAGGAACTGATCGGTGGTATCGTTGGCTTGGCTCCATTGTTGCTGGGAGGTGTAGAGCCGATCGTGATACGTCCAGAAGGCACCTTGTTGATGTCCGGCGCAGCGAGCCGCGATCGCAGCCTGAAAGGCATGTCGATGGGCGGGCAGCGGATAGTCGAAAAAGATATATCGGACAGAGTCTTGGGGCACCATTTTATTGCGAATCTTTTGGGCTACTGGCAAAAAAGCCTTGCAGGCCCGGCATTGGTAGCCACCGAACTCTCGGATAGTCACCGCCGCGTTTTTTGAGCCGATCGCCGTGCCAAACTTGTCGTAGTGTCGGCGGAGTTTCTGCATTGTGGTCGAGCTGAGTATTTTTTCCTTGTTGGGATTGATTTGNNGACGACTGGAATGCCAAAGGCACCAACAATGCGTCGGCGTGTGGAACTGTCGTCACTCATGAATGGTAATACTCGACCCTTTTGAATCAAAAAAGTATACGCCGTGGTTTCGGGCGGGTCAGCCGGTGATGAAAGATTGCCAGCTATGGCCTGTGCTAAGTTGTTGAATGGTTTAGCGCATTGAAATTATAAGTGTGATTGACCAATGAACGTGTTTGCCACCATGGCGGCAATTGGCGTGGGGGCCGCACTCGGCGCCAACTTGCGCTGGGCACTGGGTCTAGCGCTGAATCAACTCTTGCCGCAACTGCCGCCGGGTACGCTAGCGGCCAATTTGTTGGGCGCGTTTCTCATTGGATTGGTGATCGCGCTTTTGGCCGTCCTGCCGTTTGGCCTGCCTGCTTTTTTCCGACCTTTGGTGATCACTGGATTTCTAGGTGCCCTGACGACATTTTCGACTTTTTCGGCCGAAATTTTCGACCAGTTGAGTCAGGGACGGCCAATCTGGGCTGTGTGTGGGATTGGGCTTCATGTATTGGGCTCACTTCTGGCGGTTGCCCTGGGCGCAGGATTGATCACATGGATACGTTATGGGTTGTTCGGCACGTCTTAGCCAAGGGTTCCATGACCTGTTTTTTAAGTGACTGCACCCCCACCAATCGGTCTGTTATGACGGTTGCACCAGCGGGCGATATTGGGTGTCAAGATCGCCATAATTCCTTTTTAACGGTTCGCGTTGGCCGCTGTGTTTGACGCTGTTCGTGATCCATTGTTGTGGCGGTATTTGTCCATGCCAGTGATTATGGCCGTTGTGGGATACGTCACTAACGTGGCGGCGATCTGGATGATGTTTCATCCGGTGCGGTTTGTGGGCCTCCGCCGATTAGGGCTCGGCTGGCAGGGCGTTGTGCCGCGACGAGCCTCGGTCATGGCGGGGATTGCCGTCGATACCATCGTCGGGCCATTAATCACCCGGCAGGACCTCGTCGATAGTCTCGATCCCGATTCGTTGGCATCTAAAATGGCGCCGGCGGCCGAAGCCGCAGCCGAAACCATCGTTGATGAAATGGGCTCGCGTTATTTTCGGACAACCTGGCAGAGTTTGCCAGCAGCTTTGAAAGCTCAGGTCCGTCGCCGTGCTCGCCAGCAAGCACCCGTGGTTTTGCGCGATGTGATTGTCGAGATGCAGGACGACATTGATTCTCTACTGGACCTGAAATACTTGGTCACACACACATTGATCGCCGATAAACGACTGCTCAACCGCATCTTCAAGGAAATCGGTGATCGCGAATTCGTATTTATTGAACGCGCGGGCGGAGTTTTCGGGTTCTTATTCGGTCTTATCCAAATTCTGGTCTGGTCTACTTGGCAGCCATGGTGGTTCCTACCTGCTTTTGGAGCGCTGGTGGGGGGGGCGACTAACTGGCTCGCGCTCAAGATGATCTTCAACCCGCGCCAGCCAAGATCACTCGGCCCGTTTCGGGTGCAAGGTGTGTTTTTTCGTCGCCAGGCCGCTGTTGCCAGCAATTATGGTCGACTGGTCGCGGACGAGCTGCTGTCGCCTGAGAAGTTGGCCTGGGCGGTTTTCACAGGACCGACGTCTTTTCGATTCCGGGAACGAGTCGCCTTGAGGATCGAACGCGCGTTCGACGATGCACTGGGCGTGATGCAGCCCGTGGTGTGGTGGACGCTCGGTCCGCATAGACGCGCGCTTGTGACTGAGGCCAGCACTCGCACTCTGGCATCCGCAAAAAACTCCGTTGCCAATTACCGAGAGGATTTGACACAGCGCGTGGGCTTGGCCGGTTTATTGGCCGATCGACTGCGTGCACTGGGCCCAGCCGAATTCGAACGTATGTTGCGGCCTGCATTTGAGCAAGATGAATGGTTGTTGATATTAGCCGGTGCGGCGCTAGGAGCCGCTGCTGGTGTATTTCAACTTCTGACGATGTTTACCGGCGTTATCTTGCGTGTGGTGTAAAAGTTTTTGGTCCTTCCCGCGACCGCGTGCTGCAACGTAAAAGGAGAACATAATGCCCGACCACAAACCATCGCCTCGCGCCGGGGATTTTTCGTGGAAACGCGAACTGCAGCGGTTGGCGGACGATTGGCCGCTGGCGAGCCGCGCGATACGGGGAGTTAACGATGGTCAGCGTCGCGCGTTAATCGAATTGCAACAACAACTTGCCGAAGTATCCGATGAAGCAGAAAACGAGCGCCAGCCCAGTCTTTCCGAACTGTTTGAGCAGCGGCTAGCAGCCGCTGAACAGGCGACGCCTGCCTTGGCGCGTGAGGCGTTGTATCGGCGCACAATAGAGGTACTCGTCCCTGACGAGATATTGATGTTGGTGCAGCTTGTCGCGCAGGGTGAGGCCCCGCTGGCCCACATTGGCGTGGCGTTCCGGCCGTTTGGACGCTTGCGGGAACGGGTTTTGGAATACGCTACGCCGCTGGGGCGCGATGCTGGCGTCTCGTTAACCGTTTATGTTGGATTTTATGTTCGCCATCTTCGATCGTTGGGGCTTGTTGATGTGTTGCCGGCTGAGTCAGGATCCGGCACAGGTTTTGAACGGCTTCGAGCCGAAACTGATGTGCGTGAAGCCATAGAGAAAATTCGCGCGACGTCCGGCCAATACATTCGCTTCGAGCGCCGCAACCTGCGCCCGAGCGTATTCGCACGTGAACTCATGCTGGCTGTTGATCATGGTAACGAATCGCCACCAAGCCGCTAGCTGTGGTTTCCGCTCGTGGGGTATCAGGAACGCAACAACATGCCTGAGACCATGGCACGCGCACGGGCAGTTGTATCATCCGAGATAAGGCGTGTAATTGCACAGAGCCATTCCTGTATCCACTCATTCAGCCACCTGATCAGGCCGACATCCCCCAGATAACAGCCGCGTCGCAGCATTTTGCTCGTGTGCGCCACGTTTTCAGTGTAGCTGCCCCTGTGTTAACGCATTGTGCATCGCAGTACGGTCATGCAACTCAATGGCTTTGGAAACGTCGATCGATTCCATACAAAAAATTCTGCACTTGTTCGGGTTTTAAAGCACCCGCAGATTAGCATCATTCCAGCTCACCCCAGATGTCTCATGAGTCCCGTGTTACGTCTCGTCGAGGCTAAACATCATGAATTGACCTGTCTCGTCTTCAACGCTCGTAAGACTTTGAGGATGGGATATTCCTAAAGTGAACAAACTTTCGCCCGAAGGCGGGGCTTGAGCGTTTGTTGCGAAGCCAAGCCCTGTGGTCATGGAACTTATCGTCTGATCACCGCCATGGGCCAGGACTGC
>DHHU01000005.1 GCA_002403445.1 Salinisphaeraceae bacterium UBA4764 | reverse complement strand
GTAGGTGATGAAACCGCCACCGCGTGTGACGTTCGCCGGCATGGATGTTTTGAACGTGCTTTGACCCGCAAAGACCACCACGGAGTGGATGACCTCGGGCGTGACATCGAGCACTGCTTCCAATGCTTTGACGTGCTTGTAGTTCTGGCGAAGCGGATTCTGAAATCTGAATGACTTTTTGAAAATCTTCTGGGTCCACTGGGCCTGATGCTCGCCGCCGAAAATCCAGCCCTTCATAGTCTTTGTTTCCACCACGAAGATGCCGAACCGCGACACGACCACATGATCAATCTGTGTGGTGCCGTCCGGCGTCTCGAGCGTTACATTGTGGATCCGGTGGTAAGTATCGGACGGGAGTCTCAGCCACGCCGCCAATTTGACCAGGCCTTCTCCGAATATCCCTTTGAACCACGGTGTCTTGAAGACACCGGCCACAAGCAGGATCGGGATAACCCACCAAAACTTGAGCAATACGTTGATGATCAGCGGGTAATGCATCGCGTGCCAAGCCGGCTCGATGATGGCGAATGCCTAATTAAGCCACATTGATGACTGGCCGTGTTCACGATGTCATAAAAAAGCAGTCATGACGCCGCTTCAAGGCGCCTGAGGTAGCTTTGAGCGAGCCGTACGACGCCACTCTGGGCGAGGCTACCCGACGATGGTGTCAATCGGTCAATGCTTGATCGCCGGCATTGTCATTTATCGGATGATCGGCACACTACGAATCAGGTCGACGATCGATTCCTCGAGGTGCCCATCGGCCGACGACCAACACTACGGCTGCTGGAAACAAGCCAGGCAAGACGCCACTCACCATTTCATTGCAATGGTGTACAAAAGCCACGCGATTACTTGCTTCTCGGCCACCCAACCCGAAGGGAAACCGAATTGGCTGCTGTTGCATGAATCAATGTCCGTTTTGACTGGAACAGAATATTATTGGTGCGATGGGGTCTGACTGACTGTCGCCGCAGCGTCCCATAACAGGGGCAGTACGCGGTTCGCGTAGCCGATATTTTCGGAATCCAGCGCAAGATCGAGGGTATATTGACCACTGGCCTTGAATGGCGCGGCTTCAAGTAGTTGATCACGTATCGTTTGGGGGTTATCGGCACTCGAGAATTCCCTGAAGAAGAACTGTAAGTGCGCATTCCCATCGTTGGCACTTTCAGCTGAGACCCCATAGGCGAACGATGTCAAGGCACCATCCGGTCGTCGTGCCCGCAAACTGAAACCGGTCGACACCCACCTTACAAGTACTTGATGCTCTGAAGCCTCCCTGATCATCCGCTNNCCGGGCAAATTCGGTTTGGCCGACGACACGCGGGACGAGCGCTTTCAGGTTGTCTCCCTGGTATTGCCGAATCTCGATGCCCAGGACCTCGATCGCGGCCATGTGATCGTTCAGGAACTCGATCACACGTCGCAGCTCGGTTGGGATCTCATCGGCCACGAACAAAAGCCGCATCTCACCGTTGGCAAGATGGCGATGAACTTCAGACCAGAAAGCTTCAATGGCATTATCATCAACCTCGGATTCGATATCGATCGCCAAAAGATCCGCCAAATCTTTCTCGAGCTTCTCAGCACTCCCGGCTGTCTCAACTGCGAGTTCGCGGACNNAGGTGATCGACGGACCATCGGTCGCTGCCATCGCTCTGATCGGGTATACCGGATTCACTTCCGATTAGAAACCAACGGGGTGGATTGTCGGGGTCGATCAACTCACCGGCTAATAATTCGGGATAATCAGCAATCAACCGCTGTAGTGCCCTTTCATTTGCATAGGCCTCATACGGAATGCGCTCGAGAACGCCATCATTGAGTGTGTAGATCCAGTCCTGTTCAGTCATCTGGCATACGATATGTCGGAGGCCTATATCCCAAGGATACGGAACGGACCACGATTCATGCTGTTGTCTAACCTATCGATGGCTGGACACTTGGGTCCGGCTTATAGGGAATCTTGCTGTCCCAAATAAGCTGGATACGTTTGACCCATAGCCACCATTGGGAACGTCGAGCCAGCCGGGATCCATCTCCAGTCACTGCCCGATATAGCCACCGCGGGTACATCAACATCAATGATCCGCATCGTGTTTGTTGCTCGAGAGTGCTCGGTAAGGCTGGGACGGATTTAACTGGCTATGCCATACATTGGCCTATGCCCAACGCTAGCCTTGGACTTCATTCGGATCGGTTGGGTGGTTCAGGCCTGGAATCCTGCTGCTGAGGGGCTTGGCGAATACGCGCTTTCGTTAGTAAATCTGATAAACGTTTAAAATTGAAATCCCCGGAGCATCTTGGTTTCAATCACACGCTGTGTTGCGATTAAATAAGCGGCACGTCTGCATGATGTATTTTCTTCTGACATGCGCTGGACTGTGGCTGACCAAGCGGCGTCTAATTGATCCGTTAAATAACTTAAAACGTCCTCTTGGCTCCATTGCAGTCCCTGGCGGTTTTGCACCCACTCCAGATAGGAGACGATGACGCCGCCCGAATTGGCGAGAATATCAGGCACGACAAAAACACCCCTTTGAGACAGGGCCGTATCGGCATCGCATGTGACAGGCAGGTTGGCTGCCTCGATTACGATCCTGGCTCTGACATCCTTAACATTGCTGGCGTTGATGGCAGCTCCCAGGGCAGCCGGAATCAGAACATCTACATCGGCCGTCAATAACTCGTCATTACTGATTGCCTCGGCCGAGACTTGTGACTCGGTGACTGACTGGACTTGTTGGCCATCCACATGGGTTTTTTGGACCAGTGACCTTATATCAAGCCCGTTCTTGTTATAAACGCCGCCACCTACATCGCTGACGGCAACAACTTTTGCCCCCTTGTCACTTAAAAACTGAGCGACATAGCTACCGACATTGCCAAAACCCTGGATAGCGATGGTGGCGCCGTCAATGTCAATCTCCTGATTCCGGCAAGCCCAGTTTGTAATTAGCGAAAGCCCGTAACCGGTTGCCTCAACACGCCCCTTTGAGCCACCTATCCCAAGGGGTTTCCCAGTCACCATATCGGGGTGATGGCCATATATTGCGGTGTACGCATCATAGATCCATGCCATCTCACGTCCGCCTGTACCAACATCCGGTGCCGGGATATCCTGTACCGGCCCGATGAGTGCGGCGATTCGCGTGACAAACTGCTTGGTCAGGCGCTCCAGCTCCCCCGCAGACAGTTCATGGGGATTGCAATTGATACCTCCTTTGGCGCCGCCCATGGGAATATTCGCTAAGGAGGTTTTCCACGTCATGAGGCTTGCCAGCCCCTGTGAATGTGCCGCATCCAGCTCAGGGTGGTAACGCAGGCCGCCCTTGAAGGGTCCACGGCTGTCGTCGTGCTGGACTCTGAAGCCGACGTACACAGTCAATTGCCCGTTATCCCGCCGGAGGGGTAACTCAACCTCAACGGTGCGATGCGGGGTTTTGAGCAAGTGTTTTATTTCTTGCTCGATATCGTGTTTGTCCAGCGCCTCTTCCAGAAACGACTGAGCACATTCACGGGGATTATGAGTTGTCTCGGTCATGGCAATGATCGTACAGGGATGTGGAAACCGTTATGGCAGCTAAAGGAAGCTACTATATGAAATGGCTTTAACTGTTTATAAAGACTAAGATATTACACAAGAGATATCCCTGAGGGATCTTTGCCAATTGTGACCCCGGCCAACGACCGTTTGTGAGATGCCAGCTCAGCATCAACGCACGAAACGAAAAGGTCGTTTAAGCCAAACCTTTTCATTTATTGGTACAACGATCAAAGACCTGGACTGTGACGTTCGCTTGTGTNNTCTGCGACACACTCGCCGAATCTGCCCAACTCCCATGACTCAAATGCAAAAAGTCCTTGAAAAATTTGGGGCAGTGGGCAATTGACACCTTGAGGCCGCCGGCAAGCTCGCGTTCGAACTGTTCGAGGCACCCGCCGAGTTTGAGCTCAAGCTCGTGCGTGAGCGGACGCAGGTTGGCTTGGCAGCGGCCTGGACCTGACCTACGCACGATCAGGACAAGCGGGCAAGGGTGGTCAAGCTTTACCATGTAAGGCCACTGTCGATCGCCCGAATCGGCACAAAAACTTGCCAAGCCGACGCTTTACGTTAAAGTGCTGCAGCGCCACAGGCGTCATCCTGACGAGCGGTCATTTTGGAAAGTTACAGGCTTCTTTTCTCATAATCTTGTCGCATAGCGTGCTTATCATTTCCCAACGCCTATAAGGGGTTTTACGCCATGCGATACTGCGCTCGCGATTTATCCTCGCGCCTGCGAGAAAAGAGATAGAGGCGGCCGCCTAATCGCTCGCTTTATTGACGGCCATGAACAGGACTTCCGTCCCCAGACGCTCGAGTTAACCGTTCGGATCAGCCATGGAACGTGAGCCGGTCTTGAGTCGACCCCTATTCTTCGCTTGCAGACCAGATACCGGACGAGGCCTGTCGTGGCGTGCCGCCACTGGCCCAGGCAGCGTAATCAATCCATTTGATTCCACCTTAGACACGCTGCCCAGCTGTCCAAACATTGGGGACCACTTCTCAAGGGACAGTAAGTTAATAGTGCGTTAAGGATTTCACATTGTCCGTAGTGGTCGAAAATGGGCCCGATGACCCGGCGGCTCTGATGTCAGAAGTCATTGCCGGTGGGATTGATATGAAGCCAGTCCAGCGGTCGAAAGGGCTGGGAGCAACTTTTGTTTCCAAAGTTACACGTGTTACGGCGATGGGTCGTGATCCGTTTGTAAACGTGATTCGTATATTCCTCTTTTAGTAAGTTGGAAACTATGATTTCAATGAGGTGATGTGACTTGAAAACAACTGCGTTAATCGCAGCGCTGCTGATAATCGGCGTCATAATCATCACGCCGGCAGCCTTTGCCGATGGTGATGGCGGGAATCAAGTTTTCTTTGGGTTTACCTACGGCTCACCGGGCTCATTTTACGGACCGCCGTCGGGGATTTATTCGCGGCCGTGGATTAGCTGGCCGCGAGGCTCGGATGGCGACCGATACCGTTCCTATTACGGACATGGACGGGGCCGCCGATATNNCCAAGAAAGTGAGCATTAAGGCTACTTTATCTAAGCCAGGCCAAGGCTCTTGCGGACCTATGGATCGCTTATATGAATGCTAGTGCGTCATAATCACGCCGGTATAACGTGACGTAATGATTTATATGGAATAGTGGTGCCGAGGAGAGGACTTGAACCTCCACGAGCAAAAGCTCACTAGCACCTGAAGCTAGCGCGTCTACCAATTCCGCCACCTCGGCGTAGAGCTGAAAATGTAGACAATGACGGGGTCAATGTCAATCACCGGCGTTTGGCCGTTTACGTTAAACTAATACCCAAGATGACAAGTTCTAAATCTGCCGGTCATGAGGACTGGCGCGAGCGCGATCCCGATTACGATCGGGAACAATCCAACTATACCGACCCGGTGCCCAGCCGACGATTGATTGCCGCTGATTTGGCCGCCCTTGGCTCACGGGTCGATCGCGAAACACTGGTTGCCAATTACGGACTGGACGATCCGGATCGGGTCGCTGCCCTTGATAATCGGGTGCGAGCGATGTTGCGCGACGGTGAGCTGGAATCCGACGCCGATGGCTTGATTTGTCTGGTAGACCCCGATGAGCGTATCCGGGGACGAGTGCAGACGCATCGCGGCGGCTTTGGCTTTGTCTTGCCGGATCAGGACGAATTGGAGGACATTTTCCTGCCACCGCCGCAAATGCGTGGCCTAATGTCCGGCGACAAGGTTGATGTGCGTTTGGTGCCCGATAAGCGCGGCGAACGTCTCGTCGGTCGAGTACTCAGGGTGATCCAGCGAGCACGTGACACCTTCGTGGGCTGTCTGGCGCGTGGACGCGCTGGATGGCAACTGCAGACTTCTGAGACTGCTGGCGGCCCGATCTTGATCGAAGACAGCGATCTTAATGGTGCCGATGAAGACCAGGTGGTCGTAGTACGCATGACGCGGCCGCCCAACCGCCGTGATCCGGCACGCGGTAAGGTTATTGAGGTTCTGGGCGACCGTCTCGATCCGCTGGTAGAGATTGAACGATCAATTCGCGCGCATGATATTCCGGAAGCGTTTTCGGAGGAGGTTCTGGCTGAAGCCAGTGCATGGGGCGATTATGTTCCGGAAGCCGACAAGACAAAACGCGTCGACTTGCGAGAGCTGCCGTTGGTCACCATCGACGGGGCCGATGCTAAAGATTTTGACGATGCAGTTTATGCTCGGCCGGTGGAAAACGGTTGGCGGCTATTGGTAGCGATTGCCGATGTGGCTCATTACGTTCGCCCGGATTCGGCGCTCGATAACGAGGCCGTCGAACGCGGCACGTCGGTGTATTTCCCCGGCCGCGTCGTGCCGATGTTGCCGGAGGCCTTGTCCAACGGGTTGTGTTCGCTGCGTCCCGGCGTGGATCGGCTGGCTTTAGTTTGTGAAATGCAGATCGATACCGACGGCAGTATTCAGTACGCCCGTTGGCAACAGGCGGTCATTCGCTCGCACGCCCGGCTGACTTACGAACAGGTTAGCGACTGGCTCGATCAGCCTGACAATCTGCCCCCTAAATACGAGGCATTAGCCCAGCCCTTGGCTGATTTGAACGCGGTCTACGAAGCGCTTGCCGATGCCCGGCGTCGGCGCGGAGCGATCGCATTCGAGACCACTGAGCCGCGGTTTATATTTGACGACGAGCGTCGTATCGAGCGCATTGTGACGGCTGAGCGTGGTGTGGCGCATCTGATCATTGAAGAATGCATGATTGCGGCTAATGTATCGACGGCAGTGGAGCTGGCCAAGCAAAAACTCCCGACGTTGTATCGCGTCCACGCGGGCCCGACTGCCGATGGCATGACGGAATTGCGCGAATTTTTGAGCGAGCGGGGCTTGCCGCTGCCACGTAATAAAAAACCTATGGCAGCGGATTTCGACCAAGTGCTGGCTAAGGCGCGCGAGCGCGATGACGCCCACTTGATTCAGACGGTCTTGCTGCAAAGTCTATCGCGGGCTTATTACACCCCGGACAATGAGGGCCATTTTGGCTTGGCGCTTGATCACTATGTGCATTTCACGTCGCCGATTCGGCGCTATCCCGATTTGCTGGTGCATCGCGGGATCAAGCATGTGCTGGCTGGCAAGCCCAGTGCAGATTTTCCCTATGATCACAGCGCGATGGTTGAATTGGGTGATGCCACATCGGCAGCTGAAAAACGCTCCGATGACGCTACACGTGAAGTCGATGATTGGCTCAAATGTGAATACATGCGTGAGTCGATCGGCGAAGTTTTTAGCGGTGTGGTGGCCAGCGTCACGTCGTTCGGATTGTTTATCGAGCTGGACGATGTTTATGCCACCGGGCTTGTCCACATAAGCGAACTCGGTGACGATTATTTTGTCTACGACAGTGATGGGCGACGCCTCACCGGGCGCTCGAGCGGCACCGTTTTCGGGCTGTGCGATCGTGTCAAGGTTCGTATCGTTCGCGTCGATGTTGACTCACGACAAATAGAGCTGGCGCTGGCAGACACCTCTAGTGGTAGCAACAGCGATCGAAAACGCTCAAAACACAAGGCGAAAAAAGATGTTTCAAAGAGTTAATGCTATGACCCCATCGAGAAGTTGTTCATTGGCTGTTGTTCTTTTGACAGCTGCAGCAATCATGCTGGCCGGTTGTGCGAACAACCCCAATTCACGCGCCGAGATCGGCGGCGGCGCCGGTGCGCTACTCGGCGGGTTGATTGGATCACAAATTGGCCACCATGGTTTGCGCAATGGCGCGATCGGTGCCGCGCTCGGCGGGTTGGCCGGTGGCGGCGTGGGCCATTATATGGATCAACAACAGCAACAGCTTGATCAAAAACTCAAGGGCGAACGTGCGCGGAAGGAGTTAAACGTTGAGCAGCTGCCAGGTCATGCACTTAAAATCGGGATTGCAAACAACGCCACGTTTGCTACTAACAAATCTACGCTTACCCCGCACGCACAACGCGTGTTCTCCAAGATTGCGAACGTGCTGCGCAGCTACAATAAGACCGCGGTCCACGTTGTTGGTTTTGCTTCTAGTACTGGTACCAAACAATACAACCTCAAGTTGTCGCGTCAGCGCGCCTTGTCGGTTGCCCATTTTCTAATCAATCACGGTGTCAACAAGCGCCGGGTCCTGACCTGGGCACGCGGTGAGTCGCAGCCTGTTGCGAGCAACAAAACGGCGGCTGGACGTGCCAAGAACCGGCGCGTGGCGATCGTAATTAAACCTATTATCAAGGGGCACGAGAAGCAGGCGTTTAGCGCGCCGCCACCACTTGGCAACCGAAGGAGTACCGGAGCAGCAAGCGCATCAAGCGCCAACGCCGTGCATTCGTGACAAAGCCGCCCAACGCGCCGCTGGTCGGGGGCGTACATGCCGTGATTGCGGCTCTCCAAGCAGACCGACCGGTTTACCACGTGTGGCGTGTTGCCGGCGCCACGCACAATAATTCGTCACTTGATAACGCGCTGGCCAAGCGTGGTTTGGTGTCGGATGTTGTGGATCGGGCAGAGCTTGATAATTGGTTACCAGATATTGCACATCAAGGCATTGCTGCTGAAGTTGCGCCGCCGGAATCTATCGACGAACGGCAACTGAAGCGTCTCATCGACAAAACCGGTGAGACCAGCCTCGTGTTGGTGCTGGATCAAGTACAGGATCCGCATAACCTGGGCGCGTGTCTCCGGAGTGCAGCTGCGGCCGGGGTGGATGCTGTGATTGCGCCGCGTCGGCGCGCCGTTGGCTTGACGGCGACGGCCGTCAAGGTGGCGGCTGGCGCCGCTCATATTGTGCCATTCGCGTGCGTAACCAACCTTGCTCGGACACTTGGTACTCTGCAGGCTGCGGGTTATTTCGCTGTTGGTCTGGATGCGGAGGCTAATACGGCCATTGAGATGCTAGATCTGACAGGACGCCGGATTATCATGGCTGGCGGCGAGGCTGGCGGCCTGCGGCGCCGAAGCGCTGAATGCTGCGATGAACTCGGCACTATTATCCTAGAGGATGCGGTTGAAAGCCTGAATGTTTCAGTTGCTGTTGGGGTTACGTTATTTGAGGCTCGACGACAGCAGCGGGCCAAGCACTTGGGTGCACGTCAAGTTGGCTGAGGAGTGCCTATTGCATTTCAAGGCTTCAACCTCCTATACTATAAAGATTACCTTGCTCCACGGCTAATTGGCAGGCCGGGGGCGTCTACCGAAAGGAACAAGCCATGCGACACTATGAAATGGTGTTTCTGGTCCATCCGGATCAGAGCGAACAAGTCCCGGCGATGGTCGATAAGTACCGGGCCATCATTGAGGGCGAGGGCGGTACAATCCATCGCCACGAAGACTGGGGGCGTCGCCAGCTCGCCTACCCGATTCACAAGATTCACAAAGCCCACTACGTGCTAATTAACTTTGAATCCACTCAAAGTGCGCGTGAGCAACTCGAGGACGCGTTCCGCTTCAACGACGCCGTGCTTCGGCACTTGATTATTGCGCGCCACAAGGCCGACGTGGACCCGTCGCCGCTTGCCAAGAAAACGGAAGAGCGCCGGGCCGAAACCGGTTAGGTCACAAGTCCACCAGCTCGAAACAATCAGACCCGGGCAGGTTAATCCAAACCAATCATTCAAGGAGATCGATCATGGCTCGATTCTTTCGCCGCCGCCGCTACTGTCGATTCACCGCTGCCGGTGTTGAAGAAATCGACTACAAGGATATTGAGACACTCAAGCAATATGTCACGGACACAGGTAAGATTGTGCCCAGTCGTATTACCGGTACGGCGTCGAACTATCAACGCCAGCTGTCGACTGCGGTTAAGCGCGCGCGGTTCCTCGCGCTGCTGCCCTACACAGATCGTCACTCCTCTTAAGGGGCCGTCATGGAAGTCATCCTGCTACAAAAAGTCCGTAATCTCGGCGATCTCGGCGACACCGCCATTGTCAAACCTGGTTTCGGACGCAACTATCTGATCCCGCGTGGAATCGCGTTGCCGGCGACTAAAGCCAACCGCGCCACGTTTGAACAGCAGAAAGCGGCCCTTCAGGCGGCCTCGGAAGATCGCCGTCAACGCGCTGAGCAGCGTGCCAAGCAACTTCGCGGGCGCGAGTTCGTCATTGCTATGCGTGCGAGCGATGAAGGCAAGCTTTACGGGTCAGTCGGGCCACAGGAAATTGCGGCCAAAATCAGCGAAGAATCAGCCGAAGTTGATGCCAAGGAAGTGGTTTTGACCGAAGGCAACATCCGGCTTACCGGCGAATATACGGCTTATCTTGAACTCCACGCCGACGTCGAGACTGAGGTGACTATCGTGGTGGCGCAGTTGACCGACATGGGCATCAATATGCCCAGCCGGGACGAGACAACAGACGACGAGTTGGACACTACGCCTGAAGGGCCCGGTAATGAAGCGGATGAGACGCCCCGCGAATCCGCAGATGCTGCGGAAGCAGAAACGCCCAACGGCGAGCGCAATTCGCCATAACCAGCGGGCTTCAATCGCCAAGTTTGCGGGTGGTTAATCCCGGTGAAGATCTTGGTGTGAAGACAAAGGGGCAAGGGGGCTGCTGACATGGCTGAAGGCAAACTACCCCCGCACTCGATAGATGCTGAGCAGTCGGTTATTGGTGGTTTGTTGTTATCCCAGCAAGCCTGGGACGACATTGCACACATTCTTTCTGAGAATGACTTCTACCGAGAAGATCACCGGTTGTTGTTCCGGGGTCTTGCCGATCTGGTCAATAACGACCAGCCACGTGATCTGGTCACGCTGACCGAATGGCTACGCAGTCGGGATTTGCTTGATAAAGCTGGTGGTGCGACGTATGTAGGCAACCTTGTTACCGAGATCCCGGGCGCGGCCAATATTCAAGCCTACGCGGATATTGTTCGCCAGCGTTCGCTCATGCGACAGCTTATCCGTGCGGGGGATTTGATCACCCGCCTCGGCTTCGACAATACCGGGCGTCACGCCGACGAACTGGTCTCGGCCGCCGAGCAGGAGTTATTTTCGGTCGCTGAACACGGGCGTCAAGCCGAGGATGGCCCCCGGGGTATAAATGAGTTGCTCACCGAGGCCGTGGAGACAATCGGTGAGCTGGTCAAACAGGAAGGTGAGTTCACCGGCCTGCCCACAGGGCTGCACAAGTTCGATGAGCTGACCAACGGCTTGCAGCCTTCGGATTTGATGATCTTGGCTGGTCGGCCGTCGATGGGCAAGACCGCATTTGCCATGAACATAGTGGAAAACGTGGCGATCAAGCAGAAAACACCTGTAGCGGTATTCTCGCTCGAAATGTCGGCCGAACAGATTGTCATGCGCATGATTTCGTCTTGGGGCCGAGTGAATCAGTCCAATCTGCGCTCCGGGCAACTCACTGAAGACGACTGGGCCAAGATTACGTCGGCGGTGGGCATCATGAATGAAAATGCTCAGTTATTTGTCGATGATACGCCCGCCCTGTCCCCCAATGAGCTGCGCTCGCGCGCCCGGCGGCTCAAACGGGAACACGACATCGCCTTGATCGTGGTGGATTATCTGCAGCTCATGCAGGTGCCGGGAACGAGCGAGAACCGCACCAACGAAATTTCGGAAATATCCCGGCAACTCAAAGCTCTGGCTAAGGAACTCAACGTCACGGTCATTGCGCTTTCGCAACTCAATCGTCAGGTTGAGCAACGCGAAAACAAGCGCCCACGCATGTCGGATCTGCGCGAGTCCGGCGGTATCGAGCAAGATGCGGACATCATCACCTTCATCTATCGTGACGAGGTCTATAACGAAGACAGCCAAGACCAGGGAGTCGCCGAAATAATTATCGGCAAACAGCGCAACGGTCCACTCGGAACGGCCCGCACGGCATTTTTGTCGCATTACACTCGTTTCGAAAATCTTCAAGATCGCTACGCCGAAGAGTTCATCGGGTGATGACGCGTGCCCGGGCATTGATTAATACCGGCGCGCTCGACCACAATCTGCGCCGAGTGCGTCAACTGGCGCCCAATTCCCGCGTGTACGCGGCCGTCAAGGCCGATGGGTACGGTCACGGGGCAAGTACTGTGGCCCATGCACTGGCTGCCGATGGCTTTGCCGTTTCGAGTCTTGAAGAGGCTCTACAGCTCCGGTTTGCCGGTGTCCAAGTCCCGATCATGACCCTGTCGCAGCCGCTTGACACCGCGTGGCTGGTTGAGGCGGCGGCCCGCAACATACAGCCGGTCGTATACGACGTCGAGCAGGCGGCCATCATGGAAAGCTATACCGGCCCGGCGCTCCAGATCTGGCTCAAGATCGACAGTGGCATGCACCGCCTTGGTGTCAAGCCGAGCGAAGCGGGTGGTGTGGCAGACCGGCTAGCCAATGCTCCGGCTGTGGCGTGGCTCGGTTATCTTACTCATTTAGCGTGTGCCGATGATCGTTCGAATGTGATGACCGATCGTCAAATCCGTTGTTTTGCTTATGCCTTGGATGCTAGACAAGGCGTACGTTCGATCGCCAACTCGGCCGCCGTGTTGACTCGCCCGGACTCTCACGCCGAGGTCGTGCGACCTGGCATCATGCTCTATGGAAGTTCACCGTTGGTCGATTGCACGGCAGCGGATTTGGATCTGTGGCCCGCAATGGAGTTCACGGCCCCGATTATCAGCCGCCATACCGTAGAGGCTGGGGAACCGGTTGGTTACGGCGCGAGTTATATAGCCGAGCGCGACACTGAAATTGCCGTGGTGGGCGTTGGCTACGGCGATGGTTATCCGCGCCATGCGCCGTCGGGAACGCCGGTACTCGTTGATGGTCAGCGGTGCCATCTTGCCGGCCGCGTGTCGATGGACATGATCACCGTGGATGTCAGCGCTGCCGTCAAGGCTTCGGTCGGCGACCGCGTCACTCTTTGGGGGTCGGGACTGCCGGCCGACGAAGTGGCAACGGCGGCCGGAACGATCGCCTACGAATTGTTTTGCCGACTGACTCCAAGAGTGTCTTTCGAGGCTATCTGAGGATCCATGGGTCTGCACCGTAAAAAAGTACACGGCTGCGAATGCGACGATTAAGCGATATTTCCCACACATGCTTGTTGAATGGGACAACCATTCGCTTCAAATGACCGAAAGGCCCACACCGATCAAACAAGCTCTCACTCGCACGCTTTGTTCAGCGCAGTCCCCTAAGGGGTCCCTAATTGGCTAGATCCAGGACCGTTTTCGTCTGTGAATCCTGCGGCGGAACACAGTCTAAGTGGTCTGGGCAGTGCGCCGATTGTGGTGCATGGAATACTCTGGTGGAGAGCGTGCCGGCCGCTCCGTCGACCCCCAGAAGCAGCGCCAGTTCCCGTTCAGCGTTGACTGATAGTGGACCGGCTCAGGTGCAGAAGCTCGCCAACATCGTGGCAAGCGAAACTGTGCGTACCGCCACGGGTTTGTCAGAACTCGACCGAGTACTCGGGGGCGGTCTGGTGCCAGGGTCGGTGATTCTGATCGGTGGTGACCCCGGTATTGGTAAATCCACGCTTTTGTTACAAGTGCTTGCCCAGTTATCTGCTGATCTACCGGTTTTTTACGATACCGGCGAAGAGTCGCTGGAGCAGGTTCATCTCCGCGCTGATCGCCTGGGTATCGCCGAAGCGGATATCGCCCTGCTGGCCGAGACTTGCGTTGAGCGGATTCTGGCGCTCGCCAAGCCCCAAGCGCCGAAGCTGTTGGTGGTCGATTCGATTCAGACCGTGTTCACTGAATCCCTGACCAGCGCGCCGGGCAACGTGGCCCAGTTGCGCGAATGTGCGTCGATGCTGGCCCGGTTCGCCAAGGCCACGGGCACGGCGCTCATTCTGGTGGGTCATGTTACTAAGGAAGGTGCCATCGCCGGGCCGCGTGTACTCGAACACATGGTCGATACGGTATTGTATTTCGAGTCGGAAGCGAGCAGCCGGTTTCGCGTCGTACGGTCGATTAAGAACCGGTTCGGCGCGGTGAACGAAATTGGCGTGTTCGCCATGAGCCCCTCGGGCCTTAAACAGGTCAAGAACCCCTCCGCGATCTTCCTCTCGCGCCACGAACAGCCGGTGCCGGGCAGCGCGGTGATGGTGGCGCGCGAAGGGTCGCGGCCGATGTTGGTCGAGGTTCAGGCATTGGTCGATGGCTCGCAGCTCCACAATCCGCGCCGCGTGGCCCTCGGCCCGGATAGTCAACGTTTGGCCATGCTTCTGGCAGTATTGCACCGCCATGGCGGCGTCGGACTAGGCAATCAGGATGTGTTTGTGAACGTGGTTGGGGGGATGCGCGTCAGTGAAACCGCTGCCGATCTGGCGGTCGTTCTGGCGGCGTTGTCGAGTTTTCGTGATCGGGCGATCGGTCAGCGCGACATAATTTTCGGTGAAATCGGCTTGGCCGGTGAAATACGTCCTGTGCCGGGCGGCGAAGAGCGTTTGGCGGAAGCCGCCAAGCACGGCTTCAAGCGGGCCATCGTGCCCAGCGGCAACGCCCCGCGATCTCGTCGTGTAGGTGACTTGGACGTTGTGCCCGTGGCGCGGCTATCCGAGGCGATCAATGCGATCGAGTGATCGCAAGCAAAGGGTTCCGGGCCATTCAATCGTCGTCATCGTGTGATTCTTGGGCCGCCATGGTCGCGTTGGCCCCGGTCTGCGGCGGCCGGATCCGTACGCTTTTGATGCGCCGGGCGCGTGTTTGGGCAATGCGGAGCTCATAGCCTTTGAGTTCCAGAGTTGTGCCGGCACGAGGAATGGCTTCCAGGTGTTCGGTGATCAATCCGTTGAGCGTGCGCGGGCCGTCTTCGGGCAGTTCCCAGCCCATCGTCCGGTTCAGTGTGCGGATCCCAACGGTACCTTCAACAAGGTAATGGTTGTCGCCTTCGCTTTTGACGTGACGCGTCTGCGTGGCGGGATCGGTAGTGAATTCACCCACGATTTCCTCGAGGATGTCCTCGAGCGTGACTAACCCTTGGATATCACCGTATTCGTCCACGACGAAGCCCATCCGCAGGCGCTCGCTCTGGAACTTGAGCAGTTGATGATTCAACGGTGTGCCCGCCGGCACGAAGTAAGGTTCACGGGCCAGCGCTAGAAGATTGTCGCGTGTTAGGTTCTGATCGATCACCAGACCCAGAACGCGACGCATATGCAGGATACCCTGTAACGTTTCGATCGACCCGTCATAGATCGGCAGTCTCGTGTGCTGGTTCTGGGCGATTTGATCGACAATCTTGTCCCAAGGCTTGCTGATGTCGATCCCGATGATTTCGCTGCGCGGAATCATGATGTCGTCGACTTCGGCGTTTTCCATGTCGAGGATCGACAGCAGCATATTTTGATGGCGCCTGGGGATCATAGCCCCAGCTTCGGAGACCACGGTCCGCAATTCCTCCGCCGACAGCGAATGTGTTTCGGCGTCGTCGGGGGATACACCGAAAATCTGCAGAATCCCGTTACAGGTCGTGTTGATGATCCAGATCAACGGCCAGAGGGCGCGCTGTAGCGGCATGAGGACATACGATGCCGGATAGGCGACGCGTTCCGGATGCAGTGCGGCCAGCGTCTTGGGTGAGACTTCGCTGAACACCAGAACCACGATCGTCAAAACGCCGGTGGCCACTATGACGCCGATATCTCCCATCAGCCGGATGCCGATGACGGTAGCCACGGCTGAGCCGGCGATATTGACCAGGTTGTTGCCCAGAAGTACCAGACCGATTAGCCGGTCGGGCCGTTCCAATAACGCTTCGGCTCGCCGCGCGCCACCGTGGCCCTGACGGGCCAGATGTTTCATCCGGTAGCGGTTGATCGACATCAGCGCGGTCTCGGAACCGGATGTCGCCGCCGAGAGCACGATTAGTCCGAAAAGTATGGCGAAAAGACTAGCGGTCGATATTGTTTGCAAGGGTTCTTAGTTGCCGGCCTTGGGGCCATTCACTGTATGACCGGCCTCGTGCCGACTGATTGACAATTAGACGATTGAGTATAATGCCAGTCAAAGAGTCTTACTGATCAAACTCCGATACATGTTCGAAAGTCTCAGCGAACGCCTCAACAAAAGTTTTCAGTCGATCCGCGGTCGTGGCCGGCTGACCGAGGACAACGTCCAGGCCACCTTGCGCGAAGTGCGCATGGCGTTGTTGGAAGCCGACGTGGCGCTTCCCGTGGTCAAGGATTTCGTAGCGCGAATCCGCGAACGCGCCGTCGGCAGCGAAGTGACAACCAGCGTTACGCCCGGTCAGGCGTTGGTCAAGATCGTCAACGACGAACTTACCGACCTGCTGGGGAGCAGTAACAGTGAACTGGATCTGCGCGTCAAGCCTCCGGCCGTGATCCTCATGGCCGGTTTGCAAGGGTCCGGTAAGACCACCACCACTGGCAAATTGGCCGCGCATCTTAAACAGAGCCGCAAACAATCGGTGCTGGTGGTCTCCACCGACGTTTATCGCCCGGCTGCCATCGACCAATTGGAAAAAGTGGCCTCTGACGTGGGCGTTGATTTCCATCCAAGCGAGTCGAAACAAAAACCCAAAAAAATTGCGGTTGAAGCGCGCGACGCGGCGCGCAAGGGACTTTATGACGTATTGATCGTCGACACGGCGGGAAGGTTAGGCATCGACGATGCCATGATGGCCGAAATCTCGAGCCTCCACGAGACGTTGGCGCCGGTCGAGACTCTGTTCGTGGTGGATGCCATGACCGGTCAAGACGCCGCTAACACCGCCAAGGCGTTCGGTGATGCGCTGCCGCTAACCGGCGTGATCTTGACCAAGGTTGACGGCGACGCGCGTGGCGGGGCGGCGCTATCGGTTCGCCAGATCACCGGCCGGCCTATCAAGTTCATGGGCACTGGGGAAAAACTCGATGCGCTGGAGCCATTTCATCCGGATCGCGTGGCTTCGAGAATCCTCGGTATGGGAGACGTGGTCTCGCTGGTAGAAAATGCCGAACAAAAAGTCGACCAGGACAAGGCTGAAAAACTTGCCAAGAAACTCAAAAAAGGCAAAAGCTTTGATCTCGAGGACATGGCTGAGCAGCTGCGTCAGATGCAACAGATGGGCGGCATCAATGCCTTGATGGAAAAAATGCCGGCCGGTGCCCAGATGCCCAAGGGCATGATGGGGGCGGCCGATGACAAGCAGGTCGGCCGCATGTTGGCGATGGTCAATTCCATGACGCCGAAGGAAAAAGCCTTTCCAGATCTCATCCGTGCCTCGCGTAAACGCCGTATTGCTGCGGGTTCGGGCACCGAGGTTCAGGACATCAATCGTCTGCTCAAGCAGCATCAGCAGATGAAAAAGATGATGAAGAAGTTCTCCAAGGGCGGCATGAACAAAATGATGCGCGCCATGCAAAGTCAGATGGGGAACCAGGGCGGTAACCAGCTTCCGCCGGGCATGGGTCGATGAGCCAATGCGTTGAATTTGGTTGAGTGATTTTGGGTTATCGCTCTTGAATTCTGATAAAAAGTCAGTAAACTATGCCGTTTAACAACGCGTTTAGCTTGCATAAGTGCGGCATTAGATAATCTATGGTTCGAATCAGACTTTCCCGCAGCGGCGCTAAAAAACGGCCGTTTTACCGCATTGTCGTCACATCCAAGCGAAGTGGGCGCGACGGTGGATTTGTCGATCAGCTCGGTTTTCTTAATCCGGTTGCCGTAGGGCAAGAAGTTCCCCTGCGTATTGACACCGAGAAAATCGAATACTGGGTTGCGCGCGGCGCATCCATGTCCGAGCGCGTTGAGAATTTGGTCAAGTTCTATCACAAGCACGGCGAAGGCGAGGGCCTCGAACGTCCGGCACCGCCCATTAGTGAGGAAAAGTCCAAAAGCTAGCCCATGCCTCGCTGCTGCCCGAAGCAGCTAAAACGATATATCACGCTGACATGTGATCTCGCCGAATACGAGTCATTGACATGACCATCCGGCCTGTCGTCTTAGGAAAAATCAGCGGGGTAGTGGGGGTTACTGGCTGGGTCAAGGTTTATTCTTTCACCCAGCCAATAGAAAACCTCATTAATTATTCGCCTTGGTATCTCGGCCAAGCACTTGAAAAGTACTCAATTATCGATGCGCGTGCGCAAGGCAAACCATTGACTGCGCGCTTGGCTGACGGCAATGGCGACATCGTGAATGATCGCGACATGGCAGCGGCATTGGTCGGCAACGATATTGCCGTAGATCGTAGCCAGATGCCGGTGTTGCCTGATGGCGAGTATTACTGGTGCGATCTGATCGGATGCCACGTCTTTAACCGTGACGAGTTTGCCCTCGGCACGGTGACCGATATGCTTGAAACCAACGCCCATGGCGTCATGATTCTGAACGGCGAGCGGGAACGACTTATCCCATTCGTAGCCAACGCCATCGTTGATCGCGTCGATATCGACGCGAAACGTATCGACGTTGACTGGCCGGCGGATGCCTGACCCGTTGCAGTTCAACGTCGTCACGCTTTTCCCCGAATGGGTTAAGCAACTGGAAAACTTCGGTATCGTCGGGCGCGGGTTTCGGGACAATCGCCTGACGTTATCAACTTGGAATCCCCGCAATTACACCGACAGACGTGATGGGCGAGTCGATGACCGGCCCTTCGGAGGGGGCCCTGGTATGGTGCTGCAAGCGGGACCGTTGAACCGTACCCTCGATGCCATTGCCGAACACACCCATGATCAATTGCGCCCGGTGTGGCTTTTAACACCGGACGGAGAACGCTTTGACCAACGCGCAGCGGATACCTTAACCGCAGTAGGGGGGGTGACTCTGGTCTGCGGTCGCTACCAAGGCATTGATCAGCGGTTTATTGACACGCGCGTCGATGCTTGTGTGTCGGTCGGTGATGTTGTCTTGTCGGGCGGTGAATTGCCGGCCATGATGATCATAGATGCCGTGGCCCGTCTATTGCCCGGCGTGCTGGGGGATCCGGACTCTAAATCTGCCGAATCGTTTCGTGGTGGTCAACTCGATGCGCCGCATTACACACGACCACCTGATGCCGATGTGCCCCGTGTTCTTTTGTCCGGAGACCACGCCAAAATTGCACGCTGGCGACAGAAGCAAGCCCTTGGGACGACTTTTCTAAAACGTCCGGATTTGTTTGCGCAACTGGCCCTGGATGCTAATCAAGTACGGCTTTTGAACGAATATCTCGCTGAGAACCCAATCGAATCGACAGAACTTTGGGATGGAAATAGTCAAAAATAGCGTGCTACTGATTGCTTACAGACAGTGATCCGTTATACTGGATAGCTTAATCAAGCGCATTTTGCCGGCTGTTATGCCGAGCAGAGTCCGAATTAACGCCGAGGTGACTTGTGACCAATATCGTCGACGAAATCGAAGCCGAACAGATGAGCGGCAAGAAAGTGCCGGATTTTTCCGCCGGCGATACCGTGTTGGTGCAAATTCGCGTGACCGAGGGCAGCCGCGAGCGGCTTCAACCTTTTGAAGGCGTTGTCATTGGTAAGCGCAATCGCGGTATGAATTCGGCCTTCACGGTACGCAAGACTTCGCACGGGGTAGGCGTGGAGCGCGTCTTCCAGACCTATTCGCCGGGCATAGCCGAAATCAAAGTGCAGCGCCGGGGTGATGTCCGCCAGTCCAAGCTGTACTACTTACGTGGTCGTACTGGCAAGGCGGCCCGTATTCGTGAAAAGGTTTAATCGTTTTGCTTCGCAATCAAGATTAGCTATTAGAAAGACCCGCGGTAAGCGGGTCTTTTTTTGGGCTCCTTGCGAGGCTGTCTAACCGACCCGGCGCGCTTCCTGACTCTCCACAACGGGTTCCCGACCTGACGCTTCGGCCAGTGCATCGAGATATTTCTCGGCATCGAGTGCGGCCATGCACCCCGTTCCAGCCGAAGTTACAGCTTGCCGGTAGACGTGGTCCATGACATCACCCGCGGCAAATACACCGGGTTTTGTCGTGGCCGTGGCGTTGCCATCAAGACCACTCTGAACGCGAATATAGCCGCCACTCATCTCGAGTTGATCAACAAACAGGTCAGTGTTGGGTTTGTGGCCGATCGCAATAAATACTCCGGCAACATTAAGTTCCTGAGTTTCCCCCGTTGTCGCGTGTTTCAAACGCGCGCCGGTCACACCAGTGGCATCCCCCAGGATTTCGTCCAGGTGGTGGTCCCAGACGATGGATACTTTGCCCTCGGCCTCGCGGGCGAAGAGTTTGTCGGCCAAAATCTTTTCGCCGCGAAATTTGTCACGCCGATGCACGACAGTGACGTGAGCAGCCAAGTTCGACAAATAAAGCGCTTCCTCAAGCGCTGTGTTGCCGCCACCGATGACCGCCACATTTTGGTTTTTGTAGAAAAACCCATCGCAGGTTGCGCAGGCCGAGACGCCCTTGCCCATGAACATGGATTCGGATTCCAGGCCTAGATATCGTGCGGTGGCGCCGGTGCAGATGATCAGGGCGTCGCAGGTATAGATGCCCCGGTCGCCCTCTAGATGATACGGGTCCGCTGATAGATCGGCGGTGTGGATATGGTCGAATATGATCCGGGTATTGAAACGCTCGGCGTGTTTCTGCATACGCTCCATGAGGCCAGGACCTTGCAGGCCCTCCACATCACCGGGCCAGTTATCGACATCGGTGGTGGTCATGAGCTGACCGCCTTGTTCCATGCCTGTAATGACCACTGGATCGAGCCCCGCGCGGGCGGCATAGATGGCCGCCGTATAGCCGGCTGGCCCGGAGCCCAGAATAATCAAGCGGTGATGTTGACGTGTATCGCTGGCCATTGGGTTACTTTTTCCTCTGAGAATATGAAATAAACGTGCGGCAGTAGGACGCTGGATTCAAGCCGGGCGGCAAGTCGAAAAGCCGACCCTGAACCGCTAGACTGGTCGGCGTATTGGCCGGCGAACGGATCTTGGTGGGCTTTAAGGAAAATCTTTGCATGTTAAGCAAACTACTCACGGTTATCTGGCGCTCGCTTACAGCGCTCGCCGCCCTGCTTTTATTGGGGATATTCATTGTTGTCCCGCTGGCCGTCTACTTTGGGTTGTTCCATCAATCGCCGCCGCACGTAAATCAGAATTCGGCGCTTGTGATCCGCCCCGCTGGGAATCTGGTCGAACAGGCGCCGAGCGGTATTCAATCGGTACTCGATAAGAATTTCAGTGCATTGACCAGTCCACCGGCTGTGCCGAAGCTCATTCGAGCGATCGACAAAGCACGCCACGATGTCCGGATCAAGAAACTCTATCTGCGTCTTGATCGTCTTGGCGAAGCCGAACCTGGCCAGTTACAGGACATTGTCCGCGCAATCGACCGATTCGAAAAATCCGGCAAACCGGTGATTGCCTGGGCCGACAACTACGATCAGGCAAGATACGAATTGGCAAGCCATGCCAATACCATCACTCTTGACCCGATGGGGCAGGTTCTGCTTTCGGGTTATGGTGTTTACCGCAACTATTTTGCCGACGCAATCAACAAACTCGGCATCAAGATTCACGTGTTTCGACACGGCAAGTACAAGTCTTTCGTCGAGCCGCTGATTCGAAACGATATGTCGCCAGCAGCTAAAAAAGCCAATAAAACCTGGACGAATTCGCTTTGGCAAAGCTATCGTCAGGTGGTAACCGCGAAGCGGCCGATAGATGCCGATGTCATATCCCACTATGCCGATCACTTTGCCACTCGGCTCGCCGCTCTAAACGGTGACGGGGCAAAGCTAGCCAAAAAGTCCAAACTAGTCGACAAAATTGCACCGTGGCCGAAAATCGCAGCCAGTCTGGCGAAACCGCACCCACATCACAGGGGTCAACTGACCCCCATCGATAGCACCGATTACCTCGCCGCATTGGATGCCGGTGAGCCGGCAAACGACTCGCCGGAAATCGCACGGATCGTGGTATCGGGCGACATTACGAGTGGGGGCGGCCAGAGCAGCGGCGCGGACAGCCAGACGTTGACGCACTTGTTCAAAAAGGCCCGCACCGACGACAGGGTGAAGGCCGTACTGCTGCGTGTTGATTCGCCGGGTGGCGGCATCAACGCCAGCGAAGCCATCCGACGCCAAGTCGTTGAAACTCAGGCGGCCGGCAAACCAGTGATCGTTTCGATGGCCGGCGTTGCCGCGTCGGGCGGATACTGGATTAGCATGAACGCCAACCAGATCTGGGCCGAACCGACAACCATCACCGGTTCGATCGGCGTTTTCGGGCTGATACCCACGGCCAGCAAGCCATTGAACAAACTTGGTATTCATTCAGACGGTGTGGGGACTACACCGCTTTCGGGCCTATTGAGGATCAATCATCCGCTTACCGACCGGGGCCGCAAGATCATGCAGTCCAGTATTGACTTCGCATACACCCAATTTGTCACCAAAGTTGCGGCTGCCCGAAATCTGGCGACAGCCACTGTCAAGGCAAACGCCAAAGGACGTGTATGGTCAGGCCGCGCGGCCAAGCACATTGGGCTGGTCGACCATCTTGGCGGCCCGATCGATGCGGCCCGTGCGCTGGCCAAACTCGCAGGTTTGGAATCGGGCCATTATCATGTCGAGACCCTCGAACAACCGCCAGCTTGGGATGTGGCGATCAACCACTTCTTATCGGCCCATGTCGAGGCAAAGTACTTACCCACGTGGTTGACCGGGATTGCAAAGGGTACAACCGCAGGTTGGCTGACAAACCATTTGAATGATCCGAACGGGCGCTACGCGCGATGTTTTTGTCGTGTGGCTGCGACCGCCCGAGACTGACGATATATCGAGTGTGATGATATGGGATTATTAATCAACGGCGTATGGCACGACCGGACGGGCTATAACACCGAATCCACTGGTGGACGCTTTGTGCGGGAGTCGCCCGGCTTTCGGAACTGGGTGTCGGCCGAGCCCGACGCCGATTTTCCGGCGGCGGCCGGGCGCTATCATTTGTATGTCGCGCTGGCCTGTCCTTGGGCACACCGGGTGTTGATCATGCGTAAGCTCAAAGGGTTGGAAGACGTTATCGGCGTCTCGGTTCTGGACCCCTACATGGGGCCTAACGGATGGTGGTTTTCAAATGCGCCTGGCACGGACCCCGACCCGCTATATGGCGTACTCTATCTCCACGAGCTCTACCAGAAAGCCGACTCGAGTTACACCGGCCGTGCCACTACGCCGACGCTCTGGGATCGCGAGCGCGAAACCATCGTCTCGAACGAGTCAGCCGACATCCTGCGTATGTTGAACCAGGCGTTCAACGCGTTTGCCGAGCGACCTGATCTGGATTATTACCCACCGGCACTGCGCGAAGCGATCGATAGCATTAATGAACCCATTTACAATCACGTCAACAACGGCGTTTACAAAACCGGTTTTGCGACCACCCAGACGGCCTACGAGAGCGAATACGACGCCTTATTCGCAACACTCGACTGGCTGGATAGGCTTCTGGCCGATCAGCGCTATCTGCTTGGCGGTCAGATTACCGAAGCCGACTGGCGATTGTTTGTCACACTTGTGCGCTTCGACGCCGTCTATTTCGGGCATTTCAAGTGCAACCAGAACCGGATCGCCGATTACCCCAATCTGTCGGGGTATCTCCGTGAGCTGTATCAAATCCCCGGCGTTTCGGAGACTGTGAATTTCCATCAAATCAAACGCCACTACTACACCAGTCATCCGTGGATCAATCCCAACGGGATCGTGCCGAAAGGTCCGACCTTAGCCCTCGACGCACCGCACGGCCGGGATCATCTACCCAGGGCTGATACGTGATCCAAGTTTTGTTGGCGTGTCGTTATCAAGACAGTCTTTATTGAGTAACTCCATTATGAAAACCGCGACCCGACTGGCCCACGCCGGGCGCCATCCGAGTGCCCAGCACGGTATGGTCAATCCGCCCGTGTATCACGCCTCAACGGTGCTGTTCGACTCACTGGCTGCACTCGAGGCTTCCAGTGCCGACCCGTTCGCCGGCATCCATTACGGACGAAACGGCACGCCGCTACAGTTCAATTTTGAAAATGCCGTCGCCGAGTTGGAAGGCGCCTACGGTGCGGTGGCAACTTGTTCGGGCCTGGCAGCGATTACGATCGCTCTGTTTTCGGTCATTGAATCCGGATCGCATCTGCTGGTCGCCGACAACGTCTACGGACCGACCCGCAAGGTTTGCGAATCTATACTTCGGCCGCTGGGGGTCACCACCGAGTATTTCGATCCGACCATCGACGTCAAATCGCTAGCTCAAAAATTCACATCCGCGACACGCGCGGTTTTCCTGGAGTCACCGGGATCATTGACGTTTGAGATCTGTGATGTCCCCGCCTTGGCTGATGCGGCACACGCCCACGATATCCCGGTGATGGCCGACAACACATGGGCGACGCCACTTTATTTCCGCGGTCTGGAACACGGCGTAGATATTTCCATCCACGCGGCTACCAAGTATCTTGTTGGCCATGCCGATGCCATGCTCGGCGTTATCAACTGTACCGAGGCCCACTACATGCCGGTGCGCCGAACCATGGGGTTGCACGGTTACTGTGCTGGCCCGGATGATATCTATTTGGGATTGCGCGGCCTGCGCACCCTGGGCCAGCGGCTGCCCATCCACCAAGATAACGGTTTGCAACTCGCCGACTGGTTGGCCCAACAACCGGCGGTGTCGCGGGTGATTCATCCGGCACGGTCCGACCATCCGCAACACGAGCTCTGGCGGCGTGATTTTACCGGAGCGAGCGGCTTGTTCGCCGTTCAGCTTCAGCCTGTCAGCCGGGCCCAAATCGAGGCGCTAGTCGATCATCTGGAATTGTTCGGTCTGGGATTTTCATGGGGCGGTTACGAGAGCCTGATATTACCGGTCAATCCCAATGCCAGCCGCTCCGCCACGCGCTGGCACGATAACGGGCCGACCTTGCGTATTCACGCCGGTTTAGAAGATCCTGAAGATTTGATTGCGGATCTGGAGGCCGGATTCAAGCGCTTGGCAGCCACCAGCTGAGCTTTCTGGTCGGATCACCACGTACATCCCCCGCGATTGCGACGGCGTCTGCTCAAGATATTGATTTGGTACAGAACTTGGTGGTTGTGTCTACCCTTGGGTGTATCCACTCAGCCAATGCCAAAGGCTCGGCAGAGACTAGCCGATGATCAATAACAACGCGCCAAATCCCGAGATCTGGCTAGCATACGCTACGCAACCAGACCGTCGACGCGATGGGACCGCCGACGTTTGCGACGGTTTTTCAGGGGTACAATCGAAACGACAGATTGGCCGCACGAATGTGCTTGGTCAGTCCGCCGATCGAAATTCGGTCGACGCCCGTATCGGCAATCTCACGCAGGTTGGCCATATTGATGTCGCCGGAGGCCTCGATCAACAAATCCTGTCGGAAACGCTGCCGATGGGCTTTGGCTTTGTTCACGGCGCGTGCCAGAACATGTGACGGAAAATTGTCCAGTAGTACGCCGTCGACGCTGGCTTCGAGTGCTTGATCGAGTTCGTCGAGATTCTCCACTTCCACTTGCAGAAACAGGCCCGGTTCCTTGCGTCGCGCATTGGTGACGGCCGCGGCGATCGACCCCAAGGCAGCGATGTGGTTTTCCTTCAACAAAAAAGCATCGAATTGACCAAAACGATGGTTTGCGCCACCGCCACAGACCACAGCATATTTCTGCGCGCTGCGCAGGCCGGGCAGAGTTTTGCGTGTATCGACAATACGGGTACCGGTTTTGGCCAACCGGTCGACATATTCGCGCGTCGAGCTGGCGACCCCGGATAACAGTTGCAGGAAATTCAGAGCCGTACGTTCGCCTGATAAAAGTGCTCGCGTTGGGCCGCTGAGTGTGCAGATCGGTTGATCTGTCTTGACACGCTGGCCGTCGGCAACATGCCAGTCGAGGACGATGGTTTCATCAAGCTGCGCGAATACTGCGTCGACCCAGGGGCAGCCGGCGATAATGACGGTGTCCCGCGCCGTGATTTGGGCCTCGGCCGTGGCTTCGGCGCTCACCAATGCGGCATTTCGGTCGCCGTCACCGATGTCCTCGGCCAACGCCTGGGCAACGGTTGAGGCAATATCTGCTGGCCGAGCGCTATCCAATGAATCAGTTTCGGATGGATTCAGTGCCATGCGAGTCGCAGCCCGGCGTAAATATGCCGGTGTGTGGGGGGATAAAAGTTACGGAAGGTGGGACGCCGGATTTCCGGTTCCGTAAGTCGACTGCCACCGCGCGCCACCATATGCGCTCCGTCGAACCAAGTATTCGAATAGCCATCGTAGGGGTAGGCTCGAAAACCCGGATAGGGATAAAACGCGTTGCGGCACCATTCCCATACTTGGCCCACGCAATCTAGCTTTTCGCTGCGTCGTGCCGTTTCCCATTCAGCTTCCGACGGCAGTCGGGCGCCGGCATAATGTGCGAAAGCCACGGCCTCGTACCAGCTGATGCCGTGGACAGGGTCCTCGCCCGGAATTTCGGGATCGGCGTTCGAAATCTGTAAGGCACCTGTTTGGTCGATCAGCCAGTGCTGCGGGCGGTTGATGTGATTGGCACAGCGCCATGCCCAACCTTCAGCGGTCCAGAATGTCTTGTCATCATAACCGCCGGCACACATGAATCCGAGCCATTCGGCATTCGTAACTGGCTTTTTTCCGATTGCGAAGCCGTCAATATCGACGTAATGGCTTGGTTTTTCATTGTCGTAGGCAACGGTGTCCTCATTGCCGAGGACGACCGTCGTTGGCATGAATTGAATCGTTGTCGTATCCGGCGGCCGAGAGGGCATGGTATGAGTCGGTTGCACGCCGCTCCCGATGTCGAGTTGGTGACGAGCCAGCCGCATGGTTTCAAGATGTTGGGCATAGTGTTGACGAATGAATGCGTGCAGGTAGTTGTCCTCTAGGATCGGGTTGCAGACCGCGCCGATCTGTTGCCAGTAGTGATCGTTGATCTCTGAGACCTCGTCCGCCCACTTCTTGAGCTCATCAAGAGACGGTAACGTGAAGCTTCGCTGCTGCTTCGGACACTGCTCAGGGAAATACACGCGGCGCCAGCGGTCGGTCACGTGCTGGTCGCCGAAGACATACTCGGCGAGCCAGTAGTTTTCCACAAAAAAAACGTGGCCGATATGCCAAAGCACCGGACTCAATTCGACGTGCGCTTGGGCACGGCGCTCGGCCGGCGCCAGATCGTCGGCCATAGCTCGCGCCATGGATCGTAGTTGATGCAGTCGCGCGACCGACGATAAATCGATCAGGCCACCTGTTTCGGTGGTTGTTTGGCGCTGATCGAGACCACTTGGTTGGTGGGCATCGGATTCCATCCGGCCTCCTGGTCGAATGCTTCAGACGCGATTACGGCCCCGCCGTGCCAATCGCGATTGTAATAGAGTGATGGAAGGGGAGCGTTAACGGCATTGCGGATGCCGACAATCTCACGGCCATCGGTCACGATAAAGTTCAGCAGTGCGCGGACATTCGGTAAATCGGCCATCCAGAGGCTGATTTGATCGTGCATCGCGCGCAACCGGTTGGCCAGCGACCCACGCTGCTGGCGCAACAGCGCAAACAGGTATTCGGAATCGGTGTTACCGGTGATGGCCGTTAGTGTCTCGGGATTCAGTTCGGCGGTCAGGCGTGCGCGCAGGGTCTCGGCGAACCGGTCGATAAAGCCATTGTGCGCGAACAGGAGTTCGTCGTCAGCAAATGGCTGTGTATTGGCATAGTCAGTGCCAAGCCCTTCTGTAGCGCTGCGCACATTGGCTAACCAAGTTTGGGCGTAAAGTGTCCGACCCAGTGCACTGATATTGGGATCGGACCAGATGGGAAGCGTGTGGCGATACACTGCGGGCTGGTTGTCTTCATCAAACCAACCGGCCCCCCAGCCATCGGCGTTGACCGTGCCCTCGGTCATTTCGCGGGCGTCCCAGGACTGACGCGCAATCGCGTGCGGCGGGATGGTCAGAAAACTGTCGAGACGACAAGGCGGGCCAATATACGCGGCGATCCGACACATGGCATTGAAGGTCATTCAACTAAAGTTGAATGATACCCTTCGTTAACCCTGCACCCAAACCCTATTATGGACACCAGCCAACAGGAAAATCCGCATTTCCCGATAGACTTTGTGCCAGCCGAACGCCGCATCGCCACACTCGCTGAAGACGTTCGAGCCGGGCTTTTGAGCGCGCCGCGCTGGTTGCCACCGAAGTATTTTTATGACGAACGTGGCGCCTGGTTGTTCGAAGGTATCTGCGAGCAGCCGGAGTATTACCCCACGCGGGCTGAAACGGCACTGCTCGCAGCCAACGCCGACGCTATTCTCCAAACCACTCGGCCGGCCCACATGCTCGAACTAGGCAGCGGCAGTTCGCGCAAGACGTTGTACTTGTTGGACGCCGCCGTGCGCCAAGCTAAGCCACTGACTTATTGGCCCTTCGACGTCACTGTGGAGATGGTTCGCCATGCCACAAGTGACCTTGTCCAGCGTTATCCCGAGTTGCAATTTCATGCCTTGATCGGTGACTACACCGGTGGCCTCGGCGGTGTCATATTGCCGGATGAAGGGCCTCGGCTGGTGGTATTGTTAGGCGGCACCATTGGTAATTTCGAGCCTGACATGGCGGTCCAGATGGTGGCTGACATCCGTGATCGATTGGATGTGGGCGACAGTTTTCTGATTGGCTTTGACCGCATCAAGGACACTGCCCGGCTCGAAGCCGCTTACGACGATGCCGTGGGCTATACGGCCGCGTTCAACAAGAACGTGCTGAATGTGCTGAATCGGGAACTGGACGCCGATTTTGATCCTGACGCTTTCATGCACCGTGCGCTTTACAACGCCGACCTATCGCGTGTTGAAATGCATCTTGTCGCCCGGCGCGGCATGACTGTGACGGTGGGCGCTTTGAATCAACACATTAAGTTACACGAAGGCGAGTCGATAAACACCGAAATTAGCCGCAAGTTCAGTCCCGAGGGCATAGACGATTTACTGGCCAGCGGCGGATTCGAAACAGAATATCGATTTGAAGATGCCGCTAGCGATTACGCGCTAGTGTTAGCGCGTGCTGTCTGATCCTCATTCAAGCCACACGGGCGCAAGCTTTATGATGCCGGTAGGTTTAAAAGGTCTCTATCCCAGTATCAAATCAAGAAGCAATGCTTTTTGGGCGTGCAGGCGATTTTCGGCTTCATCCCAGACAATACTCCTGGGCCCGTCGATGACCTCGGCGGTGACTTCTTCACCCCGATGGGCCGGCAGACAGTGCATAAACAGCGCGTCTTCATTGGCTGCCGCCATGACGCGGGCATTCACCTGATAACCCGCAAAGTCGGTCAGCCGCTGCTGACGCTCAGCTTCGTCGCCCATGCTAGCCCAAACGTCGGTAACGATGACATCGGCCTTGTCCGCAGCCTCGATGGCGCTTTCGCATAGCACAGCTGCGCCGTCTGTTGCGGCCAATTCTTCTGCGTTCGGTTCGTAGCCGGCGGGTGAGGCGATACGCACCGTAAATCCGGCCAGGCGCGCGGCTGTCATGTAGGAACGACACATGTTGTTGCCGTCACCAATCCAGGCTACCGTGGATCCCGTCAGCTTACCCCGGTGTTCCTCGATTGTGAGCAGATCGGCCAGCAGCTGGCAGGGATGACAGCGGTCTGTCAGGCCGTTGATCACGGGCACACTCGCGGCATCGGCAAATGAGGCCAGCATGGCATGGTCGTGGTTCCGAATCATGACGGCATCGACCATGCGCGATAAAACACGGGCCGTGTCGGTAACGGGCTCGCCGCGGCCGATCTGGGTGTCACCGGGGGCCAGAAATATGGCGTGCCCGCCGAGCTGCGTCATGCCGGCCTCGAACGATACCCGAGTGCGCGTCGAGGCTTTTTCAAACAGCATTGCTAGTGAATATCCCGCCAATAAGCGGCTTGGTGAATGCGTTTGCTTGGCCGCAAGTGCCCGGTCGATCACCCGCTCAAGCCCCTCAGTGCCGAGGTCGTCGAGCGTAAGCAAATGTCGGCATTTTGTTGTTGTCATCGCCGTTTCGTCGTTAGGAGCGGCAAAAAGAAACGGCCCCGCCGCTGGCGCGACGAGGCCGCGTTTCCAAGTTAGTGCTGTTTAGCTATTGGCTTCGAACTGCCTTTCGGCGTAATCCCAGTTGACCACGTTCCAGAATGCCTCGAGATATTCGGGCTTGCGGTTCTGGTATTTGAGATAGTAGGCGTGCTCCCACATGTCCAGTCCCATGACAGGTCGCGCCGATGCATCAGGCACCACGTCCATGATGGGATTGTCTTGGTTGGGAGTGGAGACAATCTTGAGCCCACCACTTTCAGGCACGAGCCAGACGAACCCGGAGCCGAAGAGCGTAGTCGCCGCGTTATTGAAATGCTCCTTGAAATCGTCGAACGAACCAAAGCTCTTGTCGATTGCTTCGGCCAGCTTGCCTGATGGTTTACCACCACCGTTGGGTGACATGCACTGCCAGAAAATGTTGTGGTTCAAGTAGCCGCCGCCCTGGTTGCGAACGGCCGGACCATGTTGACCGGCTTTGGAAAGGATCGTCTCGAGATCCTGATCCTCGAGCTCTGTGCCCTTGATTGCCGCCTGGAACTTGGTCAGATAAGTGTTGTGGTGTTTGTCGTGATGCAATTCCATAGTCCGCGCATCGATATGTGGTTCGAGCGCGTTGTAGTCGTAGGGTAGATCGGGTAATTCGAACGCCATAACAAATCCTTCGTAAAGCTTCGATGCTTGAGTCATGACTTATTGGGATGCGTACCGGTCGATTCAAGTCTTTGGCTGTTGCGAAATTGCACTCGCGCACTGATCATTCGTACGGAGTATAATGATCGGTTAACAATTCAAGGCAATAGGTAAGTCGTAATGAGCGCCGAAGCCATGCAAGTCATCAAAGACGAAGTCGAAAACAACCCGGTCGTGCTGTACATGAAAGGCACACCGGATTTCCCTCAGTGCGGGTTTTCCGCGCGAAGCGCCGAGGCTTTGAAAGCCGTGGGCGCGCAGTTCAAGGCAGTCAATGTGTTCGACGACGAAGAAATTTATCGCCAGGGCATTAAGACGTTTTCCAACTGGCCAACGATCCCCCAGCTGTATATCAACGGCGAGCTCGTTGGTGGATCGGATATCGTCGTCGATCTGTATCAGTCCGGCGAGCTTAAATCCATGATCGAAAGCGCAACCGCCTGATAACAGCGGTATTCGTTTCCGTTTTTCTCCATTCACCGACCACGCTGCTGGCCGCTTCCAGCAGCGTGGTATCCACTGAGTAGTAGGACATGACGTACCAACACGTTCAGATGCCCGCAAGCGGCGAAAAGATCAGCGTATCCGGGGACACCTTCAGCGTGCCCGAGAATCCTATTCTGGGATATGTCGAAGGCGACGGCATTGGCCCGGATATTACCAAGGCGTGTTTGCGCGTCTGGGATGCGGCCGTCGAGCGCGCCTACGATGGCAATCGCAAGGTTCACTGGGCGGAACTGTATATGGGCGAAAAAGCCGCCGGTATCTATGACGGCGACTATTTTCCGGCCGAAACACTTGAAGCCATTAAGGATTTGACTGTAGCCATCAAGGGGCCGCTGACAACGCCGGTCGGCAAGGGATTTCGGTCATTGAACGTTGCACTTCGTCAATCGCTCGATTTGTACGCATGTGTGCGGCCTGTGCGCCACTATGCTGGCGTGCCGTCGCCGTTGAAGGAACCACAGAAAGTTGACGTGGTGTTTTTTCGCGAAAATACGGAAGACGTCTATGCTGGCCTTGAATGGCAGTCGGGCAGCGACGATAACAAGAAGCTCGCCAAATTCCTGCGCGAGGAAATGGACGCCGATTTCTTCGAAGACGCCGGTCTGGGGGTCAAGCCGATTTCTGAATTCGGCAGCAAACGCTTAGTGCGAAAGGCTATCCAGTACGCGATAGACAACGGGCGTGAATCAGTCACGCTCGTGCACAAAGGCAACATCATGAAATTCACCGAAGGCGCGTTTCGGGAGTGGGGCTACGAAGTCGCCAAGGAAGAGTTCGGCGACATCACGATCACCGAAGATGAACTCTGGGAAAAACATGACGGCAAGCGGCCCGAAGGCAAGATTGTTATCAAGGACCGCATCGCAGACATCATGTTTCAGCTCATGCTGCTTCGACCCGATGATTTCGACGTGATCGCCACCATGAACCTAAACGGTGACTACATGTCCGACGCTGCGGCGGCCGAAGTCGGCGGCATCGGCATCGCGCCGGGTGCCAACATGGCTGACAATATTGCTGTATTCGAGGCTACCCACGGCACTGCGCCGAAATACGCAGATCAAAACAAGGTTAATCCTGGCAGCCTTCTGTTCTCTGGCGTGAACATGTTCGAATATCTGGGCTGGCCGGAAGTCGCCCAGCAGATCAACAAGGCCTACGAAAAAGTCTTGGCCGATAAGGTTGTCACTTACGATTTTGCACGCAACATGACGGGCGCCAAGGAAGTGGGGACCAGCCAATTTGCCGACGCATTGATCGAAAAGATCCAATCAGGTGCCGCGGACTGACCCATGACTCTATCCGCTTCCTGGCCGTATGGCTGGAAAGGCCACGCATTCGCGTGGCCTTTTTCATGGGTTAGTCAGATGAAGGTACTTGGATGACTGCCGTTGAACCAAGACCCAGTATCGGCATCGTGCTGATCGGCGACGAAATGTTGTCGGGCAAACGTGTGGACAAGCACATGCCCAAAGTCATCGAACTCTTGAAGGGGCGAGGCTTGTCGTTGACGTGGGCACGCTTTGTCAGTGACGACGGCGATGTCCTAACGTCCAATCTGGCGCAAACAATGGCTTCGGAGGACATTGTTTTCAGCTTCGGAGGTATCGGCGCGACCCCCGACGATCGCACCCGGCAGTGTGCGGCAGCTGCCGCCGGCGTAGCGCTTGAAACCAATGCCGAAGGACGCGCCCTGCTCGAAGCTAAATTCGGCAACCACGCTTCCGATTCCCGGATGAAAATGGTTGAATGGCCGGTTGGCGCCACCGTCATTCCCAATCCGATCAATGGCGTACCGGGGTTTTCACTCGATCATCACCACTTTGTCCCGGGTTTCCCCAACATGGCCTGGCCGATGGTGGAGTGGGTATTGGATACTTATTACGCCCAATACCAGGCCGAAGTGGAGGTTGAATATCTCATCGAGGTGCTCGATACCCCGGAAAGTGCGCTTGTCGATTTGATGCAGAATGTGATGGATGCCCACCCGGACGTGCGTATTGCCTGTCTGCCAAACGCTGACGGCCGGCGCGTCATTGAATTCGGCGTGCGTGGCCTTCCACTTCCGGCTTCGGCCGCTTTCGATGCTCTCGTGTCGGCGCTGGAAGCGGCTGAAGTCCCGACCGGGCGCCGCGGCAGCCGTTAAAATTCGCGGCTTAAGGCGTCATCCAACCGTGGCTTGCCCAACTCAGTGCCTGTCGGCGCCGACTCAGGTGTCGGCTATCGTAAACCGGCACAACACAACACGCTTCAGGCCAAACGGGTCAACGAGGCCTAGGCCAACTTAACGTCAAGGGCTGTGAACTTGCCGTTGCGGTTTGAAGCTCGGCAAAGCCAACAACATCAACACCAAGGTCGGCCAATGCGCGGAGAGTCGCCTGCCGGTTATCGTGGGCGTGTTTGTACTTATGGCCACGGCAGTTCAGCGATTTGGCGATTAGAACAGCCAGCTTTGATGCGCTTGATTCGTCGGATAAAAAAGGCAGTGGATTCTGATGCCTTTTCAAAGGGCAACCAGGCATGCGTTGAATTAGCTAGAGTAGTTGCTTATCCGCTGACGCGCCGAGGCGCACGCGCGAAAATAACCATCATCCCAGCCACAATGACGGCTACACCCCCCATCAGGCTATAGCGATCGGGCGTTTCGCCCCAGATTCCCCACGCCAGTAGGGCCGCGAANNGGTGAGCATAAGTTGGCCGATAACGGCGAGACTGCCTGCAGCAAGTAACGCCAGCCATGCGGTAGGGGTTGGTGTTTGCCAGAATATAACCGCTGGTAGGGCTGAAAAAAGCGTCGCCAGTGCACTGAAATAGAAGACGATTCGCAGTGTGGGCTCGGTCGTGGCCATGCGGCGTATGGATGCCATCGCGGTGGCTGAGAGCATGCCGGCGCCAATCCCCGCGAAACCGGCTATCCCGACCCAGCCAAGGCCCGGTTTGAGGATCCCCATGATGCCCAGAAACCCGAGAAGCACGGCCGGATAAATCCGACCCGGTGGTCGCTCACCGATCCAGGCCCAGGCAATGAAAGGCAAAAACAACGGCTGGCTGTAATTGAGTAATACCGCGCTGGCCAGTGGCATCTGCGTGATTGCAAAGAAAAAACAGTACATTGCCGATAAGCCGGCCCCAACGCGGATCAAATGCATCCCGGGGCGCCGTGTTTTAAAGGACACCCCCCGGCGACGGCTGCGTACGACGACGACCGGGGTGAGCACAACCAATGCCACGAAATTGCGGAAGAATACGATCACCGGCGGGGGAAGATCGTGGCCAGCGACTTTGACTGCCGCCCCCATGCACGCGAATGCGGCCGCGCCGGCGACCGCAAAAGCGGCGCCGCGGCCTAAATGATCGGTCATCCGCGAGCGGGCGTGTCGCCGGTCTCGACAGGTGTGTCCTCACGGTTGCCCCAGTCCGACCAAGCACCGGGATAGCCACGAACCTGATTGTAACCCCGTGCTTTGAGCGCCAGATAAGCATAGGATGAGCGCATATGGCTCTGGCAATACGTCACAATCTGTTGGTCTGGCTTGATGCCTCGCTCAGCAAGAAGGGCGTCGATTTCGACCTGTGACTTCAGCCGGCCGTCGGCGTTTTTGAGCTGTTGCCAGTCTAGATTCGCTGCGCCGGGTACGTGGCCGCCTCGCGCACTGCGCACGTCCCGGCCGGCATATTCGTCGGCGCTGCGGACGTCGAGTACTGCAAAATTGTCGTTGTCCAGGTGTGATTTGATCCAGTTGTGGTCAGCTATCGCCTCATCCCGGCGTGCAACGCTGAAATGACTCGGTTCAGGATTGGACTCGCCGTCCACCAGTTCGTACCCGGCATGAACCCAGGCAGAGAGCCCGCCATCCAGAAGCGCGATGCGATCGTGTCCCATGGCATCGAGCGTGTACAAAAATCGGGCCGCCCGCACGTCGCCGACCCGGTCATAGGCAACGATCGTGGCGTCGTTTCGAAGGCCAACTGACGAACAGACGTCAGCGACGACCTGCGGTTCGGGCAATAAGCCGTGCAGTGGCCCCTGCTCGGCCACCAGTAAGCCCAGATCAATGCGGTGTGCGCCGTCGATATGCCCCGCGACAAAATCACTTTCAGAATCCACGGCCACGATCTGGACGTCCTCGTAGTTCGAGATGTTGTACAGCGTGTCGGGATCGACAAAAAGCGGTAGCTCGTCGGCCATGGTGATCTCCGGATTCGGGAATTCAAAAGCTATTATCCCCGCGAGCCAAGAATGCGTCGAGGTGATGGCGATAAGACTTAGTATAAACGTTGCGGACTCAATTAATTTATCCTTGGCCTCGCTGCCCGGAGGTCACACTCGAATCTGGAATCCGTTGGTACAAACATTGGTCTGTGCAGTCAGGGCACTGATTGTTTATTGTTTGCTGAACGTTGCGCCACACGTGGCTATTTTGAGCCGTTTAGGCCCGCGTCGTACGTGCAAACGTTGGTCACGATGTCGTCAACGCTCCGCTACGCTCTATCATTTCAGTATGCAGCTCGCTTGCGGCTGAAAAGGCCATGCAGCGCTGTAAGGCTGGGTAGCGAAGTCGTGGTTGGTGTGTTGTCCGGTTTTTCGGCGTCGGCGGCGGCTTTCTCAAGCTCAGGGACCGGGCCAGACCACCGAGTAGGGGTTTGATCGTTATGCCCGCGGGGCACAGGTACCGGTGCGATATCTGGTTGGCGTCATGCTGCAAATTTTTTCGCAGTCGCAATGATTGGAACCACGGCGTTCATCGTGGTCGATCGCGTGGTGTTGAGCAGTTGATCTATGCCCAGTTCATGCGCTTTTATTCCGCGCCAGATACAACCACGTTGACACGACCGTATCGGGGTTGAGCGACATGCTTTGGATGTTCTGCTCGAGCAGCCATTGCGCCAGTTCCGGATAGTCGGACGGGCCTTGTCCGCAGATGCCGATGTATTTGTTGCGCTTGTTACAGGCTTCGATTGCCATCCCGAGCATTGACTTGACGGCCGCGTTGCGTTCGTCGAACAAGTGGGATATCAGCCCCGAGTCGCGATCCAGGCCCAGCGTGAGTTGAGTCATGTCGTTGGAGCCGATCGAAAACCCATCGAAATAATTGAGAAATTCGTCGGCGAGCACGGCGTTCGAGGGCAGTTCGCACATCATGATCACGCGCAAGCTGTTATCACCGCGAGCCAAGCCATTGGCAGCAAGGATGTCGGTCACGCCTTTGGCTTCGGCTGGCGTGCGCACGAATGGAATCATGATTTCGACGTTAGTTAAGCCCATATCGTCGCGCACGCGTTTGATGGCGGCCAGCTCCAGCTCGAAACAGGGCCGGAAATCGTCGGCTAGATAGCGGGCGGCGCCGCGCCAACCGAGCATCGGATTTTCTTCAGCTGGTTCATACGCCGCGCCGCCGATGAGGTTGGCATATTCGTTGGTCTTGAAGTCCGACAGACGGACGATCACCGGTTTGGGGGCGAAGGCGGCGGCTAGTGTGGCGATGCCTTCGGCCAGGCGATCGACGTAGAACGTTACCGGATCGACGTAGCCGGCCATGCGTTCGTCGATGCGGCACCGGATGTCGGCGGTCTGTTTTCCGTACTCGAGTGCGGCGCGTGGGTGGATGCCGATCTGGCGATTGATGATGAACTCTAGGCGAGCCAGGCCCACACCGGCGTTCGGGATCATGGCGAAATCGAATGCTCGATCGGGATTGCCGACGTTCATCATGATCTTGGTATTGATCTCGGGCATCTGCGTCAGCGCGACGTCGTTGACGGCAAAATCGATCTCGCCGGCATAAACATACCCGGTATCGCCTTCGGCACAGGAGACCGTCACGGCCATGCCATCGGTCAATCTTCGGGTCCCGTTGGCGGTGCCCACAACGGCGGGAATCCCCAGTTCGCGGGCGATGATGGCTGCGTGACACGTGCGCCCGCCGCGGTCGGTCACGATAGCTGCTGCCCGCTTCATCACGGGTTCCCAGTCCGGGTCGGTCATGTCGGTGACGAGTACGTCACCGGGCTCGACCCGGTTCATCTCGTCGATGGAAGTTAGGCTGCGTACCGGGCCGGCCCCCACGCGCTGGCCGATCGAACGGCCTTCAACCAGCACTTCGCGACCGCTGGTGTCCAGCTGATAACGTTGCATCGAGGCGGCGCTGCCGCGGCTTTTCACGGTCTCGGGTCGAGCCTGAAGGATGAACAGCCCGCCGGTCTCGCCGTCCTTGGCCCACTCGATGTCCATGGGCTGGCCGTAGTGGCGCTCGATCGTCAGTGCCTGTGCGGCCAGGGTTTCGGCGTCGGCATCCGTCAATGAAAACCGGTTGCGATCTTCGGGGGTGACATCCACGAACCCCGTGGTCCTGCCTTGTTCGGTATCGTCGGTATAAACCATCTTGACCGCCTTGCCACCAATGCTGCGGCGAAGCACGGCCGGCCGGCCGGCTTCGAGATTGTCCTTGTAGACGTAGAACTCGTCAGGGTTGACCGCGCCCTGAACAACGGCCTCACCCAGGCCCCAAGAGCTGGTGATGAACACGACGCGGTCGAAGCCGGATTCGGTATCGATTGTGAACATCACGCCGGAAGCGCCCGTATCGGCCCGGACCATGTGCTGGATGCCCGCCGACAGCGCGACTTGATCATGGGCAAAGCCTTGGTGTATGCGATAGGAAATGGCGCGGTCGTTGAATAGTGACGCGAACACGTCCTTGATCGCTTTCAGGATATTGTCGATACCGCAAACGCCAAGGAATGTCTCTTGCTGGCCGGCGAACGACGCGTCCGGCAGGTCTTCGGCAGTGGCCGACGAGCGCACGGCGAATGACGCCTCGGGCCGGTTGCCCACCAGTGTGGTGAAGGCTTCGCGTACCGCGCTTTCAAACGCGGGCGGAAACGGATGGGCCTGAATCCAGCCGCGGATGGTCGCGCCGGTCTCAGCCAACGCGTCCACGTCGTTGACGTCGAGTTGGGCGAGTTGCGCGTTGATCCGATCGGCCAAAGCGTTGTTGGCCAGAAACTCGCGATAAGCGGCGGCGGTGGAAGCAAATCCACCGGGCACGGTGACACCGGCGTTGGCCAGGCTGCCGATCATTTCGCCCAGCGAGGCGTTCTTGCCACCCACCCGCTCGATGTCTGTCATGCCGATATCTTTCAGCCAAACTATGTGTTCATCCGTCACGCTGATCTCCCAGAGGGTGTGCCAAAAAGAATAGTCAAGGCTTCAGGCTCCCCGCTGCATGTACAACTGCGTCGCCGCGATAGTGACAGCCGACACAAAAGACAAGACGCCCGGATGACGTCTTTGGGCGATAGTTGCCCACGTTGGCTTGCTTAGCCCAAGGGCTATCATGCAGGACTAAAGTTCGTGATCATCGATGAACATACCATGCAACAGCCCGATCAGCCCCCGCCTATATTTTTCGTCTCGGACGGCACCGGTATTACAGCCGAGACGCTGGGGTCGAGTTTGCTGACCCAATTCGATGAGGGCCATTTCGCGGAATCCACATTGCCGTTTATCAATACAGCGGCCAAGGCTCGCGAGGCGCTGGCTACGGTTGAAGCGGCGGGGCGCGAGAGCGGTACGCGGCCCATCGTGTTTTCCACTACGGTCAACGACGATGCGCGCACAGTATTGCGAGAAGGCAATGTACTATTTCTTGATCTGTTTGATGCGTTTCTCGGTCAGCTCGAAACCGCACTTTCCAAGCCCTCCAGCCACCGCGTCGGCCGAGCACATGGTATTGCCGATGCCGATGCCTACCAGTCTCGCATCGAAGCCATGAACTACGCACTCGCGCACGACGACGGGTTGGCTACCCGTGGCTATGAGCAGGCGCAAGTGATCGTGGTTGCACCGTCGCGGTGCGGCAAGACGCCGGTTTCGATTTATATGGCGATGCAGTTTGGGGTATTTGCTGCCAATTATCCGCTCACCGACGATGACGAGACCGATACTCGTGGACTGCCGCAGGCGCTTGAGCCCTATCGTGACAAACTTTATGGGCTCTGGGTCGAGCCTCACCAACTGCGGGTAATTCGCGATTCCCGCCGCCGCGGCAGCCGTTATGCATCAATCGACCAGGTTAGTGCTGAGCTCGGGGCGGCGCAGCGGCTCTACAACCGATTTTCCGTGCCCTGGGCGGATAGTACGCACAAATCAATCGAGGAACTCGCGACCCTGATCATGCAGCAAAAGAATCTTCGCCACGCGATTTTTTGATATAGACGTTTGAAATGTGTCGACTGTGCCTTATGCTCCCCGGCATGGATGCGACCACCCGAAAACGCTGGATGGCTGCGGCACAGCCCCGCAGCTTCACCGGCCTCATGGCCCTCTACGAGAGTAACTATCGTCGTTTCGAGCGTCTGGCGCCGGAGGATGACCTGCCTTTCGAGACGGCCCAATCGCGCGGTACCGATGCTTGGCTGTACCTGCGCGTGATTGAGCGCTGTCGTTACACCACCACCGTTCATCTCACCCACTGGTTCACCGTCGACGGTGTGCAGCGCCCCGATCCGGATCTACGAATGCGGGTCTACCGCGATGCCGGACTCGCTGAGGCTATCTACTGCGACGCACGGTCACGCTATGCGGCGCTGGCCGGCGTGCCAGATATCGATCAGGCAGTGCTCGCCCACCAGTGGCCTCGTAACGTCATGCTGAACAAGTGGCTGGCCTATTGTCTGGCGCAGGGCCACAGCTTCGGCGGTGCGCACCGGCCGCGTCTGAAGGAGACCGTGCCGATTACGTGACCGCGGTCGGCATCAAGCATCACGATCCACGGCAAAAGCCGACCACGCCTGACGTGTCGGCATTATTTCAAGCCGGTTGACGTTGATGTGCGGCGGCAGATTCGCCAGCCAGAAGATTGTCTCGGCAATGTCCTCGGGCTGCAGCGGGGTGGTATCGCCGTAGAGCCGATCGTAGGCTGCCCGATCGCCGCCGGTCCGCACCAGCGTGAATTCACTTTCCGCCAGCCCGGGTGCGATGTCGGTGACGCGCACGCCGGTGCCGAGCAAGTCGCAGCGCAGGTTATAGGAAAACTGCTGCACGAATGCCTTGGATGCGCCGTAGACATGGCTGCCGGGATAGGGCCATTGGCCGGCCACCGAGCCGAGATTGACGATGCTGGCGCCAGGCCCGGTTTCGATAAGCGTCGGCATAAGCGCGTGCGTGACGTTGACCAGCCCCGTGATGTTGGTGTCGATCATGGTGTGCCAGTCGGCCAGATCGGCTTGTTGCGAGGGTTGTGGCGCCAATGCCAGCCCCGCGTTGTTGATCAGCGCCGTGACGTTCTTGAATGCGTTGGGCAGCGTGTCGACAACGTGCCGAACATGGTCGGCGTCGCGCACGTCCAGTTGCGCGGTATGAACCGGTGTCCTGGGCGATAAATCGTTGGCCACTTCGTCCAACCGTGCTCGCCGCCGGCCAGTCAACACCAGGGACCATTCGGCATCGGCAAAGCGGTAGGCTGCGGCGCGGCCAAATCCCGATGTTGCGCCGGTAATGAATACAACTTTGGGCATCATTGTTCTCCTGATGGGGCGAATTGTGGGGTCGCGTCAGCGCGTGGTGGTGGATTGTCCATTTGCTCCAGCATAAATTGAGCGATCCTCGCGCCGGCGTCGAGTTGCAGAAAATGACCGGCGCGATGAATTGTGGTGTGGTTGGCGTGACGTGCGCCGGGGATGTGCCGGAATGTATCGTCGAGCCCTCGGGTTACGGGATCGGAATCCGAAAAACAGATGTGAAAGGGGTTGTGGAACGTTTTCAGAATTGACCAGGCGTCGCGATTGGCCTGGCTGGCGGGATCGTTTGGAGCGATAGGGACCAGTCGCGGGAGTGCTCGAACCCCGGCCATGTAGCGCCTGTCGGGGAAGGGCGCGGCGAATACGGCGCGCTCTCGCCGCGTCAGCCAACGGCGGGTGCCGGCCTGTAGTATGCCGCCGATCGGCATGCCCGGGCTGAAGCGGGCAAACCCGCGCCAGAGCTTGAATATGAGCGGCGACTTTTCGTCACCCGTGGGCAAAAACCCATTGGCGATGAACACGCGCGTCAAGCGATCAGGCCTTTCAGCGAGCACGCGTAAGCCGATCAGTGCGCCCCAGTCCTGACCAAACAAAACCGCATTGTCCAACCCGAGCGCGTCGAACCACTGCCCCACCCAGGCGACGTGGGCGGCATAGCTGTGATCGTGAATCGCACTGGGTTTATCCGAGCGCCCGAAACCGATTAAATCGGGTGCAAGTACCCGGTAGCCTGCCGCTGCAAGCGGCGCGATCATATCCCGATACAGATAGCTCCAGGTGGGTTCGCCGTGCAGCAAGATAATTGGTGGTGCAGCCCTTTTACCAGCCTCCCACCAGGCGAGTCGTACGCCGCCGACATCGATCGTTTGGCAGGCATAAGGAAAATCGTCGATGCCTTGGAAACGTGCGTCGGGCGTGACGAGACATCGGGGGACGGAATCGGGCCAAGAATTTGGCTTAGACATGCCGAATGCAGTTTAGACCAGAGACGGATGACATAAGATTTTGACCAAGATCGTGCGCCATCTGGCAGCCGACGTTGCCAGCCAATGACTTTTGTTTGCTCGATTCCTTTTTGCTATGGCTATTGTAAATGGGTTGACGACTGAATCCACGTCACCATTGCCGGCTGGTGATGATCGACGGGCCGGCTGACACTTCCATGTGTCTGATAATATTCAATCGGGTAGCACCGATGACTGATCCGCTGAACCACAGGAAAAAGGGGGTGGTCGCCGGCTAGGTGGACCCGATGGTTATGTATAACACCAGCAATGCCCATCAGAAACTCGACGTCGTCACCTGTGGTGAAACCATGGTGTTGATTCATTCCGGCGCCGGGGAACGCCTGAGGCACGCTGTGGCATTGCGACTTCGCATCGGTGGCGCCGAGACCAACGTTGCTATTGCGCTCGCGCGGCTTGGCCGGACGAGTGGCTGGATTTCCCGCGTCGGTTATGACGAACTCGGGCAGCTCATTGTCGAGCGTGTGCGGGCTGAAGGCGTGGATGTCAGCAGGGTAGAGCGCGCCCCCCAGGCAACCGGACTCTGTCTGCGCGATAGCGGTGTCAATGGAACGCGCGGTTTTTACTACCGCAGCGGGTCGGCGGCAGCCGGCATGACGCCGTCTATGCTGGATCGGGACGCCATAGCCAATGCGCGCACCGTGCATTTGAGTGGGATTACGCCGGCGTTGTCGGCGGATTGCCGGGCAACTGTAGAAACGATCATTAAGATCGCACGCGCGGCGGGCGTCACGGTGAGTTTTGACGTCAACTACCGCAGCAAACTATGGGCCGCCCAAGATATCCGGGCGTTTTGTGAATATTGGTTTCATGCCATCGATATTCTTTTCATAAGCCACGAAGAAGCTGCGCTGCTGTGGCCTGAGATCGACGACGAAACATTGATCGATACCCTGGCCGCGGCTGGGCCGAGTGAAGTGTTGTTCAAGCGCGGCGGCGGTCACTCAACGGCAGTCATCGGCAGCCAGCGCTACGAGAGTCCCGTGTTTAATGTGCCGGTGCAGGAGACGACCGGCGCTGGGGATGCGTTCGCCGGGGGCTATCTGGCAGCTCGTCTGGAACGGCTTGTTCCGTCCGAACGGCTGCGTCAGGCCCAGGCAACTGGGGCAATTTGCGTAAGCGGCGCCGGTGATTACGAGAATTTGCCGTCTGCGCAGGAGTTGGCGACTTTTCTGACTGGTGAGGCCCGGCACGAGCGTTAGTTTTCCCTAAAACGTTGAGCGGCCGGCTGTGTCTCGACGTGTTGATCGGCGCCTGGTCGGCTTTGTTGTCACGCCCAATCAACGCGATGGGCGCGCCTTGCCGAGCCCAACGGTGTTCGCGTTCGGCGCTGCTGCTCCCTGTGATCAAAACCGTTCGATCGCGCAGGCTCGGACAAATTGCTGGATTAGGCATGAGGGCTACCTTTTAATGATTTTCACGTGGCACGGCTGCACCACGACATCCGCGCAGAAAGTCCAGATCGGCGCCGCGGTCCGCCTGTTCGACGTGGTCGAAATATAGCTTTTGATAGCCACCGGTCATGGGCGGCTCGGAGATCTCCAAGCGCTCACGGCGCCTCGCCAGTTCTGTATCGTCGACCTCCAGCGTTAGCCCGCGGCCCGCGGTGTCGACGTTGATGATGTCGCCGGTCTTGACCAGCGCCAGCGGCCCGCCGGCCGTGGATTCGGGGGAGACATGCAGCACCACGGTGCCATAGGCCGTGCCCGACATGCGCGCGTCGGAAATGCGCACCATGTCTCGCACCCCCTGTTCCAGAATCTTGGCGGGCAGCGGCAGGTTGCCGACCTCGGCCATGCCTGGATAGCCCTTGGGACCGGCGCCTTTCAGCACCATGATGTCATCGGCGTAGATGTCCAGGTCCGGGTCGTCGACACGTCTCTTGAAATCCTCGATATGTTCAAACACGACCGCACGGCCGCGATGTTGCATGAGCTCGGGGGACGCTGCGGAGGGTTTGATTACGGCGCCATCTGGCGCTAGGTTGCCTCGGAGTACGGCGACGCCGCCGGTTTGCGATAAGGGATTGTCACGCGTACGGATGACATCGGTATCGAAGCTTTCGACACCCGCCAAGTTGGCGCCCACGGTCTCCCCGTTGACGGTCAACGCATCGGTATGAAGCAGGTCTTCGACTTGTTTCATTACCGCCGGCAGGCCACCCGCGTAACAAAACTCTTCCATGAGATAGCGGCCGGACGGCATGAGATCGACCAGACATGGCACGTCGTGGCCGAGCGTGTCCCAGTCATCCAGGCTCACTTCGATACCGACACGGCCCGCGATTGCCAGCAGGTGGATCACGGCATTGGTCGACCCGCCAATGGCGCCATTGACACGAATGGCGTTCTCGAACGCCTGACGTGTGAGTAGCTTCGATACCGGCACCTGCTCGTAGACCAGATCCACGATACGTCGGCCGGAGAAACGGCCAAGCCGATTGCGATTGGCATCGACTGCCGGATAGGCCGCGTTGCCGGGCAGGGCGATACCGAGTGATTCCACCATCGAGGCCATGGTCGACGCTGTGCCCATGGTGTTGCAGTGGCCAGCCGAGCGGCTCATGCCGGCTTCGGCCGCCAGAAATTCGTCGACATCCATCTTGCCGGCTCTCACGTCCTCGGAAAACCTCCAGACGTCGGTGCCCGAGCCGAGGGCATGCCCCTGAAACCGACCGTTGAGCATTGGCCCGCCGGAGACCACGATGGTTGGCAAGTCACAACTGGCCGCCCCCATCAATAAGGAGGGTGTGGTCTTGTCGCAGCCGCACATTAACACCACGCCATCGATCGGATTGCCGCGGATGGCCTCCTCGGTATCCATCGCGGCGAGATTGCGGAACAGCATAGCCGACGGTCGCAGCAGCGTCTCACCACAAGAAAATACGGGAAATTCCAGCGGCGTCCCCCCGGCATCCAGCACCCCGCGCTTGATGTGCTCGACCAGGCCCCGAAAATGTGCGTTGCAAGGCGTGAGTTCCGAGAACGTGTTGCAGATCCCGATGATGGGCCGTCCGTCGAAAGCATCGTCGGGCAGGCCCATATTCTTGACCCAGCTCCGATGAATGAACGCGTCGCGGTTGACGCCGCCGAACCATGCCTGGGATCGGAGTTTAGACGTGCTGTCTTTGGAGTGGCTCATGACTGCGTATCCAGTGCTTGTTCAACATCAACTAACAGTGTTGTGCATTTGTTTTAATGTCAAAAATCCCACGATGCTCGGGCCTTTAATGCTTTCGAATGCACGCTTACCTGGGAGCAGGCTGAATTAATCTTGAGTGTTTCAATCGCCTTGAAGTTTGTGGTTAGTGCACGCTGGGATAGAAATGCGTGACAGTTTAATTCTATCGAGATAATTTGGAATTAATCTGCACTTACATGGTGAATATCTTTTTTCTAGCCCTTTGAAAGCGAAACCACGGTCGAGTTTTTNNCCGCGCTCGTGTGGGTAAGCCGTATTGGGGCCTGTATTCCCGTTATCGGAAAAAGCTCAATCCTCATTCACTCGGGGAAGCCGTGCGAGCCGATTGAAGAACAAATGCACGAAATACGTCTCGTCGGAGTGGCCTTGATCACATCAGGTCGCGCTGGAGGATTATGTGCGCAACACCTCGGCCATTTGATTTTCTTCGATACGCCAGTCGTAGTTCGCAAAACCGACCAGTCGGTCGTTTGTCTTAATTGCGCTGATTGGCCGCGATGAGCAAAAAACGCCTGTATCTATACGCTACCCACCCAGCGAAAACAACAATGGTCGCAGCAGATTGTGGGTGATACCGCACTTTGCCAGATCGCGGCGTAGCAACACATTAAGCCACCGCCATGAATCGTCGAGATGGTTGTGCAATTCCCAGCGCTTGTCTTTAATCTAGGCTTGGGTCTGAAACACCGATTTGTAAAGTGTGTTCCGAGACGGGGAAAGCTCTGGGTAGCTTCGTCGAAGAGTCCTAGTGGAAACAGATTGAGCACCGGAAGACACAAAAGGAATTCATCGCGCGAGGATTCACTTCACATGGTGACGCTCGAGCTTCGGGACCGTACCCGTCAAAAGATGAGTTTATGAACTCGTTAAGATCTATCCAAACTTCGCAGCAGTTAGGGGGCTTTTCACTCTCGTTTCACCCTTGAAGCCAAATCGGATATCGAACGTTTGCGTAGCTTTCTCGCGGGGAATGCCAATAGGATGGCGGCAAAAAACAATGGAGCTCACGGATAGAGTGGGATCAATGCTCGGGAGATTTATATATTATCTCGTCGAAAGACCGAGGAAGCCACTCAATTCCTGGATGACCTAGGCCATACGTCCGAGGATTCCAGCTATGCCGCATTATTCGAAGTGGAGAAACGTCACTGGTCAAAGTTCGTACAGTTTGTCCTCATAGAAAAGAGGACGATCACTGATCGCTGTAGTCTCCAGGCTTGTCGTCCAACAAGTTGCTGCAGTTGACCGCATGGCTGTTTAATGGCGTCACTCATGCCAGCGAGAAGCGCTTTGCGGAATTATTTTGGGTGACTTGGCCTTCTTTATAAATTGAACGGGGTATCTTATTCACGGAGGCGGCCAATGTAGTCGTACGACTGCATTTCGTGCAGGCGGCTGGCGGTGCGCTCGAATTCGAGCGCGAGGCGTTGGCCCTGGTAGAGCTCGTCCGGCCAGGCGTCGGCTGTGACGAACACCGTGGTCTTGCGGTCGTAGAACGTGTCGATGGCAGTTACAAATCGCCGCGTGGCGTCGAGGCGTCTGTCGTTCAACACCGGCACGTCGCTGATCATGACAGTGGAGAACTCGCGCGCCACGGTTAGATAGTCGGATGCTGCGCGGTTGCCGCCGCACAAGTCATCGAAGCGGAACCACACTACACCTGCGGCACGTTCCACAGTCGGGATCTTGCGGCCTTGAATTTTGACGTTGCCACCGGCCGTGGAGTCGCCGCTGGCCAGACGTTCGACATAGCCTGCCAGGACGCTGTCGGCGTGCTGGCCAGCGGGTACTTGGTAGGTATCACCGTATTCGATGTGGGCCAGGCGATAATCCTCGCCGTCGGGCATGTGGACGACGCGGCAATGGGTCTTGATCCGCTCGATGGCGGGCAGAAAAAGTTCCCGCTTCAATCCGCCAGCATAGAGATTGTCAGGGGCGACATTGGAGGTTGCAATGAGCACCACGCCGCGCTCGAACAGTCGTTCGGTCAGGCGCGACAGAATCATGGCGTCGGCGATGTCATCGACGAAGAATTCATCGAAGCACAGGACCCGGTCGGCCGCCCACTCGTCGGCGATTAGTTTAAGTGGATCACGCTTGTTTTTGTTGCGGCTGCGGGCGTTGTGAACTTTTTGCATGAAGCGATGAAAATGTAGCCGCGTCTTGTTTTCGAACGGACAGGCGTCGAAAAAACAATCCATTAAAAATGTCTTGCCTCGGCCGACACCTCCCCAGAGATATAGGCCTTTCACGTTCGTTCGCCGTTCGCGCCCTAACCACGTCCGGGTGATCTGGTTACTTGTGAGTTCGTCGAATACCCGATCAAGCGCTTGAAGCGCGGTTTGTTGGCCGGGGTCCAGGACCATTTTGCCGCCGCCAAGACGCGTCTTCGCCAAGTCGGAGGGCCGGGTATTGCGGTTATCGCCATCCGGCATGGGTAACTCGGTAATCGCCAAATTAACGAATCCATTATACGCTGGAGCCATGGCAAGAATTGATCGACTCCCAGCGGCCGAGAGCCAAACGATTGAATCATTTATCGATGGGCTGTGGGCTGAACGCGGCCTGGCCGACTCGACGCTCGCGGCTTATCGAGATGACCTGGCGCGTTTCGCAGAGTGGCTTTCACCGACACAGCATTTGTTCGCTGCCGATCGTGTAACGATCACGCAGTTCCTGGCCCATCTGGGTGCCGTCGGCGTAAACGGCCGTAGTCAGGCGCGGTTGTTATCCAGCCTACGTCAGTTTTATCGCTACCAGCGCCGGAACGGCGGCGTAATGTCTGATCCGACCCATGACATCGATATGCCGACCACCGTCCAGCGCTTGCCGACAACGTTTAGCGAAGCGGATATCGAAGCTTTGCTGGCCACGCCCAATGACGGGTCGGCGTTGGGACAGCGCGATCACGCTATGCTGGAACTAATGTATGCCGCCGGTCTGCGGGTCTCGGAGTTGGTCGGGGCGGGCCGTGATCAAATTAATCTCCGGCAGGGCATGATTCGCCTGACTGGGAAGGGGGGCCGTGAGCGCGTCGTGCCACTGGGCGAGCCGGCAGTGGCCGTGGTAAGTGACTATTTGCAGCGCGCGCGTGGCGTATTGCTTGGCGCCGCGGTATGCGACCGGCTGTTTGTGACCTCACGGGGGACCGGCATGACGCGTCAGAACTTCTGGCACCGTATTCGACGACATGCCGCAGCCGCAGGCATCCGGAAACCAATTTCACCGCACGCGCTACGCCACGCCTTCGCCACCCATTTGCTGAATCACGGTGCCGATTTACGTGCGGTACAGATGTTGTTGGGCCACGCAGATCTATCGACCACGCAGATTTACACGCACGTGGCCAACGCGCGGTTAAAAAAGCTCCACGCCGCACATCATCCGCGCGGCTGACAGGCCGGGAGCCCAGCTATTCTTCGAGTAGCTGGCGCTTGTTGGGTTTGTCGGCCCACTCGTCGGCGTCAGCGGGCGCCTCCTTGACTTCGTCGATCACCGGCCACTTGGCTGCAAGGTCGGCGTTGAGCTGTACGAATTCTTTCTGATCCTCGGGCACGTCGTCTTCAGAGACGATCGCCTCGACCGGGCACTCCGGCTCGCAGAGAGTGCAATCGATGCATTCTTCCGGGTCGATGGCTAGAAAATTCGGGCCTTCGTGGAAACAGTCCACCGGACAAACTTCGACGCAGTCGGTGTATTTGCACTTGATGCAGTTTTCCAGTACCACGTAGGTCATGGTCACTATTCTCTTAACAGGTCTAATAACCGTTAAGTTTAGCACTACTTTAAGTTACCGCGGTTCGAGGTCTAGACCCAGGGTCTCCCAGCTATCGCGGAAAAGTTTTTCCATATGCGGTTCGAAATGGCCGCGACGTCGGTCGTTGAAGTAGTGGGTGAGGGCGCGGTGAATCGATGGAAACGCCAATTGCGACCAATCGATTTCATCTTCTTTTAGAAAACAAACGGCATCGGACTCCGCCCCCGGTGCCCAGTGATCGCTGATCAACCGCGTGCGATAAAAGATATGGATCTGTCCAATGTGGATGACATCCAGCATGGCGAATAATTCGCCGTTTTGGACTTCGGCGGTTGCCTCCTCGAGGGTTTCTCGTGCCGCGCCCTCGAATGCAGATTCCCCAAGCTCAAGAAACCCCGCCGGCACTGTCCAAAAATAACGGCGCGGGCTGATTGCACGTCGGCACATCAATACCGCACCGTCGCGCTCAACGATCGTGCCGACCACGTTGCGGGGATTGTCGTAAAAAATTTCACCACAGGCGCTACAGATATCGCGCTCTCGATCTTGGCCTTCGGGGATCCGGCGTTCAATCAGGGCTGCGCAGTTGGGGCAGTAAGTCCTCATAGGCGGTTTGCTTGCGGGCGGCAAATATAGCGTCGGTTAGCGCGAGAGATCCGTCAACCGCCGGATTGGCAGCGACTGTCGGTGTGGTCAGGGCCTAGTGACGCTGCTATTTTGCCAGTTGTTATCGAAACTGGATTAAAACATGACCGAGGCCGATCGCGGCATCACTCCTTCTGATGATGCCTTGCCAGACAACGATCAGGAACTTCGTGCTCAAGTGCGGCTGGCCGGCGCACTGCTGGGTGAGGTACTGCGCGCTCAGGCCAGCCCTGGTGTTTTCGACACGGTTGAAACGCTGCGTCAGGGCTACATCACGGTGCGGGCTGATCCTGAGGGCGAGGCAACGCGCGCTGCTGAATTGAGGGCGATCATTGATGGTCTGCCGGCGGAGACCATGACTGAAGTCACGCGTGCCTTCGCAATTTATTTCAATCTCGCCAATCTGCTCGAAGAGCTACACGCGCATCGGCGTCGGCGGCATCAGTTGGCGGAGCCGGCCAGTGAGCAGCCGGTGGGCTCGTTCTCGCGCACGCTGGCCGATCTCAAGGCTGAGGATGCCTCTTTCGACGAGGTCATGGAACGGCTGAGTCGTATAGCCTTCGTGCCGGTATTCACGGCGCATCCGACCGAGGCCAAACCGCGCGCTATACTGGATGCGTTGCGGCGCCTGTTCGAATGGTTTCACGAACTCTCGTTCAATAACCCAGACGGGAGGCGGCAAGAGGAAATCGAACAAAACATCCGCGAAAACATCGAGGTTCTCTGGAAAACCGAAGAGCTGCGCCGTACCCGCCCCTCGGTGGAGGATGAGATTCGCAACGGGCTTTATTATTTCCAGGCCTCGCTTTTTGAGAGCGTGCCAGTGGTATACCGTCGGCTTGAGGCTGCTTTGAACGAGCACTACGGGGCCGATGTCGAGGCCCCGGTCGTGTTGGATTTTGGCAGCTGGATCGGGGGCGATCGCGATGGCAACCCCAACGTAACTTCGCGTGAAACCCGGTTTGCGCTGCGGCTGCAAGCCCGCGAGATTCTCAAGCTGTATCTTGAACGCATTGATTATCTATCCAACCGATTGTCGTTTTCAGCGCGCTGGTGTTCGCCCAGCGAGGCTTTCTGGCAAGCACTGGCGGCCGATGAAAACCGCATTGCCACGCAGACTGGCATGCGGCCGCAGCGCTACGCCGCCGAGCCTTATCGGCGCAAGCTCTACCTGATTCGACGTCGTCTGGCCGCAATGGTCGACCAGATCCAGCTTGAGTTGCGGCTGGCGGCCGAACGTACTGAGCGCCCGGCATTGGCCTATAGTGATGCCAGCGAGCTTGTCGATGAGATTCGCATCATTCGCGACTCACTTGCTGGTCACAACGACCGCAATATCGCCAACGGTGAAATCAAGGACTTTCAGCGTCAGGTCGAGACGTTCGGTTTCCATCTGGCCAAGCTTGATCTGCGTGAAGAATCCACGCGCCATACCGAATGCGTCGATGAAATGCTGCGCGGGTTAGGTGTGGCCGATGATTACGCCGAGCGTGATGACTCCGGACGTTGCGAGATTCTGCGGTCCGAGATGAATCGTGCCGAGCCGCGGTCGATCGAAGAATTGCAACTGTCGAGCCCGGTCAGCGAAACTTTGTCGAGCCTGACCGTTGTGCGTGAATTCACCGCTACGCTGGGCGCCGATGCGTTTGGCAGCTATGTCATTTCCATGACGCATCAAGTCTCGGACGTGCTGGCTTTGATATGGCTGATGCGCGTCACCGGTTTATATGAACCGGGCCAGCCCCACGCGCCGTCGCTGGCCATTTCGCCGCTGTTTGAAACCATTGCCGATCTAGAGCACATCGAGCCGGTTTTGGATGCCTTGCTGGTCGAGCCGAGTTATCGAGCGTATCTGGCTGCGGGCAACGATGGGTCGCTGCGCCAGGAAGTTATGCTGGGTTATTCCGATTCCTGCAAGGACGGCGGCATCATGACCTCGCGCTGGCAACTCTACCGTGCTCAGCAGGTCGCCGTGGGTTGTTGCCAAAAACACGATATCGACTGTGTTTTGTTTCACGGTCGTGGAGGGACCGTGGGTCGTGGCGGTGGTCCGACACATGAAGCGCTGGGTTCACAACCCGCCGGTACGGTGCGCTCGGCAGTCAAATTCACCGAACAGGGCGAAATGATTTTCGCCAAATACTCCAACCCAGAAACCGCGATCTCCGAGTTGGCACTGGGCGTTACCGGCACACTCAAGGCCAGCGGTTTGGAGGGGCCGGATGCGGATTATTCCTCGGAAGCCAGTATTCTAGCTGAGACTGGCGAGCGTTTTTATCGTGATTTGACCGAAAATACCGAGGGTTTCTTTGAGTATTTCTCGACCGCGACGCCCACGGCAGAAATCGGCGCACTCAACATCGGTTCACGCCCCGGTTCCCGGCCCAAACTTGAAGCCGGCAAGTCCGCTATCCGGGCTATTCCCTGGGTATTTGCCTGGGCCCAGTCGCGCCACACGTTGCCTGGCTGGCTTGGGCTGGGCACGGCGTTTGCTAACGCCGGCGTCGACAACGCCAGACTGCGTCAGTTGTATAACGATTGGCCGTATTTCCGCACCATTATCGACAACGCTGAAATGTCCTTGTCCAAGGCCGACATGAACATTGCAGCCGACTATGCGTCACTCGCCGAAGGCCATAGTGCTATATTCGACACGATACGCGCAGAATACGAGCGCACAGTCAAAGGCGTGCTTGCCATCACCGGCGAGTCTGCCCTTTTGGAAAACCAAGCGGTTTTGGCACGCTCAATCGCACGACGCCAGCCGTATCTGGATCCACTCAACCAGATCCAGATCGCCGCCCTTAAACGTTATCGCGAACAAGGCGACCGAATCTGGCTGGACCCGGTGTTGCGATCCATCAATGCGATTGCCGCTGGCATGCGCAATACTGGCTGAATGCGGCGGGTGATAGCATCGCACGCAACACAATTCAACGAACGAGAAATAATCATGGCTGAAACCGGAATACCCGATATTCAGATTGATGCCGACAATCTCTATCGCGAAGAAAGCTATACCGATCTCAAAGTGGGCAGTATTCGCCGTCTGATTCCTGTCACGCGAGATGGTGAGGATGATCCGGCACGCGAAGTGCGTTACGAAGGCTCGGCCAGCTTGATGACGCCGGCCGGCAACCTGCCCCTTTCGTTCGATCTGGATGCCACCTCGCTATCGCAGGCCATCCAGAAATATCCTGAGGCCGTCAATGCCGAAGCCGAACGCGCCATAGAAGAACTCAAGCAGATGCAGCGTGAACAGTCGCAAAAAATCCAAGTGCCGGGCCAGGGCGGCTACGGCAGTGGCGGCCAGGGAGGCGGCCAAATTCAGCTTTAATGCGAAGCGACACTGGCCGGATTGCAATAGTAATCCGGTCAGTGCCATCCAAGCCCCCAACGTAAACTGAATCGTTGGCTTCGGCGTTTTCTCGAATCGCGCGCATGTTCGTCTGATTATCCCAAATCACGAGTGCGATGCCGAAAACGCTGACTTCGATAGTAAAAGCCACAAAGCAAGCTGATGTTCGCCCCTCCGAGAGGGCGCATCATCGCTATTGCCACTTAAAGCACCCGAAATCAAGTAAACGATCCGGAAGAATTAAAGGCCAATATCGATAAGGACACGATGGTTGGATACCGAAAAACGGCTTAGTGGAAGGACATGCCTGGGCGCACGTTCTGCGCTAAATGGATCTAATTGGCCCGCATCCCACCGTGAGACCGCAATAGCGTGCCCGCATTTTGTTTTGCAACGCACCGCTTCTTCGAAACTTGGGATGACAATTTCATTGTCCGCGTCATTATTATTGAACGTCACCGCACCGACAAACGGGGCCGTTGATTCCGCCCCTCTGGTTTTGTCGGAGCTCCTTGCTCGCTGCTCAGGACAAGATTACGCGAGCTGCCACGAACGCAAGATACAAGGTGACGATGAGCATACCGTGGCTACGTGTCAGTCCTTTGCCGATCCATGTGACGGTGGCCACCAATGCAGTGAGCCCCAGCAGCCACCACATTTCCGTAACGGCCACGGGTTTGTGTACCATCCCAAAAATAAGGGCTGGCATCCCGACTCCGATCACCATGTTGATGGTGTTGCTGTTGAAGGTTTCGCTCACCACGGTGGTCCCTTGATCGCTTAACGCCAGCCGGATCGAGGTGTAAGCGTTCGGAAAGCCGGTCAGTGCTGCCAGCAGCAGGGCGCCAATCAGCTCGTGCGGGATGTTCCAGGCATCGCCAATGGCAATGGCAGTATGTACCGTACCCATGCTTCCAGCGACGATCAACGCAAGTGCTAAGACGATGCCGATAAGGCTGCGCCAGCCCGGCTGTTCCTGTTTTTCCGAGCTCTGATGCTTGTGGTGATGCGTGTGCACATCCTCCAGGAATGCTGCGAGCCTGCGTCGTATCTGCCCGGGCAGCGGCGAGCGCCTGACCACGTCACTGGGCATCGATACGGCGAACACGTACACCGAAAAAATTACAGCCAGCGCTGTCATGCCGGTGATCGGGCTCAGCACGTGCAGTATCATGAGAGCAACCAAGCCGGTTTCCATCAGTGACACTACCGCGTTGAAGGCTAGGACGTTGCGCTGCATAGCGATGTGTCCAGCCACAATTGCACTAAGCCCCATGAGTGCGGCTAGGTTGAACAGGTTTGATCCCAGCACGATACCCACGCCCACTTCATGGTCGCCGCCTAACATAGCAGTTATGGCGGATGTGATCTCCGGTGAGTCGGCCCCCAGAGCCGTGATAAGGCCGAGCAGCCCTGGCAGCAGTGCAAAACCGATCCCCACGCGATGCAGGCCACGCGACAACCATTCGCTGCCGGCGGCAATCCCGGCGAAATAGATCGGAAAGAGGATGTAGGCGGTAGTCAGATCAGATCCTCGCCAAGCAATTCGCAGTTACCAAAACATGCTTAGGCAAGGCAAGGCAAGTTGCGCATCGAGATCCTGCACTCATCCGGAGTAACGGCCGACTACACCGCCCGCGCCACCGGCAGTTCCGCCAGCCGCGTGGT
>DHHU01000008.1 GCA_002403445.1 Salinisphaeraceae bacterium UBA4764 | reverse complement strand
ATGGAGCGGCGGACGGGATTCGAACCCGCGACCTCGACCTTGGGAGGGTCGCACTCTACCAGCTGAGCTACCGCCGCACACTGAATCTATCCTAGCGCGGTGAGCAAGGTTTCACAATCCGTGGAGCGTAGCCGATATATTGAAGCAATCTCGGATAATGACTGGGTTAACGTGCTTGCCTCGTGCTATATCGTTCCCATAAAAGCATTGGAAGTATTTGTGATGCTGTGGTGAGCCACGACACCAATTACCTACATTCAAGCCAAATTGAGATTACAACCATGAGTCAACCCAGCGACACATTGCCCGCCGTCTGGACTTGGGAACAGGAAAGCGGTGGCACATTTGCCGGTATCAACCGGCCCTACGCCGGTGCCCGCTATGAGCAGGAGTTACCGGTTGGCGAACACGATTTTCAACTTTATTCACTGGCCACGCCGAATGGCGTCAAGGTAACGGTGATGTTCGAAGAGTTGTTGGAAGCAGGCTATAAAGAGGCCGAATACGATGCCTGGCCCATCAGGATCGGCGACGGGGATCAGTTTTCAACTGGATTCGTCGCGATCAACCCAAACTCGAAAATACCGGCGATGGTCGACTACAACACAACCACGCCAACGCGTGTTTTCGAATCGGGCTCGATCCTGATGTATTTGTCTGAAAAATTCGATGCGTTTTTGCCGCATGATCACCCGACTCGCACCGAAACCTTGAATTGGCTTTTCTGGCAAATGGGAAGTGCCCCCTTTCTAGGTGGTGGCTTCGGGCACTTCTACAACTACGCCCCCGAAACGGTGCCCTACGCCATCGATCGCTTTACAATGGAAACCAAACGCCAGCTTGACGTTCTGGACAAGCGGCTGGCGCAAACGCCCTATCTGGCTGGTAACCATTATACGATTGCCGACATTGCCACCTGGCCGTGGTACGGACAGTTAGCGCTCGGCCGTCTCTATAACGCTGGCGAATTTTTGCAAGTGCAGGAATATAAAAACCTGCAACGCTGGGCAAAAGAAATCGATTCGCGGCCAGCTGTCCGACGAGGCCGCATGGTCAATCGCGTCTTCGGTGAGCCGGAAGAGCAATTGCACGAACGTCATGACGCTAGCGATTTCGAATATCGCACGCAGGACAAATTGCAAGCCACGGCCCAGAACTAGGGCCCCAATCAGGTTTAATACAATTTCGTCCTAAACGAAGTCAACAAATACTGCTACCTAGCCCTAAGGCAGTTGAACGTTGAGTAGTCCATGACCGATTACTGGAAACCGGCGATTAAGGGGTTGTCCATGTAATTTAGAGCGTGTCCTTCGCGCTTGGCCATTGAACCAAAATGGTTTGATAGGCCAAGCGCGACTGGATAGGTGTCGGTTCATCTCATATGGAGCCGACTAGACCTGACTCAGGTTTGCGCGTGGCGCTCGTTATGAATCTCGATCGGCTCTATAGTGACTTTACGCGCTGTATGGTCATCACGTTTGGCACGCCAGCGTCGTCGTATATTTTGCCTGTGCTACATTGATTTGCACTCGCCACTGCCGACTCCATCACAAATCGCTTGGCATGTCGGGCTGAACGCATGCTTATCAAACCCACTATTAGCCCAAATATCCCATTGGACTCTGGCACGATGGGTCTTGACGATGCATCATGGAAGTGCCTTTGATAATGGATAAACGACCATGCATAGAGCACTGATAACCGGTGGCACCGGATTTATTGGCAAACGGCTGTGTGCTGACTTGTTGGCAGATGGGTGGGAAGTCGATGTCGTGACCCGCGATGTCGTACGCGCGCGTTCGGTATTACCCAGAGATGCGCGGCCTGTTTTGTCCCTCTCCGGGGCAGAAGTACCTGATGCCATCATCAATCTGGCTGGCGAGAATCTCGCGGCTGGACGTTGGACCGAGGCCCGAAAAAAAGAAATATGGGAATCGCGACTGCATATCACTGAAGACGTAGTGGCTTATATCCGTGCCTGTTCAACGCCGCCGCCCGTTTTGATCAATGGATCGGCCGTTGGTTATTACGGTGCCTGCGGCGATACGCTGGTCGATGAAACGACATCGGCCGGTAATGAATTTCAGTCGCGACTCTGCAACGATTGGGAATCGACCGCGCGTGAGGCTGAACAATACGACGTGCGGGTGTGTCGTATCCGTACCGGGCTCGTACTGGGCGCGGATGACGGCGCGTTGGCTCAAATGCTCACGCCGTTTCGGTTGGGTCTGGGCGGGCCGCTCGGCAGCGGCCAGCAATATATGCCGTGGATTCATATTCGTGATGAAGTCCGCGCCATTCGGTTTTTAATCGACAACGAATCAGCGGCTGGTGCATTCAATCTGACGGCACCCAACCCCGTAACCAACCAGACCTTCACCAAAGCACTGGGGCGTGTTCTGCACCGGCCGACTTTGGCTCGTGTCCCGGCGCCAGTCTTGAAAATATTGCTGGGGGAAATGTCGCACCTGTTGTTGACCGGACAGCGCGCTGTACCCAAAGCGCTGCAGGAGGCCGGTTTTACATTCTCATTTGACGACATCGAGGATGCCTTGAGCGACTTGTTGAAGCGGTCTTGAACCAAACATTCTATGACCTGCTGACTCGAGCTGTCGGCACTGAGGGTGTAAAGATTGGTCTTGACGCCGCGCCGTATCTGCGCGAGTGGCGGGGTGCATTTATGCCCGAAGCCTTGGCCGTGGTGCGGCCATCCTCTATTGAAGCGGTTTCGGCTGTGGTTCAAGCTTGCGCTCGCTATGACGTTAAAATAATTGCACAATCGGGCAATACCGGCCTTGTAGGGGGAAGTGCCGCGAGTGATCCGGAAAGTCACGTCATCGTCAATCTAGAGCGAATGAACCAAATCCGGGGTGTGGACCCCGCTGACAATACGATGACGGTGGAATCCGGTGTTGTGCTGGCCGATGCAAAATCAGCTGCAGCCGAGTCTGGCCGTTATTTTCCGCTATCGCTAGCGTCTGGAGATCAGTGCCGGATTGGAGGCAACCTAGCTACCAACGCGGGCGGTTTGAACGTGCTGTGTTACGGCACCATGCGCAATCTTACGCTCGGTTTGGAAGTAGTCCTTGCAGATGGCCAAGTCTGGTCGAGCCTGTCACCTCTTCGCAAAGACAACAGCGGGTTTGATCTGCGTGATCTGTTTATCGGCAGCGAAGGTGCGCTCGGCATCATAACGGCAGCCACATTGAAACTTGTGTACCCGGAACGCCAACGCGCCACCGCCCTGTGCGCGGTTGCAGCGCCGGCTGATGCACTGGCGATCACTGAGACACTTATCGATCGATCCGGCGGTCAGGTTGTGGCTTGTGAACTGATGGCCAACCAGGCGGTGCAACTAGTCCGCGAGTACATCGCGGCAGATGAGCTACGCATTACTACAGATTGCGAATGGTATGTTTTGTTGGAATTGGCTAGTTCAGCCAACGGTGGGGATCTGCCGAGCCTGCTCGACGAAGTCTTGAACGCCGCTCTAAACGACCAAGCGGCCTTGGCTTACACAATTGCCGACACGCCTGAACAACGGGCGGTTCAGTGGCGGCTACGCGAGTCTATCCCCGCCGCCCAACGGGCTGCCGGGGCATCTATCAAACACGATATTGCTCTGCCCATTTCACGGATGCCGGCTTTCCTTGATCAAGCGTTACCGGCCATGAATCGCCTGCTGCCTGGGGTTCGGCCGTGTCCGTTCGGGCATCTCGGTGATGGCAACATTCACTTTAATCTCACCCGTCCACCCCAGAGTGATGACGCGGCCTTTATAGCCCAGTCTGAGTTGGTGCACCGCGTGGTGCACGATATGGTTGTCGAAATGGGGGGATCGATCGCCGCCGAGCACGGTATCGGCCGGTTGAAAGTGACAGATCTGGGGCATTACAAGTCTCAGGGCGAAATCGCGATGACCCGCGCCGTCAAACAGGCGCTTGATCCCGGCAATCGATTGAATCCCGGTGTGATTGTCGATCTTGAAACAAGCCAGAACACTACTGGTTAAACGAAGAGTTCCTTGCGTGATCGGATTGGCGTGTTCACGGCATGAGAAGTACTGCGCTGACGGGGCAAGCTCGGGTTTCTCTCTTACAAGATCGTCTCGAATATGGCCCACTACCTGCACGGAGCGTTCCATAATGGGTCGTCGAATCCATCGGCCGGCTTGATATGTTTATGACCTGCCAGAGTTTTTGTCTCGAACCGCTTCACCCAGGGTTTGTTCATTTCGGCCCATAAATTTCGACCTCAACCTTAGGTCCCAGCCCTCGACCGAGTTCGTCGGCTTGCTCGCTGAACACAACGCAATGTGGCCTGATTGGGCCGACGCCAGGTAGGGCTGGGTCAACCAGACCACCGACTTCCTGCACACTCAGCCGCCGGCGTTCGACAGCTCGCTGCGCGTGAATCCATTGAGTCGGCGTGCTGATAACGACGATATGAACATTGTGATCGATGTCACGTCGGGCGATCACCCTCGGCTCCGCGACTATCTTGGCGCCCAGCGCTATGCGTTTTGTCATCAGCCCCCCAGTGGTCGCAGCTACCTCACCAAGACTGCTGAGCCCGATCAGCCTGGAACACACCCGCGTGTGCTAAGCCCTAGCCCACGCTGGGTGCCCCGATATCCGTGAGACATGGTACGACTGGCACGGCGATGCCCCTACTATCACCTCCAGAACGCGGTTTTCGAGATTGCTGAGTTTCTGGTCATCTCGCCTNNCAGACCCAAAAGGGCCCGAGAGCTGCTGGTTGGCCAAGAAAAAGATGTACAAGCTGGTCAATTCGGCGTCGAGCTTCAAGACGCTACTCGTTCAGGGCCGGGCCAACAATCCGGTCACCGTGCGCCATTCGATCCCGGCGACGGTCTCGATCGCCGAAAAAAGCAGTGACTTCCCGGATGATGGTCTATCTCGCCTGAACTCCGCGCTCCGCGATCGACTAAGGGTCGCCTCAGACCTCAGGCATGTCGGCTAAGGTCACCAGCAAATCCCTCGTCTGGGGTATCTCAAAGCCTTGAGGGTGAGCTGGCAGCACCGCTACACCAGAATGGCTACCTCCGGCCTGTTTCTACCCGACCTAGATGAGTTTGAAGTCGTCCTCTACGACCGCACTGCGACGGAGACAGTGACCGGACGCTACCGGATGGCTTGTGGCATGCCGACCCGCCCCAAATGGAAGCACAAGATCAGACAAGCGGCAACGCGCCGGTGACCGCGGTAGTCGTTAAATTGGCGGGTCTGGGTCCCCGGTTTCCGGCACAATAACGGACACACGCGCATAAATATCGGCGGCTTTATGGGGTAAAACTCCAACATCACCACGACCACCGATGACGACTGGGACAACAGCAGGGCTAGCGGGTCGGTTTGACGTGGCGTGGGCACCTCGAGCAGCGGCAACATCCAGGGCCTGACCACGGCCCAACTGGATCGACTCTGCCCATCGGATTCCAATCTTCGAACTGCGCCTACGCAGGCAAACGGAACACGCCGTATCTGACAAGCCCGCCAAATTTCGACATCACCACCGGCCCTATGTTTCTGGCAGGAATAATGGAGGCCCCGCCAACTACAGCGCCGCGCCGTCGGTGTACCACGTCATCCTGAGCATGTCGGAACTGCACTCTATGCAAGCCCATCTCGGTGACAATAACGTGCTGGGCCGCAACCTCACCGGTACCGTTACCAATGGCGCCGGGCGCATGCTTGTGGGAATATTTTTTCGTGGCAAAACCACAATACCGCCTTAACCGATATTTTTGAGGGTTCGGCTAGACCAAATAATTTGGGCCTGTTGGGTGTCGCTGGTGGCAGCACTATCCGTAATGTTGGGCTTGTCGGAAGGAGTGAGGGGGAGCAAGGCTGTCGGGATTTTCGCGNNACCGGATTGAAAAACGCCTCATTTGAGCAGCAATCGAGCTTCATCGGTTTTGATTTCGAGCCAAGCAAGCCAATCTGGGCCATTTACAACGGCCACACCAACTCTCGGCTTAATATCTTTCTCACCCCGCTGATGGTGACCGTCCACAAAACATCACAAACCTATACCGGTCAGGGCGCAACGGCGACGTTGAACAATCCAACTATTCGATTTCCGGCGCATCCTATTTGCCTCACATAAGGCCTGAGCCGGGTTTTTCGGTAATGCAGTGGATTTCGGGGCGAACACGCAAAAATTTTGTCAGATCAGAAGGGCGCTCGCATTAGGTAACCAAACGCACAGCTTGCTATTAGCCCAGCAATTGACCGCCTTTTTTATGGGAATTTCATCAAAACCTACGATGGCACGGATATACACCGCCATGATCCCACCGTGTGATACTCAGATCAGCGGGTTCATGGTTGGCGAGGATGACTCCTCTTGATTCACCGCGCTCAAGGAACCTCAGAGTCAGGCGGATGCAAGATCCCATATCGGCGTAAGCGAGCCTGTGACTTCGAGTACTACTCGATCAACGCGGTAAGAGGCGCGGAGCTTTCCAACTGTATGCTGCCGAGCACGGTCAACGGCACCGACGAGATCGACCCCAAGAGCTCCAGCATCACCGGTCATCCTTCCAAGCCCTAAGACGGCAACTCGGCGGCATTGCTGACACCAGCCCAATATACGCTCGATAGCCAGCTCGTCGAACACGACATCACCGTTACCCAGATAGAGGGAACGAATGCACAGGCTGAGGTCGGTGAGCATGTTCCAGTGACCTTTCCTTGACGAATAGCCACTATGAGTTTGAAAGTCAGGCAAAACTACCTGATCCACTATGTCCTGCCGAGCCAGGCAGATGGTCTAAGGGCGAATACGGTGCCTGGCTACGCGGTGAACATCCAATTCGTCCCAACGTGGAGCGGTGTCGGCGTCTGTAACCCCTATTTGCATTCAACGTATGAGGGCAGTTATCGCCTGGACCTTAAGGCTTTGCTGCAGGCCACACTCGAAAGACAACCCGAGCCCGTCCGCGTAAGAATGGGTAAATATGGCCGATGACCATCAAAGCGTGCATCGGCGCATATTGGGTTAGCGAACAAATCAGGCGGGGACGGCTATCCCGGCGACGTTCACCAAGTCGATGAGCGGTGTCGGATATATGCCGAGCGCGATGACCAATGCAGCAAGTAAACTAAGCGCCATGATAGCTGTTCGCGATGATGATTCCGTCAAGGATTTTTGCGCATCACCCTCATAGGCCCCAAAGAGTATAAAGGTTACGCGCAAATAATAGTAAAGCCCCATGGCGCTGCCGATGATCAACGCTGCAACCAGCCACCAAAGTCCACTGTTGACGGCTACGAGCAAGGCGTAGAACTTACCTATGAAACCGAATGTAATGGGAATACCGGCCAGAGAAATCATCATCACGGCTAGTGTCACTGCCAATGTCGGTTGGTGGCGAAATAGTCCTCGGTAGTTGGACAGATCGCTCGCCTCGGTCCCGGTAAAGGGGCTGGAAACCACCGATACAACACCGAACGCGCCAAGTGACGTCAAAATATAAACCGCGAAGTACACGCCGACCGCAGTGGCTGCCAGTGGGCCACCAGCCGCAATGGCTGTGAGGATATAACCGAGATGTGCAATTGAGGAATAACCAAGCAGCCGTTTGAGGTTGTTCTGACGCAGCGCCAGCAGATTCCCCACCAACATGGATATGAAAGCCAGTGCAATAATCAGCACGTGCAGCCAAGCATTTTGGGCGACTGGGGATGTCTGGAAAAAACGCAGCAGGGCAGCAAATATGGCGACCTTGCTGACGGTTGCTAGGAATGTTGAGGCGGGCCCAGGAGCTCCTTGGTAAACGTCGGGCGTCCAAAGATGAAATGGCGCTATCGACAACTTGAATGCCAGACCTACTACGAGCATTCCCACACCCAACAACAGCAGCTGACTGCCGCCAGGATTCTGACCGATGTGGGTGAAGGTGAGGGAGCCGGAGGCAGCGAACATCAGCGCCATGCCGAACAGGAAGAATGCTGATGCCACACCCGACAGAATCATATATTTAAGTCCGCTTTCGAGTGAAACCGAATCTCGATAAGCGTACGCCACCATGCCGTAAAGTGGCACCGATACCAGTTCAATGCCGATGAACAGCGAAGCCAGATGCGAGCAGACCACCAGCGACAGAGCGCCCAGTGTGGCGCACAGCAGCAGAATGTAGAACTCCGCTCGATAGTCTGATTGGGTTTCAAAATAAGCGTAGGCTAAAATCGCCGAAATTAGCGCTGCGATAAGGATCAGGGCCATGTAGAACAGGCCGAAACCGTCCACGATATAAAGTGGTGTGACCTGAATGGGCACCGTAATGCTGGCGGGGATAAGCCCTAGCAACGCCAGTACCAGACCGGTGCTCGACAACCCGGCCATGATGCGGTGAGAACGTGTAAAGGCAACCGCGCCGATTGTCAGGACGATCGTCGCCGTGACAATCAGCGGTGCAAGAATGGCGACGATTTGCATCGAGATTGAACTCATGGCTGGGAACTCGAGACAGCGGACACGGGCCCGGCAAACCAGTGCGCAATTTCGTGCGCAGTGCCGGTGGTTACTTGTAGGACGGAAGCCGGATAAAGACCGATAATCAAGGTCAGGGCCACGATCAATAACAGACTGGCATATTCACGAGAAGCAAGCCCCGACGTGGGAGTCTTGATCGAGGGCGGCCCCCAATAAACGCGATGCAGGAGATACAGCGCATACACCGCGGCTAAAATCAGGCCGGCTGCCGCAAAGGCTACGATAACCGGCCAGTGGGCGAATGCGCCGAACAGCACCAGGAATTCGCCCAGAAAATTGGCGGTTGCCGGCATACCCAACGCGGCGATAGAAAACACCAGCGCGAAACCGGGCATGGCGCCCATCAAGCCGAATAAACCCCCAAGGGAGCGCATGTCGCGGGTACCGAGTCGCGCGTAAAGCTGGGAACTGACAAGAAACAGCCCAGCAGTCGACAGAGCGCTGGCGAGCAGCTGCAAAATCGCGCCTTGGACAGCCAACAGTGTACCGGCATAGATGCCGATGAGAACAAACCCCATGTGGGCAATGCTGGTATAGCCCACAAAACGCTTCATGTCTGTCTGGGCAAAGGCGACCACGGCTCCATAATAGATTCCAATCAAGCCGAGAATCATAGCGACCGGTGCGAATTCGGCCGAAGCATGAGGAAACAGGGGCAGAGCGAAGCGAAGCAGACCGTAGGCCCCGGTCTTGACCAATACGCCCGTCAGATCAACGCTGCTGTCACTCGGCGAGTGGGTGTGGAAATCGGGCAACCAGCCATGAAACGGAATCGTCGTGAGCTTGGTCGCAAAGGCGATGAAGAAACCGAGCATCAGTACCATGCCGAATGCACCGCCATGGGACGTTTGCAATAGAGCCTGATAGTCGAAGGTGACCGCTCCGGTCTGTTCATAATGGACGATCACCAGCCCGATGATCGACGCCAGCATCAACAACCCGCTGGCTTGCGTGTAGATGAAAAACTTGATTGCTGCCGCCCGCTTGGCAGCAACGCTCGACCCATCATGGCCCCAGAGAGCGACCAAAAGCGCCATCGGGATGAGCATCATTTCCCAGAAGAAGAAATAGGCGAAGAGATCGATTGCGAGAAAAATGCCAACCACACCGCCAATAAGCCACATCAGGTTGGCGTAAAACAGTCCTTCGCGATTGCGTGGCTGCCCCCAGCTGCTGGCAACAGCCAAAACACTCATGATGCCGGTTAGGAGCAACATGATGACCGACAGCCCGTCCAGTGCGAGGTGGAAGCTGATACCCAGGCTGGGTATCCATTCCAGCTGGAACTGGGTGTGCCACTGGGCCGTGCCTTGGACTGCGTTGGTTAGGTGGTAATTGCCAGTAGCCCAAAGTGCTAAAGCGATCAGTAGGATTAGCCCGCTGCCGATCAGGGCAATCCAGCGTGACGCACCCTGACCGCGGCTGGAGTCCAGCGCATAACAAAGGGCGCCGGCGACAAAGGGTATGAGCAGTAGCCAGACAAGTATCATTTATCCGAGCACCAAAATGATTAGGAAAATCGACGCCGCGCCGAAGATCGAAAAGGCGTACCACCGCAGTTGACCCGACTGAGTGGTGGCCAGACCGTCGTTGAACAGCAAGGCCGTGGCTGGAACGATATTGGCGATGCGTTCGATCCAGTCGACTCGATGGAGTCGCGCGACAAAGTAGTAAGGTTGCACGAACAATCGATCATACAGTGTGTCGAAGCCCAGACCACCGAACAAGAACTGATGGATCTTCTGGCCAGCGTCGCTTGCAACCACCTTGGCAAGCGCATCGCGGGCGCCGAGAAATACGGCGGCGGTGATCACTAGTCCGCCGAGAGACACAAGGCTGGATATGACTTCCAGCAGTATTTCCATACCAAGCGAATTCGCATCGGAAGCCGAAGGCAACACACCATCCAATGGCTGATGAATGAAGGCCCCAATTACCGTCGACAAAATGGCTAGCACAATCAACGGAGTGTGGTGAATAATCCAGCCTCGCCCGGGTTCGGCATTCATACCGCGTTCACCGTGAAACACGATGAATATCATGCGGAATGTATAGACCACAGTGACAAATGCGCCGAGGAGCCCCATAAGCCAGAGGTACACGTGACCGTTTACGGCCGCAAGAGATAGTATATGGTCTTTGGAATAAAACCCGGCGGTGATCAGAGGTAATGCCGATAGAGCACCGCCACCAATCCAGAACAACGCGTAATCGAAGGGCAGTTGTTTGCGCAAGCCCCCCATCTTAAAGATGTTCTGCTCGTGATGGCAGGCAATAATGACTGAGCCGGCCGTCAGAAACAGTAATGACTTGAAGAAAGCGTGGACCATCAAGTGGAAGATAGCTGCATGCCATGCACCAACGCCAAGGGCCAAAAACATGTAGCCGATTTGGCTCATGGTTGAATAAGCAATCACCCGCTTGATATCGGTTTGGGCGATGGCTGCAAAACCCGCGATCAGTAACGTGATGCCACCCACTATGCCTACGATTTCAAGTGCGATCGGGGCGATAATGAATAAGCCGTGCAAACGGGCGATCAAGTAAACGCCAGCCGTGACCATAGTGGCGGCATGAATAAGCGCTGACACCGGCGTGGGACCGGCCATGGCATCGATAAGCCAGGTTTGCAGCGGCAATTGGGCCGATTTGCCAACAGCGCCACCCAAAATCAGTAGGGCTGTCAAAGTAGCGATAGGTGCGCCACTGCCCCAGACCTGCGGGGCTTGCTGCAACAGCGTGTGGATATTCAAAGTGCCGAAGTTGATGAAAAGAATGAACAATCCGATGCCCAGCGAGACATCCCCGATTCGCGTCATTAGAAATGCCTTGAACGCCGCCCAGGCATTTGCTTCCTTTTCGAAGTAGTAGCCGACCAGCAGATAGCTGCAGAGTCCGACGCCTTCCCAACCGAGATACAGCACCAACAGGTTGCTCGCCAACACAAGAATCAACATGGCGGCGATAAACAAGTTCATGTAGGCGAAAAAACGCGCCATACCGGGCGCACCTTCAAGATCATGAACCATGTACCAGGTCGCAAACAGGTGAATCAAAAAGCCAACGCCCGCGACCACGCCGATCATGGTCAGCGACAGACCGTCCAGTCGTAGCGCCAAGGGTATATGGAACTGTGCCACATCAACCCAGTTCCAGAGCGTCTGAACGTAGGCACCGCCGCCGGCCGAGAACCACGCAACCATTAACCAGATCATGGTCAGGGCCGATAGACCCACAGAGCCCGCACCGATAATACGAGCCGAGTTATAGCTCATGCGTGGGAAGAACGAGAGCGCCAGCGCACCAAGGACCGGAAAAACAATGATAAGAAACAGTGCACTCATCCGTTCATCTCACTAGCGGCGGCGACGTCGACGTCGCGGGTGCGGTTGAATAACTGAATAAGCAGCCCGAGCCCGACGCTGGCTTCAGCACCGGCGTAGGCGATGATCAGAATAAACATGCTCTGGCCATCGGCAGTTCCTTGGTGGGAACCGGCCACGATGAATGCTAGCCCGGCGGCATTTAGCATGATCTCTAAACACATCAACATGAACAGCATGTTGCGACGAACAACCAACCCGGCCAGCCCGAGCACGAACAAGATGGCGGCCAATGCGAGGCCGTAGCCCATGGGAATTACCTGCATGACTAATCCAGTGTAAATTAACGGTTTTGAACGTCGATTTTGCCGCGCTCGGCGTCATGACGCGCTGAGTCGGGTTGGGGCCGACCTAGATGCGCGGCTACCACCAAGCCGGCTAACAGTATAAAAGCGGTCAACTCCACGACCAGCACGTACGGCCCAAACAGATTGGCGCCAATAGCGTGAGCCGAAAGCGGTGTACTGCTGAGCTCGGCGCTTGAATTGCCTGTTGCGATGGCGAATGCCAGCACGACAAGTAGAACGATACTCATCAATCCGGGCCCGATCCATATGCTTGGCTTGAGCCACTGACGCTCGGTTTTGACGGTCTGATCGTTGATGCTAAGCATCATCACCACGAAAACGAACAAAACCATAATAGCGCCAGCATAGACGATGACTTCAAGCGTAGCCGAGAACGGTGCGCCAAGCACGTAAAAATCGACAGCGATCGCTATCAGCGACAGGATTAGATACAGCAAAGCATGCACCGCATTGGCACAGGTGATAACTCGAACTGTGGCGGCGATAGCAGTCAATGCAGCAATGAAAAATACGACTTGCATGACTGAGTCCTAAGGCAAAAGGGTTTTGATATCGACGGGCTCGGATTCACTTACAGCCTCGCCCTTGTCCTTGCCGCCGACCGCCATGCCAGCAACTCGATAATAATTGTAGCCCGGGCGTTTGCCGACGCCACTGATGGTCAGGTCGGATTTCTCGTATACCATCTTCTGGCGATCGAATTCACCCATCTCGAAGTCAGGGGTCAGCTGGATTGCGTAAGTGGGACACGCCTCTTCACAGAAGCCGCAGTAGATGCAGCGCGAGAAATTGATCTGGAACGTGTCGGGATACCATCGCCCGGTTTCGTCCTCGCCTTTGATCACGCTAATACAGTCCACCGGGCAGGCCACAGAACACAGATTGCAGGCGACGCAGCGCTCAGCGCCGTCGGGATCGCGGGTGAGCACGATCCGTCCCCGGTAGCGAGGGGGCAGATAGGGTTTGACTTCCGGATAAAGTACCGTATCGCGCTTGCGGAAACTGTGCAGTAGCACCATCCAGATTGTGCGCAGAACGCTTAGCATCGAGTAATACTCACGTTAGTAGAAAAATGAACAATATCAGCCTACGAGGTGGCGACTACAGCCGCCGCGGTCAGAGCGATATTGGCCAGCGCAATTGGGAGAAGAACTTTCCAGCCAAAACTCATCAATTGATCGTAGCGGGGCCTAAACGTCGCAGCACGCAGTAGTACGAAGAATATGATGAAAAACATTGTCTTAATCAAAAACCAGACAATGCCGGGCAGTACAGGGCCAAGCCAGCCGCCAAAGAACAACACCGTGATCAAGCTGGAAATTAAGACAATGCCAGCGTATTCGCCGACAAAGAACATGCCGAACTTCATTCCCGAATATTCGGTATGAAAACCTGCCGTGAGTTCTTGTTCAGCTTCCGGCAAGTCGAACGGCGCGCGATGAATTTCGGCACAGCCAGCGATCAGGAAGATCACGAAAGACGGAAACTGGGTCAAAACATTCCAGAGGCCCGCCTGTGACTCCACTATGGTGTGCAAGTTGAAGCTGCCAGCCAGCATGACGACGCCGAGCAATGCCAGGCCCATAAATACTTCGTAGGAAATCATCTGGGCGGCGGTTCGCAGCCCGCCGAGCATGGCGTATTTGTTGTCCGATGACCAGCCTCCGAGAATCACCGCATAGACTCCGAGCGAACTCATGGCCAATACAAACAACAGGCCGATGTTGAGATTGACGACGTCGATCGTTTCGGTAAACGGCACCACGGCAAAGGTGAGAAGGGTCGTGAGCATAATCACTGCAGGCGCAATGATGAACACGGCTTTGTCGGCAAACGGAGGTATCCAGTCTTCTTTAAAGAAGATCTTGATCATGTCCGCAACGACTTGGAGCAAGCCGAAGGGTCCGACTCGGTTGGGGCCGTAGCGATCCTGCCAAAGCCCCAGCAATCGGCGTTCGAGCCAGATCAACAATGCCGATGCAATCACGACCGCCAGCAAGATGATAATTGTTTCAGCGCCCTGCCACAGGGCGCTGAAGAATGTAGAGTCAGAAACGCCGATCATCATGCTTCAACTTGACTAGCAGCATGAACGCCGGATACTCCTTGGGACCCGATGGGTATGCCGATAACCTGATCGCCAAGACTGTCGTCAATCGCGACCGGGAGGCTTAGCGCGTCGCCGTCGATAGTGATCGACAGGCTGTCGCCGTCGGCGACGCCGAGTTTGTCTGCGCTGGCGCGGTTGACCGTGATTTGGCGTCCATTGACGCGTTCGGCGATTGCCGGCGCGCGCGCTGATTGCGACTCGCTATCAAATATATGATAGCGCGGTGCTACGCGCCAACCTCCGCCATCGCTATTTGTTTGGGGTAGTTTCGTGTAGCCGCCATTATCTTTAGACGTCATGATACGCACGCCTGGATCGCCCATTTTCAAATGCCCACCGACTTCGTCTTGAAAGCGTGTGATGGCTTGCTGATTGGATTCCCAGCCCGGGGCATACGCGTAGGCGAGCAATTCACTCGGCAGTTCCGAGCCGTGATAACCCTCCATTGAAAAACTGAGTGCCGAATCAGCATCGACCTCGGGCCGGCGCTCGCGCACGTCGATCTCGGCATAGAGTGCAGTTCGTGCGGCTTGACGGTGGGTGCCACGCGGGAAACGCATGCCGGCTTTGCGAAAGCTCTGGCTCGGTGCCGCGTCTTGGATGCCGGCAAACTGTGGTAGTTCGTCTACGATGGCCGTGATGAGATCGTCCATACCATTCCAGCGCACGGGCCGTCCCAGTGCACGAGCTAAATCGGCGCACCATCTCCAGGTTTCCTGAATGGGGCCCTCGGAAATGAACACTTGGAAAAATCGTTGGGCCCGGCCTTCGTTGTTGATCAGGGTGCCGTCGGCCTCGGCGAAACTGCCAGCCGGCAATACATGGTCGGCCCGCGCCGTGGTTTCGGTCAGGCTATGGTCCAAAACCACAAGATTTTTGAGATTCTTTAATACGGCATCAACGCGGTGAGTCGGCGCGCGCTCGAAGATATCGTTCTGATTGACAACTAGCGTATCAACGTCGCCGGATTCCACTTGTGTCAGCGCATGGTCGATAGACGGAGCGTCAAATAGTGACATACCGAGACTATTGGCTTCGAGCAATGTCGGGAAGATCTGGGCCGCATCATTGGCAGTAGTGAGCGCCTTCATCACGTTACCGGCTGCGGTCACTACATCGGAATCCCCGAGTCCTGTTCCGACAACGATCAGCGGTTTGGTTGCGTTCCGAAGTGTCTCGGCAATGATTTCGGCTCGTTTCAACAATTCGTCGTCGACATTGCTGGGCGCAGGGGCTTGGGAGTCGAGACGGCTGGCCACTGCGAACGCAAGTTGGGCGATTGTCTGGGCGTCGCCGTGCGTGGATTCGGCGGTTATGTCTTGGAGTCGAGTTGCGGCCGGTGTGGCCTCGAAAATCGGGTTGTAATGATGCTGTCCTGCCTCGTGAACCGCACGCGCGTGCCATTTTGGAATGTTGGCCGCGCGAGCCAGCTCGAAATGCTTGGTCTTCGCCGATTGGCGAAGTGAAAGCGCCAAGCGTGGTGCTGTCTGGGTGACGTCTTCGCCGATTACAAACACGGCGTCACAGGATTCGACTTCACGCAGCGTGGCGATGTGATTCGCGTTGTCGGCCAGTAGGTCACGCACAGCATGACTTGCGCGGCTTTCGGCTGCCGAGAGGCCGTTCACGAAGTGCTCGGCGCCGAGCAGATGACGCAACGCGTAGTTGTCCTCGATTGAGGCACGCGGCGAACCGATGCCGATTGCACGACCACTGGCTATTGCCTGACGAACGGCGGCTATAGCGTCATCTTTCGCAACAGGTTCCAATACATTGTTGGCTGACCGGGACAGCGGTTGTCGCGGCCGGTCATCTCGGGTGGTAAACCCAGCACCGAAGCGGCCACGGTCACATAGGAAATAGTGATTGATCTCGCCGTGATAGCGGTTCTGAATGCGCCTGAGTTCGCCGCGCCGTGAACCGGGGCTGGTGTTGCAACCAAGTGAGCAGTGGGTGCAGATACTCGGCGCGTTTTGTAGATCCCATTTGCGAATGTAATGGGCACCGAGTGTCTTGTCTGTAAAAACGCCGGTCGGGCAGACCTCCACCAGATTGCCGGAGAATTCATTTTCGAACGGACCGTCAGTATCGCGACCGAAGTAGACGTTCATGTGCGAACCCAGCGCCCGCAAATCATTCCCGTCGGCGTAATCGCGATAGTAGCGGACACAGCGATAACAAGCGATACAGCGATTCATTTCGTGAGAAATGAATGGCCCAAGGTTCTGATTGCGATGGGTTCGCTTGGGGCCGATATAGCGCCGCCGCGTGTGGCCGGTCATCAGCGTCATGTCCTGCAGGTGACATTCGCCACCCTCTTCGCACACCGCGCAATCGTGGGGGTGGTTAATCATTAACCACTCCACAACTTGGGCGCGCATTTCAGCGGCCTCATTATCGCTGATCGAAAACAACGACCCGTCCGAGGCCGGGGTCATACAAGCCATGGCGATCTGGCCTTGCGTGTCGTCTCCGTTCTTGTACTGCTTGACAGCGCACTGGCGGCAGGCCCCAACGCTGTGAAGCTCGGGGTGCCAACAGAAATAAGGCAGGTCGAAGCCCTTGGAGAGCGCAACCTTCAGGACGTTGTCGGTTTCGTCGACATCATACTGCCTACCGTCGATAGTAATTTTTGCCATGCCCGTCTGTCTAATCTGGTGTGTCGATGATCGTCTTGGAGTTTTTAATTAGTTTTGCGTCGCGATGTTGGCTGGTTCGTGCAAGCCCAGTGTTTCGCCATGTTCGGGGATGAGTGCGGCGAGTTCATCACGGAAATATTTCAAACCGGATTCTAGGGGCCCCATTGCACCTGGCGCGTGCGCACAAAATGTCTTACCGGGTCCAAGTAGTTTGACATGCATGTCGAGCAGCTCAATGTCGCCCGGTCGTCCTTCGCCCGCTTCAAGATTGGTTAGAATCCGTTCGACCCAAGGCAGACCATCGCGGCACGGAGTGCACCAACCACAGGATTCTTGGGCATAAAAATGTTCGAGGTTCTTCAGTACTCCGACAATCGGCGTCCGATCATCGAATACGACCAAGGTGCCGGTACCGAGACGGCTGCCGGCCGCGCCCACGCCTTCGTAGTCCATTGGCGTGTCAAGATGATCCTGTGTGAGCAGGGGAGTAGAGCCGCCGCCGGGCAGCAAAGCTTTAAGTTCACGACCGTCGCGGACGCCGCCGAAGTATTCCATGAGTTCAGCAAGCGGCGTGCCGATGGGCAACTCCACCAATCCAGGTTTACTGACGTGACCCGAGGCTCCGTAGAGTTTGGTGCCCCCATCCTTGTTGCGGCCCAAATTTTGGAACCACTCGGCACCGTTGTTGATGATGTGCGGGACGTTGCAGACTGTCTCGACGTTGTTAACGGTGGTCGGCTGCCCGAACAGACCAGACGCGGCTGGAAANNTCACCGCAGATATAACGCCCAGCACTCATGTGGACATAAAGCGTCAGATTGAAGTCGGAGCCGAGGACGTGTTGTCCCAGGTAACCGGCTTGCTCAGCTTCAGCAATCGCTTTTTCCAGTTTCCATTTTGACTCGGTGTACTCACCACGCAGGAAGATATAGCCGATGTCAGCACCAATCGCGTAAGCGGAAATAGCTGTAGCCTCGACTAGTTGATGTGGGTCGCCCTCCATCAACAGACGGTCTTTGAACGTGCCGGGTTCCATCTCGTCGGCGTTGATCACCATGTATATGTGAGCTGGGCGCTGCTCGGGCTTGTCCTCAAACCTGGGCATGAACGACCATTTCACGCCCGTTGGGAATCCTGCGCCGCCTCGGCCTCGCAGACCTGCCTGCTTGACTCGTTCTCCAACCTCTGTCGGTTTGAAATCGTTGACCACGGTTTTGAGTGCCTGGTAGCCGCCTGCCGCTTCGTAATCGGCCAACCATTTGGGGTCGCGGTCGTCGTTGATGTTCTGCGTGAGTACTTTTTCCATAAACGTAAATAACTCAGACGTAATCCGCCAGTATGGTGTCAATCGTCTCGGGCGTCAGATTGCCATGATAGTCGTTACCAACGCGCATGGCTGGGCCGTTGCCACAATTGCCGAGACAACATATGGGTAGAAGCGTGAACCGATTATCCGATGTAGTCTGGCCAAAATCGATGCCTAAACTCGTTTTCAAGTGATCACGCACCGACTCGTAGCCGGTTAGGTAGCAGGAAATCGAGTCGCAGATCATGATCACGTTGCGACCCACTGGCTTTCGGAATATCAAATTGTAGAAGGTGGCCACGGCCTCCATTTGCGTCGGAGTCACGCCGACGACCTCGGCCGCGGCTTCCAGTGATTCATCAGAAACCCAACCACGATGATTTTGCACCACGTTGAGTGCTTCGATGGTCGCGGCCTGCGGATCTTCATAGAGCGCCATTTCGTGGCGAATCTCTTCAATTTCGGCGTCGCTCAATACACTCATCGGTCAACATCTGCCATGACGAAGTCGATGGAGCCGAGAATGGCTACCAAGTCGGCAACAAGTCCACCTTGCGAGATCAGCGGAATTTGCTGCAAATGCGCAAAGCTCGGGGTGCGGATACGCGTTCGGTAACTCATGGTGTGTTTGTCGGAAACCGTGTAGTAGCTGTTTAAACCTTTCGTGGCTTCGACCATCGTGGATGATTCCATGGCCGGTACTACGGGCCCCCAGCTGACCGTCAGGAAATGCGCAATCAGCGTCTCGATGTCCTGCATCGTCCGTTCTTTGGGGGGCGGCGTCGTTAGCGGATGCTCGGCCTTATAGTCCCCGGCCGGCATGTTCTCCATCGCCTGCTGAATGATGCGGCAACTCTGACGCATCTCCTCGACACGTACGTCGAGCCGATCCATACAGTCACCGTTGGTGCCGATCGGCACGTCGAATTCGAAATCATCGTAGCTGGAGTAGGGCCGTGCCTTGCGCAAATCGAAATCCACACCGGTCGCGCGCAGGCCGGGTCCCGTGATGCCCCAGTCGATGGCTTCATCTTGGGAATAGGCACCGATGTGCTTGGAGCGTTTGATCAATACGCTGTTGCGGGACAGCGCCTTCTTGTATTCCGCTAGCCTTTTCGGAAACCAATCAAGAAATTCCTGAACCTTACGATCCCATCCTTCCGGCAAGTCCATAGTAAGGCCACCAATGCGGAAGAATGCCGGGTGCATTCGGAAGCCACAAATAGCTTCAATTACATCATAGGCCTTTTGGCGATCCGAAAACATCCAGAAGACAGGACTCATCGCCCCGATATCCTGAACGTAAGTGCCAAAAAACAGTAGGTGGCTGGTGATGCGAAAAAATTCGCACAGCATCACGCGGGCATATTCCACCCGCTTAGGAACCTTGATGCCCAGCATGTGCTCGATATTGAGCACGTATGGCAGTTCGTTCATTACCCCGCCGAGATAATCGACGCGATCAGTGTAGGGAATATAGGTGTGCCATGTCTGACGCTCGCCCATTTTCTCAGCGCCGCGGTGGTGATACCCAATATCTGGCACCGCCCCCACGATTTCTTCGCCCTCAAGTTGCAGGACAATGCGGAACACGCCGTGGACCGACGGATGGTTCGGCCCCATGTTTAAAAACATGAACTCGGCGTTTTCGGATTGTCGCTTCATGCCCCAGTCTTCCGGCTTGAACTGGAGTGCGTCTTCTTCTTCTTGCTGGCGCTTGGGGTCGAGATGTAATGCCTCAAACTCGGTCGCCCGCGCCGAATGGTTCTTGCGCAACGGATGGCCTTTCCAAGTTGCCGGCATCAGAATCCGCCGCTGGTTTGGATGGCCCTCGAACGATACGCCGAACATATCCCAGACTTCGCGTTCATACCAGTTGGCGTTCGGCCAGACTGAGGTGGCGCTTGGAGTTGTCGGGAATTCGCCGGTCAGGGCTACTTTCAAGCGAAGTTCGGCCACGGGTGACAGGCTAAGCAGGTGATAAACCACCGTGAAATCGGCTTCCGGCTGCCCGTCGCGATGTTCGCGTAAGCGTTCATCGATCGCTGTGAGGTCGAACAGCATGCGGTAAGCCGGCATCGCATCGGTCTTGGCAAACTGCAGGACCTCGATAATACGGTCACGACCCACCCAGAAAGTGGGTGTACCGTCCGCAGTAAGTTGCGGCAGAATGGCTTCCTTGCCGAACTGATCATTAAGCTGCTGATGAATATTGACGGTATCTAACATGATCCTTTAGACCGTGTCCGGATTGCGGTACGTCGTTTCGCTTATCCGGTCGGCACTTTTAAGGTCCCGATGGGCTGTCTTCGGTGCCTTGTAAATACCTTGATTGCCGATTGTCCATGACAAGGGGCGGGTTTCGGTTTCGATGTTTTCCTGCAACATCAAAAGGCCTTCGAGGAAAGCCTCGGGTCGAGGTGGGCAGCCTGAAACATAAACGTCGACCGGCAGGAATTTGTCCACGCCTTGGACTACCGAGTAGATGTCGTACATGCCGCCTGAGTTGGCGCAGGACCCCATGGAGATCACCCAGCGTGGCTCCATCATTTGCTCGTACATGCGCTGTATGACTGGTGCCATCTTCAAGAAACATGTGCCAGCTATAACCATCACATCGGCTTGGCGCGGTGTAGCCCGGATAACTTCTGAGCCGAATCGCGCCATATCATGGGGTGCTGTCAAGGCAGTCGTCATTTCCACGTAGCAACAGGACAAACCGAAGTTGAATGGCCATATGGAATTCTTGCGACCCCAAGCGATCATGTCACTTAGTTTGGCGGTAACGATATTCCGTGCCATCGCATCGTCAAGCTTACTGTCGCCGCTCGTGCTTTGGTCGGCGCTACCGGGTTTTGCGTTTTCATCGACGCTGGTCAGTGTAAAACTCATAGTCTAGAAATCTCATGATTGGTCGAGCGTTGGACTGTGGTTCGCACCGGCATCGATCGTGGATTCACCACGCAAATTCCGGGCGCGGTTGATTTCGATAGCTTCCAGGCGCATCTGCCGCGGTGCTTTGGGAGCCCAATTCAATGCCCCGATACGCCACTCGTAAATCAATCCGAGGGTAATCATGCCGAGAAAGAAAATGAACGCGCCGTAGCCGGCCCAGCCAAGGGCTGGTGCCGCGATCGCGTAGGAAAACACGAACACCACTTCCAGATCGAACAGCACGAAGATGATTGCCACGAGGTAGAATTGGACGGAAAAGCGTCGATGTGCGCTACCAGTCGGACGGATGCCAGATTCGAATGGTTCGTTACCAAGTTTTTCGTTATGCCGTCCACCCAGGATCGACGATAAGCCGATCATCAAACCCACAAGACCCATCGCGCTCGCGAAGAAAAGCACCAAAGGCCAGACGGTTACAGATTGTTGTGCGGCATCATTCATAATGGTACTCGATTCCTACGCGGCATCGGCAAGGTGCGATGCACGTCTACGTTGAGGCCACTGGTTTACTAAGAAGTGCATTATACAGCAGCGCCCAAGCCACGTCGCGACATGCACCCCATTAGCGTCGGCGGGTCTTGTTTTTGCCGAGTTCGCGCCCGATGTCCTAAGCTAGGACAATAATGTTTCCAGGAGTTGATCCTATGCCTCAGACTGTCGCCCATAAATTGATCTCGTCGCACCTGAAAACCGGCGAAATGACCGCCGGATCGGAAATCGCGATCGGCATCGATCAAACGCTGACCCAAGACGCGACTGGCACCCTCGTCATGCTCGAACTTGAGGCCATGAAACTCGATCGGGTCAAAACTGAGATTTCCTGTCAATACGTGGACCACAACCTGATACAGGAAGACAACAAGAATCCCGACGACCATCTTTTTCTGCAATCGGCCTGCGAACGTTTCGGTGCGTATTACTCAAGGCCCGGCAACGGAATATCCCACGCCGTGCACATGGAGCGCTTCGGCCGACCTGGCAAGACACTGCTTGGATCGGACAGCCACACGCCAGCTGGCGGCTCAATGGGCATGCTGGCCATCGGCGCCGGCGGCCTGGAAGTAGCGCTGGCCATGGCGGGCCAGCCGCTCTATACCAAGATGCCCAAGATCTGGGGCGTGAAACTCACCGGCAAATTGCCGGACTGGGTCTCGGCTAAAGACGTGGTGCTCGAGATGTTGCGGCGCCACGACGTCAAAGGTGGCGTGGGCACCATCATCGAATATTACGGACCTGGGCTGGACAACTTGGAGGCCATGGATCGACACGTCATTGCCAACATGGGCGCCGAGTTGGGGGCAACAACGACCGTGTTTCCAGCCGATGCCGAGATCCGACGGTTTTTGAAGTCCCAAGGACGCGAAGATGAATACACGGAACTTGTCGCAGATGAAGGTGCCGAATATGATCTGCACGAAGAGATCGACCTGTCATCGCTTGAACCGCTGATCGCCAAGCCGACTTCGCCGGGCAATGTGGTGCCGGTGCGTGAGTTGGCAGGTATGGACTTGTACCAGTCCTATATTGGATCCTCGGCTAATCCGGGCTACCGTGATTTCGCCGTGACGGCCGAAATGGTGCGCGGTAGGACCGTGGCCAAAGATGTTTCGTTCGACGTTAATCCTTCATCCCGTGCCATGCTTGAAACCCTCGCACGGGACGGCTTGCTCGGGCCGCTGATCGCTTCCGGCGCGCGTCTGCATCAGGCCGGCTGCAACGGCTGTATCGGTATGGGGCAGGCGCCTGCTTCGGGGCGCAACAGCCTGCGCACCACGCCGCGCAATTTCACGGGTCGTTCAGGCACCAAGGAGGACTCGGTATTCCTATGCTCTCCTGAAACAGCCGTGGCCAGCGCACTCAAGGGCGAAATTACCGACCCGCGGACCCTAGATATGGCGTATCCGCAGGTTAAAAATCCCGACAATCCGGTTATCAACGACACCATGCTCGAGGACCCGTTGCCGCTGGAAGAGGCGCGTAATATCGAACTAGTCAAGGGGCCGAACATTGCTTCACTGCCGGACTTCGATGCCTTGCCGGACCGTTTCGAACTGCCGATACTGCTCAAGGTCGGCGACAACATTTCGACCGACGAAATCATGCGGGCTGGGGCCGAAGTGCTGCCATTTCGTTCCAATATTCCGGCCATTGCCAACTTCGTCTACGACGTGGTCGACGAATCGTACCCGGATCGGGCCAAGGACACAGGCGATCACGCCATCATTGGGGGCGAAAATTACGGTCAAGGCAGTTCCCGGGAACACGCGGCCATTGCACCGCGCTACCTCGGTCTGCGAGTAGTTATCGCCAAGAACTATGCGCGCATTCACTGGCAGAATCTGGTCAACTTCGGCATTCTGCCCCTTTCGTTTGTCAACGAAGGCGATCTGGAAAAACTCCAGCAGGGAACGAAACTGACATTCAGCGGCTTGCGTGATGCTCTGGCCAATGGCGACACAATCACGGCTCGCACCGAAGAAAGTGGCGAGATCGAGTGCAAACACGCGCTCTCCGATCGCCAGGTCGAGGTGCTACTCAGTGGAGGCTTGATCAACTGGATGCGTGAAAGCGAAACGGCTGTAGTTTGAGGGCAACATCAGGCTTGCAACGCTGCACTGTGGGACAGTGCAGCGTTGGGGGAACCTAGTTTTAACAATGATTCTGCGCCGTAAACCTTGTTAACAGACTCTTATGGATAAACAGTCGGTTGTAACCGCGTATCGCCGCGTTGCCGGTTTCTACGATCGGGTATTCGGACCGTTTTTCGCTCACGGGCAGCGGGCCGCGGTTGAGGCGATGGCCTGCAAGCCGGGTGACCGCGTACTGGAAGTCGGGGTGGGTACGGGATCTTCGCTACCACTTTATTGTGAGGGTGTCGAAGTAGTCGGCATCGATGTGTCGCCTGAGATGCTCGACAAGGCCAGGCAACGCGCCGAGGCTTGTAACAATCAGATCACGATTCGTCAGCTAGACGCTCAGGCACTCGATTACGCCGACAATAGCTTCGACAAGGTCGTGGCCATGTACGTGGTGTCCGTTGCTCCCGACCCCAAGGCGCTAGTCGACGAAATGCGCCGCGTCTGCAAACCCGACGGTGAGTTGTTCATCGTCAATCATTTCAGTTCCAGCAAAGGCGTCGTGGCAACCCTCGAGCGGGCTCTGACACCGTTATCTAAACTGGTGGGTTGGCGGCCTTCGTTCCCGTTGGACGATTTCCTGAGTCAGACGGGGCTTGAGGTGAAATGTTCGCAGCCGGTCAATGCATTCGGGTACTGGACGTTGATTCAAGCGCAAAATTCCACCTGACTGTCTCTGCCAAGATGTTTACGGAAGAAAAGGGGCATGGCATTACATTCGGGATAGCGCCCGATAGCCAATATCTCTCCGACACCATGCGCCCGGCCAGTTGATGATCTTGGTGGCGGCATACGCGCGCTCCCGTGCTGTAGCGATATCATGACCTAGCGCGGTTACGCAGAGCACGCGTCCACCCGCTGTTCGAACGGTTACGCCGTCCTCATCTAGGCTCGTGCCGGCGTGAAACAGGGTTGCGTTGTTGGTGATGTTGTCGATCCCGGAAATCGCGTGGCCTTTTTCAACGGCGCCGGGGTAGCCGGCACTGGCCATGACGACGCTCAGCGCAGCCTGATCGCGCCATGCCGGTGTCATTGAATCCAGACGCTGCTCGACGCCGGCTTCGAGTAGATCCACCAGATCACTCTCGAGCCGCATCAAAATAGGTTCGGCTTCAGGATCGCCCAGTCTGACATTGAACTCCAAGACACAGGGTTTACCTTGGCTGTCGATCATCAACCCGGCGTAGAGAAACCCCCGAAATGATCGGCCCTCTTCTGCCATGCCGTGCACCGTGGGCCTGATGATCTCGCGCATGGCTCGCTCGGCGACCGCACCTGTGACCACCGGTGCTGGAGAGTACGCGCCCATGCCGCCTGTGTTGGGGCCGTTGTCGCCATCGTAAGCCGGTTTGTGATCCTGTGAGCTGGCCAGCGGCACAATGTTGTCACCGTCGACCATGACCATGTAGCTGGCTTCTTCACCCTCGAGATAGCGCTCGATTACGACTCGTCCGCCGTTGGCGAGCAGACGCTCAGCCGCATCATTGGCGGTATCCTGATCCGGTGCGATGATCACACCCTTGCCCGCGGCTAGGCCATCGGCTTTCAATACGATCGGTAATGGTAGCGTTTGGATATAGAGACGGGCCGCATTGACTTCGGTAAACACTGCATAGTCGGCCGTGGGGATGCTGTGCCGAGCTAGAAACCTCTTGGAAAAAGCCTTGCTGGCTTCCAGCTCGGCAGCCGCGGCATTCGGCCCGAAACAGGCCAGGCCGGCCGCTTCAAACGCATCGACAACGCCACCGACAAGCGGTCCCTCCGGGCCGACAACGGCCAATGTGATGGTATTGGCCAGCGCGAATTCCACCAGTGCTCGCGTATCATCGGCCGCAATCGGTACGTTGACCATTCGCGGGTCGCGCGCCGTACCGGCATTTCCGGGAGCCACGAAGACTGCAACCGTACGCGGTGAGTCTGCGATTTTCCACGCCAGCGCATGTTCACGGCCACCGCCGCCAATAACCAGAATACGATGAGAGGTCGGTTGGGCCTGCATATTGAAAGGACTCTTCGGTAAACGGCACACATTAGCAAAGCATGGAGCGATTCCGTCTGCCTGCCCTACAATGGAACTCAATAAATTGCATACGGGTGCTTGATTTTGGCCGACGAGACCTTATTTGAAGGCAAGTTTTTACGGGTTTGCAAACGCGGCCGTTGGGAGTATGTCGAGCGCGTGAATGCACGGGGCGCAGTGGTGATCGTTGCCCAAACCGAGGCGGGTAAAGTTTTGCTGGTCGAACAATACCGTGCGCCGATGGACGCGTCTGTTATCGAGTTTCCGGCTGGGTTGGTCGGCGACATAGCCGGCGATGAAGATGAGGCATTCGAGCTGGCCGCCGCTCGTGAGCTCGAAGAAGAAACCGGGTTTCGTGCCCGCGATTTTGCGTTTCTAACACAGGGGCCGCCGAGCGCCGGGCTTAGCAGCGAAATGACTTGGTGGGTTCGTGCGATTGACCCGGAACGCGTTGGCGAAGGTGGCGGCGATGATAGTGAGGCGATCAGCGTCCACGAGGTGTCGCCCGAGGGTATCGAGGATTGGCTGCGGTCGCGTCAGGATAAAGGGGTCCTCATCGATCCCAAGGTGTTTGCCGGCCTGTATTTTCTGGCTTAAACAACGATAGATGCTCGACCGATATATCGGTGCTGCCCACCGGCGCCGAGCTGGCCAAGCAAGCGGCATAGTCCGATGCCAGCGTCAACGGCACGAGGTGCCAGAACTCGCCGTCCACGTGCGCACAGCCGGGTGAGAGCCTCACGCGCTTCAATCGACCGAGGCCCACCCGGCCGCTGGCCTTGATCGTGGCCTCCCGTGCGCACCAGAAATCGAAAAATGAAGTTGGTACGGCAGCCACGGCAGCCTGCTCATCGTCGCTTGTCCCACGCACGAGTCGTGTCGGCACGCGCTGCGTGCGAGCTTCGATGTCCAGGCCGACGGTCCGATCATGCGATAACACGCACGCTACCATCGCCCGACTGTGCGATATATTGAAAGACGGTCCGTGGGGAAGTTTTGGCCGGCCATTGCCGGACACGCCGAGTCGCCCCAGCGTGTCCAGCGGCTCGCCAGCAGCGGCCAAAAGTTGCTTAAGCAACCATAGTCCGGCTGTTGTTTGCTGCCTGGCCGATTCGCTAGCCATGTTGCGAAGTCGCTCATGATACTGGTACGGCAGCGTCGAGAGCGTTAAGCTGTCCAGTGTGCGAGCTGCGCCCCTGTCGATTGCCAGCGTGGCGATCATCACCCGAGATCTGATCATTGGGGCAGCAGTCCAAGCTTGGCGTCTGTGTCGCAGACGCTCATTCATATCTACGTTCATTCTACCTAATGGCAGCAACGGTCCCGCCTGTTTTAGTCTCGTCTGAATCCAGCCTAGGACCCAACGATGCAACCCGCCGCCGGCTCGATGCATGGCACGCCGAGTATGGTCCGGTCTATCGTGTGCAGCGCCCCGATGGCAACACGGCTGCAGAGTGGGTTATACATGAACCAGAGGCCGTTCGCGACGTATTGGCCCGGCGTTCCCGCCACTTCACGAAGGGTCAGGGCCTCGATCGCGTCAAGATATTGCTGGGTAACGGTCTGATGGTCAGCGAGGGCGATTTTTGGCAACGCCAGCGCCGACTGATGCAACCAGCATTTCGACCTCAGTCGCTGGCCGATTTTTATTCCATGATCTTCGATGAAACTCGGAAGATGGCTGAAGAACTCGGGGCAGCGGCAGATGCGAATCAGCCCGTAGCGATGGTGCCGCGAATCAGCGAATTGATCCTCGTGATGGTGCTCAAGTCGGTCTTTGGGCCGGATTACGACGCGCTGGTTATACACGACGACAACCCGTTTCGATTGCTCACAGCCGAGCCCGCACGCGATCTGTCATTCGCCCGCCGATTCCATATTTTGACGCGCCTTGTGCACAGATTATTGGCCAAGCGTTGCGAGCAACCGGCGGCCTCGAACGACTTTCTCGGGCATTTGGCAAGCGCGGTGTCTGATGGTGCCATGAGCGAGCGCGAGGCTGTCGATGAGGTGATGACGCTGATCGTGGCTGGGCACGAAACCACGGCCAGTGCTCTGGCGTTTGCTTGGCATCTGTTGGCCACGCATCCCGACGTGCTCGCCAAGGCGCAGGCTGCCGCCGATTCGGTTGATGAGGATCAGTTGCGAGTTCTTGGCGACGGCGAGCGTGGTCAGCTCGAATGGCTCGATCATATCGTAGCGGAAACACTGCGGCTTTATCCCCCCGGCTGGTTGTTGTCGCGGCGGGCGCTGACAACAGTGGATGTCGGCGGGTATTATCTCGATGCCGGAGTTCAGGTCTATATCAGTCCTTATATACTGCATCGTGACCCAGCGATCTGGGTCCACCCCACAGGGTTCGACCCCGGCCGCTTCGAGCGCCCCTTTGACCGGGCCAGTCGCTTTGCTTATATACCGTTCGCTGCGGGAATGCGGCGTTGTATCGGCGAGCAACTGGCGCGCGTGGAAATGCGCACACACCTGGTTACATTGCTGCGTCGATTCACGCCGCACCCAATGGACGCTACGCCACCATCCGTTGAGGCTGGCATCAATCTGCGGCCAAGCAGCGATATTCCAATACAATTTTGTAAGCGCTAAGGAGTCTAGGAGCAAATTGTCGCTTTTTGAAACATTAAACGGCGGGCTTGAGCACGCTGTTGATAATGAGGTTGAAATCGGTTTTATCGACGGTGCCAACAACGAGCGCCGGCAAAGCGCGGCGCTACTCAAACGAGCTGCCGATCGTAATCTGGCGGTTCTGCAGGACGCCGGCCTTGAGCGCGGCGATCATCTGATCCTGTTTATCGATGATACGTTGCGCTTCATACAGTTTTTCTGGGCTGCCATTCGGGGCGGTATTGTTCCGGTCCCAGTGGCAGCGGGCACCGGCCGTGCTCGGCGCGACAAGCTTCTGGCCATCTGGCACGCGCTGAACGAGCCGATAGTGATTGCTAGCTCGGAACAAATGGCCGCGCTGCGCGATCAACTGGAGGTAGCTGGGGCAGTTAGTATAGGTCAACGTCTGGCCGATACTTCGATCGCCGATCAGCCACCCATACCTCAGACTGTGGCCAAACCGATCACGCCGCGCCCCGATGATGTGGCGCTGATCCAGTTTTCGTCCGGCTCGACCGCCGCGCCCAAGGGCGTGGTACTGACCCATGCCAACGTGGTTGCCAACATCTACGCGATCAACACGGCCTCGAAGTTTCAACCGGAAGACGTGGCCCTGTCCTGGATGCCGCTGACCCATGATATGGGGTTGATCGGGTTTCACCTGACATTTCTTTGCCTAGGCCATCATCATTATCTGATGCGACCAGATGTCTTCGCGCGGCGGCCTCGCCTGTGGCTGGAAAAAGCAGCCGAGAAGCAAGCCACAATCCTGTGTTCACCCAATTTCGGCTATCGACACACTCTGCGTGCGATCAGCGCACGCGGTCTACCGGATATTGACTTATCGGCCGTGCGGCTGATCTATAACGGCGCCGAGCCGATCGTCCCGTCTCTGGCGCGCCAATTCGTGCAAACGCTTGCGTCATCGGGATTGCGAGCCAATGCTCTGTTTGCCGTATACGGATTGGCCGAAGCCAGTCTGGCCGTGACGTTTCCCGCGCCGGGAAGCGGCCTGGACACGGTATGGGTCGATCGAAGGCGGCTCGGTGTCGGTGAGCGGGTCGTGCTTATGGAAGCGCATGCGGACAATGCACTGGAACTTGTCCGACTCGGCCGGACGATCGGCAACACCGAGTTGAGTTTGGTATCTGAAGGAAAATCAGTGGGCCCCGGTAGGGTAGGCCAAGTCTGGATCCGTGGCGATAACGTCACGGCTGGCTATTACGCCAACCCCGAAGCCAATGCCGCCGCGCTGCAATACGATGGGTGGCTCGATACGGGCGATCTTGGTTTCGAATACGCAGGTGACCTCGTGATCACCGGTCGCGCCAAGGAAGTGATTTTTGTCAACGGTCAGAATTTATACCCGCAGGATCTGGAATCACTGGCCGCTGACGCAGCGGGTGTCGCGGCTGATCGCTTGGCGGCGGTGGGCGTTCACCAAGAGGACGTGGACGGCGATGCACTGGTCGTGTTTGCAGTCCACCGCGGCTCGGTCGCCGACTTTATTGATACCGCGCAGCGGATCGCCATTGGATTGAACGAAGCGGCGGGGGTGGCGGCTTATCGCGTCTTGCCAATAAATCACTTGCCCAAAACCACCAGCGGCAAGATTCAGCGCCGGCAACTCGGTGTGGAATTCGAAGCCGGCGCCTTCGATACTGAGATCGCTGAATTGGATCAGCTCATGCCCGATGATTGTGATAACGGCGTAGGCGATGACGATTCGGTGGCGCGTCTCACTGCGATCTGCCACGAAGTTGCTCCGGATAAACAGATCGGGCCCGCTGATAATCTATTCGAGATCGGCCTCTCCTCGCTGGAACTCGCCCAGATTCACGAAGGTATCGAGGCGGTCTGGCCCAACCGGCTCGAGATCACCGATTTGTTTGATTACCCGAGGGTGTATGACTTGGCGCAGGTTCTGGGCCAGGCGGCATGATTGTTGCCCCGCGGCCGGCGTCACAGGGGAATTGTTGTCGACTTTCAGGCAGATTAGCGAGATTCGCCGAGACGTTCGCTAAGTCTTTGTGTTGTGACGTCGATAGCGTCGCTGGGGGCGACGTAAATCGGCTCATCGAAATCAACGTAGATGTCTGCGAATGGTTTGGGGACCTGAAGCCGATCCCAGGTATTGAACTGCCAGCGGTGATGCGCTTGGATTCGCGTTGGTAATAGCGGATACCCTGTCATTTGCGCCAGCAGGGCGGCGCCTGATTTGGCGTGCTGCGACGGCCCTTGCGGTCCGTCGGGATGGATCAAAGGTGAAATGCCCGCCCGCATCGCCAGGTACAGCTCACGCAGGGCACGTGCGCCAGTGCGGTTGGCCGACCCTCGAATCATTTGGCCGCCCAGCCCTCCAAGTACTCGGGCCAAGAATTCACCGTCGCGCGACGGTGAAATCAGAAATCCAGGTCGCAGATCATGGTCTCGTCGTGCCAGCAGATAGGCTACGGCTGGCGCCAGGTCACGGTGCCAACAACAGATAATCATGGGCGATTGCGTGTCGCATGTCCAAGGCTCGACGGAAACTAGCCGGAACCGCCAACTAGCCGTCAACGACCGGATCAAAACACGCGCTGGCGGCGCGGCGAGGGTGATCCAGAGACGCTTTTGCCAATCCAGCAACGGACGTCCGGTCTGCTGCTGCTGGCGATGTTTGGCTGTCACGGCTGCACCACCTCGCGCTGCACGTTAGACTGATCGAACAAGCCAACGGACTAAATGTTGACGCGGCGAGATTGTGCCTTAGAACAAATCGCCGGCGCACAGCACACCCTCATGTCCACTATAACCAATCTCTACGGCCGTGCTCCCGCGTTGTTGACGGATCTGTATCAACTGACCATGGCCTATGCGCACTGGCATAACGGCACCGGCCAGCGTGAAGCGGTCTTTCATCTGTTTTTCCGCAGTGCGCCGTTTGATAACGGCTTTGCTATCGCTTGCGGCATGGAAACCGCGCTGGACTATATCACCGAGTTATCTTTCGACCGTGATGATATTGCTTACCTTGCTACGCTTGAAGATCGAAGTGGCGGGCGGCTTTTCCCGGATGGGTTTCTGGATTATCTGCACGATTTTAAGTTCAGCGGGGCGGTTGACGCCGTGGCCGAGGGCACAGCCGTTTTTCCGCATCAGCCCATGTTGCGCGTCCGCGCGCCCATCCTAGAAGCACAACTGCTCGAAACTGCACTCCTAAACCTCACCAATTTCCCAACGCTTGTTGCGACCAAGGCCGCGCGCATGGCGCACGCTGCCGGCAGCGATACGGTGGTGGATTTCGGATTGCGAAAAGCTCAGGGCATAGACGGCGGGGTGTCAGCTGCGCGTGCAGCCTACATCGGAGGCTGTGCCGGTACGTCTAATGTCTTGGCAGGGCGGTTATTCAACATCCCCGTGTTTGGCACCCACGCCCACAGTTTGGTCATGGCGTTCGAGTCCGAGCTGGACGCGTTCAAGGCCTATGCCGATGCATTGCCCGATAACTGTGTGTTTCTCGTGGATACCTACAGCACGCGAGGCGGGGTAGAGAATGCCATCGCCGCCGGCCACAAGCTGCGTGCTCACGGCCACGAACTGGCTGGCATCCGGCTCGACTCGGGCGATCTCGCCGATTTGTCTAAAATGGCCCGACAGATGTTAGATGATGCGGGGTTCACCGAAACCCGCATCGCCGCGAGTTCAAGCTTGGATGAACACGCAATCGCCGATAACAAGGCTGCAGGTGCGCCGATCGTGTTCTGGGGCGTGGGCACCAAGTTGATTACTGCACAACCGGATGCAGCGCTCGACGGTGTCTACAAACTGGCAGCCATCAAGAATCCAGGCGAGGGCTGGTCTTACCGTATGAAACTCTCGGACAGCCCCGGCAAGAACAGTTGGCCTGGCTTGCATCAGGTACGTCGTTTCACAGACGCCCAGGGCCGACCCACAGCCGACTTGTTGTTCGACGAAGCCGCATCGCAAACGGCTTGGGCTGCCGGCCATAACAATGTGGTCACCTTTGATCCCAAAGCTTCGCACGAGGACTTGTTGCAACCCGCGATTCGCGCTGGCAAACGCGTTCGCAACAGCCCATCGCTAGCTGATAGTCAACGGCATGCGCGTTCGCAGTTTCAACATTTCGCAGTCCTACCCGACTATCCGCGGCTGGTTGATCGCTACCTTGAACAATCAACACGCGATCTGCACGAATGGCTCTTGTCGCAGATAGGTGCCAATCCTGAAAACGTTGATAAAACTGAAACGCACGAACCATGAATCAGGCGCTGCTATTGGTCGACATCCAGAACGATTTTCTACCCGGCGGTGCGTTGGCCGTGCCGGGAGGTGATGCCGTTGTACCGGTGGCCAATGCCCTGATGCCGGCTTTCGATTATGTTGTCGCGAGCCAAGACTGGCACCCACCGGAACATTTATCGTTTGCATCTCAACATGATGGTTTGGAACCGTTTCAAACCACCGAACTCGATGGCTTAACGCAAATACTCTGGCCCCCACACTGTATTCAGCATAGACCTGGGGCAAGTTTTGCCTCCGGGCTGGATGTGGCCGGTATTAACCACGTGGTTCGCAAGGGCACTGACCCGCGTATCGACAGTTATTCCGCGTTCTATGACAACGGCCATCGCAAATCCACCGGTCTCGCCGACGATCTTAGGGCTCTCGGCATTGACTCACTGGTGGTCATGGGACTGGCCGCGGACGTGTGTGTGGCGTTTAGCGTAAACGACGCGCTCGCCGAGGGATTCTCGGTGACATTGGTCACCGACGGTATTCGAGGCGTCGATATGGCTGTGGGCGACACGCGTGCCGCGATCGATCAGATGACCGGCGCCGGTGCGACCCTGACTGATTGTGGGACGCTGATAGCGCGTGAATGATCGGTCGGTTGCCGAGTGGCCACTCCACAAGGTTTGACTGGGTTCATATTCAACCCTGCTTGAATTACCGCCCCGCAGGCCGGCACTCGACGGGCGTGCAGCGCCTGAACTGGCGACTTGTAATGGCGGGGGGCAGCTGCTGCACGTTGAAGTAGCGGATTGAGTGGCGGGATATGGCTGCTGGTCTGTATCCGCCGCTCGCACTGAAGAATTGAACCAAGTTTCATGCTGCGCGCTGCGTTTCAAACGTGCCTTTGTATTGCGTAATATCCTGTAGTTAATGCTATCTCCAAACACTGTCGCGAATGCTTGCGCGACGTCTAATACCACGGGGCACCTATGAACACAGCCGTTGATGAGCGCTCGCTCGAAACTCGAATCGGGGCGGAGATGCGCGCACCGTTTCCGAATTCCACCAAAATTTATGCCATTGGCAGTCGAGCCGATATTCGCGTGCCCATGCGCGAGGTAGCGCAGTCCAATACGCCGGCTACGTTTGGTGTGGAAAAGAATCCGTCGATACCACTGTACGACTGTTCCGGGCCATACACGGATACTGACGCGGCGATCGATTTGAGTGCCGGTCTGCCGGCGCTGCGCAGCAACTGGATTGAGGAACGCGGCGACATCGAGACGTTGTCAAAGCTATCATCCGAATTCGGCCGCGCTCGAGCGGCGGACGTTAGTACGGGGCACCTGCGTTTTCCCAACCCCCCGAAGCCGCGCCGCGCCAAGGCCGGCGCCAACGTCAGCCAGATGCATTACGCGCGAGCCGGCATCGTTACGCCTGAGATGGAGTTTGTCGCGATCCGCGAGAATGCGCGCATCGACGAGATTAAGGACAGCCGCCTGCTGCGCCGGCATCCCGGCGAATGTTTTGGTGCCAATCTGCCCGAATATGTTACCCCCGAATTCGTTCGCGACGAGATTGCGGCCGGGCGCGCGATTATCCCCAACAACATCAATCACCCGGAAACCGAGCCGATGGTTATCGGTCGCAACTTTCGAGTGAAGATCAACGCCAACATGGGGACCTCGGCAGTGTCTTCATCGATCGCCGAGGAAGTTGAGAAAATGGTTTGGGCCACACGCTGGGGCGGCGACACGATCATGGATCTTTCCACCGGCAAGCATATCCACGAAACGCGCGAGTGGATCATCCGGAATTCTCCGGTGCCGGTCGGCACGGTGCCTATCTACCAAGCGCTGGAAAAAGTCGATGGTGAGGCCGAGAATCTGACCTGGGCAGTCTTCCGCGACACGCTTATTGAACAGGCCGAGCAGGGTGTGGATTATTTCACCATCCATGCCGGCGTTCGGCTGCCGTTCGTGCCCATGACCGTGAACCGGGTTACGGGCATCGTCTCCAGAGGCGGCTCGATCATGGCTAAGTGGTGCCTCGCGCATCACACTGAGTCGTTTCTATACGAGCACTTCTCGGAAATCTGCGAGATCATGCAAGCTTATGACGTGGCCTTCTCGCTGGGTGACGGTCTGCGACCGGGCGCGATCGCTGATGCCAACGACGAAGCCCAGATGGCCGAATTGAAAACGCTCGGCGAGCTCACGAAAATCGCTTGGGCATACGACGTGCAAGTCATGATCGAAGGCCCCGGCCACGTGCCGATGCAGCGTATCAAGGAGAACATGGACGCCGAGCTGGCCGACTGCCACGAGGCGCCATTCTATACGCTTGGCCCACTGACTACCGATATCGGTCCCGGCTACGACCACATCACCTCGGCCATCGGCGCTGCCCAGATCGGCTGGTATGGCACGTCCATGCTCTGCTATGTCACGCCCAAGGAGCATCTCGGGTTGCCCAACAAGGATGACGTCCGTGAGGGCATCATCACCTATAAGATTGCCGCACATGCCGCCGATTTGGCCAAGGGCCATCCGGGGGCCCAGATTCGCGACAACGCCTTGTCCAAGGCGCGTTTCGAGTTCCGATGGGATGACCAGTTCAACCTCGGTCTCGATCCGATGAAGGCGCAGGGCTATCACGATGAAACTCTGCCCAAAGACAGTGCCAAGGTAGCTCACTTTTGCTCCATGTGCGGACCGAAGTTCTGCTCTATGCGCATCAGTCAGGAAGTACGCGAGTTCGCCCATGAGCGGGGTATTCACTCGGTCGAGGACGCCATCGACGCCGGGCTGGAGGAAAAAGCCGAGGAGTTCCGTGCCGGTGGCAGCTTGCTCTACAAGTAACCCGTCCCAGTCATTGCTTCGGTCCAGCGTAGCCATATGACTACCACCATCTACAGGCATCCGGAATGTGCGGCCCACGATATGGGCGTCGGGCATCCGGAATCTCCGGCGCGGCTGTGCTCGGTCGAAGCTGCATTGACTGGCTTAGCCGATAATCCGAAAGTCGTGGACGCCAGCGCGCCGCTGGCCGATGTTGACGCCCTTAAGCGTGTACACGAGCCTGCTACGGTCGACTACTTTTTCGATATTGAACCGACCACGGGATGTGTGCCGCTGGACGCCGACACCATTTTGATGCCCCAAAGCCTCGCTGCGGCTCGCCGGGCAGCGGGTGCAGCCATCGCCGCAGTCGATGCCGTTATGTGCAATGAAACCGACAACGCCTTCTGCGCCGTGCGTCCACCCGGTCATCACGCCGAACGTAACCGGGCGATGGGCTTTTGTTTTTTCAACACCATTGCCGTTGCCGCGGCCCACGCACTTGATGAATACAATCTGGAGCGTGTCGCGATTCTTGACTTTGACGTTCATCACGGCAACGGCACCGAAGACATTTTCCGCGAAGAGCCGCGTGTATTGTTCTGTTCGACGTATCAGAACCCGCTGTTTCCTTACACCACGGATCAGAGTCTGCCAGGGCGTTTGATCAAATCACCCCTTTTGGCTGGTCACGGCCGTGACGCGTTCCGTGGCGCCATCGAACAAGACTGGTTGCCAGCACTTGCAGAATACCGGCCACAACTGGTGCTGGTCTCGGCCGGCTTCGACGCTCACCGCGATGATCCCTTGGCTCAACTAGAGCTGGAAGCCGATGACTTTGCGTGGGTGGGCGAGCAGATCACGGCCGTCGCCGATCGCCACGCCTCGGGTCGAATGCTTGCCACGCTTGAAGGCGGCTATAATCTCGCTGCCCTGACCGATAGCACGACTGCATATTTGCGAACTTTGATTGGCGCCGGCTGAGATTGGCGCCGATAGACGGATAAGAGCCGTAAGTAATCTTACATGCCGGGTCGATGGGCATTGGCAGTGTTCAGCAGCTTGGTCAACTTATACCCAAGCAAGAGCTTGATCCCAGCTCATCACACTGCCTAATGCATGACATGATCATGTTTTAGGCATCCTGTTGACCGGATTAAAGCCGCTTTAAAAGTTTTTTGTTCGGAGCGGCCGACAAGAGCCTTTCACTCATCATCTCAATTAAAAAATGTGTGATTTGGGTACGAGCCCGATTAGAATAAAAAAAAGATACCCCGGATTTAAAAAAATTTGTCCGCAATCCAGAAGCGCATGATTGCTGATGTAACAAATCACTTTGATGTAAACGCCTGCATCAAGGTTCACCCTTGTCGCCTCGACGGAGGTGCCACTCCATAACCGTGAGGCGAGGCTACACTCGAACGTTGAGTGTCACGTCGATGTTGCCGCGAGTTGCATTAGAGTAGGGGCAGACTTGATGAGCGGCATCAACTAAGTCGTCTGCGATTGACTTGTCCATACCTGGCAGCTTGATGTTCAACGTGACTTCAATGCCGAATGCATCGCCCACCGAGCCAAGGCCGACTTGGCCGGTTACCGTTGCGTCGTCGGGCAATCGTATTTTTTTGCGCCCGGCAACCACCTGCATGGCGCCAATGAAACAAGCCGAGTAGCCGGCAGCAAACAGCTGCTCGGGGTTGGTTCCCTTAGCTCCGTTGCCGCCCAATTCCTTTGGCCTGGCCAGTGCAACATCCAGTGCATCGTCTGAAGAAACGGCGCGACCGTCACGGCCTCCGGTGGCTGTGGCTTCGGCTTGATACAGAACTTTATCGATGTGCATGACTTAGACTCCTGTCAGCTTAATAAACCCGATACATTAGGACTGATCGGTAATTAAATACTATATTTTGAATCCAAATATTAGCAATGGTTTGTTGGTATTAACCAGGGTGGCGTTTTAAGACAAACGATATGGATGAAGTTTCAAGACATACATAAAAACGCGGACAATGTGCAGTGTTCACGTACACGCACTGCGCCATGCCGTTTCAAAAGTTAATCAACAAATACTTAACCTTTTTTGGGTTTGTCGATTTGATGCTGAGGAGAGGATAAGTGATATTTCTGTAATCAAGCGCAAAAAAGCGAGTTAAAAGNNACGGAAGCGGTGCGAGCGATGGTTTGCTGCGGTTTGCATGAAGGGCGGACCACGGCGCGAGCCCTCCCGCATACAAACGCAGACGTGTAAGTTGGTTAAGGTCATTAAAGATGCCACATACAACGGCATTGGCACGGCAGACCACACCCGATATGAAGCGTTCGATAGTTACGCCAAGGAAGTAAGCTCGACCAAGCTTGGCGAGCTTTGGGGCCGCCTTCCCCTATTTCAGCGTAGTGGTCGCCCGATCCCAGATGAGAGTGTCAATAAAACGGGGCTCAACAGGTGACGGGATTAAGTATTCAGAGGAACGCAAGCAAGTAGTCCTGGCCAAGACCCGGCCAACGCTGCAGGAGACGGTCACAGCCTGGCAGAACGCGATTGATCTCCGAGGCAACGCTGTACAAGTGGCGCACAGAGGTCCGAGCGCAGGATCAGCTTCTGCCCTCGGAGTCAACCGATGCGACAGCCTGGTCTTCAGCCGACAAGTTCAACGCCACACTTGAAACCACGGCCTTGAGCGAGGCTGAGACAGCTGAATATTGTCGACGCCACGGTCTCTATCCAGAGCGGATCGGTCAGTTGCGTGCGGCCAGTGCGCTGGCCAATGACCGAGCCGATCAAAGCGGCCAACGTGAACGCGAGGCACTGAAAAACGAGAAGGCACGCGGCAAGTGCCTTGAACGCGATCTCAAGCGCAAGGAAGCCGCGTTAGCTGAAAACCGCGGTGTTGTTGACACTGCAAAAAAAGCCCATTCGATCTGGGGGAGACCAGGACGCAGGATCAGGGCCCGGATCGCCAACACGCTGTGACCTGATCGAAGCCGCACACCAGGAAGGCTCACGCCTGGGTCCGGACTGCGCGCTCTTAGGTCTGACTCGAGGGGGCGTTCATCGCTGGCGTCAGATCTTTTTGGGGCGTGGGACCGATCAAGGCCCCGAGGTAGGGCATAGACGCCCCAAACATCATTCGCGACCAACCACCTACCGCCCAACGGGCTCCATCAGATTTGGAATTTGGGGTATATCCTAGATGCCAACGCGGGTAACCGTCTTGTTCTTCTACCTAGTACTGGCGCTGGATCTCTAAAGCCGAAAGATCGTAGGGANNTTGCACGCCACGCTGGCATGGCTCGGCATCGAGTGTTCGTTCTCGCGTCCGCTCGTGTGCAACGACAACACCTATGCCAAGGCGATGTTCCGCACCGTCAAGTATCGACCCACCTACCCGGAACGAGGCTTCGCCGATCTTGAGGCGGCCCGGGACTGGGTCTCCGAGTTTGTCGACTGGTACAACAACAGCCATCGACACAGCGCGCTCAAATACGTGACGCCAGCGCAGCGCCACAGGGGCGCGGATCACGCGATTCTGTCCGAACGCGATCGGCTCTATCGCAAGGCACGACAAGCTTGGCCGGAATGCTGGTCCGGCCCGATCCGCGATTGATCGCCCATCGGAGATGGGACGCTCAACCGACGAGCGCGGTTAGCGAAACAGCTTCCGATCCACTTTTAGAGAGTGCATAAGGATCGATGACAACTTCCATGGCGAACGCCGAAACGATATTCACTACGACTTCCATAAAAGCGAGAGCCGCAAGTCTTATCGCAAGCATGCGTCCTAAAACGAACCGCTCCATATGGACAAAACGTACACGAGTTTCTGATTGAGCGAGCTAAGGACTGGGGCGCTCAATGTGTGATCGGGCCAGCGAGTTGCTCAGGAAAGACTGTGAGTTGGTCTATTGCACTAAGACAAGATGATAAACGCGCCATTAGACATGTTGCTTCTAATTGACGATTGTTGAGCATGAGGTGGTCGACACCTTCAGCCGAGCCTGATTAACGTACGGTTCGGAGCATGGAAGAGCAATACTTCGCCGAGATGGAGACCCTTTAAATTGCACTGTGGGCCGGCAAGATTGCGGAGTCCTGCAAGCCGGTCGAGAACCAGATTTGTGGGTCCACTTAGAGCGAGTGTAGTTGCAGACCGGTGGTTTGGGGTCATTCAAAGCTTTGCCTGTTCGCATGAGTCCCGAATCAATATCCAGATATTATTGCGCAAAAAAAGTATAGGGACTTTTAGCCGCGGATGGTGGGTATCAATCACAATTAGCACGGCTAAATTGACGTTGGTGTATTGATCAGCATTCGTATTGTTTTTAAACCAAAGCCGATAGAGCGCTTTGGACATAAATCTCATTCGATAGTGTTCACGTCGAGACGAACAGACCCAAACGTCTGAAGAGAATATTTAGAGCAACGGGCGGCGCGAGAATACGTAGTGCGCTGACCTGGCAAAAAGTTACGGCACTTGCGCATTATAAAAATAAATAGTATTCAGTTTGAGATAGCGCCGCCAACCGGTATACGTGATGCCAGAAGAAAACGAACCTAAAGCCGGTGAAAGCATGCGGCTGACTGCGCCCGAGGTCTATCAAGCCATTCGCCACGAGGGTGAAGACGAGCTAGCCCGGCCTGTCGAATCGCTCTGGTGGTCTGGCGTCGGTGCGGGGTTTGCGATTTCCGCCTCAGTCGTTGCGCGTGCTGCTTTGCACGATAAGCTGCCCGATAACTCATGGCGTCCTTTAATTGAAGACTTCGGTTATACCGTCGGCTTCTTGATCGTAATCCTTGGTCGCCTGCAGCTGTTCACGGAAAACACCATCACGGTGATCCTGCCATTGGTCGCCGCGCCGTCATTCAAGCGTCTGTTCCAGACCGCCCGGCTCTGGGTGGTTGTTTTTGCGGCTAATGTTGTAGGTGCGACGCTGGCAGCATTACTGGCCTATTACGGCTATCTCTCGCCATCACAGGTGCACGCCGCGATCAAGATTGCCCAACCATTCGTTCACTCGGGGTGGGTTAAAATTATGCTCAAAGGTATACCGGCGGGCTTTCTGATCGCCTCGATAGTCTGGATGACGCCGAACGGCCGCGGTTCCGAAGTCTGGGTGATCATCATTGCGACTTACATTATTGGCATAGGCGACTATGCGCACGTCGTAGTCGGCAGCGTCGAAATCGCCATATTATTTTTTGCGGGCCAGGTAAGCCTGTTCCATTCGTACTTTTTTTTCCTGGTTCCAGCGGCTATTGGCAATGTGCTGGGCGGTACCGTGCTGTTTTCGCTGTTGGCCTATGGTCAGGTGCGTCTCGAGATAGATTAATGTCCGCGAATCTAATCGTACAATTTCGGGGAAATCGAGGGCGTAGCTCGGTTTTGCCACTCTATCTGGATAAAGACGTACTAGACTCCTGATTAAGCGAGTTAGGGCCCGGGGCATTCAACAGCATGTTCTGGCCAAGCAGATGCTCAAGAAATAAATCGACTTGGTGGGTTCCGCTGTGTGGAAATGATGAGCGCGGCGAAGGATACGCATAGCACCGGCCATTCTGTCCTCGTGCATCACGCGTCCGACAGCTACAGTCAGTCCTGATTCACAACTGTTTAAAGCATGAAGTGCGGTTTTTCGGCGACTCGGATACCCTTTACATCGAGTTTGAGGCAAATGACATCGCAGAGGCTCGGTTCCTGGACGAAAATCCGCCGCTGGATGTCGACGCGGCATGCGTCTTATGAATGTTGGCATACGAGCATGCAACTTCGCGTACGGATGTTCAGCAAAACTCCATGGGAATGGATGGTGACTTGATACAAGTTGCAGAG
>DHHU01000045.1 GCA_002403445.1 Salinisphaeraceae bacterium UBA4764 | reverse complement strand
GCACTTTTTTATGCGGATGCCTCGGCCGGGCCCGTCATGGCGCCGCGATTGCTGCGCCTGAACCGGTCACTGGCTAAGGCGTTGGAGCTGGACCCCGACGCCTTGATCGATCCTGACAACGTCGCCGTATTGGCCGGCAACCGAGTGCCCCACGGTGCACAACCGCTGGCTATGGCCTATACCGGCCACCAGTTCGGCCATTTGGCGCCAATGCTTGGCGATGGTCGGGCCATTCTGCTTGGCGATCTTCTGGATCGCGCAGGTGTTCGACGCGATATTCAACTTAAAGGGGCCGGCATCACCCCATTTTCCCGCGCAGGCGACGGACGCGCCGCGCTGGGCCCCGTTTTGCGCGAATATGTCGTCAGTGAGGCCATGGCGGGTTTGGGCATCCCGACTACCCGGGCNNGCTTGGCAGATTACGTCATCGAACGCCATTACCCGGAGCTATCCGGCGCCGACGCGCCCTATCGCGGGTTGATCGAAGCAGTGGCCAGCCGCACCGGGGACTTGATCGCCCGTTGGATGCTGGTTGGCTTCATCCACGGCGTGATGAACACCGACAATGTGTCGATCGCCGGTGAAACACTGGACTATGGGCCGTGTGCCTTCATCGACACCTATCATCCGGCCACCGTCTATAGCTCTATCGACACCGACGGGCGCTATGCCTACAACCAGCAACCGCGAATTGGGCTTTGGAATCTTTCTCGGTTTGCAGAATGTCTGATCCCGCTGCTGGACGACGATCAAGATCAGGCCGTGGAACAAGCCAAGACCGCGCTGGATGCCTACGGCAGCGCGTTCGAAGCGNNTGGTATCCAATCTGTTGCAGCACATGGCCGAAGAGCGCGCGGATTTCACGCTGGTCTTTCGACGCCTGGCCGATAGCGCCGATCCGTCAGGGACCGATGATAGCTCGGTTCGCAGCTTGTTTGACGACCCAACCCGATTCGACGCCTGGGCAATGCAATGGCGCCGTAGGCTGCAATTCGACTCGCGTGATTTTAGTGCCCGGCGGCATGCCATGCGCCAGGTTAATCCCGCTTATATACCGCGCAATCATCGCGTGCAACAAGTCATCGACGCGGCCGAGACTGGTGACCTAGAGCCGCTCAACGAGTTTCTATCTGTGCTTTCAACCCCGTTCGATGACCATCCCGAGCTTGCCGACTTCGCCCGGCCCCCGGCGCCGGAAGAAGTTGTCAAACGCACGTTTTGTGGCACTTGAACACCCAATTGACCTACTCGCGATCCGAGCCCATATAACCCTCGGGATTCTGGCGTTGCCATCGCCAGGCATCGCGCACAATGGCGTCCAGTCCGCGTCGGGCGCGCCAATCGAGTTCGGCCTGGGCGCGCTCGGGAGCCGCACAACAGGCCGCGATATCGCCCGCTCGTCGGGGAACGATGCGATAGTCGATCGGCCGACCGGTGACGCGCTTGAACGCCTCGACGACCTCCAGCACCGACGTGCCGCGACCGGTGCCGAGGTTCCAGACCCGACAGCCACCGCGCTCGGCGATCACGTGCATGGCCCGTAGATGGCCCTCGGCCAGGTCCATGACGTGTATGTAGTCGCGCACGCCGGTGCCATCAGCGGTAGCGTAGTCGCCGCCGAATACCGATAGCGTGGCGCGACGACCCACAGCCACCTGGGTTACAAACGGCATCAAATTATTGGGAATGCCTTTCGGATCTTCGCCAATCCGACCGCTTTCGTGGGCCCCAACCGGATTGAAGTAGCGCAGCAGCGCAATCGACCAGTCGGAATCGGCAGCCTGCACGTCAGTCAGAATCCGTTCAATCATCAGTTTCGACCAGCCGTAGGGGTTGCTCGGCCAACCCACCGGCGCATTTTCGGTGACCGGCAACTCGTCCGGGTCGCCATATACCGTGGCCGAAGAACTAAACACCAGGGTCTTGACGCCGACGCGTTCCATCGCACTGCACAAAGAGAGCGTGGTGTCGATGTTGGTCTGGTAATACAACAAAGGCCGCTCTGTACTTTCGCCGACGGCTTTCAGGCCGGCGCAATGGATCACGGCATCAACACCGTAGCGCGTCAAGGCAGAGGCGACCGTGTCGCTGTCGCGGACGTCGGCTTCAACAAACACAATGCGCCGGCCCGCCAATTGTTCGACCCGCACCACCGCCTCGCGCGAGGCATTAACCAAGTTGTCGATTACGATCACGTCGTAACCGGCCTGACACAGTACCAGCGCGGTATGCGAGCCAACGTAGCCGGCGCCGCCAGTAATTAGTATTGTCATGGGCTTGCCCGGGTTATTAGAGGAAAGAGGTGCGGATGAGCCATGATTCTCTAAGATTCAGGGTCAACGGGCCTCGTCCACGTTGTGTAGTCTGTTGAGTATCATGGTGGTAGAAAATCCAGGCAGATGCTCGAGTATCTCGACACGGCCGCCGTGCCGACGAACCGATTCGCCGCCGACAACCGTATCCGGCTGATAATCACCGCCCTTGACCAGCACATCTGGTCGTATCCGCTCGATCAGCGCCGCTGGTGTGTCTTCAGCAAAACAAAGCACACAGTCGACGTCGGCCAGCGCATTCAATACCGCCATGCGGGTAGCCGCATTCTGAATCGGGCGTGCAGCGCCTTTCAAACGCGCAACCGAGGCATCATCGTTGACAGCCACGATCAATCGGTCCCCCAGCGCGCGGGCGCGGTGCAACAAATCCACGTGGCCCGCGTGCAGCAGATCGAAACAGCCGTTGGTGAAAACGATTCGGGCACCAGCCGCTTTTTCGGCCTGAACCCAGGCCAGGCGCGCTTCATTGCGATCAGCTCCAGAATCCGGCGTATTCGGATCCATCAGCTCGGCAGCCGAGGGTACTGCTGTGCCAAGCCGCCCGACCACCGCACCGGCGCCCCGGTTGGCACGCTCGGCTGCCGTAGCCAATGCTTCGCCTCGGGCCAAGCCGGCCGCAAGCAGAGCCGTCACAGTATCACCCGCGCCGGTCACATCGAACACTTCACGCGCCCGGGCCGGCAAATGCTGAATCTCGTCCTGCTTCGCGATCAGCGTCATGCCCCGCTGACTGCGCGTCACAACAAGCGCGCCGATGGCATGACGACGGCGCATGTCCTCGGCAGCACGCACCACACCCTCATCGGTGGAGGTATCGGCTTGGCTGGCGGCGGCCAACTCGGCTGCATTGGGGGTAACTACATCGGCGCCATGATAGGCCGTCCAGTCGGCTCGCTTGGGATCAATCACAACGAGTATGCCGTTCTGGCGTGCGCACGCTATGATTTTGCCTACACCCGCCAAAGCCCCCTTGGCATAGTCGGAACACACTACAGCGTCGATCCGGTGCTCGGTCATGGCCAATGTCGCCCGCTCAAGCACCCGGTCATGGGTTACAGCGGCTAATGTGGCCGGATCCGTGCCAAAATCGAGCCGGATGAGCTGTTGGTTTCGGCTGATCACACGCTGCTTGACGGTGGTAGTCACGCGCTTGTCGACGATCAAATCGTTGTCGATACCCAATTCGTCGGTCAACATTGTCAGTTCACGAGCCGCAGGATCATCGCCCACCACGCCGACCAAACGAACGGCCGCACCCAGTCCGGCCAGGTTCCAAGCCACGTTGGCTGCGCCGCCCGGACGCGCCTGCGTGTCTTCCACGTTCACCACAGGCACGGGCGCCTCGGGCGAGAGGTGATCGGTGGGCCCTAACCAGTAACGATCCAACATGACGTCACCGATCACGAGAATTCGACAGTCTTCGAACACCTTCCCGTCCTCGTTTTCTTGAATGCCACTATCGATGTCATGGGCTGTTGACATGGCAAGCAGGGTCGCACCACTTGGCTACACTGTCGGCGCCTGCACGATCCCCCCTAATCAGCACGCATTATGACGCAATCCCCAACACCCCCCCACGTCAATCGGATAATGCTTGCACCCCGCTACTGGCCAAGCTGGCTTGTACTCGGCCTCGGGCGCTTGGTCGCTGCCTCACCGCGCCCCGTACGACGTGTTGTCGGGCGTTGGCTCGGCACGCTCGCGCGCCGCCTCACGGGACGCCGAAAAGCGATTGCGACGACCAATTTAGAAATCTGTTTTCCCCAACTAACGCCGGCCCAGCGCGACAGGTTGTTGTGCCAGCATTTTCATGCACTCGGCCATGGATTTGTCGAAACCGCCCTGGCGTGGTGGGCCAAAAACCCCACAGTTGATGCTCTCACGCACACCAACGGCCTAGACAATCTCGAAGCAGCTGCAATGAACGGTCGGGGCGTGATCCTGCTATCGGCCCACTTCACACCACTGGCACTCGGCGTGCGGATGGCGCAGCGCCAGCTTGATGACTTGGGCCTGATCCTCAATGCCATGTACAAGGCTCCCGCCGACCCGGTTATCGACCGCGCCATGCAGGTCCATCGCGGAGCCCACATGCGCGGCAATCTGATCTCCCACCGTCAAGTCGAGCACGCGATCACATGCCTGAAACGCGGCGAGGCCCTCTGGTTTGCGGGCGACCAGAAAGCCGGGCAACGTCTGGGTGTAGCCGCCGATTTCTTCGGCCAGCCGGTTCAAACGCACGTATCGATATTTCGAATCGCACGGCTCACGCGGGCCACCCTGCTGCCTTATTTCTTTCGACAGCAGGCCGACGGCCGTTATACGGCGAGCTTTCTACCGCCGCTGAATGGCCTGCCAAGCCGAGATGAAGCAGCGGACGCAGCCCGCGTCAACGCGCTGATCGAAGCCGAAGCGCGCCACGTTCCAGCACAATATTTCTGGCTGCACCGCCGTTTTCGCCGCCCGGGATACGACCCGTACAGCAATCGGGCATACAAACCTCAAACATAAGTCAACCAGTCGGCGTGGTCGCTTCGTCGGCCCGCGACCTGGTCGAAGAAACGCGATTGGAATTGCTCCGTGATCGGCCCGCGTCCGCCGTTGCCGATAGAGCGATCGTCGACTTCCCGCACCGGCATGATTTCGGCCGCCGTGCCGGTTAGGAATACTTCGTCAGCGACATAGATTTCATCGCGCGTCAGGCGTTTTTCCCGAATCTCGAGGCCCATTTCAGCGGCGTAGGTCATTACCGTGCGCCGCGTGATGCCGTTCAGCACTGAAGTGAGTTCTGGGGTATACAACACGCCGTCGGCCACGGTGAACAGGTTTTCGCCGCTGCCTTCGGCGACGTAGCCCTCGGCGTCCAGCAACAGCGCTTCGTCATAACCAGCACGGCTGGCTTCGCTGACCGCCAACATTGAGTTGAAGTAAGCGCCGTTGCACTTGGCGCGCGTCATCGCAGAATTGACATTGTGGCGCGTAAACGACGAGGTTTTCACGCGGATGCCGTTGACGATATTGTCTTCGCCCAGATAACTGCCCCAACCCCAGGCCGCGATCATGACGTGGGTGCTCAGACCGTCAGCGTGCAAGCCCATGCCTTCCGAGCCGTAGAAAATCATGGGCCGGATATAGCCGGCCTCCAAGTGATTTTCCCGCACGATCTGTACCTGTGCATCGTTCAACTCAGCGGCCGTGAACGGCATAGGCATGCCCAGAATCTTGGCCGAATCACAAAAGCGACGGGTATGATCCGCCAGGCGGAAAATGGCTGGGCCTTGGTCGGTGGCATAAGCACGCACGCCTTCGAACGCGCCCATGCCGTAATGCAGAGTATGCGTCAGAACATGGACCTTGGCTTCGCGCCACGGCACCAGTTCGCCGTCGAGCCAGATCACACCGTCTTTATCGGACATCGTCATAGTCAAGTCTCTCGATTGGTGGGCGGCAATTTGTTGGCAAGCCAGTCAGTGCGTGAAATTCTAGCGAATACACCGCGACTACGGGCAGGCCGAGGCCGGCGATCGAAACATTACGCCTGGCCAAGATACTGACTCCAAAGCGCAGCGACCGCATTTCGGCGTCCGGTTAGCGCATCGGCAGGAATCATGGCGCGCTCGAGCTGCAGTGATTGGCTGTGGATTCTACGTCGATAGTCGCGATAGGCGTCGGTCAGCGTTTTAATGTCTTCGCGCTTGGCGAGCCCGCCGGATTCCAGGGTTTCCAGAATGCGAATGGCATCGGAAAAGATCACCAGTTCAGGACAATAATGTCCATAGCGCAGCACCGCGAACTGGGCCATGAATTCGATGTCGATCAGCCCGCCGGGCATCTGTTTGACATCGGCCTGTTCAGCATCCGATTGGTCCTTGGCCTGGCGCATGCGACGGCGCATGTCGCGAACCTCAGCTGCCAGATCATCGGCGTTGCAGGGACGCGCCAGAATCCCGGCACGGATCGCGCGAAAACGCTCGGCCAGCTCGGCCGGGCCTACGACGAACCGCGCGCGCACTAACGCTTGGTGTTCCCAGGTCCAGGCCGTGCGTTGCTGATATTTCGCGTAGGCTTCGATGTGGCTGACCATCAATCCGGAACGGCCGCTTGGTCGCAGCCGCATATCCACCTCGAAAGCACGCCCGGCCGGTGTGTTGGTGGCCAGGATATGGATCACGCGCTGGGCCAGTCGCGTGAAATACACCTGGGCCGTCAGCGGCCGCTTGCCGTCGCTGGCAAGCTCGGGGTCGCAGTCAAAGACAAATACCAAATCGAGATCGGAGGTATAGCCGAGTTCGAGTCCACCAAGTTTGCCGTAGGCTATTACCCCGAATGGCGCGGGTTTACTTTCGGCATCGCACAGCACCCCGTGGCGGTCTTCGATCTGGCTCCAAGCCATGTCCACAGCTTTTTCGACTATCACCTCCGCCAACTCCGAAAGCCGATCCGAAACGGTCATCAGTGGCATAGCATCCGTTACATCGGCGGCCGCGATCCGTAGCTTGGTTGCCTGTGTGAAATGTCGAAGCACGTTCATCTGCTGTTCGAGATCATCCCCAGCGCTGGCCAGTTCATCGTCGAGTTCGGCGCTGAGCTCGTTGCGCGACGGTGGCCGGAACAATTGGCGCGGATCAAGCAGGTTATCAAGCAACGCCGGTTGCTCGCCGATACGTTGCGTAATCCAAAGGCTGCCCACACATAGGCGAACCAGTGTCGACAGTGCGCCCGGATGTTCAACCAGCAAGGCGAGATAATTGCTGCGCCCAATGATAGCGCCGACAACCGGCAGCACACGAGTCATTGCCAAATCAGGGGATTGGGTACTTTCGGCGATTTCGAACAAGGTAGGCAGCAGTTTCTTCAGCCAGCGCCGGCCGCGTTGTTCGACGCCGTTGCGTTCCACACGGCGCTTCAGGTCCGCCAACTTTCGAGTAACGGTCTCGCAATCGGTCACGCGGTATTCCGCCAACGCATCGGCCGAGGCCGCGGCCGATTGATCCAGAATACTGTCCCAAAGCGACATCAAACATGCCTCACGACCATCCAAGGCATCCGGGCCCTGGGCCTGCGGAGAGGCAAATACCTGTTCAAAGGCGCCCTGTACCGTGTTGCGCGTAGCGCTTAAGTCGGAGTCAAACGTGTCCCAGTCCGCATAACCGAGTGATTCCGCCAACCGCTGTCGTGCGTCTGGATCTTTAGGTAAATCGTGGGTCTGGCGATCTGCGACCATTTGTAGCCGATTTTCTATGCGCCGCAGCAGCCGATAGGCGGCCTCCAGCTCATCGCCCTGGTGGGCCGGCAAATGGTCATCCTCCACAAGTCGAGCCATGGTGGGTAAAAGCTGCTGCCCTTGCAAATCAGGCTGCTGTCCCCCGCGAATTAGCTGGAACGCCTGCACCATAAATTCGATTTCACGAATGCCACCACGACCGAGCTTGATATTAGTTTCCAAACCGCCCTGACGGATCTGGCGCTCGATCATGGCTTTCATATCGCGGATCGACTCGAAAGTGCCATAGTCCAGGTAGCGCCGGTATACGAACGGGCGCAAAAGCTGACATAGGGCTTGGCCGGCTTCGAGGTCACCAGCCACCGGTCGGGCCTTGATCCACGCATAGCGCTCCCACTCACGCCCGTGCGTCTGATAGTAATTTTCCATGGCAGCGAAAGAGGCCACCAGCGCACCGGCATCGCCAAAAGGCCGAAGCCGGGTGTCGACCCGATATACAAAGCCGTCGGCCGTCGACTTGTGCAGTGTCTTGACTAACCGCTGCGCGACTTTGCGGTAATAGGCTTGTGCATCCAGTGAGTTGGCGCCATCGGACTCACTGTTCTTTCGATAGGCAAAGATAAGGTCGATATCCGATGAGAAATTAAGCTCGCAGCCGCCGAGTTTACCCATGCCCATGACGCAAAGACGTTGAATCGCACCGTTGGCGTCGCGAATCACGCCGTGTCGGGCGGCTACCGAAGCCTCGGCGGCCAATAGTGCGGCCTCGATACAGAAGTCGGCCAAGACGGTAAGTGCCCCGAGCGTTGTTTCCAGCGTATCCAGACCGGCCATGTCTCGGTAGGCAATAACCGCCAGCGATTCATCACGATAGGATCGCAGTGCGGCATCAAAGCCATCGCCAATTTCGGGCGGGCGTTCCGGATCGGGCGTGGCATCCGGGTCGAGTCGCCCGCTTTGCATCAATACCTGCAAACGGTTGGGGTGTGTCTCGCACCAGTCGTCGAAAAATCCCGACCAGCGCCGAGCAGAATCTAAGGGGTTATCGGTCATGGCACCTGCCATAGGCACGGTAGGATGCTTGTGCGAGACGTGCCACGCATACCCTCAGGCTGACAGATCTTGCCTCAGGCTGCCGACAGCTGCAATTGGGGTCGTGACTTCCGGCCGGCGAGTAGCTGTGGCTTCGATCTCGGCGTTAATCTCGGCCCCGATCAGTACGACAAACGCGCTGAGTGCAAACCACATCAGCAACACCATAATTGCCGCCGCCGAGCCATAAATCCTGTTGAAATTATTGAAGTGTCCAATATAAAAACTGAATGCAAGCGAGACCCCAAGCCAGAGCAGCGTCGCAATGACCGCCCCTGGGGTGAGCCAGTGCCAGTGCGGCCGTCGGCGGGACGGCGCGAAAGCATAGACCATCCCCAGCGCGCTGGTCATCAAAGCCAGCATCACCACCCATCGGATGCCATTGATAATAAGCGCTGGCCAGTATCCTAGACCCGCAACATGTAGATAAGCAGACAAACCAATCAATGTCAGCAAACCGATGACCAGAAAAACACCGCCCAACGTCAACGCGAGTATATTCAGATAGCCCATTATGAGACCTCGATCATCGGTTTCGTCATAGGCGATATTAAGTGCCATAACAAGCGCCCGCGTACTCTTGGACGCGGAATAAACTGCAAACAATATGCTGAATACCAGCCCGAAACTGAGCACCACACCCGAGCCCTGACTGATGTTTTGTATTTGACTGGCAATCATTCGCGTCAGAGCCGGCGGAATATTGGCCGGCAGCATGGCGACCTGGCGCGAGACGTCATTCGGGTCGGCAACCAATCCATACATCGAAATGATGGCGGTCAGTGCGGGAAAGATAGACAAGATGGCGTAGAACGCCATGCCGGCCGCAACTAACGACAGACGATGATTGTTCACGCGCTCTATCACCCGCTGGACAAAACGAACCCACTGAACGACCCACTCACACACTCGTTCGCTCCCCGGTAAAACCGGACCGCTCTACTCCATATTCAATAATTAGACGGCAGGATACGTTGTAGCACGCCTGAGACTTATCAGTAATCAAATCGGAGTCCTCGATTGGCTCGTGAGCTATTTGCGCCACATTTATCCAGCGAGCCATTCGATTCTTTTATCGGCCAACCCCTCAAAGAGGTTGGGATAAGCTGTCTTCGGGTCCAGAGAAGGAACAACGCATTCACTGGAATTGACGCAAAGGCTGATCGAAGTCGTATTCAAAAACCCGAATATCACGTGAGAAATATTCGGCGACATATTCCGCCGTTGCACTATCGTAATAACTTCGATAATCGGATGAGCGTTCGGTCGCGCGACGGTGCTGCCCCAGAGGCTTCGGACTGATGCCAATATATTGGCAAACAGTTGCAAAATCCTCGGCAAGGCGTTCGTATCGACCCACAAAGTCAACGATTTGGTTGCCCTCGAGATCGATCAGGCAAGACGTCTGCAGTCGACTCGACGCGTCCAGGTGATACTGGGCCGGGCGATCCGGATTGAGCTTGTAACGAACGAAGGCTGGAAAATCCGGGATACCGATCAGTAAGTCCGGGCGTTCGCGCTTGATGTGGTGGTAAGAGCTGACCTGTAGGTCCCAGGGGTTTCGTACAAACGCAAACTTGAACAGTCGAGAAAAAACGTCAGCCGGCAACATTTCCTGCGCCGCAATAGCACGGGCATGACGCGGAATCTTGATGCCAAGTCGGTGGTGGTTGACGGCACTTAGCCGGCTGGCAATGAATAAAGAGAGTCGCGCCGGGTCGCGCCAGCGATAACGGGCCAACGCTGCCCGAATACTTGTCCCGCCGGTTTTGGCAAGATGGACAAAGAGAAAGTTATATTTCAAAGATAGTTCCATGTGTTGCGATTATCCGGGATACGTGCACATTATCCCAGCCTGATCGCGATTCACGTGCGGTCATCAAACCTCGGGTACCAGATCTTCAATGCAGTCGACAGCCTGAGCTGTGCATTTCGGCAAATGAAATGGACCATACCCCACGGGTCTCTAAACCGTTTTCAACAGCCAAGGTCTCTAAAACGCTGAAGAAATAAAGTTTTAGAACGAAGTAATGACAATTGTCTATCAATCTTGTGCAGATGCTTCCAAAATACGTGGAGGGCTTATTAAAAAAACCCCTGTTGGTCATGATGGAAACTGATTCTGTCGGCTATTGTTTTTGGTCTATTTTTTTAGAGTATAGAACAACCGGCATACCGGAACTGTTTAAAAAATCTTAATCCGTAGAATAAACTGATCATTTTAGCGCGAAATTCCCCAAAAAATCAGCTGATTACGCATTATTTAAAGCTATAAACCAATGAGACTTTTAGAGTGTAACTTTATGATTCAGACCCAATCCTCATAATGGCACGCGATGCGA
>DHHU01000061.1 GCA_002403445.1 Salinisphaeraceae bacterium UBA4764 | reverse complement strand
TGCTGCGTGGGCAATCTGGGATCGACACAACGCTTCAACTACTCGGCGATCGGCGATAGCGTCAATCTGGCATCCCGCGTCGAAAGCCTGACCAAACAATACGGTCTGAGTATTCTGCTGACCGAGTTCACGCTCGAAGGCGCCGAGGGCCTCGCTTGCCTGGAGGTCGATCGAGTTCGCGTGATGGGTCGCGTGACAGCGATCACCCTCTATACCCTGCTTGGCGGGCCCGACTATGCCAAAACACCCGGCTTCAAAAGCCTGCAAGAAGTCCACGCCCTATTCCTTGACGCCTATCGACAGGTGGATCTCAACGCGGCGCACAGTACCCTTCAAACAGTTCGCGAGCTGGCGCCCGCCCACATTCTGGGCCTTTTGGAGGTGTACGAGGCACGCCTGAGTGCGATGCGGGTCAATCCGCCGCCGGCCGACTGGGACGGCGTATATATCGCAGATCAGAAATAATTCGCGAGACGTATCATTTACTTCTTCCGGCCACACTTTGATAACGGTTCAACCGCGCCATGACATCAGCGCTGCTCGTATTTCTGATTCTGCTTGAGATCAAGCATCTGCTAAGCGACTTTGTCTTGCAGACCCACTATCAGATTCAGAACAAGGGCACCTACGGCCACCCGGGCGGCCTGATCCATGCCGGAGTCCACGGATTGGGCACCGCATTAGTGCTTTTGTTGACCGGCTTTGACTGGTGGCTGATCGTAGTAGTTGCCGTTGTGGAAAGCTTGATCCACTATCATCTAGACTGGTTCAAGGAAAATCTCCTGCAGCACTGGAGCTGGGCCAAAAACAACCTGTTCTGGTCGATGCTCGGCATGGATCAGTTGCTTCACCAGCTAACCTATCTCGGGATCGCGGCCATACTTTTCATGTAAGCCCTGAATGCCGGAAAAACAGCGCAAGCTCTGGCCCGACGCGCACGATAATCCNNAGACAACAGGTGGCTTGAAGCATTTAAAACCATGTTGCCCTTATAACGGGTTGAGTCACGGCATGGGTCACGGCCGGGTACTTGCCGCTTGAAGAGACAATAGAGCTTCAAACGAATATCGCAGTCGTGAACGGGCCCCTCATTCAAAGAAAGGCGAGCCGTGTATTTTCAACCATGTAGCCGTTTCTGTTCCATTTCCGAGACACTGTTCGCAATGGTGGGATCGATTTCTATCTTTTCGCCCATTTGATGTTCTATCTGGGTTCTGGAAACCAACCCCCTGACGCGACGACTAGCTTTGTCATCGGTCTGCTCAGTTACCAACAGATGATTGCGTCCGAAATGCTTGAGTGTTGCGATGGCGTTGCCAACCGTGGCGCCGCTTAGATGGTGGTGGTCCGTTGCATCGATCGCATTTAAACTGGTCATGATGTTTGAAACAGTCAATTCGTTGTAACGAACCTTCAGCGCTTGCACCATCTGCATGGGTTTGACGCCGTGGAGGTCTCTAGATGTCACAAGCCCCATGACCATGGGCATTCTATCGACCACAAAAAGAAGGTGAACGTCCAGCACGGACATTGATTGGCCAGCTTCTGACAAAGACGCTGAAGATCGGATGCTGGCAGGTTTGACATTGCGAAAATCGGTCATGACCTCGGTGGCCGGCGAATCAATCGTCACACGCGGGTTGGAAGGCTCGTCTGCCTGAGTAAGCGCGCTCTGAGCTTGTAGTTTGAATGTGGGCAAAAGTCGTGTGTGATTCATCATGCGTCCTAACAATTAATAGAAAGCCTGTTTGGCAGCGATTTCATGACGCTGTCACGCTTTATCGGCGCCGCCGTCACCGCTTCGGCAGCGCCGGTGGGCGCGTTATGTACCCCATGGCCTGATCAATGACAGATCAGACTTTAATATTGGGGACCGAGCGTTCATGACCCCCCTATGCTGGATCGGGATATGGTCGCTTATAACTCGGTGGTCGGATTGATTCGCCCGCTGGTTCGAACGGACTTCTCTATTATGTTCGCATACATTAAGAACATGGCGTAAGGTGATCAGCAGGTCCATTAATGATATAGACGGTGACTAAGCCATGTTCCACAAGAATCGGTACTTTCTTCTTCTCCTGCCAGCACTGGCATTTGCTCTATTATTAGCCGGCACAGGCGCTGCCACGGCCGGCAGTAAACATACGAAGACAGACCACGGCTACACCATGACGCTGGCGTTGCTTCCGGCTGAACAGTTTGTTTCGAAAGCCGACGCGCACAATAAGCAAAATGCGGGCAAGATGGTCAACGGCCCTGGCGCTGCACCAGTACGGCCCAATGCCTCGGCGCAACCGAACCACCATCTCGTGGTGTTTCTCAAGAAAAATGGCAAGCCGATCGAGCATGCCAATGTATCGATTACCTATACTCGGATGGACATCAAGAATGCCAAGACCAAGGCCTTGCCCGTCACCCAAATGTGGGTTGCCGGCAAGGGTATGAAGTCTGCTCATTTCGGCAACAACGTCCATTTGGCGCCGGGCCGTTACCGCGTACATGTGACTGTGAACCACATGAATCAAAGCGCTAAGGCAACGTTTCGGATCAAAGTCGCGCAATAGCCCGAAAGCAGATATCGAGCAGATCGGGGCCTTTACTTGGACACCCCCTATTTGCTCGTTGGATGTCTTAAAGAAAGGTTATTCGTTTTTCTCAGCCGTGCTATCGGCGGCAAATGACGAGCACGCCACCCGCCCACCTNNCCGCCGTATGTCCGGTTTTTAGACTCATGAGGCGCCGGAATACAATTTAGCTTCCACTAGAACTGAGCCACCTATGCAAGCCGGCGTCGAACATGCCCACACCCCACTTCTAACCATGCCAATCGAAGCCACTTGAGGCCTCATTGAACCCGTTTGGGCTTCTCTCAATAAAAGC
>DHHU01000046.1 GCA_002403445.1 Salinisphaeraceae bacterium UBA4764 | reverse complement strand
GAAAAAATTACTGACCCTGGCGATGCTTCTGTTTGTCGCCCTGCCCGCACTCGCATCCAATCCAATGGTTGGCGGCCACGCCATGTCGCCGCACAAGAACATCGTTCAGAACGCACTCAATTCCAACACCCACACCATCCTCGTTAAGGCCGTCAAGCAGGCCGGACTGGTCAAGGCACTCGAAGGTTCGGGGCCCTATACGGTGTTCGCTCCCACCAACGCCGCGTTCCATAAACTGCCCAAGAGTGCTCTGCATAGCCTGATGATGAACAAGAACAAGAGCAAGCTGAAAAACATCCTCCTCTACCACGTGGTCAAGGGCGATCTGACCTATAGCAAGATGAAGCAGAAAATCATGGCCGGAAACGGCAAAGCCCAATTGAACACGCTGGAAGGCGGTAACCTGACGGCCATGATGAATGGCTCACACAATATCGTCATCAAGGATGCGCGCGGCGATATCGCGCACATTTCGACCTATGACGTAAAACAATCCAACGGCGTGATTCAGGTCATCAATCAGGTTTTGATGCCGCCCAAGAACTCTATGTCGCCNNTCACCGTCGGATAGGATATGAGCCTCGAAATCGCCGCCCGGCCTTCTTCAATGCCATAGCGCATGGTCTCATCGCTAGGGACCCCGGTGCATGGTTTTCCATGTTTTGTAAACCGAATCATGAGCAAGTAATTCATAAACGATTTTATTAACTCTTTTCCGNNTGCTTATCCACAGGTCAGTTCATTCTTCACCCATTCGTTCATTAATTTGTTAACTCATACGCGTTTTAAGTATTTCAAAGTTCTTGTTGTACAGTGGAATCAGAACAAACGGCTTCATGAAACCACGCACCTTGAGCGCCTGTTTTAGCGAGCAATCGAGGTTGTTCAAATGAGCTTGGCCACCTTTCGCGCCGCGAACATAAAACGTAATCGTATCAATGGTTCCATCGCAGGCCAGTCGGTAGTCGGGTAACTCATTGAGTTCGGCCAGGGTTCAAAGCAGGTAGCGGAACTTCTTGAGCGGTGCCCAGCTTCCCTGTTTTATGGGGAAGCACAGACACGTGATTCCGCCATTTCGGCTGTGCACCCCTGAGTTTCTGGGCGAGTTCGTCGATACGGCATCCAGTGGCTTGCGCAACCGGAAATAGTCGCGGGTTAGCGACAGAACTTGCATTGATTCCACGGCTCGCTAGGTCCACTCGGAGAGAGAGTGACCTCATGTGCTGCTATGCGCTCTTGGCCGTCACGCTCGACGATTCGATAGCTATCGATGGGTCCGAGGCCCGCGCGTTCGGCCTAGCCGCATTCAAGCGCATTTCGTATTCCACCAGACCAACCAGCAAATGTCCTATGCCTGAAAGACCGAAGCCCGGCGCATATCTGCCGGTAGATGCATGCGACCGTTTTCGAATATACGGACCGTGCGCTGTTTTGACTCTTTTACATATTTCAGTATAAAAATATNNCGATGGCCGTGAGTCTGTGGTGCATAATAGCGCCAGGTCTCAGACCAGAACCGGCGACATGCCGACGCGTTTGACCGAGATCGGGGTGGAATATAAGCCAACCGGGCAGCCCGGGTTAAGGCTCATGGGCCTAAATCTGGAAAAGCTGCAGGCATCAGAGCCCAGCCGCCGCCCAAGAAAAGTTTAGGCGAAAGCGAGCCGTCGAGTCTATGTTTCCCAAAAAGCTGATGTTGATATTTGGCGGGGCACAATGGGTCAGCTCATTTCACTATTGGGGCAATAAGCAGTTTTAAATTACTTTATTGTAGACCTCTTATAAGTTTTATATATTGCTTAGTTTATTCAGTAGAGCACTGATGGCAAAGTCGATACTTGGACTCATAAAGCCGGTGCACCAGATATCCCGTGCAGAGGTGTCTGCTTACAACTACTCTCCTCAGATGCTGCTATACGGGCACGAAGTGCAACCGAGTGTCACGACAATCTGCAACAAAACGGCCAGTCGCTTTGATTGCTGATTCAGCCAGGTAACAGAGCATTGGAAAGGAAACATGGCACATGAAGAGTTCCAGAACTGCGTAGCCCTCATAACCGGTGCCAGCCAAGGCATCGGCCGCGGGGTAGCCCGGCGCCTAGCGCGCGAGGGCACAGATGTCGCCGTCGGCTACCGCAGCAGTCGCGACGCTGCCGAATCACTATGCCAAGAGATTGAGGCCATGGGCCGGCGCGCCATCTGTGTGGGTGGTGATGTGGCCGACACAACCGAGGTGGCTCGCATCGTTAAGGAAACTCAGGAGCGACTTGGCCCAATCGATATCCTGTTTTCCAATGCTGGTGCCGTNNGGCGGCTTCGTGGGCGCACACTACGCCACCGCCAAAGGTGCGCTGATCGGGCTCATGCACTACCTGGCCAGCTATTTGGGTCCCTACAACATTACCGCCAATGCTATTGCCCCCTCACTAATCGAGACCGGCGCACTGGCCAGTCTGGATGGGTCCACGCGTGAAGATATAAAGAAGAGCATTCCGGCTCAGCGCTTCGGCACCGTGGACGAGGCCGCTGACCTGATCGTCTCCATGCTGGGCAACGGCTACGTGTCGGGGCAAACCATTGTCCTGGACGGCGGACGCTATCCGCGCTGAGAAGCAGACAATACCCAAAAGCTATTCATTAAGGAGTCATCATGAACAAACGTACACTTGGTCAGGGACTCGAAGTTTCAGCCATGGGCCTGGGCTGCATGGGCATGAGTTTTGCCTACGGACCGACGCCGAACGAAAACGACATGATCAAGGTGTTGCACGAGGCAGTCGATCTCGGCATCACATTCTTCGACACCGCCGAAGTCTATGGGCCGTTCACCAACGAACGATTGCTCGGCAAGGCATTGTCCCCCATNNATCCGCAAGGCCCATGCCGTTCAGCCGGTCACGGCGATCCAGAATGAATACTCGCTCTGGACGCGGCATATCGAAGCCGACGTCCTACCGACACTCGACGAGTTAGGCATAGGGCTCGTACCGTACAGTCCCCTCGGGCGGGGCTTTCTCACCGGAACGCTCGATAGCGGCACCCAACTGGCCGAAGGCGACATGCGGCGCAATCTGCCCCGATTTCAGGCCGACGCGCTCGACGCCAATCAAACACTGGTGGAATTACTGGCTGAAGTCGCGCGTGAAAAAGATGCCACGCCGGCCCAGATCGCCCTGGCCTGGCTGTTGGCGCAGCGATCCTGGATCGTGCCAATTCCGGGGACCACGAAAATCCATCGCCTGAAGGAAAACATTGGGGCGCTCGATATTGACTTGGGCCCGGAGGAAGTCGCCCGAATCACCCGGGCCGCCGATCAAATCGATATCCAGGGCGCACGTTATCCGGAAGCCATGGAACAAATGACTGGCCTCTGAAGTTCGAGAACCACTGCCTCGTATGGAGCCCTGGATCGGTGGACGCTATTTCAGCATAGGCTAAAGTACGGTTGAATAGTTTATTTCCGGATATGAAAAACGGCCGATTCAATCGTGTCGTCAGGACCAGCCGGTTGAAAATCCAAGACAGGAAACACTGAACAGCCAAGGGATTTATGGAGGATCTGACAGGTAAAGTAGCGATTGTGACCGGCGGCGGTCGCGGACTGGGCCGCGCCATGGCAATCGGCTTGGCGCAAGCCGGTGCATTCGTGGTCATCACGGCGGCCAAATCCAAGGACGAAATCGAATCGGTTGCCTTGGCGGCCGGCCGGGAGCAGGTGTGTCCGTTACTGGCCGACGTCACGCAGCAACACGACTGCGAACGTGTGGTCGATGCGGCCAAGACAAACTTCTCGGGTCTGGATCTGCTGGTGAACAATGCGGGACGAGGCATGAAGGACATAAGCCCGCAGTTCCTGGAGACGCCTGCCAACTTCTGGGAAGCGGATCCTGACCACTGGCGTCGCATTGTGGACGTCAATGTCACGGGGCCGTTCTTGATGGCCCGGGCCGCCGTTCCCTGCATGCTGGAACGAGGTCGGGGACGAATCATCAATATCTCGATGAACCATAGCACCATGCGGCGGCGCGGTTTTTCGCCCTACGGCCATACCAAGGCGGCTCTGGAGTCGGAAACCATAATCTGGGCCAAGGACCTGGCGGACACCGGTATTACAGTGAATGCGCTGTTGCCCGGCGGTCCCACGGCGACAGGCATGATTCCGGACACTGTGCCAGAAGCCATCAGCAACCAGCTGCTAGCTCCGGACATAATCGTCCCGCCTCTCCTGTGGTTGGCGTCGAATAATTCCGACGGCGTCACCGGACGCCGGTTCAACGCAGCGTCATGGCAATCCCATCTAACAGACAGTGCGAACGCCGCCAACGCGGCCGAATCAGCCGGCTGGGACAGTCCCGGTTCATGAACGCACCCCAATTGCCGGGGACCCAGCGTCATAGCAATTCGAAGTCACGAGTACCGACAGACGAAATCACAACTCAGTGACCTGAGCTTCATGGATCGAAGCCATAGACCCGCATGCTGTTTTCTCAAAGAATGGCTCGAGGCCCACGTTCAGGTTTATCGGTCATAAGTCCGGCTTTGTCATAAACGATCCGCTATTGCTGATCTAACGGTTTATTCAGAGAACCACGCCCGAGCGAAGTGGTGCGGATCAAACCTTCCTCTGAGTGTCGACTTGTTCACGCAGCACTGCATTCTCAGCCTCCAACTCCGAAACGCGTTGCTCCAACTCCGCAATACGTGTCTTGTCGACTGAACCTCTCGATTGTTCAGCCGCTATGCCGGCGTAAGCCTCCCGATCCACTGGCCCGCAAAGCTGATGCATGAACTGTGCCTCCTTGCGGCCTTTCATCCGCGGCAGCTCCACGAGCAGAGAATTATCGGGATCGTCTGTGTCGGTCAGTTCACGTGCAGTGGTGGCGACTGAATTATTATCCGCGAAGTTATAAAGCCGGCCGCCCCGTGAGCGCAATTCACCTGGCGTCTGCGGCCCGCGCAGCAACAGCAGGGTCACGATTGCGAACTGAGCCTTGGTCAGCTTTATATCGGCATACTGGCCGCCATCGCACAGTCGCTGCTTGTACTTTTCGACACCGCTTTTGAAATTTTCGTCGATCAGAATGAGAGTTCGCGAGGCCAGTGCACGGGCAGCACGTTGCACCTCGATCTTACTGAGCGACATGACTGGCTCACGGGCCGATTTCTGATTAACCGCGTTGGTCAGCGCGTTTAGGGTCAATGGCATCTGGTCCGGAGTCGTGAGGGATTTCTCCATCAGACAACCAATGAGGCGGGCTTCAATGTCGGTAAGTTTAGGAAGCATGGGTGCAATGATGTGCGATCTGCATAACTGCTTATAAACATTATAAGCCTTCGCCTGAATCCTTAGTCGAATGCCCGTGTTCGATGGTTGACTTGTTCAGGTTCCAAGGCGTCGTTCCAGCGCCGCCAATAAGGTCATCTGATGCTTGCCAAGGCGGCTAAAGTCGAGGAGGCCTAGCGCAGTCAGTGATTGCGTTTACGCGTTCGTATTGGTTATAGCGGCTAATATCCGAGACCCGCTGTAAGCATTGGCACAACACAATGTATTGCTTGGGCTGAAAACCATCAAATCTGGCACGCTCGGCTGGCTTGATTACTTCGATCAGCGACGGCTCGACCCGATAGGCGATACTCCCGAGCCGAGGGCTGTAGCTAATTACTAATCACGAATGCACCAACATCGAACTCGGCGGTCTCACGCGATGCATAAACTGAATATGACCGCATAACCCCGCTTCTGTCTGGTACAAAATCAGGTGGTATTAATATTGAGAAAGTGTATGTGTTGAATAGCCGGCCGGTAATTTAATCATTAGTGGCCATGAATGGCTCACTCATCCAGATCTTGGATATTGATGGCCTTTAGCGGTACTCGAAGATGGGTTGCCTTGTTGCCCGAGAACTCAGCTTGCTCTCTTTGTTCTGGGTCGGTAATCCATTTTTTCTGGACGGAAATTTCGAAGTTTATGGAACTCGTGGGCAATTCAAAGCATCCTTTTGATAACCGGTCTATTAGATGCTCTCTCAACGCCTTGGGCACGTAGATGTTCAACGAGTTGTGTTCGCTTCCTGACCTGACATAGATTTCAATTTGGTCGCTCATTGATTTATTCCTCTTGTGGTCTTGGTCTGCGTTTTAATGAACTAGTGTTCGTCAGCATATTGTTTGGCTATAGCTTCTATACTCAGTTTTTCGCTATGCTACAGTCAAGCCTGTCAGTTTTGCATATCTTACACTTCCAGGCACTTTGTTAGCCGACACTACGTGCTGTCTAATTGATGGACTCCACCTTAAATAGCCTGTTCGTATTGCTTGTTTTATGCTCTAGGTGTGTAAACCCAC
>DHHU01000082.1 GCA_002403445.1 Salinisphaeraceae bacterium UBA4764 | reverse complement strand
CCGGTTTCCGGCCATCGGCTGTCCGACGTCAACCTTTCTGGCCGGTCAGCGACAATTAAAATGGCCGGTTAGCCATAGTCGCTGATTCTGACGTTAGTTGGCGGTGTTCACCTCCTGCTTTTGACGGTGATAGGCACGTTTGCGATAGCTTTCACCCCGCAGTTCGAAGACATGGGCGTGGTGGATCAGCCGGTCGATAGCGGCAACGGCCATCATGTCGTCGGGGAAGATACGGTCCCAGGCGGAGAACGGCTGGTTTGATGTCATCAACAGGCTGCCGGCTTCGTAGCGGTGGGCGATGAGCTCGAACAACACCGAGGTCTCGGCCTCGGAGCGTTGGACATAGCCGATATCGTCGATGATCAAAAGCCGGTATTTGTCGAGCTTGTTCAGCGCGTCGGCCAAGCGCAGTTCCTGCTTGGCGGCCTGGAGTTGCTGGACGATCGTCGAGGCCGATTCATAGCGCACCTGCAGGCCCTGTTCGATCAGGCCGTGGCCGATGGCGGCGGCGAGATGGCTTTTGCCGACGCCGGATGGACCGAACAGCAGCAGATTGTTCGCCGCCTCGATCCAGCCGGTGTCACAAGCCAATTGGCTAAGCCGGGCTCGATCAGCCCCGGCGATGGTTTCGAACTCGAAGCGCTCCAGGGTCTTGCCGGCGGGCAGCCGGGATTGTTTGAGGTGACGCGCCAGCCGACGGCGTTGCCGCTCGGCGAGTTCGTACTCGCACAGCGCCGCCAACGTCTGCGTCAGGCTCCAGTTCTGCTGGTCAGCCCGTTCGCCGACCTCCGACCAGCAGCCGGCCATGGTGGACAGGTTAAGCTGACGGAGCAGGATCGGGAGTGTGGTGGCATCAGTCATGGCAGCCGGCCTCCGCTACCGGTCGACAACCCGACAGCAGCCCATCGTAATCGGCGAGCGAATGCTGGGGGGCCGCAATCTCCGGTACGACCCCCTCGGCCGACGGCGTGAAGCGCGCCTGAAGCTCGGCAAGCGAGGGGCTGTGCCCGCGTTCCAGTTCGGCTAACCACTCGTGACCGAGCGTCTCGGCACAGTCGTGCTCGGCGGCCAGTCCCAGGGCGGCCACGATCCGCTTGCAGGCGACAGCGTTGTCCATCTGCTCGGTCAGCTGGCGGTAGATCGTGCGCCACGCTGGCGTGGGCAGCAGCTCATCCCGAAAGGCGAGGCCCGCCAACGCCCGGGGTTTACGCTGCAACCAGTGGATGACGTGGCGATAATCGATGCACCGTGCCCGCTTGCCGCCCGGCTCGGGGCGAACGCGATCCAGCGTCATCAGCTCACGCCCCCCGTGGAAAAGGACCAGACGGTCGTCGTAGCACTGGACCCGCAGCCGTTCACCGATCAATCGCGCCGGCACACTGTAGAGCGCGTGGCCGAGCGTAAACGTGCTGGATGTCGTGACGCGCACGACGGTCTCGGTGGCCGTCATGCCGCGCTGACAGGGCAGCGGCGCCAGCTCGGCCCGTTCGGCCGCGATCTGCTTCGCATTACGCCGGTTGATACTGGCGGCCACTTCATTCAGAAAGCCCTGGTACGCGGCGACACTGTCGAAGGCCGTGGAGCCACGCAGCGACAGGCGTTGACCGATGCGACGCTTGAGATGGCCGTGAGACGCCTCGATGCTGCCGTTCTCGTGGGCTCGCCCGGGATTGTTGCGGCTGGCGGTCATGCCATAGTGCGCACACAGCGCCTGATAGCGATCCGTGGTATCCGCAACAGCAGCCGCGTCGAGATTCTTGAACGCAGCCGACAGGCTGTCGGTCCGGTGTTCGGCGGGAACCCCGCCCAGATGCTCCAACGCTTCGGCCAGTCCCTCGGCCAGGGCTGTATAGCTCTCGCCGCCGAGCACCACGCGGACATGGCACCAGCCGCTGTAGGCCAGCCGAAAATGATATAGCCGATGCCCCAGTGGTTGGCCGGCGATCGTGACCGTCACGCCCTTGAGTTGCGTGAAGTCCGACAGCCCTTGCAACCCCGGGCCATGAACCTGCGGGAACATGACCTCCTTGGCCGGTCCATGGCAGGCCCGCCACGCTTTGACTCGACGCTGAAGCGTACGCAGTAGCTTGTCGGGATACTGACCGGGATGGCGGTCCTGAAGCCACTCCAGCAGTGTCAACGCCTGTAACTTCGGATCCCGCTCGAGTTGCGGAAGCAACTCGGTCGCCCAGACCGCGGCAAATGGATCGATGCGGGTACGCCCCCGACGCGGCTGGGGTGAGTCGCCGGTTTGACCGTGCTCAAGCCGACGCGCCGTACGCTCCGAGAGGCCGGCTTGCGCCGCCGCCGTGACTTGTTTCTGGCCTGATTGTCGCTGTGACATATAAATCCTGACTTGTTGCTTGGTGACCGCCATTCACCCGCCTCTGGGCCCGTGGAAAATGGCGATAAAGGTTAGTAGCAACCGGCCAAAATGGTTGTCGTCGACCGGCCAGATTTATTGTCGTCGTATAATGGGCTGCCCGTCGGGCCCGCAACCTCGGCATTGTTTGAGCATGTTTCACTATCACTGGTAGATGTGTCTTGTTTGGCTGTTGCCGCCGAAAAAGACGCGTTTGCGTTGTTTACTGTCTTTTACGATTAACGTTGTGCACTCAGCGTTTGGGTTG
>DHHU01000015.1 GCA_002403445.1 Salinisphaeraceae bacterium UBA4764 | reverse complement strand
GTTGGCTCGCGCGATCAAAATGGCGCGAAGCGGGTTTTATGGCTGGCGACGGCGTTCGGAGCACCCAGCGCCCACTGGCTGAAAGGTAGGGATGCCGAATGCGAAACGCCGGTAGCGAATGCCGGCCGCGGCGGGCGATGAGCGATAGTTGAGACGGTTAGCGGTGGCCGAGAACAAACTGGCCCGCCCGTTTGATGGGAGCGGGCCCGACACGGTTTGGCGTACTGCCTCACAGCGATTTGGATGCTGGGCGGCTGGCCCTATCAAGCGGCCTTCATGGATCGGGCAGGTGGCAAATGCCTGGGCTGGGCGCTGGCCGGCCATCGAGGGGCCAAGCGGGCGACTGATGCGCTTAAGATGGTCATTGGCCGATGGCGACCGTCCGCAGGCTAGAACCTTCATAGCGATCCAGGCATTAAAGGCAAATCCAATGAATCCGACTTTTTCCCTTTATTGAGTAGCAGAGCGTCCTGGCGTTCAATCATTCGTTGCCAGGAGATTNNTTGGTTATGAATCCCCACGTTGATCGTGAAAAACCCGGGCACGCAGCGTGCCCGGGTAGACCTAAGAACGGTGTTTGACCTTACCGATTTTAATTTGAGCTGTGAGTCACCGTAATTTCGACGCGGCGGTTTTTGGCCCGCCCAGCTTTGGTCTTGTTGGTGGCGACCGGGTTTTTCTCGCCGTGGCCTTTCGTGCCGGTAATACGCGAACTACTAATCTGATGATTTAGCAAGTAATGCTTGACTGATTTAACCCGGCGTTGAGATAACTTGAGGTTATAGCTTTGAGGGCCAATGCTATCGGTGTAGCCATCAAGACGGAAATCGACGTTCGGCGACGACTTCAGTGCACTCACCACGCTGTTCAGCCGACGATGAGCCTGCGGGGTGAGTGTCGCCTTGTTGAAATTGAAAGTTACGCCTTTGAGCTGGATGGGGGCCGGCTTAGATTTGTGGATCTGGCAGCCATTGGAATTGACTTTAGCACCGGCCGGGGTGTTTGGGCAGGCGTCATTGGCGTTAATCACGCCATCACCGTCGCTATCCTTCGGCTGGGGAGCCGGGGCGGATTGTGTGCTGACGGTCTGCGTCTGCGGTTGGGCACCCAACGGAATTTCTAGGCCCAGAGATACTATGTTATCGCCAAAGCTGGCATCGCCGATATGTTGACCGTCAAAGCTCCCAGAGGTGTTCACCTCGGTATAACGATAGCGGTACTCGGCGCGTACCTTGATACCGGATTTTGTGATGGGGTAGACATATCCCACACCTGCGTCCAGATAACGCGTGAAGTCTTTATTCGAGGAATCGGTTTGGATGCTGTTGCCGCTGAATCTCTCCGGGGCGTTCACACCGTGCTGGCCAAAGGACGCGCCTAGCAGGCCATAGACCGGGAAGACGTTCCGGGCTGGGAACAGCATTGCGTCGGCTCCTACGCCCCATATTGACCCCTGTCCGGTCTTGTAATTGCCGTTGTGGCTGTTTACGTTCGCATTACGGACTTTGAAAGTCTGGCTTGGGTTAAAATAGAAGCCATAAAGCTCGAGGTTCAACCATTTGTTGACTGGCTTGCCCACGGCCAGAGTGCCCCCGAGCGAATTATCACGAGCCAGCTTACCCTTGAATTGGCTGCCTTTAGAAATCGTGTCGTGTCCGAAAAAGCCGTAACTCACCATGGGTGCAATATAAAATCGCTTGTCGAGCGGCTTACTTGCGTTGGCTGCAAATGCACTGGTGGTGAGCGCCATGCCGAGCGTGCCGGCAATGCTGGCTATTAAAAACCTTTTTTTCTCCATCGTTACTACTCCATGCAACGTAAAACAAAACGGTCACGCCACATAATCAATTCGTTATAATTAAGTCTTTACGTTATCAGACTTTCGTCTGGTGCTCTTAACTCCATTTTAAAATTTTGCTGAGTCGGCCTTGCCGAGATCAATGGGTGAAGTATGTCTGAAGAAAACTCACTGCCTGCCCGAGTGGATGCGCTTGGTATCCGGCTGGACAAACTCTGGGGGTATCTTTGACGTCGCTGAAAAACAAGATCGACTGACTGAGATCGATGCCGAACTGGCGCAGGGTGAAATCTGGGCCGAATCGCCGGATGATGCACAAAAACTCGAACGCGAGCGCGCACGACTAGCAGACACTTTGACCCCCTTAACCGAGGCATCAACAACCCTGAAAGATTGCGCCGAATTGATCGAGATGGCATCCGCTGAATCGGCCGACGACGTTCTCGACGATATCGGTGATTCGCTTGACGGCGTGGAACGCACGCTGGAGCAGTTGGAATTGTTGCAGATGTTCTCTGGGGAGGCCGATGCTTCGAATGCGTTTGTCGATATTCAGGCCGGCTCTGGCGGCACCGAAGCCCAAGACTGGGCCGAGATGCTGCTTCGCATGTACCTACGCTGGTGCGAGCAACGCGGCTTTGAAACCGAGATAACAGAATATTCCGCGGGTGAGGTTGCAGGCATAAAGAGCGCAACGTTCACGGTACGCGGCCACTACGCCTATGGCTGGCTACGCACCGAAACAGGCGTTCACCGCTTGGTACGCAAGTCGCCGTTCGATTCCGGGGCCCGCCGCCACACCTCATTTGCGGCTGTGTTCGTCTCGCCCGAAATCGATGACTCGATCGAAATCGAAATTGATCCCTCGGATCTGCGAACCGATGTTTATCGTGCCAGTGGGGCCGGCGGTCAGCACGTCAATCGAACCGAGTCGGCGGTGCGTATTACCCACGAGCCGACCGGCATCGTGGTGCAGTGTCAAAACAGTCGCTCACAACATAGCAACCGCGCCACGGCAATGACCCAGCTGCGTGCCAAACTCTACGAGCGCGAGATGGCCCGCCGCCGAGCCGAAGCCGAAGCTACCGAAGCCGGCAAAGATGACATCGGCTGGGGCAGTCAGATCCGCAATTACGTACTGGACGCTGGACGCATCAAGGATGTGCGTACGGGCGTGGAAGTGGGTAATACGCAAAAAGTACTGGACGGCGATCTCGATGAGTTCGTGGCCGCCGCGCTGAAACAGGGTTATTAAGGAAGAACCAATGGCCGATACCGCCGACTCTGCGAATACCGTCGACAAACTGATGGCCCAGCGCCGGGAAAAACTCGAATCACTGCGCCAAACTGGTCGAGTGTTCGGCAACGATTTTCGGCCCACGGCCCTTGCCGAATCGTTGCAGTACGACTATGCCGATTGGAATGGCGAGACGCTGGAAGCCCGCGCCGTGCCTGTAGCCGTTGCCGGTCGCATACTGGCCCGGCGAGTTATGGGCCGCTTGAGTTTCGCTACGCTGCAGGATCGCAGCGGCAAAATACAGTTGATGCTCAAACGCGACGTATTGGGCGAAGATGCGTATCAAATGTTCAAGTCGCTCGATATTGGCGACATTCTTGGGGTGCAGGGGGAATTAACCCGCACCAACAAGGGGGAGTTGTCGGTGCGGGCCAACAGCGTTGAACTGCTCACCAAGTCACTACGACCGTTGCCAGAAAAATGGCACGGCCTGACTGATCGTGAGGCACGTTATCGGCGGCGTTATCTTGACCTGATCATGAACCCCGGCGTGCGGGCGGTCTTCGCTGCGCGCAGTGCCCTGATACAGCGGTTGCGCAGTTATTTCTTGGAGCGCGATTTTCTCGAAGTAGAAACCCCGATGCTTCAGGCGATACCTGGTGGTGCCGCCGCCCGGCCGTTTGTCACGCACTACAACGCCCTAGACCATGATTTTTATCTACGGATTGCACCCGAGTTGTACTTGAAACGTCTGGTGGTAGGCGGTCTCGATCGAGTTTTCGAGCTCAACCGCAACTTTCGTAACGAGGGCTTATCGAGACGCCACAACCCTGAATTCACCATGCTCGAGTTCTATCAGGCCTACGCCGACTACGCTGACCTGATGGATCTGATCCAAAACCTGCTGGCCGAGGCGTCGCGCATTATCCACGACAATTATCCAGCTGCGCTAACCGATGAGGCCCTGGATCTGGATGGCCCATTCCAGCGCTTGACCCTAACCGAAGCCGTGGCCGAACACGCACCCGGGGCCGGGGATTATGATCTCGGTGATCCGTCATCTGTAGCCCAATTAGCCGGTTCCCTTGGCGTCAACGGTGAATCCCACTGGGATTGGGGTCAGTGGTTGACGTCGGTATTCGAAGCAAGTGTCGAGTCGAAACTCGACAAGCCCACGTTTATCACTGACTATCCGGCCAGTGTGTCGCCGCTGGCGCGCCGTCGTGACGACATACCCGAAATCGCCGAACGATTCGAGCTATTCGTAGCCGGGCGAGAAATTGCCAACGGATTTTCCGAGTTGAACGATGCCGAAGATCAGGCCGAGCGCTTCCGCACCCAGGCGGAAGCCAAGGCAGGCGGAGACGATGAGGCCATGTATTACGATGCCGACTACGTCGAGGCACTGGAATACGGCTTGCCGCCTACAGCCGGCGCAGGGATCGGCATCGACCGCTTACTGATGTTGCTCACCGGGCATAACGCCATCCGGGATGTGTTGCTGTTTCCGCAGTTAAAACCCGAGTCGTAGGACCGGATTGTTATCCGGCAAAGGGTTATACAGCCTGATCGGGTCGCGCGTCGGCAGGGGTGGGATAGGGCAAGTTGAGCAGAGATAAATCCGCGCCTGGGGTCGACAACTGCTCGCCTTCGGCGGCACTGGTTTTGACTACTGCCAACAGCCGGCCCTCGGAATCTTCAGAGCTAGGCAGGCCCGCCACGCGAATGACCGTCCCGCGCGACTGCTCGTCCTTGACCACACTGTCCCCGGCGGCCGGACGCGCGCCCCGCCAAGCATAGCGAAAAACGCGTTGAGTCAAGCGGCCCCGATTTTGGAGGCGGGCAATGACTTCCTGGCCGGGGAAACAGCCCTTGTCGAAATGCACCGCATTCAGCCAATGCAGGTTGAGCATCTGGGGAATAAAACTGGCGCGGGTTGGGGTGCTGATCAAAGGAACCCCCGCATCGACACGAGCGAGTTGAAAAGCCTCACTGTCGGTCGCAATCGCCGCCTCGAAAGAACCGGCTGAATCCGCCGGCAGCAGCGCCAACGCCCAATTTAAGCCGTCAGCATTGTTCAATGTCAGGTCGATACGGCCAAAAGTATAGTCATTTTCAGTGGTAACGGACGGGGCATTGGCGCCGGTATATGCCATCACACGCCGGCTATCACGTAGATCGGTGATTTGGACCGCGGCTCGTAATACAAACATCCGCAGTCGCTTGAGCAAAGCGTCGATAAGGTCGCCACTGGTAATCAGAACATAGCCGTTTTCCAGCGGGACAACGTGAAACACGGCCAGCGTATTGCCCTGGGCATCGCACCAGGCCGCCAGGCCCGCCATGCCGGGTTCAAGCCGCGAAACATCGGTGGTTAGTTGCGCTCGTAGAAATTCAGTGGCGTCTGTGCCGCTGACCGCAATGGCGGCTAAACGCGGCATGGAGATTTCAGGATCTGTCATCGGTGCATCCAGTTGGTCAATGAATCGTATTTTATCTTGTCCGCTTGCATATATGCGGAGATTGATTGTCACAACGCAAACCCGGGGCTAAACTGATTCATTCATGAGCAATTCAGACAAAGAATCCCACGAAACCAAAGACCCTGATTCGAATCCAGAGAGCCTTGTCGATAACAATGACAAGGTTACTACCCGTGATTCCGAACAAGCCGATGAATGGGCCGCTGAGCGGCCGAAGGAGTATGGAGGGCGACGCGGTCCAGATCCAGTTCGATACGGGGATTGGGAAAAAAACGGGCGTTGTATCGATTTCTAATGGGTTCACTGGTCGCTTCTAGTAGAATTGTTTCACTCAACTGTTTTAGCAACTGACGCACCCAAAACTTGCATCGACTCTGAACAACCATGGCTCGACCCGGCAACCCCCCGCTTTCTCCGCATCTTCAAATTTATCGCTGGCCGATCAACATGGTCACGTCCATTGCTCATCGAGCATCCGGCATTATGTTGTCGGTGGGCAGCATCTTTCTTGCAGCGTGGATCATATCGGCCGCGATCGGGCCGAGCGCTTTTGCCGATGTTAACGGTATTGCCAGCGCGTGGTATGGGCTAACTCTCATGTTTTTTTGGTCGCTTGTCCTTTTCTATCATCTGTGCAACGGCGTCAGGCATATGATTTGGGACACTGGCACCGGGCTGAACAAAACAAACGCCAGGGTTACTGGGTACATCACCATTGGTGCTGCAGCTGCATTGACGGTTTTAACTTGGATCTTTGCACTGGCGCTTTAAGCAAGCGCTTGCACGACGGATAACGGAGCCAATATGGCGAATTCAACCCGATCTCCTCTGGGTGGCGCACGCGGGCTGGGCAGCGCCAAAACCGGGGTTGACCACTGGTGGACGCAGCGGGTGTCAGCCGCCGCGCTGGTCCCACTAACTTTCTGGTTCGTCGCCAGTCTTCTTGCTCATCTGGGTGCCGATTACACCAGTGTCATCAATTGGCTGACGTCCCCGTTTTCGGCCACGCTGATGATGCTGTATTTAGCGGCAATTTATTATCACGCACAACTCGGATTGCAGACCGTGATCGAAGATTATGTTCATACCGAATTGACGAAATTTGCCATGCTGATTGGTCTGCAATTTTTCAACACGCTGCTCGCCGTAGCGTCTGTTGTGTCGGTATTCATTCTCCTGGCCGGATAGCCTCAACATGAACGATCAATACGAAATTATCGATCACGAACACGATGTTGTCGTGGTGGGCGCCGGCGGCGCCGGACTGCGCGCAGTGCGCGGCCTGGCTGACGCCGGGCTCAAAACGGCTTGCGTGACCAAAGTCTTTCCCACGCGCAGTCATACGGTGGCCGCTCAGGGCGGTATTGCCTCAGCGCTCGGCAACATGGGCGAAGATGATTGGCGTTGGCATGCGTACGACACCATCAAGGGTGGTGACTGGCTCGGTGATCAGGACGCCATCGAGCATCTCACCAAGGAAGCCATCCCATCGATCGTGGAGCTGGAGCATGATGGCGTGCCTTTTTCTCGGCTGGAAGACGGTCGCATCTATCAGCGGCCCTTTGGCGGCATGACCACTCACTACGGTCAAGGTCAGGCCGAGCGCACTTGTGCTGCCGCTGACCGCACCGGCCACGCGCTTCTGCACACGCTGTATCAACAGTCGCTAAAAGCCCGCGCCGAATTCTTTGTAGAGTATTTCGCCATCGATCTTCTGAAGACCGAAGACGGCCAGATCAGAGGTGTTTTGGCTTGGGATTTGCAAGGAGGCCAGTTGCACCGCTTCCGCGGACATCAAGTGATACTGGCAACCGGCGGTTATGGGCGTGCTTATTTCTCCTGCACCTCGGCACACACATGTACCGGAGACGGCAACGGCATGGCCATTCGTGCCGGCGTCCCGTTGCAGGATCCGGAGTTTGTCCAATTCCACCCGACTGGCATTTACGGTGCAGGTTGCCTGATTACTGAGGGCGCTCGCGGCGAGGGCGGTTATCTGACCAACGCCGACGATGAGCGCTTCATGGAGCGTTATGCCCCCAACGCCAAGGACCTCGCGTCACGCGACGTGGTCAGCCGCGCCATGACTGTGGAAATCAACGAAGGGCGTGGTGTAGGTGAAAAAGCCGATCACATCATGCTGCATCTGGAACATCTCGGACCGGAAGTGCTGCACGAAAGACTGCCTGGCATCACTGAAACCGCCGAAATTTTCTCAGGCGTCGATGCCACTAAGGAGCCGATTCCGGTGCTCCCGACAGTTCATTACTGTATGGGTGGTATCCCGACGAATCCGTTTGGTGAAGTCGTTACCAAGGACGGCGACGATCCAGATAAGATCGTGCCGGGCTTGATGGCCGTGGGTGAAGCGGCCTGTGTTTCGGTCCATGGCGCCAACCGACTGGGCTCCAACGCCTTGCTCGATCTTGTGGTGTTCGGTCGTGCAGCCGCTCAGCGCTGTACTGAACTGGTCACACCGGGGGCACGCCACAACTACGACACAAGCGCATCCGAACAAAAAGCACTGGAAAGGTTCGACAGGTTGCGCTTTGCAGACGGCTCGACGCCAACAGCCGAGCTGCGTGACAGCCTGCAGAATTCCATGCAGACCTACGCAGCGGTATTCCGGAGCACTGAAAGACTGGCCAAAGGTGTGGAAAAGATCGACGCCGAATTGCAATCTTTCAACGACGTCAAGGTCAGCGATCGCTCGATGACTTGGAACAGTGATCTGGTCGAAACTATGGAACTGGAGAACCTGTTGGAATGCGCCATCTGCACTATGCATGCGGCCAACAACCGTACCGAAACGCGGGGCGCTCACGCGCACGAGGAGTACCCGGATCGTGACGACGAGAATTGGATCAAACATACGCTGACCTGGTATCACGGTGGCACAGATGTCGAGATCGGATATCGGCCGGTGCACATGAATCCAATGACCGACGAGATGGAACACATTCCTCCCAAAGAACGTGTTTATTAACTTTATTGCCTATTCGCCAGCTGGCGCTTGATGGAGTCAAGCCATGAGCAAGTTTCGATTACCCAAAAATTCCCGTATCAGTAAGGGTCGCGAATACAGCGCGCCCACGGATTCCGTGAATACCAAGACGTTTCGTATTTATCGCTACGAGCCGGAATCAGGTGAGAACCCGCGTGTTGACCGGTTTACGATAGATCTGGATCGTTGTGGTCCGATGGTTCTGGACGCGGTCATCAAGATCAAGAACGAATACGATCCAACTCTGGCCTTTCGGCGTTCATGCCGTGAGGGTGTTTGTGGCTCGTGCGCGTTCAATATTGACGGCAAGAATACGTTGGCCTGTATCACGCGCATCAGTGATATCGACGGCGATGTGGCCATCTATCCGCTCCCCCACATGCCGGTGGTCAAGGACTTGATTCCGGATCTGACGCATTTCTATGCCCAACTTGAGTCGATCGAGCCATGGCTTAAAACCGACAGTCCTGCACCATCGCGCGAGCGATTACAAACGCCCGAAGACCGGGAAAAACTCGATGGGTTATACGAATGCATTCTCTGCGCCTGTTGCTCAACGGCGTGCCCGAGTTATTGGTGGAACCCGGATAAATATCTGGGTCCAGCAGTTTTATTGCAGGCTTACCGCTGGATTGTCGACTCCCGTGATGAATATACCGGTCAGCGTTTGGACGAATTGGAAGATCCATTCAAGTTATACCGCTGCCACACCATCTTGAACTGTACTGATACCTGCCCCAAGGGGTTAAACCCGGCCAAGGCCATTGCCGAAACCAAGAAACTGATGGTTGAGCGGCGTGGTTGAGTCTGTTTAACCGATGCATTATAGGTTCATGATTTTAATCCGCAGTAATAACGCATAATGGAAACAATTCGAGCCGACCCGGCTGAAGAAAAGTCGCGGGTGCGATGGCACTGTCGACGCGGCATGAAAGAGCTCGACGTCCTGCTCGAGCGTTTCATGATCACCGACTACGACTACCTGAGCGCTGCTGAACATCGGGGGCTGTGTCATCTGCTCGATCAGATCGATCCCGATCTCTACGCCATGATCATGGGCTTGAAACCACCTGAAAATGACACCGAAGCGCGCTTGCTCAAGCGTATCCGCGCGCACAAAAAACCAGCTGGAACGCGCACGTAGGCCCCGACGATTATGAACCAGCCACTTAACGTGTTCATCACGCGGTCAAGTGGTTTGATTGGGCTCTCCATGGCAGTACATGGAGCGAAGCTGGGTATGGCGCGCCTCTGACACTTTATTCCCTTTTTGGGGCTGATTTTGCAACTGGTTCCTGCCCCAGTATGGTAATTCGCAGGTGATTACTCGGCTGCCAATTGACCCCCGAGTGTACGTTTCGGATCGAAAAGCCGAAATTTTCATGGAAACGCGGCGTTCTGTCTCACACCCGCCATTTTGACGGCGCCCTAGGCGGCCTCATTGAAAATCATTATTCATGATGCCAATCGGAGCTCCCTGGCATCTATACTCGTTGCCGCTGCTGTCTATCCAACAGCGTTTAGCCGACTGCTTGTGTTAATTTCTAGGCTGCTCAGCGAGGGTGGGCGGTCAGTGTGCTTAAAATCTACGCATATACCGGTGCGTATCGACTGACGTGCTAATCTTGAATATGTAGTGCTTTTATTGTGGCAATTGAATGCCATGACCAAAGTCTACGTTGATCATGGATACCGCGGCTGGCACGCCGGACTGAAATAGTGCGCCGCAAAGCGGACACTAGGGCTCATGCCTAGGATATTTAGAGTGAACTTATGACGCTTGGCGTGGTCAATCTTTTCAGTGACTACTGGATTATTGAAGATCATGTATGCAATTTGTTCGCTATCAGACGTCGCCGTAATCTCTGATGGCCGACGACTTAAGCGATGCCCAGCTCGTGGCACGCGTGCAGCGCGGCGAGCGTGCGGCGTTTGATCTACTGGTTCGCAAGTACCAGCATAGGGTTATTAAGCTTGTGTCGCGCTACGTCAGCCCACCGGAAGCTCAGGATGTTGCCCAAGACGCTTTCATCAAGGCGTATCGCTCGATTTCAGGGTTCAAGGGTGATAGCGCGTTTTATACATGGCTTTATCGCATTTCGATCAATTCAGCCAAGAATTACATTACGGCGCGGTCACGCCGTCCGGCAAGCCAGGATGTCGACGTCGACGATGCCGAAGTTATGGGCCAAACCGAGCAGTTTTCCGATCGAGATACACCGGAAGCATTGGCAGAAAGCCATGAAGTGCGTGACGCTGTTCTATCAACCATACGTGATCTGCCGGAAGAACTGCGTACCGCCATTACGCTGCGGGAGCTTGATGGCATGAGTTATGACCAGATTGCCGAGACCATGGGTTGCCCGGTGGGCACCGTACGTTCGCGCATATTCCGCGCCCGCAGCGCGGTGGAGCGCCGTATTGCTGCATTGAGCGAGAAGTAAATTATGGATGAACGTTTTTCTGCAGTACTCGACGAAGAGGCCTCGATCGAAGAGATCGAAGCAGTTATTGATACGGTTCTCAACGATGAAGACGCACGCGAGTGCTGGACACGCCAATATATGCTGAAGGCTGTTCTTCAAGAAGAAATTAGCAGCCAGCCGGTGACCTTTGATGCCGGGTTTGCAGATCGCGTCATGGCCGAACTGTACGCTGAGGATTCAGCACAGGCCTCAGGCAGACCAACCCAACCTGCGCCCGTTGGATTGCATTCGATACGAAGCCGCTGGCGCCAGCGACGACGCGGCGGCCGATCGACGGGGTTGCGAACCGGTTTTGGAGCGGCAGCAGCGGCTTCAATTGTTGGTGTCGTCGTTTTTGCTTACGCCCCGTTCGGTGAACAGAATCACACACCGTCCCATAGCCATCGAACTGCTAGCAGATCGACCGTGAACCACGCCTCCGTTAATGCCCCTACCGGTTTGAGACGCACGGTTGCTGACAACCACCACAACGGTCAGCCGAGTAACCGTATTCGACACCGTGTGCCAAGCCAGCAATCTAACAATGGCCGTTGGTCGGTATCCGATCCTGCGCTACGCCGCGAGTTGAACGGGTATCTGATTCAACATAACGGCCTGGCACGGAACTTCGGCCTATCGGCCTCGACGCCGACCTTCGTGCATGCAGCCACTTATCGAACTCGAACCAGTCCGTGAATTTGAAAGCGACCGGACTTTGTCTGGTTGGCGTGATGGTAGCTACTAGTGCTTCGGCCTCTGGCGCCTCACAAAATACCAGCACCAAAAAACGGTCACGGCCCTCGGCCGGTCAACTGCTAACTGCTGCAACCAACGCCATTCAGAACGCGAGTTATCGAGGCGTATTGATCAACTCGCAGGCAGGGCATATGAACACGCTGCGCGTGTTTCATCGACGCAAAGATGGCCAAGAGCAGCAGCGCCTGGTTGCCATGAACGGCCCTGCGCGCGAGATCATCAGCAAGGGGTCGAAGCTGATTTCCATTCTGCCGGGCAAAAAGCTTGTCCTCATCTCGCAACAGCACCGGAACGGCATGTTGAACAAGCTGACCCAGTCGGCGATCAAGCGTATTCACGTGTCCTATACGCTGTCACGCGACGGCCATGACCGAATTGCCGGACGCCATTGTGTATTGATCAGCATCAACCCCAAGGACAAGTTTCGATACGGCTATCGCCTGTCAATCGACAGCAAGACCGATTTGCCCTTGAAACTGGAATTGGTCCGCCATAACCGAGTGCTTGAGCGCTTGTTGTTCACGCAGATTCATTTCGAAAAGTCGATGCCCAATCATCTTTTCGAATCACAGTACAACGTTAAGGGATATCGTGTCGTGAAGCATCAGGCGGTAGAAAAAACTGGGAGGGCAGGGCATGACGCGACGAAGATTCGCTGGACTGCAAGCCAATTGCCCCCCGGTTTCAAGCGTGAGGAAACGGGTGTTCGCCAAGTCGCCAAAAAAGCCAAAGTGCGGCAGATTCTCTTTAGCGATGGGTTGGCCAGTGTGTCGGCTTTTATTGCGCCGGCGGGTTTGCGCACTCCGCTCAAAGGCGGATCGTCACTTGGACCGGTCAACGCCTTTGGACGTCAGGAGGGCCAGAAACAGATCACGGTTGTCGGCGAGGTTCCGAAGGTTACGGTAAAGTTGATCGCTGAGCATTTAAAACCCAAATCCAGCAAGTAACTGGCTGCGAGTTGCGCCACCCGGCAAACGATTTCTGAAATTCAAACGATCTGGCCGGTATACTGCGCGCTGATGATCGTCGTCCGCGTCTTGATCTTTTGGCAACCTTGCTTCCATTGGGCTCGAGCCTAGCGGCGAGGCAGTTCAATTCAAACTCACAGGTTCCGGTAGCCCGCCCGTATGCAGTCACGCATTCGAAACTTTTCAATCATCGCCCATATCGATCACGGTAAATCGACGTTGTCGGATCGGTTCATTCAGGCCTGTCGAGGCCTGACTGAACGTCAGATGGCCGAGCAGGTGCTCGACACCATGGAGTTGGAGCGCGAGCGTGGCATCACCATCAAGGCCCAAGCCGTGACACTAAATTACGAGGCGCGCGATGGGCAGACCTATCAGCTTAACTTTATCGACACGCCCGGCCATGTTGATTTTTCGTACGAAGTTTCCCGGTCACTCGCGGCCTGCGAAGGGGCATTGCTGGTCGTCGATGCGTCGCAGGGTGTCGAGGCGCAAAGTGTGGCAAACACTTACACCGCCATCGCACAGGACCTGGAGGTTCTGCCAGTTCTGAACAAGATTGATCTACCGGCATCGGACCCGGATGGGGTCGCAGAACAGATCGAAAAAATTATCGGTCTGGATGCTGCCGAACGACTTTTGGTGTCGGCCAAATCCGGCGCGGGCGTTACCGATTTGCTCGAAGCCATCGTCGCCCAAATACCGCCACCGGCGGGAGATGCCGATGCGCCGTTGCAGGCTTTGATCATCGATTCCTGGTTCGATAATTATCTGGGCGTAGTTTCGCTGGTAAAGATCGTCAACGGGCGACTGGCCTTGCGTGATCGGATACAGGTCATGGCGACCGGACGGGAGCATGTTGTCTCGGAACTGGGCCGTTATACCCCCCGTCGCACGGCCGATGACTCGCTTGAGGTGGGCGAAGTGGGCTATGTTATTGCGGGTATTAAGGACATCGACGGCGCCCCGGTGGGCGATACGCTTACCCATGCGCATCGGCCCTGCGAACTGCGTGTGCCTGGGTTTCGAGAGGTACAGCCGCGTGTTTTTGCTGGCGTTTACACCGTGGATGCCAGCGATTACGAGGATTTTCGCGATGCCCTGGCCAAACTGCGTCTGAACGATTCGTCACTGTCGTACGAACCGGAAACGTCGGCAGCACTGGGTTTTGGGTTCCGGATCGGCTTCCTTGGCATGTTGCACCTGGAAATCGTTCAGGAACGTCTGGAACGGGAATACGACCTCAACCTGATTACCACTGCACCCACCGTGGTGTTCGAAGTCGAGAATGTGGCCGGCGAAGTAATGGCCATCAGCAATCCCACGGCCCTGCCGCCTGTGGAACAGATCGAAGCCATCCGCGAACCCATCATTCGCGCCAGTATCCTTACACCCGATGACTTTACCGGCCCGGTAATGCAGCTTTGCATGGAAAAACGGGGTGTTCAGAAAGAAATGAGCTATGTTGGCAACTCGGTTTCCATGGTGTTCGAACTACCACTGGCCGAAGTGGTCCTAGACTTCTTTGACCGGCTACAGTCGGTCTCACGTGGATTCGCATCATTCGAGTATGAACACGCCCGATTTCAGGCCGCGGACTTGGTGCGCCTGGATGTTCGCATCAACGGCGACAACGTCGATGCGCTGGCCCATATCGTGCACCGTGATCAGGCTTTTGATCGAGGCAAGGCGCTGGTCGAAAAATTGAAAAACATCGTGCCGCGACAGATGTTCGACGTGGCTATCCAGGCCACGGTGGGCAACCGCATCATCGCTCGTTCCACGGTTAAGGCCATGCGCAAGAATGTCACGGCTAAATGCTACGGCGGTGACGTGTCGCGAAAACGCAAACTGCTTGACAAGCAGAAAAAAGGCAAACGCCGCATGAAACAACTCGGTTCGGTGGATATACCGCAGGAAGCATTTTTGGCAGTGCTCTCAACAGACGATAACGACACATAATCAAGAGAACCGATTCCGTGCCGACTATTTATAATACTTTCGAGACTTGGCTGACTTTTGCCTGCATTCTGACTGGCCTTATTTGGCTGTTCGACAAATTTTTTCTGGCCCGTCGACGAGCTGAGGATGCTTCACGTAACTGGGCTGTCGAACTGGCGCGCTCGTTTTTTCCCGTGTTATTGCTGGTTCTTGTTTTGCGGACATTCGTGTTCGAGCCGTTTCGTATCCCTTCCAAGTCCATGGTGCCGACGCTTCTGGTCGGTGATTTCGTATTGGTTGAAAAGTTTGCCTACGGCTTGCGTCTGCCAGTTACGCACACGGAAATTTTGTCGACTGGACACCCGAAACGGGGTCAAGTCATTGTTTTTCGGTATCCACCCAATCCATCAGAGAACTACATCAAACGAGTGGTCGGGCTGCCCGGCGACAAGATCGTCTACAAAAACGAGCAGCTCTATATCAATGGTAAGGCGGTAAACCACCACAAAATTCGCATCTATACTGGCCCTGATGCCAACAAAATGCATTCGATGACGATGTTCAATGAAACCATGCCGGGATCTCACATCACGCATCACATCCTGCATATAACCGGTCGCATCGGCCCGCAATTTTCGGGCACAGTGCCCAAGGGAGAGTACTTCGTGATGGGGGACAATCGCGACAACAGCAGCGATTCCCGGGTCTGGGGCTTTGTGCCGAAACACAACCTAGTGGGTCGGGCGTTCGTGATCTGGTTTAGCATCAACTGGCGGAACTTCCACGTGCGTTGGTCCCGAATCGGCGACTGGTTGAAATAGCCACCAAAAAGGAAATAACCGATGCAGGCATCAACATGGGGTTGCGACCAGTGTGGTGAGGGGTGGTTCAGCTTTCTTTATGTTCTCATTACGCTAGGCTTGTTTGGGCTTTTCGTTTTTTACAGTGTTCCGGTGTACATGACGGCCTATGCCGTCAATGATGCACTGCACGGTGCCGCGCAAGACAAGAATTTGCGTGGTGCGGGTGTTCGTAAAATACACGACGATCTGAACAAACGTCTGCGGACCAATTATGTCGATTCGGTTACTGCCGATCAGCTCAAGATCACCCAGGTGCCCAGCGGACGCAAGCTGCAGATCAAATACGGAGTCAACAAACATTTTCTGTTCAACATTGGTTTTCACTATCACTTCAAAGAGAGTGCAGTCCTGCCTGGTAATGGCCGAGGTGATAACAGCAAATGAATGCTCAAACCGACTCGATCAACCAAGAACGTGGATTTAAAGAGCTGGAAAAACGGCTCGATTATCATTTTTCTGACCAACGACACCTCCATCTCGCGCTCACCCATCGAAGTGCCGGATCTGAACATAACGAGCGTCTGGAATTTCTGGGTGACGGGGTTTTGAATTTTGTTATTGCGTCTGAATTGTTCGAGCGTCTGCCGAAATCGCCGGAAGGCGACCTGAGTCGACTGCGCGCGACATTGGTGAATGAGTCCACCTTGGCCGAGGTGGCCGATGAACTTGGCCTTGCACCACTTTTAACGCTCGGTCCGAGCGAGACAGGCGATGGCAGTCGACGGCGGGATTCGGTGCGTGCCGACGCAGTCGAAGCTGTGCTGGGAGCCATCTATGTCGATGGCGGATTCGACCCGGCACGAGCGACCATCGTGGAGCTGTTTAGCAACCGTCTGACACACTTGCCTGATGTAGGAGATATTAAGGACGCCAAGACCAGTCTCCAAGAATGGCTTCAGTCTCGGGGACGTGAACGGCCGAGCTATGAACTTGTCAGTACACATGGTGCCGACCATTGCCGGATATTCGTGGCACGCTGTCAGCTTGTTGACAGCGATGTCGGCGCTGAAGGCCGGGACAGCAGTCGACGTAAAGCCGAGCAGGCCGCGGCCGAACGCGTGCTTGAACGCTTGCGACGCGCGGCCGGCGAATGAATTCCGACACATCGAGCCGTGCCGGCATGGTTGCTCTGGTAGGCAGGCCCAACGTCGGCAAATCTACCCTGATCAATGCATTGGTTGAGGACAAAATCAGCATCGTCACGCCCAAGCCGCAAACCACAAGGCATCGCATAGTGGGCGTGATGAGCAACGATAATGTGCAAATAGGTCTGATCGATGCGCCGGGTGTCCATCTGAATACCAAGACAGCATTGAATCGCGTCATGAATGACAATGCGGCGGCCGGAGTTGCCGGCGTTGATCTGGCTGTACTGGTTGTCGACCGGGGTCGGTGGACCGAGGACGACGCCGCCGCGTTACAACAAGCCCGTGCGAGTAAGGCGCCCGTGGGCCTGGTCATCAACAAGGCCGACCTTGAGCGCGACAAGAATCAATTATTGCCCACAATTCAAGCTCAGAGTGCGCACCACGATTTCGCGTTCGTGGCACCGATCTCGGCAAAGCGAAAAGACAACCTCGATTCTTTAATCGACGAAATGACGCGTCACATGCCTGATGGCCCGTTTCTGTACGACGAAGACGCGCTCACCGACCGCCCAATGCGGTTTCTTGCCGCCGAGATGATCCGTGAAAAACTCATGTTGTTCTTGCGTCAGGAGTTGCCATATCAGATCGCCGTCGAAGTCGAGGACTACGATGCGGATGATCCCACACGAACCTATATACAAGCGCTGATCTGGGTCGCCCGCGACAATCAGAAATCCATCGTTATTGGACGCGGCGGCAAAATGCTGGAACAAGTGGGCCGATCGGCGCGTTTGGCACTCGCCGACTGGTTGCAAACGCGAGTGGATCTGCGTCTATTCGTGCGCGTCGATGCCGGCTGGCCGGACGATGAAGCCCGGAGCCGGGTTCGGGGGTAGAGTGAAAATTGCCGGGTTGTTGACCGTAAGAAAGCTAAGCCGTCACTGAATCCTGAGGGGTGATTGATCAGGACAAACAATCAATCGTAGGTCTTGCGCTCGACGCTGAGCGCAAGGTCGCGTTGATAACCGCGGGGTAGCAGGGTGCCCCGCGACGCTCGTTTGCCCCGATAGGCGTCGCGCTGACGCGGTTTGATACGGGTGGGACGGTTGCCACTGAATACAACGATTGTATCGCTCTCACCCAAGGCGCGGACAGCCATCAAGTGCTCGGAGCTGTCTAGTGCGATCAGCTTGTTGCCGCGTCCACGGGCTTGATTGGGCAAAGCATCAATGGGCAGAAGCAACAGGCGACCATTGTCGGCCAATAGACAGACTTCAACCGTATCGGCTTGAATGCTTGTCGTGGCAGGGTCAAGCGCAACCGCGCCTTCTGCTGGTTGCAGCGCCGTCTTGCCGGCTTTTTGACGGGAGACGAGCGCGCCTAGCGTCGTAACCAACCCGTAACCCGTGTCAGCAGCCAGTATGCAGCGCATGTTATCCGGGCCCAGGGCCACGCCGACGAAGCCGTGTTCGGACGTTGTTGATAGCGTGGAGGTTAGCGGTTGGCCCTGACGCCGCGCGTCCGGCAAACGACGCGGATCTACGCTGTAGGCACGTCCATCACCGCCGATTACTATAAGGTTTTGATCCGAGCGACCTGTGGTGCTGGCAAGATAGTCGTCGCCGCTGCGATAGTTTAGTGTGCGCGGGTCGATGTCGTGATTCTTGGCCGCACGTATCCAGCCATGCTGGGATAGCACCACGGTTATATTTTCGGCCGGAGTCCGTTCAGCCTCGCTCATGGCAGTGGCAGCGGCGCGTTCAACCAGTGCCGTACGACGCTCATCTCCGTATTGATCGGCGTCGGCAGCCAGCTCGTCGCGTATTTGACTGGTCAAGCGTCGGGCATCACTCAACGTGGCTTGCAGGGTATCGCGTTCGGCCGCAAGTTCGTCGCGTTCGCCGGCGATCCGGTACTCTTCGAGTCTGACCAGATGGCGCAGTCGCAGATCGAGGATGGCTTTTGTCTGACTTTCCGAGAGGTTGAACCGACGTGCCAGCTCGGCGTCAGGGTCATCCTCGTTGCGAATGATGGCCACAACTTCATCGATGTTTAAGTACGCCGTGTGCAGGCCGGCCAGAATGTGCAACCGTGCCTTGACGGCGTCCAAGCGATGATTCAACCGACGTTCGACAGTACGGCGGCGGTATCCCAGCCACTCGCTGAGCAGTTCCGCCAATGATTTGACCTGCGGTGCGCCGTCGGTTCCGACGACGTTGAGATTGATGCGTACAGTCTTTTCCAAACCCGTCGTTGCAAAAAGATGACGCATCAACGCGTCGTGCTCGATCCGTTTGTGGCGTACTACAATCACCAGCCTGACCGGAGTTTCGTGATTCGATTCGTCGCGAACATCGACCACCATCGGCAGTTTTTTGGCCGTCATCTGGCCTGCGATTTCTTCTTGAATACGCGCCGCCGAGGCCTGATACGGCAAGCTATCGATGATGATCTCGCCGTCGGCTACTTGATAGGTCGCGCGCACGCGTACTTGCCCTTGGCCTGTTGCATATATTCGCGCCAAATCCGCCGCCGGCGTAATGATTTCAGCCCCGGTGGGGAAATCCGGCCCCGGCATGTGTTCGGCTAGTGCAGCACTGTCAGCTTCCGGATCATCCAGTAGATGAAGGGCGGCGTTGGCTACTTCACGTAGATTGTGAGGTGGGATATCGGTGGCCATACCCACCGCAATTCCGGTGCCACCGTTGAGCAACACATTGGGCAAGCGTGCGGGCAGTGTGACGGGCTCATAGACAGTGGCATCGAAATTCGGTTGCCAATCGACTGTCCCTTGCCGCAGCTCGCTGAGCAGCGTGGCAGCATAGGTCGTCAGCCGAGATTCGGTGTAGCGCATGGCCGCAAACGATTTCGGGTCGTCCGCCGTACCCCAGTTGCCGTGGCCGTCCACTAACGGATAACGATAAGTGAACGGCTGTGCCATGATGACCATGGCTTCGTAGCAGGCCGAGTCACCATGCGGATGAAACTTGCCGATAACGTCACCCACCGTGCGCGCAGCTTTTTTGGGTTTCGACGATGCCGAAAGCCCGAGTTCCGACATGGCGTAGATGATTCGGCGTTGTACTGGTTTCAGACCGTCCCCCACATGCGGCAGGGCACGGTCGAGTACCACGTACATGGCATAGTTCAGATATGCGTTTTCGGCAAATTCGCCGAGCGATTGCTGTTCGCTTTCAGTATCCAGCATTGAGGTGTATCGGCTCTAGAGTCAGGTTTCGATTTCGGCTCGGGCACCATTGGATTCGAGCCAAGCCCGCCGATCGCGGGCGCGTTTCTTGGCCAACAGTTTGTCGAGCATGTCAGTTGAGGCCTGGGCTGCGTCGCTGTCTGGCTCGAGTGTGAGTTGTACAAGTCGCCGCGTATCCGGTGCCATAGTGGTTTCACGCAGTTGCAGGGCGCTCATCTCGCCGAGACCCTTGAAACGCGTCACTGTAACCTTGCGTCCAGGTTTGTCGCGTTCTAGCCGGGCCTCGAGCGCCTCGCGCTCGCTGTCGTCGAGTGCGTAATGGACGTCGCGGCCGGCGTCGATGCGAAACAGCGGCGGCATGGCCACGAACACGTGACCGGCTTCGACCAGAGGTCGAAAATGTCGAACAAATAACGCGCATAGCAGGGTGGCGATGTGCAGGCCGTCGGAATCAGCGTCTGCCAGGATGCATATCTTGTGATAGCGCAGATCATCGAGCCTAGGATTGCCGGGATCCATGCCAAGCGCTACGGACACATCGTGAATCTCGCGAGATTTTAATGTCTCAGCGGCGTCGAGTTCCCAAGCATTAAGTATCTTACCGCGCAGTGGCATCACCGCTTGTGTATCACGGTCACGAGCCTGTTTGGCTGAGCCACCGGCCGAGTCGCCCTCGACGATGAACAGCTCGGACCGAGCTGGGTCGTCGGTGACACAGTCAGTTAATTTTCCGGGCAGTGCAGGTCCGCTGGTGGCTTTCTTGCGTTTCACCTTTTTGGCTTTCCGGGCACGTACTCGTGCGCGCTGGATACATTGTTCAACGAGTATGCGTCCGGCATCGACGTGGCGGTTGAGCCACAGCGAGAACGCATCCTTGACCGTGCTAGCCACGACTTGGCTCACGGCGCGTGAAGCCAATCGTTCTTTGGTCTGACCGGCAAACTGGGGATCGCTCATCTTCAATGACAAGACATAGGTGGCCCCTGACCACACGTCATCGGCGGCGAGTTGGATCCCCCGTGGCAGCAAATCTTGAAACGCACAGAATTCCCGTACTGCCTCGGTCAGTCCCGTCCTCAGCCCGTTGACGTGGGTGCCGCCTGCAGGCGTTGGAATCAGATTTACGTAGCTTTCGGCGATAGAGTCACCGAGGGACGCAGCGTCGGCGTCGAGCCAATTGACCGCAAAATCAAGTTCTAGCGTATCGCTTTCGAAGTGGTCTGAAACCACGTGATCCAGCACTGTTTCAGTGTGCTCGAGTGCTTCGGTCAGATAGCCGCTAATGCCTCCGGCAAAGTGCCAAGTGATGTCGTCCTCGGTCGCTTCGCTCACAAAACGAACCGTCAAATCCGGACACAGCACTGCTTTGGCACGCAGCAATGCCTTGAGTGGGGCAATAGCGAATGTTGGATCATCGAAATAGCGGGCATCGGGTACGAATGTAATCCGTGTTCCGGTCTGACGCCGACGAACGGTTTCAATCATCCTCAGTTCGCCTTGTTTTTCACCATCGGCGAAGTCCATTCGGTAGTGTGCCTCGTCCCGCCAAACATCCACCGTCAGGTTTTGGGCTAGGGCATTGACGACCGATACGCCGACGCCATGCAAACCGCCGGCGTAGCGATAGTTGGCACTGGAAAATTTTCCCCCGGCATGGAGTCGCGTCAGTATCAGTTCAACGCCGCTAATTCCGTAGTCATCATGAATAGCTACGGGCATGCCGCGTCCATCGTCGGTAATGGCGATACGGTTATCGGCACAGAGTTCGACGGTTAGGTGCCGGGCATGACCGGCCAGTGCTTCGTCGACCGCGTTGTCGATGACCTCGCGTGCCAGATGATTGGGATTCTGGGTATCCGTGAACATCGCGGGTCGACGGCGCACCGGTTCCAGGCCCGATAATACTTCGAGGTCGGAGGTATCGTAGCCACTCATCGGGATTGACTGTTGATTAGCGAATTATTCATGGCGTCGTTGGCGGTACTTAATAGCCACTAGCCACGCTACAGTAAGCCAGACGTTAACCTTGAACAAGATAGACGCTTGTATGTCTTATAATCCCGGTATGACGAATGAAGAAATGAGCGAAACGGACAACGCGGAGGCCAGCGGCACCGCACAATTTACCGATGAGCCAGGGCTAGCCGGGTTTGAAGCCGCACTTGCGGAGTTGGAGTCTATTGTGGCGACGCTGGAATCCGGTGAAATGACTTTGGAGCAGTCGCTTTCAAGTTTCGAGCGGGGTGTCGTTCTTACGAAACAATGTCAGACGATGTTGAAAAACGCCGAATTGCGCGTCGACCAGTTAGTGGGCGCCGATGGCAGCGCCGAACCATCGAGTGTTGAGTCTTTCGACGTTGATAAGCCGGCTCATACGCCAGAATGATTCCGGAACCAAGTCAGTTGGTGATCGCGTTGTCCGAGCACGCGCTCTCTACTCGGGAAATGTTTTAGTATCCGGCTCCTGTATGAAGTAGCCTTGAACGTAATTGATGCCGGCCTGCCATAGCTTGGCCATGGCGTCCGCGTCTTCGATTTGATCGGCTATGAAGGGTACGTTATGGCTTTGTAACTCCTCGATCATCTCGTGCAAAGGCCGCTCGTCGTCGTTGGTGATAAACGAGTGCGCGAATGAGGCCGACAATTTCACGAAGTTAAACGGTACTCGGCTCAACAGGATGCTGGCACTATGTTTCCCGCTTACGTGAGTAAGTGCTGTCCTGAAACCCTCTTGGCTTAGCTCCGAGATCAGCGCCTCCATCGGTTTGCCGTAATAGTTGATGTCACTTTCGCGAAAACTGAAAATAATATCCGCGCGCTCAATGCGCCGCTCATCAGCAGTTTTGAACAGCCAGTTCAGGAAATCCCTAGATTCCGGCAATAACAGGGGTGATAGTTTGACGAACAATCCGATAGGTTTTTTCGCCTCGCGTTGTTCGCTAATGACATGAAGTGCTTGATGGGTAACCCAACGATCAATACGCGGCATCAACCCGGACCGCTCAGCATCCGACAGGAATTCTCCAGCTGAAATCAATTGGCCTGTCTCATCCACGTAACGCAGTAGCACTTCAAAATAGGGGTTTCCAATACCGGAAAGGCTGGTTACACCTTGATAAGCCAGTCTGAAGCCATCCTTTTCCAGCGCTTGGCGTAACGCATGCGTCCATGGCGTTTGATCCAAAGCCTCTGGATCCTCGTTTAAGTTTCCCTGCAACTCATGTACTTGCGTCCCAGACTCAATCGTCGATGGGTTATCGATCGCAGCTGTGTCGCCGGCATCGGAGTCCCTGGTCGCGTCCGCATTCGTCAAATCCAAGTCGCTGGAGTTAGCGGGCCTTTTTGTGACCTCGAACTCGCTTTTTTCAGCATTTGAGCCGATGCTGCTCAAATCTCGATCGGTATCGTTGACCATTTGTAGCGCGTGCGTGTTGCTTGCCGGCGGTGGCGCCTCTTGGCCCCAAACTGGTTCCAACGCCGATTCACGGCTCTCGTCGCCAGCCCCAGATGGGGTATCAAATGCACGTTCAGTTTCAATGCCATGATGACCCGCGTCGGATTCTTCCTCAGTGGCCAACTGGGCCTCATAGGCCTCGATAGCGGCTACGGCGCCGTGATGTGCGACATTGTTCCCGCCAAGCCGGGATAGCGCGTCGACGCCACGCAAGACCCGTGCGAGACGATCGTCGTGAGACCAATCCGTTTGGGCCCCTTCGTTGAGCTCAATATGGCATACGCTGATCGTTACCGTGGCGCTTGTATCGGCGTACTCGTCGATGCGGCGATCCGTTAGGCTGGCTTGTAACGATTCTGATAGATCCTTGATGGATTCTGCCGTGTTGCGCTCGACAAATACCACGAACCGGCCGGTATCGGTGCGGTATAAACGGTTTCGTTCATTGAGCATTTCGGCGATCGCCAAGCCCAAACGATGGGCGAAGATCTCTGTTGCAGCCAGTCCGTGATTGTCTTCGATCGCCTGCAGATCATCGACCTGGATGGCGATAAGTCCATAGCCGGCCTGTTTGGCCTGATTACGCGGCGCAGCCAGATCGTTATGCAGTGCCATCCGACCCCCGATTTGCGTGTGGCCGGAATAAGCCAGAAGATCCGGCCGAAATCTGTTGTCGGCACTGGCAACCACCATATTCATGGTTCTGGTAGTTGTCTCGTCGCCGGACCAGCGTGGCGGCGCGATCGAAATACGTAGGCCGTATTCGACATCATCCGGGGTGACGATACGCACAACAGCATCGGCTGCGGTTGATTCTTCTTGTGCGTGTTTCAGAACATCATGGAAGGTCGGCAGGTCGGCTTCCTTGATCCAGTCTCGTATATCAGAACCAGAAACCCTATCGATCGATCTGGCACCAAATAGGCCAGCTAGTGCCGGTGTGGGCTCCGCCAACGTGGTGTCGTTGAGCACGGCACTTGCGGTGTCGTTTTGGTTGAGAATGGCTGCAATACCGGCACGCATCAGTGACTGACGCTCACGAGCGTTATCTAAGGCAAGGCGCAGGTGCCCAATGCGGATTCCGGAATCCAGTGTGCTATTGAGTTCTGTGTGGTTTTTAAGCCCGACATGGCGCCATGCGATTTTGGCGGATGGTGTATCAAAACCAGCATTATCGGTGTCGACCAATATGACCGGTGCCAGAGTCTGCCGTTCGACTAAGCTTGAGGCCCAGTGGCTATCAAGCTTCCCATCACCACTAGCGATAATGACAACCAACGCAATATCATTCGTATTGTCGTTAATCGAGAACGTTTGCGCATCGTTGAAGACAACTACGTCGACTTCATCGACGAGTGATTCCAAGGCCAAATGCACCGTTTCACGTGCCGAATCATCTCGGCCCAGCAAGAGCACACATGGCTTGGGGTCCAGAGCCATGTCGGCATCGATATCGTGGGTGGTAAAACGCGAACCCGCCTCCATCAGACCACCTTGAAGCGTTAAGCGTTATTATTTGGCTTAACGCACATAATTGGCGTATGTAAACTTAGTTTGCGCGCCTGCGGTCTCTTTCGCAAGTTTGGGAACGAGATACCCCGGAAGCTGAACCGCCAGTGCTTCGATGAGCTGGGTTGCAGTCCTTGTGTTAACCTCAAAATGCAAGGTTCCGGGGACCGGGTCGAGCAGATGTAGATAATACGGCAGGACGTGGGCTTCAAAAAGACGCTCAGACAACCACTTGAGTGTCTCGACTTTATCGTTAACCCCGTTGAGCAATACTGACTGGTTCAACAGGGTGATATTTGACGTTGCTGCCGCCCTCATACGCTTCAATACCTGAGGTGAGAGTTCACGGGGGTGATTGGCATGTATCACCAAAACGACACGTAGAGAACTCGCAGCCAGAATCTCGAGCAACGCATCATCCAAACGGCTCGGCTCAACTACCGGCGTGCGGCTGTGCAGGCGCAGTGTTTCAACATGTTCTATTGCCTGTATCTGGTGCACTAGCCGCTTGAGCCGTGCATTACTTAGTGAGAGTGGATCGCCGCCAGAAAGTATTACTTCTTTGATCGTTTCATCGGAACTGATCGCTTTCAGAGCGCGGGCTTCGTTGGAACCGCCCGAATGATCCTCGGCGTAATCAAAATGACGTCGAAAGCAGTACCGGCAATGGACCGCACAGGCGCCGGTCGTCACGAGAAGTACTCGACCATGATACTTGTGTAGCACCCCGTTGCCCAAGCTGGCGTCACGATCCCCAACTGCGTCGACTTCGCCGGCTGGATCGGTTGTCTCGGCGCTTAGGGGCATAATCTGCCGCAACAGCGGATCATTGATGTCGCCGGGATTGATTTGTTGTAGATAGTGTCTGGGGACTCGCAAGCCGAAAGCAGAGGCCGCTGTTCGAGCGGCCGCGCGCCGACCATCGTCCGGCAGCGCCAACGCGTCGAATAATGTGTCGACGTCACGAATGGGATTCGGAGCCGAGTCAACCGTTGTGTCGGCCGCTTTGGGCCCTATACTTGAGTTCGTGAAACGTGGTCCTTGGGTGTCTCGGATCATGGTTGAATGGTGTCGGATTGGCCTGTGTCGGGGTAAGTGATTTCCCCCATACGATATAATCCTAGTTTGACAGGTGCCGGGATCCGGGGCCGAACGGCCTTGAAATGCACATGTCTGTCATGTGCGATTTGGTAGGTATTTGATTAGCCAGCAGCGAATGGACAGCAATAATTATGGCGCAAGTGGATACCAGTCAGTTCAAAGGCGGGCTAAAAATCATCCTCGACGGTGATCCGTTCGAGATTGTCGAGAATGAGTTCGTCAAGCCTGGTAAAGGTCAGGCGTTTTCGCGCGTCAAACTCCGAAATCTGCGCACCAATCGGGTGGTGGAACGAACGTTCAAGTCCGGTGAAAGCGTTGAGTTGGCCGATGTCCATGAAACTACCATGCAGTACTTGTTCTATGACGGCGAGTTCTATCATTTTATGGATCCGAACAATTTCGAACAGGTACAGGCCAGCCCGGGGTCTGTCGGGGAATCGGCCAAGTGGCTGAAAGGCCAGGACCGCTGTGAAGTCACGCTTTGGGAAGGCAGCCCACTCCAGATCGAGGCTCCCAGTTTTGTTGATTTGGCCGTCACCCAGACCGATCCCGGTGTTCGCGGCGACACGTCAAGTGGAGGCAGCAAGCCGGCGACGCTGGAAACCGGCGCGGTCGTCCGGGTACCGCTTTTCATAGAAGAAGGCGAAGTGCTGCGGATCGACACCCGCAAGGGCGAATACGTCACGCGCGCCAACAACTGATCCCGTTACCGTGGGTTTGCCGGCCGACGACTGGCGGCCGTCGGCAGCGCGATTGACCCTTGAAAAGCGGGGGCAACTGCTCGCCGATCTCCGTGAGTTCATGGGCGAGCGCGGCGTGCTGGAAATCGACACGCCTGTTATTGCAAGCGGTGTCATCCCCGAACGTGACTTGCAGAATCTATCGACTGTTACGGGCGATTATCTGGTAAGTTCGCCTGAAGCATCCCTGAAACGCGCACTAGCCGCGGGTTTGAACGATGTCTACAGCCTTGGCCATGTCTTTCGCTCGGACGAGGCCGGTCGCTGGCATAGCCCTGAATTCTGCATCCTGGAATGGTATCGGCGTGGTTTGGATCTTGAGGCGATCATTGGTGAGACCAGTGTCTTGCTCAGTCAGATACTTGGCAAACCCGTTGCGGCGCCGCGAACGTTCGTGGATGTGTTCACGAAAATCGTGGGGCTTGATCCATTTTCGGCTAACACATCTTCCCTAGCACATGCCGCGCACGATCTGGGCGTGGCGCCCGATGCGTCGACCGACTCAAATGATCGCGCAATGTGGATCGACTGCCTGATGTCGCTGGTCGTGCAGCCCGTACTGGGTGCGGAGCAACCGGTGTGCGTGACGCATTTTCCGATCGGAGACGGGTCGCTGGTTGCCCCCGCTAAAGACAAGAGAACGGCCTTGCGCTTCGAAATCTATTATCACGGCGTGGAATTGGCCAACGGCGCCGAGGAATTGACTGACCCAGACCTGGCCAAGCGACGGATGCGTTTCCATACGCTTGGCACCACGGTTCCTAGCTCAGCTATTGATCAAAAGCTGTTGTCAGCCATGCAGCATGGCGTGCCCGCATGTGCCGGAGTAGCACTCGGCGTAGATCGGCTGCTGGCACTACAGCTCGGGCACCACAAGATTTCGTCGGTCATGCCATTTGCCTGGAAACGTCGTTGATTAAGGCCTGGCCGATCGAGTTACCCACCCGGCAGGATTGGCCGACCTCAAGTTCCGGATCAAGAACAAAAGCCTCCGGTGCCATCAGCATAATGACACTGGATCCGATCGAGAAATGCCCGACGATATCACCACGGGCAAGGTCAAATCCGGCGCCATTGCCCAGATCTAGAGCTTTTGCCTGAGCTGAGTGTGGTGGGCAAACTTGTCCGTGCCAACGCGTGTGGATGCCGCCCACAATGAAAGCGCCGACAAATACCAGCGCCAGGGCGCCGGCATCGGTGGCAAACGACAGTACGACCCGTTCATTACGGGTGAAAAGCTGGGGGACGGCCCGTACAAAACGCGGTCCCACACCGAATAACCGACCGGGTATGTAGGTCGCGCCGGTCAGTTGGGCGTCGAACGGAAGGTGGATGTGGTGATAATCGGCCGGGGCGAGGTAGAACGTCGCGTATGAGCCGTTGATGAATTGCTTCGCGTTAGCATCGTCGGCGCATAAATCCTCAAGTTTATACACCTTGTCTTTGGCCTGTAACAACGTCGTGCTGTTGATGCATCCACAGGCCCCCANNGCGAGCCGGCGCGTAAAAAAAGCTTCAAAGGAAGTGTACGCATCGGGATCGGGGTCGGCAGCCTGAGTCATGTCCAGCGCCGGATAGGCTCGAAGCCACACGCTGATCATAAAACGCTTGAGCCAGGGGACGCGACTGGCTGCGAGACGACCTGCCAAGCGAGAAACCAGCCGGGTGGGCGTCAGCCCGACAACCGAAGTCACCAGCCCATCTGCGATACGGGAAAGTCGTAATTGCATTGAAATCACTATACGCAACCGTCGCCGACAGGAGTCCTCGATTCACTTCCGGTATCCTGCAGGATATGCGCAATGAATCATACGCCTCGGCTGCCACCGATGACGATATCGTGAATACGTTACGACGTCCTTTGGACTTTATTCGGTGGGGTGCGACGGTTTTTAACGAAACAGGTCTGAGCTTCGGCCACGGGACTGACAACGCCGTCGATGAGGCCGCACATCTGGTTTTGCATGCACTGTCTCTGGGCCACGATCTGCCCGATGTCTATCTCCAGGGCACCTTGCTCGAGCCCGAGCGCCGGGCCATCGTGGCGCTATTGCGGGACCGGATCGAAACCCGCAAACCGGCCGCCTATCTGACCGGCACAGCCTGGTTTGCCGGTTTGCCATTTAGCGTCGACGAGCGAGTAATTATCCCCCGATCACCGATCGCCGAACTCATCCGCGACGGGTTTCAGCCGTGGCTGGCTTGGCGTGACCCGCTGGCGATACTGGATTTATGTACAGGGTGCGGTGCCATCGCCATTGCTTGCGCAGACGTTTTCCCAGAAGCGCGCGTCGTGGCCAGTGACGCCAGCCGAGACGCACTGGCCGTGGCGGAAACTAACAAGCAACGACACGACAGCGGGCCGCAAGTTGAACTGTTTGAAGCCGATTTGTTTGACGGCTTGCCACCCCAGACATTCGACTTAATTGTGACCAATCCGCCTTATGTGAGTCGTGAAGAATCAGCGAGTCTGGCAGCGGAGTATCAACATGAACCGGGTTTTGCGTTTCACGGGGATCAGCACGACCTATCTTTGTTGACAAAACTTTTGTTGCAGGCCACAAATTTTCTTTCCGAAGACGGCTTGCTAGTCATGGAAGTCGGCGCCCGGTCTTATGAACTGGAAGTCCGGCATCCGGACCTACCCATTACATGGGTCGAATTGCAGCACGGGGGCATCGGTGTCGGTGTGCTGGAAGCCGAAGATCTGGCGGCCTGGGTGGCCGCCCAAGCAAGCGAGGCCTGAAGCGTGGCAGGCAATACTTGGGGCAAATTGTTTACTCTGACATCATTCGGTGAGAGTCACGGGGCTGCTCTCGGCGGTATAGTTGATGGCTGCCCGCCCGGCATCGAAATTGATGAAACGCTATTGCAAGCGGATCTTGATCGGCGCAAGCCGGGCACGTCTCGCTACGTTACCCAGCGCAAGGAATCCGATGAAGTCAAAATCCTGTCCGGCGTGTTCGAAGGCGAAACAACAGGCACGCCGATTGGTCTCCTGATAGAAAATACCGATCAACGCTCGCGCGATTACACCAAGATCAAGGATGTCTTCCGGCCCAATCACGCCGATTATGCCTATAACAAAAAATACGGCCGGCGCGATTATCGCGGTGGGGGGCGCTCGTCGGCGCGCGAAACGGCCATCCGAGTGGCCGCAGGAGCGATCGCCCGGCAAGTTCTGGCCCATACTTTCGGGGTTTCAATTCGAGGCTATGTCTCGCAAGTCGGCCCGATTCACCTGGCCGCCGATGATCTGGATGCCGCGCGCGAGAACCCGTTTTTCTGTGCCGAGCCCGAGCGGCTGCCGGAACTTGAGGAATTGATCAAACAGGTCCGCAAAGAACGCGACTCCATCGGCGCCCGGGTCAATGTGCTCGCGTATGGTTTGCCGGCCGGCTGGGGCGAACCGGTCTTTGACCGTCTGGACGCCGATCTAGCGAAGGCCCTGATGAGCATCAATGCGGTCAAGGGTGTCGAAATCGGAGACGGCTTCGATGTCATCGCTATGCGCGGCTCCGAACATCGCGACGAAATGGTACCTGAAGGCTTTTTGAGCAACCATTCAGGCGGTATTCAGGGCGGTATTTCAACCGGCCAGGCTTTGCGAGCCTCGTTAGCGCTCAAGCCGACTTCCAGCATTGCGATTCCCGGCAAAACGATTGACACCCTTGGCAATGCCACCGAAATGCAGACAACCGGCCGCCACGACCCGTGCGTAGGGCTTCGGGCAACACCGATCGCTGAAGCTATGGTGGCCCTAACGTTGTTGGACCACGCCCTGCGAAACCGGGCCCAGAACGCCGACGTGCCTGAGAGTTCGCCCCCGCTGAAATGATAAATAATTTCTTTAGTCGGTATCGGTGACAGTCGGTTGTTGCGCTGCTTCGAGCATTTGGATCAACACACTTGCGGCGTTCGACAAGCTGCGATGGGGGTGAGTCACAACTCCCAAGTTACGCGCCATTGGCAGGTCAAACCCCGGGGCGATCAGCTCGCCGCGGCTCATAGCGCTAGGCAGTACCGTCCATCCCAGTCCAACACCGGCCAACATGCGCAGAGTCTCCAGATAATGACTTTCCATGCGCGCGCTGATGGATACGCCCCGGTTCTGTAGCGCACGATCGATGATGTTGCGCGTCGTGCTGCCGGCGGGGGGCAATAGTGAGGCATACTTCGCGAGCATCGCCGGCCCGGGGTTGATAGTGTCCGCTAAGTCATGATCGCGGCTTACAAAAATTTGTAACGGATCCCTCCAGATCGGGTGGAGTCGTAGTGCCTGGTGCGGCGTCGTGGGTAACGTAATTACTGCCAGCTCACATTCGCCATGAGCAACTAGCCGGCAGGCGGCCTCCGAGTCCACGAAGCGAATCGTCGGCGACACGTCGGGATAATCCCGAACAAAAGCCCGCAGTATCGGCGGCATTCGATGCAGGCCCACGTGATGCGACAGCGCCAGTGATAACGGGCCACCGACGTGTGCGCCGAGGCTCTCCAGCTCGCGCACCCCATCGGCCAGCACGGCAATCATCTCACGGGCGTGGGGCAAGTAGGCACGTCCCGCTTCGGTCAAAGCCACACCACGCCCGACCCGATCGAACAGGGTATGACCCAGTCGATCTTCAAGGTTGGCCAAGCGTTTGCTGACCGCCGGCTGGGTAAGGTGCAGCGCGTCGGCTGCCGCTTGAAAAGATCCAAGCTCACAAATGCTCACGAATGCTTCAATCGCTTCGGTTTGCATGACAAGTCGCCTTATTGCATTTCCAGCAGGAATACCTTATATCAAAAAGATTCATTGGAGTTATGGATCATAAAGCCCTATATTGAATCAGGCGAAATTACAGGAGGGCGTCATGGGCCAGACATTGTTTGAAAAAATCTGGGATGAGCACTGCGTGCGCGAGGAAAACGGCAATGCGTTGCTTTATATCGATCGGCACATGGTCCACGAAGTCACTTCGCCCCAGGCTTTTGAAGGATTGCGTTTGGCCGGACGCGATGTGTGGCGCCCCAATGCCAATCTCGCCGTACCCGATCACAATGTACCGACCATCGGTCGCGAGGAAGGTATCAGCGACCCGATTTCGCGGGCCCAGGTGGCGGCCCTGCAGAAAAACTGCAACGACTTCGGGGTGCGTCTGTTCGGTATAGGCGACCCGCGCCAGGGCATCGTCCACATCATCGGGCCGGAACAGGGCGCAACCCAGCCGGGCATGACGATTGTCTGCGGCGACTCGCATACTGCAACGCACGGTGCGTTCGGTGCGCTGGCCTTCGGGATCGGCACGTCGGAGGTCGAGCATGTGCTGGCCACACAAACACTGCCCCAGGCTCGGCCGAAGACCATGCTGGTCCGCGTCGATGGCATACCTGCACCCGGGATTTCCGCCAAGGACATCATGCTGGCGATCATTGGCCAGATTGGAACGGCCGGCGGGACCGGTTACGTCATTGAATACGGCGGTGACGCAATTCGTGCGCTGTCTATGGAAGGCCGTATGACCATCTGCAACATGTCAATCGAAGCGGGTGCCCGTGCCGGCATGGTGGCCGTCGACGATACGACCATCGACTATGTCCGCGGTCGCAACTATGCCCCGACCGGTGGGAATTGGGAGGACGCAGTTGCCTACTGGCGTACCTTGGTGTCGGATGATGATGCCGAGTTCGACCGTGTGGTCACGCTCGACGCCGCCCAAATTGCACCACAGGTCACCTGGGGGACATCACCGGAAATGGTGGCCCCCATTACGGCATCCGTGCCGTCACCAGAACAGGCCGCCAACGATACGCAGGCCGAAGGCTGGCGCGGCGCGCTGGACTATATCGACCTGGAGCCTGGCACGCCACTGGCCGATATCCCGCTCGATAAGATATTCATCGGCTCGTGTACAAACGCGCGTATCGAGGATTTACGTGTGGCCGCCCAGTATCTCAAGGGGCAGCACATTGCGCCCAGTATCAAGTTGGCGATGGTCGTGCCGGGTTCGGGCCTGGTCAAGCAACAGGCTGAAAAAGAAGGCCTGGACAAGATATTCAAGAACGCGGGTTTTGAGTGGCGTGATGCAGGCTGTTCGATGTGTCTCGGTATGAACGATGACAACTTACTGCCCGGTGAGCGCTGTGCCTCGACCTCCAACCGGAATTTCGAAGGCCGACAAGGCAAAGGCGGACGCACGCATCTTGTGAGCCCAGCTATGGCCGCCGCGGCAGCAGTCGCCGGACATTTTGTCGATATCCGGGACTGGGGAGTCGCCGCGTGAATTATAA
>DHHU01000031.1 GCA_002403445.1 Salinisphaeraceae bacterium UBA4764 | reverse complement strand
ATTTTTCCGGGTAGCCGGTAACGATGCCATCAATGCCAAGGCGGTGGCTGAGCAATTGCATGTGAACCAAACCCAACTCGCCAGCGTTCTGGGGGTCGGCGTCGAATCTCTGCGCCGGCGGAACCGCGAGCAGGCGGCAAGAGTACAGACACGGTTGCGTGACATGATCGAGATCATCAATCGCACTCAGCAATGGGCAGGGACAGCCAACCAGGCCTTTGCCTGGTACCGGTCGCAGCCGCTGCCTTCCTTCGGTGGCCAGACGGCGGAAGAACTCGTCAAGGAAGGCAAAGCTGAGGCGGTCAAACGATACCTCGCCCGTATCAATGAAGGCGGGTATGCATGAGACAGGGGGTTCTAGGGCACGGTCTATCGTGCCCATAACTCCCGATGGTCTTTCGCGCTCCACTCGGGGGGCGGCTCTGCGAAACATGGCGGACGTTTCAATCGTCCCGGCCGGGAAACGCTCTACACCAGCAGCACTTATGAGCTGGCCATTGCAGAGGCGCACCAAGGATTCCCTGGAAAACTCCAACCACTTACGATCGTCTGCTGCCACGTTGACCAAGAAGCGATGTTGGGTCTGTCGAGCCAGGTGGCATGTCACGCCGCCGATGTTTCGTTCGCTGAGCCCGGGGTGTGCTTCGGAGCGCATCGCCGACGATGGCCATGATCCGCCCACCTGGCTGCTTGCTGAACGCCTGATGGCCGAAAGCATTGGTGGCATTATTCTGCCTTCGTTGCCGTAAGCGTCCCGATGGTCGGCGTCAATTTCGTTTTTTTGGCACTGGTCGCCACTATCGCCGAATCGGGTTCAGGTTGTCGACAACCACCAGCGGCCTCCGAAAGACGACGGTTCATGGCTATAAACAGCGCTTGCTTCAGTTCGTTTCCGGGATCCATAGAGCGCGTTTATGCACCGTAGTAGGCAGACGATATTGCCCGATCCGAATGAACATCGGCCCAACCGATGCGGCTGTGCCATAGGTGCTATTTGAGGTTCGGGGCGATTAAGAACTGGATTGGTGTGAACCGATCACGTATCAGTAGGGCTTTCCCGTCGTCCAACCATGTCTCTTTTGGGGCTGCAGTCTCCGAATGACACATTCGGCGCTGTAGACCACCACTGCTAAACCCGATAGGTCATCCTTTAGAATTCGTTGTGGGCGGTCCGAGCGATCGGAACCAGTTCAGTCCCAGGCGGAAGTGAAAGGGGGTATTTTAGTTTTGATTGCCTAGGGAACCACTTCACGGTTGATGTATACGCTCGTGCTGCCCCAGCATCGCTGCGATCAGGGCAATGGGCAGCCGTCAACTCCGGTATCAGGCCGGCCGCCGGGTGTGTTGGTTTGGCCTGAGTTTTCGCTTTAAGCATCCGTATCCGTTAACGCGTTTCTGCTTTAGCAGAGGGTATGCGTGCTTTGGCCCTTTGATATTGGATCACCCTTTTTCAGGCGATGATTAGCGTCATGCATGCCTCGACGTCATCACCGTTTCGCATAACCGAAAGCGAACCGTTTTCGGGCAGACGTCCTCGCATGCGGGGGCCCTGATTTTATAACGATTGCTGCTCGACGGTCCCGAATATGTCATGGGTTATCTCGATGACCATTTGTCCGTAATGATTGAGATGGCATCGGTACTTTGGGTGTGGTGTTTCGAACAGATCGGCCGTGTGTGTCTCACATCGGTGCGTCATGTCTGTTCGGCCACTGCTGAGTTGTGTATTCGCGAGATCTCATGGATGGCCGCACCAAAGCTACATTGACACGGGGGCCGATTGCGGCCTTCGAGTAATTGATTTTTCAGTATCTGAAGGTTCATTGACTTCGGCGCGTCGCCGGGGGAGATAGTTTGGGGTATCATCGATTATAGTGGTATTTCATCTCTTGACCTGATCATTTTTATCTGAGGTGGAAAAGGCGCCGGGTTCTAATTGCTCTAAAAACGATCGTTATAGGGCGTGTGCATCGCATGGCTGGACTTCTCGCCTTGCACGCATCATAAGGAGAGGACCATGCAGCCCATCCATCGAATGGTTTTCAACCGCGCGCGGACACTCATGCAGTGTTATCCGAACCGAATCCTGTCTAAAGAAGCTGGGTCGGCGGTAGCTGCAATTTTTATGGGCATTGGGCCCGACAAGAGTCGCAGTGGCATCGGCGTAAAGGTAAACGCCATGCCATATTTTCGGCACCCTGTGCTGCGCCCCCTGAGAACGATCCCATGTTTCATGGGACTGGTTGGGCTGTTACTTGTCTCTTTGACGGCAACATCCGGAACCAGCACGATCAAGACCGTTGCAACTTTTACCGGACCCAATGGCAAACATCCTACTGCCAGTCTCACCAATGTGGATGGAACCCTCTATGGTACGACTATCGGCGGCGGTATGGGTTACGGGACACTATTTTCATATGACCCATCGAGCGGCCGCCTGAAAATGCTGGCCAGTTTCAACGGATCGGATGGGGGACTTCCTCTGACCGGTCTGACCGATTTTGGTGGCAAACTCTACGGTACGACTTTCATAGGTGGCGCGGCAGGCTACGGCACGCTGTACTCCTATAACCCGTCGAAAGGCCACCTAAAGACGCTGGCTAATTTCACGGGGTCCGGATCCAATGGTATGGGCGCTTCCGGTTTGACCGCTTTCGGTGGCATGCTTTATGGGACGACCGACTCCGGTGGGACAGCGGGCTACGGAACACTGTTTTCGTACGACCCCAAGAGTGGTCGTTTGAAGACGCTGGCTAGTTTTATGGGGTCCAATGGCGGCCTCCCCCGCGCCAACTTGACCGGTGCTGGCAGTAAACTCTATGGGACGACTTTTACAGGTGGCACGGTGGGCTACGGGACATTGTTTTCGTATGATCCCAAGAGAACTCACCTTAAGACGCTGGCCAGTTTTATCGAATCCAATGGTGGGCTCCCCCTGGCCAGTCTGACCGGTATTGGCAGGAAACTTTATGGTACAACCTTCATAGGTGGCAGGGCGGACTACGGGACGCTGTTTTCCTATGATCCGACCGACGGTCGTCTGAAGATGCTGGCCAGTTTCGACGGAACCGATGGCGCGCTTCCCCAGGCTCGTCTGATTGCGGTCTGTGGCACGCTCTACGGCACGACCACCAAGGGGGGTGCGGCGAGCCACGGGACGTTGTTCTCTTATGAGCCGTCGACCGGGGTGCTGAGAGTGTTGGTCAGTCTCCGCGGTAACGTCGGTGATGACCTGACCGCTGTCGATGGCACGCTCTACAGCACGACTGATTCGGGTGGTCCAGCGGGCGATGGGACGATCGTTGCCTACCGGTTGCCGAATTCACTGACAGGGCGGTCCGAGTGCGGCGGTAGTCGATGAAACGCGGGAGCGCGCTTCAGACCATAAATCGATCCGTGATCGGCTGATCCAATGCCTGGTCATAGAATCATGAATGTCAGAAAAAACGACCGGTTTTTTAAACAGCCAACGGGCATTCGTGAAATCTTTTCCTTGTTTGCGCAAACAAATGCAACGCGAGAATAACGGATGGCTTGTCACCTTTCTGGCCCGGCCAATTATAGAAACGATGGTTAACTAACCAAGATCATGGTGTGCGTGCCGCGATGGAAAGACCGGATCATGCTGCATTAGTCCGGCGTCTGCCAGGGTAGCCAGCCTGTCGGTACTTGCTACCAAGATCCTGTAATGCGTTTAGTCGCCATTGCCAAGTGAATACCCGGCCAGATCAATCAGCCGCGCTACAAATTGATCGTTGAGACGCGATCCAGAGCTGATTGGCCTATGTTCCTTGCGTTGAGATACTGGGGCGACACGCTCGGGCTCACCGTAAACGGGGTTTCCGGCGCTTCTTCAGGCTCAATTTCCGCAATATTTCGAATAGATAGTTCCAAATCTTTGATTCGTATTCGGTAAACCATACTGTTGGCGTGTCGCTGAACGGTTTTTTCAACAAAGAGAGTAGTAAAAGATCTCGAAATGCTTTTCTCCGCTTTTATTAAGTGATCGTTAGTTATTTTGCTCTAAGTGAATTGAATTACTTATTGCCCAAGAAACAAGTCTTAGCACGTTGCGTGGTCGCATCATACTCAAATCGAGTATATATTCTATTGACTCTTTTGAATTCGCGATTTGACACGATGTTGATTAAAATAAATTATCGTTATCTACCTTGCCTTTACAACATAATTGCTCTTTCAGCATTCTTTGGTGTTGATCTCGATCTCTCAGTAAGGCCAGAAGACCACGTCACGCAATGAACCGAACGTGAGAGCGGCGTGAAAAATCCTGCGCTGGTAGTTGCGCTGTCGCGGGATCCCGAATGTTCACCCGGCATAGAGGAGTCGCCGAGGCGGCGTACGAGCCCATGACATCTGAAGTTTCCAAAACGAGAGGCTATCTTGTCGCGATCGGCGGGGCCGAGGACAAGACGTCCGAACTGGCTATATTGTCGCGCGTTTTTTCGCTGGCGACGGGCCGTAATAAGGAAGTGGCCGTGATCGCGACGGCCAGCGGTATTCCCGAGGAGACGCTGCCGGCTTATGAGACCGTATTCACCCGGTTGGGTGCCAGTCGGGTGCATCTGCTGCCAGTGCCCACCCGTGAAGAAGGCGATGAAAAAGCCAACGTACGGGCCATTGAGGCTAGCGATGTTATATTTTTTACCGGGGGTGATCAGTTGCGACTGACTTACGTACTCGGCGGTTCGCGCCTGCTCGATGCTATCCGCAAGCGCTTCGAGGCCGGTGCCGTAGTCGCGGGCACAAGTGCTGGGGCCATGGCCTTGTGCCAGACCATGATCTACAACGGCGATGCCACTGGCGCCGTGCGCAAGGGTGGCGTGAATATGAGTTCGGGGCTTGGGTTCGTGGACGGACTGATTATCGACACGCATTTCCTCGAGCGCGGACGCTTTACGCGTCTGATGGAAGTGGGTACGACCAATCCGAACGATCTTGGCGTAGGCCTCGGCGAAGACGCGGCCGTTATCGTGCACCCGGATGGTATGCTCGAAGCGGCCGGGCCGGGTCATGTGATTTTAATCGACAGCCGTGATTTGGCCCTGTCGAACGTCGCCGAGCTGTCTATTGGAGAGGCAGTGGCGATTGAGAACATGGTTATCCACGCCTTGATCAGCGGTCATGGTTTCGATGTTCAGGCCCGTCGTTATCTCACTCCGCCCGAGGTTCAAGAACGAACCCGCGCCGCCTTCGCCTGACTGAGCCCATGAAAATTCTGGAACATCGCGCGCTACGCGGGCCGAATTATTACAGTCGTTATCCGGCGATCCTGATGCGTTTGGATATCGGCGAGCTGGAAACACGCCCAAGCGATTGCGTCCCCGGTATGACCGAACGGTTACGCCGCCTTATGCCAAGCCTGGAAGAACATCGCTGCTCGGTTGGCCGGCCCGGCGGCTTTTTGGAGCGGGTGATGCGCGGCACCTGGGCCGGGCATATCACCGAACATGTGGCCATCGAGCTGCAGAATCTAATCGGTTTCTCGGTCGGTTATGGCAAGACGGTCGATTCATACGAGACCGGCATCTATAACGTGGTCTATCGCTATCGCGACGAGGCCTGCGGGTTGGCGGCCGGTGTGGCGGCGGTGGATCTCGTCCAACGGCTGTTCAGCGAGCAGGAAATCGATCTGGTGCCTATTCTGGCCCAGCTCAAGGAAGTGCGCGACACCCATATGCTAGGGCCATCGACCGAGGCGATCGTGGAGGCGGCCAAGAACCGCGGCATTCCGTGGATGCGACTCACGCAAGACAGCAGCTATGTGCAGCTTGGACACGGCTATCGCCAGCAGCGAGTTCAGGCCACGGTAACGGGCCGGACAAGTTTGGTCGGTCACGGTATTGCCGACGATAAGAATTGGACAAAGCAGATCCTTGGCGAAGCCGGTATCCCTGTGCCGCAGGGCGGGGTATGTACGAATTTCGATGACGCGCTCGATCTGGCCCGTGCGCTCGGCTATCCTGTGGTCGTCAAACCGCTGGTCGGCAATCACGGGCGTGGCGTAAGTACCGGGGTGTCGGACGACGAGGGGCTGCAGGCTGCTTTCGAAGCTGCCCGGCTGCGCTATGCGACGGTCGTCGTCGAGAAGCATATCGTAGGCGAGGATCATCGCCTGCTGGTAGTCGATGGCCAGCTGATCGCGGCCGCTCGTCGGCGCCCCGCGCATGTGGTTGGCGATGGAGTAACGCCACTGCAGGGGTTAATCGATACCGAAAATCGTGATCCGCGTCGAGGAGTGGGTCACGAAAATCTGCTCACTCAGATCTATCTCGATGAACAATCGCATCGTCTGATCGATCAGCAAGGTCTGACGCTGGCCAGCGTGATCCCGGCTGACGAGATCGTGTGGCTGAAATCCACTGCCAACCTGAGCACTGGCGGCACGGCCACGGACGTGACCGAAGATGTACACCCAGAAGTACGTTATGCGGCCGAACGTATCGCGCGGCTGGTGGGTCTGGATATCATCGGCATCGATCTGCTGGCCGAAACACTAACCGAACCGCTCGAACAACTGTCCGCGGCGGTGGTCGAGGTCAACGCCGGACCAGGCTTTCGCATGCATCTGTCGCCGACCCATGGCCAAGGCCGCGATGTAGGCCGGCATGTGATCGACATGCTGTTCGGCCCGAGCGAGAGCGCGGATTCGGCCGACGGTCGTATCCCGATCACGGCTGTGACGGGCACCAACGGCAAGACTACGACCGTGCGCTTGATTGCGCATCTGCTGCGCCAATCCGGGCGCCGGGTTGGCATGGCCGCGACCGGGGCGGTCGAGATCGATAACCACGTGATCGCCCGCGGCGATTACAGCGGCCCGCAGGCGGCGAACCTTGTGCTCCGCGAACCCACCGTCGAGCATGCCGTGCTGGAAGTCGCGCGCGGCGGCATCATGCGGCGTGGGCTCGGCTTCGACGAGTGTGCAGTCGGCGTGCTGCTCAATATTGCCAGCGACCATCTGGGCGAACGCGATATCCACACGCTCGATGAACTCGCGCGCTGCAAGAGCGTGGTCATCGACGCCGTACATCCGGGTGGTACGGCGGTCCTCAATGCTGACGATCCGCGTGTGCTCGAGGCTCGGCAGTGGGCCCCCGGTGCGATCGTGTTCTTCACGCTCGATCCGGATTCCGCGACGGTCCGCGAGCACGTGGCCCATCATGGCGCCGCGGTGACTGTCCACGACGGTTTCATTGTGTTGCGCCAAGATCATGTTGAGGCGCGTATTATCGCAGTTGCAGATGTGCCGATCGCCTTCGGCGGCCATGCCAGCTTCAATGTCGCTAACGCGCTGGCAGCGGCCGCCGCCGGGCATGCGCTGGGGCTGGAGCTGGCCGATATCCAGATGGGGCTGCAGACCTTTCACCCGACACTGGGCCAGAACCCGGGCCGGACCAATCTTATCGAGGTCGACGGCGTTCGAGTGCTAATCGACTACGGGCACAACGTGCCTGCATTGGAAGCCCTGCACCCGCTGGTGGACAGCCTGACGGCAGCCCGCAAGATGTGTGTGGCCAGCGCTGCAGGCAATCGCCGCGACGAAGATATCCGTGCACTCGGGTATCAGCTCGGCCGGATGTACGAAGTGCTCTATCTTTGTGAAACCCAGCCACGCGGCAGGCCATTCGGCGAAACCATGGAACTTATGCATAATGGCGCCGCTGAGGTCGGGCTGTGCCAAGTCGTGACTGTGCTCAACGAATCGGAAGCCGTATCTCGGGCGTTGGCCGAAGCCAACGCCGGCGATCTGTTGGTACTGCTGGTGGACGACATGGACGCTTCGATCGAGCAGCTCAGGCAGCACAGCGTTCTTGCTGCCCCGGCGATCGGTTCGTGAATCGACTTACCCGGATTGTCGGGCATTCCGGAAGGTAGGTCATGGGCAGCGAGACGAGCGCCGACAGCATTCTGATCAAACGGCTGCGCGTTTCACGCCTGTTTGCGCCTGAACCGCTGGAGGACACCGACATCCTGATTGCTGACGGTCGGATCGCGGCGATCGGGCGTGATCTTGCCGCGCCGGCCGGTTGGGCCGTATCCACGTTCGAATACGACGACCTGATCGCGGTGCCCGCTTTTATCGATCAGCATGTCCATGTGACCGGCGGGGGTGGCGAAGGGGGGTGCGGCACTCGTTGTCCGGAGATTACGACGGCCGATATTGCGGCCATGGGCATCGCCACAGTGGTTGGTGTGCTGGGCACCGACAGCATTAGCCGCTCGCCGGCGGACGTATTGGCCAAGGTTCGCGGGCTGCGAGCCGATGGTATCGACGCTTATATGTATACCGGTGCGTATCGGGTGCCGCCACCGACACTGACCGGCGATCTGCAGCGGGATCTGGCGTGGATCCCGGAAGTAATCGGACTGGGCGAAATCGCGATTTCGGACCACCGCTCCAGCCAGCCCCAGCAACACGAGATTGAACGGCTGGTCTCAGAAACGCGGGTCGGGGCGATGCTGGCTGGCAAGCGTGGCATCTGCCATTTCCATCTGGGCGACGGCGCGCGAGGACTCGAACCGCTGCGGCGCCTGCTGCGCGAGACCGAGATCCCGGCCGACCAGGTTATTCCCACGCATGTGAATCGCCGCCATGCCCTGCTCGACGAGGCTGCGGCCTTCGCGCTCGAGTTCGGCGCCAGCGTCGATGTGACTGCGTTCGACGACTGCCCGGGCGATCATGAGTTTTCGGCCTTCAACGCTGTATCACGGCTGCTTGCTCTTGGTGTGCCCCCAGCCCAGATCACGGTCAGTTCGGACTGCAACGGCAGCCTGCCGGTATTCGATGACGAGGGTCATTACGATGGGATGCGTATCGCCGGGAATACGGTGCTTCTCTCCGATTGGCAGCGACTGGTGCATAAAGAGATATTACCGCTCGAACAGGCGCTCGGCCTGATTTCCACCCATGTGGCCCGCGTGCTCGGATTGGAGGCGCAAAAAGGGCGCCTGGCCTCCGGCTTCGATGCCGATATCACGCTGCTCGATGACGATCTCCAGCCGCAACATACGTTCGTTGCCGGGCGTTGTATCTATTCCGCGCCAGACCGGGCAAGCGATTGATTCTGGTCTTTTATGTTCAGGGTTTGACTTGGTGGGCGTCGCTCCACACCTTGCGTTGTGCGTCAAGCCACGTGTTATCTCCCAACAACCGCGATTGCTATCGAACGTGAGCCACTGAATGGTTGTGCGGGGTGCGGCTCGTTGGCACATCAGTGCTTCTGTAATGTGGCCTGGCCAGAACGGTGACAGGCTATTCGCCATGCGCTCGTTGCAATGGTTAGCGCAAATAACGAAAGAAGTTCACGAATGACCGCTCACACACAACATAGTGAAGCCGAGCCGGTTGCTCAACTCATTGCCGAACGCGGCCTGGAAGGTCTGGGCGAGGCGGTGTTTTTATTGATCAATGTAGCAATGCGTTTGGGGCGCGAACGTCATCGGAGCGGATCGCCCTGCGAACTCAGTGCCGTGCGATTCGGGGATACCAATTGAATCTAGCCCAAGATCGTCAAATCCCGGGTGACGCTCTGAATCTGGCGGTCCCCCGGGTTCGCGAAGTCGGTTTTTGGCCGCTCTCGCTGGACAAGGGCTTGCGATCAGAATGGGAGTTGAACCTGGTGCTTGCGGCGATGTATGTCACCGGCTTGTCGACACGAAAGATTGCCTGCATCACGTAAGAGCTTTGCGGCCTCTCTGCCCAGTAGATGCTTC
>DHHU01000038.1 GCA_002403445.1 Salinisphaeraceae bacterium UBA4764 | reverse complement strand
CGTTGTTTGCGGCTAGTCGACTGCCAATGACTTAGCCCACGATCAGCGCCAGACCTAGGCCCCGATTGAAATCGAGAATAGTGTACCCCGGGTGAAGTCCGTTATCAGCGGTCTTTTGGGTAAAATTCCGGAATCAAACGATCAGCACGCAAGATAAGCTGTCGCGGTAGTTCCTTGTGCCACGCAGACTTGAATATCGAGAGTAACCTGTTTAAGGACAAACCGTCCGAGCCGGCGTTTCAAGTCTTTTCACGGGCATAAACTCTTCCCCGCCACGCACTTCGGCGCCCGCGCCAGTAGCGGATGGCGGATAGCCATGTCATGCCGAGATATAGGCAGCCGATTATCGGCATCAGAAGTGCCCAAGCGGGGGCGCGACGGTAATAGGCCAGCGTTGGTAGATAGCTGGCCATCATGGCCAACGCACCAATCGAGCTGACGGCTCTGGTGACCGGCTTGGGAATTGCCAAGCCAGCCATCGGCACAATAAAAAGCAATACCATGGCAAGGGTTGCACCGATCAGCAATGGTGTGGAGTAGCCGAGTTGCGTGAACGCTGAACGCGCGACCATGTCGCTGATGCCTTGGAAGCTGTCGTAGCCACGCAGACTGCAAGCGCTGTGCGTGACACCGACCCACGTTTTACCGCCGTCCTCACGTACCTTGGAGGCCAGCGTACAGTCGTCGATGATTGCGTTAGCCAAAGCACTGAAACCTCCGATACGATCAAGCGCATTGGCGTCAATGAGCACGCAGCCCCCAGCTGATGCCTTGACGAAACGCGAGCCGGCGTTCGAAAGTGCAAATGGGTACAGCAGTTTAAAGAAATAGATAAACGCTGGGATTAGCAGTTTTTCGATGGTGTAATACATCCGAAGATGCGCCATTAGCGAGGCTAATGCCAACCCATTCGCGTCAGCTTTGGCCCTCAGGCCGGCCAGTGTGCCCGGTGCCAGCCGAATATCGGCATCGAGTAGGACAAGTCGCTGCTTGGTTGCGACACGCCTAGCTTGTTCCAGAGCCCAGAGTTTGCCGGTCCACCCCTGTGGCAGTGAGGGCACGTCGATAACTCGGGGAGCGATCGAATGATTGCGTGCGATCTGCGCGGTGCTGTCGGTGGACTGATCGTTGGCGACGATCACCGACAGGTTGCTGCCTTGCTCAGCTAATGCGTCCAAAACCTGACCAAGTGTCTTGGCTTCGTCACGCGCCGGGATCAGAACAGTCATATCCTCAAGGCTGGCCCGGGCATCGGCCGGGTGGGCTTCAAAGGACTCGCCCATGCGCCATGGCTGCCACGGCAGCGCTAATATGACGACCCAGCCTAGCGCGGCCGCACAAGACACGATCATAATGGTAGCCCACATATACCTGCCATCCGGTATTCAACAAAACGGCCCGATCCGGAACACACCGGATCGGGCCGTGATACAACGTTCCCGACTGACTAGTCAGACGGTGTCTTATTCAGCCTCTTCAGTCTCTTTGGCTTGTTCAGCCGTTTTCTGGCTGTCACGCTTGCCNNAGTTTCGAGCCGCGCATTTTCACCATCAATGATTTGAGTGGGTGCGCAAACGTGTCCTCGATCGCAGTCCCCTCGTAACCGCAGTGCGCCATGCAGTTGTCGCACTTGGGATTGCGACCGACACCGTAGGCTTCCCAATCAGTGTTTTCCATCAAATCCTTGAACGTCGGTTCATAACCTTCGTCGACCAACAGGTAACAGGGTTTCTGCCAGCCAAATATGTTGTAGGTCGGATTCGACCATGGCGTGCACTGGTAGGACTGATTGCCGGCCAAGAAGTCCAGATACAGCGGCGAATGGTTCAGGGGCCACTTGCTGCCACGTTCGCGACCATGGGAGAAGATATCGCGGAACAGCTGCTTGGACTTGTTGCGCCCCATGAAAACGTCCTGACTCGGGGCGTGGTCGTAAGAAAAGCCCGGCGAAGTCATGATGCCTTCAATGCCGAGTTCAGTCGCATAGTCGAAAAAGTCCGCGACTTCCTTGGGCACTTCGCCATCGAACAGCGTGCAGTTGACGGTGACCCGATAGCCCTTGTCCTTGGCGGTCTGTATGGCGTCGATGACTTTATCGAAAACACCTTCACGGCAAACCGACTCGTCGTGGCGCTCGCGTAGACCGTCGAGATGAACCGACCAGGTAAAGTAGGGCGACACAGGGTAGTCGTCCATTTTCTTTTTCATCTGGATGGCATTGGTACAAAGGTACACGAACTTCTTGCGATCAACGATGCCCTGCACGATTTCGGGCATCTGTTTGTGCAGCAACGGCTCGCCGCCTGGAATCGATACCATCGGAGCGTCGCATTCGTCGACTGCACCCAGTGCATCCTCGACGCTCATGCGTTGTTTCAAGATTTCCTTGGGGTGATCGATCTTCCCGCAACCAGCGCAAGCCAGATTGCACTGAAATAGTGGTTCGAGCATCAACACAAGCGGATATTTTTTATTGCGCTTAAGTTTTTGCTTGATGATGTAGCTCGCCACGCGATACTGCTGGATCATCGGTACGGACATGAAAACCTCATTTATATTGCCGGAATCGTGGCGATTGGTACCGCCTTGTCGGCATTGTAATTGCAAATGCTCATCGTACAAGGACTTACGGTTAATTGCGAACGTGACACCAGATGCATGCCATGGTTTGACGTCGACTGAACCTGATTTGATTGCCTCAGGCGGTGCGTAGTAACAAAAAAACCACTCCTGTAAGTATAACCTGATCGGTTCATGTACGGCCCGTGATAGGGACACGGTCAGTCCGGTCTGTCAAAACACTGTATGTACGGATTTTATTGCAGGACGAATTGTAGATGGGTCAATATCGGAGGGTGATAGGCCGGCCTATCAATACATGCCCGCCCGGCTGGCAACGCCATTTCCGCCAGACGACGAATTCATTCAAAAGTCATGCCATATGATGCGGTGTCAAGGCTTCGGGAGCACGGAAAGACGCAGCGATCTTGCGTTGCAGCCTTTGCAGGCAAAGCAATAGCAGATTCGGCACGAAAAACAACGTGCCCCAGTCCTTGAAGGCTTTAAGACGACCGTTGGTCGCACCTGGCCCGTCGGGTGAGTGAGTAAGACTTTCTCATCCGCCACTGCATTGGCGGCCAGCCGCTGGAGGAAACCGGCAAAGAACGTGGCTGTGACAGCACGCTCGACGACTGGGAAAAGCAGCGAGCTGTGGCGGGGCCGATCGTTGACACGTCACTAATCAACAAACGGTCGAAGGTGGCTTTGAATTGGCGACGGTCGGGAGTGATCTTGGCCGAGCAAAAAGTTACACGAATCCGGACCTTTTATTGGTGCGCCCGGCAGGACTCGAACCTGCGACACCCGGCTTCGGAGGCCGGTGCTCTATCCAGCTGAGCTACGGGCGCGTGTGAACAAATGGTACGCGCAAGCAAGATCATCGACAATCGATGGCAGCCGGTCCGATCATTTGATCACCGGTCGGCTGGTAGATGCGGCTTCCGGAAGTTTTTGGCCCCTAGACCGCTCAAGCGCCGTGATGTGGATAAGCTTATACCGCATTCGCAAACGATCTGGCTTCAGGATCAGCTTTTTATCTGTCTCGAACTCAAAGCGTGTGACGACGAAGCGATCTACACTTTCTGATTGGCCCCGAGCATAGCCCGCAAGCTGGCCAGGCTGGCCTCACTTTTAGCGGCGTTGGCTTTACCTCCGGCGCTGCTCTGATTCTGAGGCCACTCGATTTCATCGGCGGGCAGATCTTCCAGAAACCGGCTGGGTGTAGAAGTTGTGGCCTGGCCCCCGCGCCGACGTTCGCGGGCATAGGTCAACGTGCAGGTTTTTCGGGCGCGGGTGATGCCGACGTAGCATAGACGCCGTTCTTCGGCCAGCTTGTCTTCGTCTTCGCTGCAGGCGTGGTGGGGCAACGTGCCTTCTTCCATACCGGTTAGAAACACGTGGTCGAATTCCAGGCCCTTAGCGGCGTGCAGAGTCAAAAGTTGAACCTGATGATCGGCCCTGGTATCGCTTTGGCTGGCGTAATCCAGCAGGCTCAGGCGTCGTACCACGGTTTCCAGCGGGCAAGCCTGGCCGTCGCTCTGACTATCCAGATGACCAAGCCAGGCGAGAAATTCGTCGACGTTGGCGATCTTGCGCTGAGCACTTTTGGCGTTGGTGGCCGATTCCCGCAGCCAATTGCGGTAGTCGATATCGTTGATGAGTTCATTCGCTACTTGGCGCGCCGGGCCAGATTGCCCTTGGGCGGCTGTGTCGGCTATCCATTCAGCGAAGTTTTCGAGACGCCGGCCCGAGCGTTCGCCCATGCCCCCAGCCAATCCAATACTGCGAGCGCAGGCCAGCAGGCTGAGCTGGCGACTGGCCGCATACCGGCCCAAGGTTTCTAGTGTGGCCGGGCCGATTTCCCGCCGGGGCAGATTGACCACGCGCAAAAACGCGGCGTCATCGTCACCATTGACCATCAGCCGCAAGTAAGCAACCAAATCCCGAATTTCGGACTGCTCGAAAAAAGACCGTCCGCCCGAAACGCGATAGCCAATACTGCGCTCCCGAAGAGCTTTTTCAAATGCCCGCGACTGGTGATTACCGCGATACAGCACGGCGTAGTCGCCGTAATTGTTGCCGTTTCTGAGTCGGTGGGCACTGAGTTCAGCGACCACGCGATCGGCTTCGCTGGCTTCATCCGGGCAGGCCAGCACGCGCACTGGGTCACCGTGGCCGCGCGCGCTCCACAAGTGTTTCTCATAGATGCGTTGGTTAGCGCTGATCAGCGCGTTGGCTGCCGAAAGAATCCGTCCTACCGAACGGTAGTTCTGTTCGAGTTTGATGACCTTGAGTTGTGGAAAGTCGCGTGAAAGGTCAGCGATGTGGCCAGGTTCGGCACCCCGCCAGCCGTAGATCGACTGGTCGTCGTCGCCCACGGCGGTTAGCGCGCCGCGCGGGCCCACCAGCAGTTTCAACAATTCATGTTGTGCTGTGTTGGTGTCCTGGAATTCATCAACGAGGATATAGCGGAAACCGTTCTGCCAGCGTTCGCGGGCCTCGGTGTCATCGACAAAAAGTTTGGCCGGCAGCCGCAGCAGATCATCGAAATCGACTGCGTTGTAAGCCTCGAGACGCCGCTGATATTCACGGTAGGCTTTGACAGCGGCGTCATCCCCCTCGGGTTGCGCGGCGGCTGTTTCCGGGTCGATAAGTGCTGTTTTCCAGGCGCTGATGGCCGCCCGCATGTGTTTTCGGGCGTCGAGATCACGGCCGACCAGATCGGACAGGATGCGGTCGCTGTCGTCTGCGTCGAAGATGGAAAAACCACGTTTGAGGCCCAGCGAGTGGGCTTCGGCGCGAATGATCGACACGCCCAAGCTGTGAAAGGTTGAAACGTTGAGCCCTCGGGTGTCACTACGATCGGCGGCTTTGGCCACGCGGTGCTTCATTTCCCGCGCCGCCTTATTGGTGAAGGTCACGGCGGCGATCTGCTCCGGTCGATAGCCACGCGCCAGCAGGTGCGTGATTTTGGCTGTAATGACTCCTGTCTTACCCGACCCGGCACCCGCCAGCACCAGCAATGGTCCAGCGATGTAGCGTACGGCCTCGCTTTGCTGTGGGTTAAGTTGTTGCATTCTCATCGGACGCGAATACTAGCAGTCGACCCAAGGCGAACGGGAGCTTGACGCCTTTAAAGCTTTTTGAGTCGCTGCATGACTAAAAAAGCCGGCGCCTTGAAAATCGGCCCGACCTTCTAAGACGCACGCTGGAGGGAGCCGGTTGGTTGTCTTCACCGACGTTCCAATGCAAACCCGAATCACGTGCTATCTGCGTGGGATTCGGTTGATCGTTAGTTTAATTGCAACGACTCGAGTCGCAAATTGTGCCGGTTAGCCCTGGCCGGCAAAATAATGGGTGTCCCATCAGCTCGAANNCTCGTTCCGGGCTAGACGCAAGATTCGGTGGTAATCGCGCGCTCTCGTTCAGGCACAGATCGACGCCGGTTCAGAGGCTGACAGTTGTGCGTTCGATTCCCGGCCGCGATCTGCTGCGCATTGGCGCACCGCACCCCCAACGACGCACTGCGGGGGTCGGCTCGGTATATTCCATGTTTTGGGTGAACAGCGCCTCGAGTGGCACCCCGTTGACGTCGAGATGTATATCGATAGGATCCCTCATTGTCCCCTAAAGCGGTCGTCGCTAGTGGCTGATTTGATCCGGGGGGACATTGATAGAATCCGAACGACTCGGTCAAGTAGGCGCAAGGGCGTGAGGCATTGCGGCAATCAGCTGAAACACTGCTGGAAGTCTTGCATGCCGAGCTGCGCGTGAAATCGTGATGCGTCTCGACACCAGCGGTTCGCGCCATATTCCCAGCACGCAACGGCCGAGCTCGAGCAACGTGTGGAGAGTCACACAACCGAGATGAGGTCGAGTGATCTTGCCCGGTCGCGGATCGGAGACGCCTCCGACTAGTGCCACGCCAGAAGCAGAAGCGCTGTGACGCGGTTAATAGAATAGGGCCTGCAACCCCAAGGCGGCCGGATCGAAGGCGGTGCCGCTGATCAAAGCGATAACTAACCACATCCAGCGACTCGGTGTGGGTCATGGTCGACAGCAGCTCACAAGATGCGCGACAAGCATGCATTGATCGACACTGGGCCGGAGTAACCTCAAAAGCGAGGTGCCGCTCGCGGCCCGATCTACAGCGCTGGCTTGGCTTATGCCAGGCCGCAGAGTTGGATATAAAGGGAACGTCACCGCAACCAGCACCTATTGTAGCCGGTTCCGGGGAACCGAACGCTGGCGGTCGACCGTCGGCGTTCGGTTCTGCAACACATTGCAAAGATGCCCGGCAACAGCAATCTCAGCGCCGTAGGACAACGCAGATTCTTCGCCGTTGGAAGTGAGTGCTATCAGGCCGCGTCCTTAAGTCAACGCTACAAGTGCTGCTGGTAATACGCCGCGCATCGAACCCAAGCCTTTCTAAATTAGCAATTCGCACAAAACCACAAATTGCGCCAACGTGACGGGTCGCTGCCAATATCTTTACGACGATTGTCAGTTTGAATCGGCCGCCTTCCTTGACCAATCCGCAGAAGCTACATTGATAGTGATGCGATGGTTCGGGAGGTCCAAGCCACTGTTGTTAAAAGCCGCCCGCCCACGATCTTTGAACGCCATGACTGCGACATGGGGCAGGCCGTTGAAGCTGAGTGCAGGGAGGGCATTGGCCAGATCCGCCTCGATAACACGATGGCGACCTTGAGTGATCTTTGTGCGCAACTGTATGCAGTGACAAGGGCCTTGTACGATCACTTTTAAAGCCCCCATTCTTAATCGCGGAATGCCCCGCGAAGCCAACATACGGAGCCGGATCAGAAGTCATTCACCACGCTGTTTTGATTCTGACGCCTCGTGTTTGGCGATTTGGGCCTCCAAGGCGTCGAGCTTGGCGCGCGTATGTTCTAGCATACGCCGGCTGGCCTCGAACTCGGTGCGTGGCACCAGATCCAGTTTGGCTAACTGCGATTGAAACAGTGCGCCAGCATTCTTGTGAAGCGAAGCTCGCAATGTCGCGAGCTGGGATGGCATCAAGGCATTAATGCGATTCGAAAGTGCGTCCAAGCGCCCCATGGCATGCCCCAAAACAATGCTTTTACTTAGCCAGCATCTCAAATATTAACATTAGCATGAGTATAGCCGGATATCCAAGCTAAGGGCACGTGAGGGGCCCGTACACGCCGCACCTTCTGGGAACACGCTGTTAACCCATTGCACATTTTTGGTGTGTTCGCTCAGGCTTGGACGATAGCGGTTGGCTTAGCCCCTNNAGACAAGCCTGTGAACCTTATCGCAGCCGTAACCCAACCATTCAAGCTTGATGATGTGGCGAAGCATTGTCCGAGGCGGGGGAGGCACAGTGTCAGTGTGACCGATGTCAAGCGCTTTGGCCGACGAAAAGACCAACTGAACTGTATTGCGGCCCTGAATATGCAGTCGATTGCTGGCCCGACGTCAAGCTACAAGCCGACTAGGATGAGAAAGACCTTGACCGCGCTGTGGAAGCCATCGCCAATGCTGCGCATATCGGGAAGATCGGCGACGACAAGCTTTTTGTAAGCACGCTTCGAAGCATTTATGACAATCCGAACCAGCGAGACCGGCGACGAAACCATACAAGAGAGTCTTGAAATTAAGTTTGGGTGACTGTTGAGCGGCGTTGGCGGCGCGTTCTTCCGTACTATGCGATCACCCAACTCAACGCCAAATCCGGCTACGACGACTCGTTGAAAAGTGTTTGGCGTGCATGCCACTGGCGACAAAGTGGGCGCTTTGCTGACCGTGATCTTTTCTGCCTCCTGGCTTAGTGGTGTAGGGTCAGGTACCGGCGGTATCGGGAGGCAGCGCATGGACCAGTGCATCGGCGTTCGGCGCGCCATCGGCTATGACGCGCTCATGAGCTATTAATATCATTATTTGGACACGGACATGGGGTGACATATCTCGGTCGTGGACGAAGACTTCGGGCTGGATCTGGCGCTTCACGTTGAAACCGTTAAGACATTTAGCCAGAAACTCGAGCTGCTTTTTTGAAAAGTGGCGTTCAACGGCCCTTCTTATAAACGAAGCGCGCCGTTTTTTGCTGTTGTTTGGTGCAAGGCTACGTTTTCCTCAGGACAACGCGGCATGAGGGTGGGTTATGGGCCGGACTCTGCGGTACAGTAGCGCGCTTATACAGGCCGCCGAGAATCTGCAATGCCCCAGCCACTGAATCGTTGGACAGCGTTTGTCGTCGTATCGTTATTGTTAATCGCACCGCCTGCTTTTGCCGCGAAAGGGATCAATCAGGCTGATACCGCCTGGATGATGACTGCCAGTGCGTTGGTGCTATTCATGACCCTACCCGGTTTGGCGCTGTTCTACGGTGGCCTAGTTCGCGTGCGCAACGTGCTCTCGGTGTTGATGCAATGTTTCACAATCTGTGCGCTGGTCTCGCTTTTGTGGTTCGCGGTTGGCTATAGCCTAGCTTTTTCCCCCGGTAACAAACTGATCGGCGGCGTGGGGCAGCTATTTTTTGCTGGCATGACACTGACGAGCCAGATTGGCCACTTGCCGGCTTCACTGTTTGCGTTGTATCAAATGACGTTCGCCGTCATCACCCCTGCGCTGATTGTTGGGGGCTTTGCCGAACGCTTGCGTTTTTCGGCGCTGCTGATCTTTTCCGCAGTTTGGCTGCTACTGGTCTATCTACCGGTGGTTCACTGGGTGTGGGGCGGCGGTTGGCTCGAGCAAATGGGGTTGCTCGATTTTGCAGGCGGCACAGTCGTCCACATTACCGCAGGCGTGGCCGCACTCATGGCGGCGTTGGCCATCGGACCACGCACCGGTTTCCAGAAGCGTCCGATGGCGCCGCATAACCTGACTATGACCGTCTCGGGCGCCGGTATGCTCTGGGTGGGGTGGTTCGGTTTCAACGGNNCTTGCCTGGATGGTGGCCGAATGGGTGCGCTTTGGTAAACCCAGCGTGCTCGGCATAGTCACCGGGATGGTCGCTGGTCTGGGCACCATCACCCCTGCGGCTGGTTATGTCGGGCCCGGCGGTGCGGTAATCATCGGACTCCTGGCTGGTATCGTCTGTTTCATTGCTACGCTGTGGGTGGAGCGGGTACTGCGGATCGACGATTCCCTTGACGTATTTCCAGTACACGGCGTAGGCGGTATTTTGGGTACGCTACTTGCCGGCATATTCGCTTCCACGGAGCTGGGGCCGCTGTCCGGCCAAGGCTATGCTCCCGGTATCGACTATATGGCCGAACAGGTCGGTATTCAGATTGTGGGCATCGTGGTCATTGGCCTGTACACGGCGGGCGTAACCTGGTTGATCCTCAAGGTTGTCAATCGTTTGGTCGGTTTGCGAATTGATCCTGAAAACGAGGATATCGGACTCGATATCACCGAACACGAAGAACGCGGTTACGATTTATAATCCTTTTAGGCCGATCAATGCGTCCTTAAACAAGTGGACGCCGGGGAGTTTGCTACATGAAAATGGTCACAGCTATCATCAAGCCTTTTCGCCTAGACGACGTTCGTGCGGCCTTGGCCGATATCGGTGTCGACGGCACTACCATGACCGAGGTTAAAGGATTTGGGCGTCAGAAGGGCCACACCGAGTTGTATCGTGGCGCCGAGTATGCGGTTGATTTTCTGCCCAAGGTCAAGCTTGAGGTGATCATTGCCGAGGATCGGGTCGACGATGTGGTCGAGACCATAACTAACGCCGCTAAAACCGGCCAAATCGGTGACGGCAAGATCTTTGTGCAGACCCTAGATCAGATCGTGCGCATTCGCACCGGCGAAACCGACCGCGACGCAATTTAGAGGTGGTGCGCATGGCGTTGCGTCGGGCTGGAGTCCCTCAGCGGTACAAATGTGCCGCTGGTTTTGGTTAAGTAGCTGTGCCGAGGCTCTTGCTGTCGGATCGACCAAACGCCTACGCCAGTGGGCTGCGGGCGGCTCCTATGAGGCTGATCTAAATTCAGCCTACCCGAACACATTGGTTGACAGAGTGGCCTCGATGAACTTGGGAATCCGATGTTCCAGCCAATAGGAGGGACGACCTAGACGGCTGCCGGCCACGAACCCAACATGGCCGCCGTGACGGGCCAGTTCAAGCCGAACTGCGTCCGGAATGTGAGTCGCCGGAGGAATGATGGCCGGAGTCATGAACGGGTCGTCACGGGCGTGAATAACGAGTGTCGGAGTTGTAATGTTCGCCAGAAATGGACCGCAGCTGGCTCGGGCGTAGTAGTCGGCCGCGTTGGCAAAGCCGTTCAGCGGGGCAGTCACGCAGTCGTCGAAGGCGGCGAAAGAGCGCAGTCGCGGCCAATCCACTGCGGCTAACGGCAGTGTGTTGTTGGCTTGTTTGGCCCGGATCATGGCTTTCAGATCCTCCAGTAGATAACGCTGATAAACGCGCCGCAGGCCGTGTCGTATCGTTTTGGCGCAGGTGGCCAGATCAAACGGAACCGATACGGCGGCTGCCGCAGCGAGTCCGCTGTCCTGGCCGTGTTCACCCATATACTTGAGCAACATATTGCCGCCGAGCGAGTACCCCACTGCGACGCGCGCAGCGTCCGGAAAACGCTCGCCCAAAAAATCGATGACAGCAGTAATGTCTTCGGTCCGGCCCGAGTGGAAGGTGATGGGCAGGCGGTTGGGACGCATAAGCCCACGGTAGTGTAAAACGGCCGATCGAATGCCGAAATTGTGCAATGCCTTGACAATGCCGCGTACGTAGGGCGAGTCGGGTGTCCCGTTGATGCCGGGGCAAATCAACGCAACGGGCGCATCGGAAAGTGCGGCGTACGTGCTAACCGACACTTCTAGAAAGTCGCCGTCGGCCAATTCAAAAGTTTCAACGTTAAAATCGAGGGCGGGTGGACGGCGAAACAGTCCCGCCACAACGGTCTGTGCGTGTGGATTGCGACACCAGGCCGCCGGTCGGAAACGCGATTCGACAATCATCCGGAACCCGTCGAGTTGGCAACGCAGCGAGACAGAGTAAATACCGGCTCGTGGCTACCGAGAGCCGAGTACGTTATCCAGATAATGGCGGCCCAGATTATGCATCTGGCCGAGTATCCAGCGAGCATGCCGGCGTACCGACGAGTCGGGGTGCGCGGCGTTGTCACCGGTTGGATTGGGCAGTACAGCGGCCAACAATGCACATTGTGACCGTGACAAGTCTGAAGCCGGCACGCTGAAAAGGCGGCGCGCCGCCGCTGATACTCCAAATAAGCGGTTATCGAATTGTACCGTATTCAGGTAAACACTCATCACACGCCGCTTGGGCCAAAGCGCAACCATCCAAACCGTGATGTAGGCTTCGATGGCTTTGCGAAGCAAGCTACGTGCCGGCCACAGGAACAGATTCTTGGCTGTTTGCTGGGTAATGGTGCTTGCGCCGCGCAGGTGACCGCCGTGCAAATCATGAATGGCGGCCTCTTGGATGGCATGCCAGGCAAACCCGTAATTGGTGGGAAATGTCTGATCCTCACCGGCGACGACGGCGAGCGGCATACACTTGGCTATTTGATCCAGGCCAATCCATCGTTGATGTATACCGCCTTTGGCCTTGACGGCCTGATTGTGGCTTACACGCCACATAAACGCTGTGGTCGGCGGATTGATAAAACGAAACATGCCAAGTGTGGCCGCTGGCAGCAACAATACCAATGCACAGAGCCACGTCACCGTCCTTAAGAACCAGCGCCGTTGCCGCTGTTTGGTCAACCGCCAGAGGTGCCGGTGTCCTTGCTGGCACCATTTTGTTGACGCTGAACCGTCACTCCGTTGTTTGCCTTACGTGCGCTCGCTTGACCGATCGAGGAGCCGCCGCCACTCGATCCGTTTCCATTTTTGTTGTCGTTGCTGGTTGGCCGGCCGGAATGTTCGACTGATGATTGATTGTTGGCGGTGGGCAGATATTGATTCAGCGTATACACCAGCCGCTGACCAGACTTCGGCATCTTCAATGATCCCCCGTGGTTGAGAATCTTGTTGGCGGTAATGCCGGCCTTGTTATAAAAGAGCCAGTTTGCATCTTCATCGATCGTAATGCGGCCGCCATCAATCGCAACCCCAGCGAACAAGCCCCGTGACCGTGAATAGCTGTAAATTTCCGCGGTCATGTGCAAATTGGTGGAGGCACTGGTTTGCCGGCCGACCGGGCCCGCAGCAACGGAGGCATCGCCGCCAAGATCGAATTGGCCTTCGGCCAGGTTATGTACACTACGCCTTGTTTTGAAAACAAGCACCACATCGGTTGACGAGGCGCCGGCCTGGAATCCGAGCGATCCGCTGGTCAACGTCGCAAAAATTGGTTTGGACCATTTCCCGTTCGGTTTGCGGACCGCGACAATACCATTTCCGCGTCGGACGGCCAGCATAAACCCAACCTTAATTACGCCGGGGAAAATCGCAATTCCCTTGGCACGATGCAAAAGGGCCGGAGGGATTGCATTTTCGGGTATATGCACAAACTGCTGTAGAACGTCGATGGCGTCGTTAACACGCTGTTGCGGATGCGGCTTAGCTATGGCGGTGCTGGTTGTCAGACAACCAGCCAGCAATAACAGGATCCAGATATAAGGCTTCATGGGCGAATAGTATTTAAAGGGGCGACGTGGATAATCGTTCATAACTTTTGTTGACTTCATGATCATCGTACTGAATCCTGACAGATAGACATTCATCGTTGTGATTCGTTCGACGCGATGTACTGGGGCCCGCCTTGTAGCTGGATTCAGCGAACCAACCCTTGAGAGGGCATGACGTCTCATGGCCAATATCGCATTGATTATCGGCGCCATCTATGGACTACTGGCCGTATTACTCGGAGCCTTTGGCGCCCATGCGCTGGGAGACAATCTTACAGCGCACATGCAGGGTGTGTGGCATACCGCCGAGCACTATCAGTTCTATCATGCGCTGGCACTGTTGCTGGTGGCGCTGTTGGCCCGGAGTGGCTTGGCCAGCGGCCTGGTGACGGGCGCCATGGTTTGTTTTGCGCTTGGAACGCTGATTTTTTCGGGCAGTCTGTACTGGCTGGCGTTAAGCAACACCCGATGGCTTGGCGCTATCACCCCCGTCGGCGGGGTGCTGCTCATCGTGGGCTGGGCGTTGCTCGTAGGCGTGGCAGTCACACGCATGTAAGACCCGTAAACCAGCTCAGACGAGCCGCTACTTGGTGCTGGGTTCGAACCGTAGCGCCACACCGTTATTGCAATACCGCAGGCCGGTTGGCGCCGGTCCGTCCGGGAACACGTGGCCTTGGTGGCCGCCGCACTGGGCACAGTGATACTCGGTTCGGCTCATGCCTAGACTGTTGTCTTCGCTGAATTCGACGCTGCCCGGCTCGTGATCGTAGAAGCTCGGCCAGCCGGTACCGGAATCAAATTTAGTGTCGCTGGAAAACAAGCGCGCGCCGCAGTCGGCGCAGTAGAACACGCCCGGCGTGTCAACGTGGTTCAACTCGCTGGACCCCGGCGGCTCCGTGGCGTGGTCATGCAATACCGCGCGCGCCTCCGCCGATAAGTGGTCGCTGGGCTCGGCATCTGAAGGTGACATGAAAGACCTCAATATACGTTACGATCTGATTAGTATGGACATCCTCTATGATGCCACTTTGACTAAGGCGCGTAACCCGCAACCCGTCCCGCAACCGAGCTTGCTAACGTCATGACTGATCAGGCCCGCAACGTCCTAGGCCAACCGTTGGTTCTGTGCTGCAACAACCCCACAACCGGTTTCTACCGTGATGGCTATTGTCATACCGGGGTTGCCGATATCGGCCGGCATGTCGTCTGTGCAGAGCTGACTAACGACTTTCTAGAATTAACCGCAGTACTTGGCAACGACCTGTCTACTCCTCGCCCGGAATTTGGATTTCCCGGCCTGACTGCCGGCGATCGCTGGTGTTTGTGTGCATCGCGCTGGCAGCAGGCCTTGGAAGCCGGAGTCGCGCCGGGTGTGGTTTTGGCGGCTACACACGAAGCCGCGCTGGAGATCGTGGCACTCAACGATCTCGAGGCACACGCCATTGAACGCCAATGAAATTGAAATCCATTGAACAGCGAAGCACCCAAGCCGCAAGGCAACCCCGGTAACCTCAATGAAGACTCGTGTCGAAGCCGTATTAACTGGCACTAGCGACGGCTTAATTGAAAACGGGGTCCAATCGGCGATTGTCAAACGTGCCGTCCATGGTGCTTGCTGGCTGGCTTGTGACGGCCTAACCGGTGATCAACAGGCGGATCGCACGGCCCACGGAGGGTTCGAGCGGGCGCTGTCCCACTATCCGGCGGAACACTACGCGCAGTGGCGTGCGCAATATGTGGATCGGGCCGAGGCTTTTGAAATCGGGGCGCTGGGGGAAAATATTGCCACCTATGGCCTGACGGAAGCCGACGTTTGCGTCGGTGACATGTTTTATCTGGGCACTGCGACGTTGCAAGTGGCCCAACCACGACAACCCTGTTGGAAACCCGCCAGCCGAACTGGCGTGCCCGACCTCACCCGAGCCATGGCCGAGCAGGGACGTGCCGGCTGGTTCTATCGTGTCCTCACGCCCGGCTGGATTGTGCCGGGGGACACGCTCCGGCGCTTCGAGTGCGGTAACAGTGCACTAACTTTAGACCGAATATGGCATCTGATTAATGCAGCGGGCGAACCAAGTGACGGTATACGAGCCGAACTCTCGGCAATGGCCGAGATCGTCGAGTTGGCGCCGGAATGGCGTCGCCGCGCTGCGCGCAAGGCCAGTCGGGCGTCGGGGGGCTGACCCAACCTGGCACCCACAATGCACCTGCTAGCATCCGCGGTTAGTGGCCCAGGTGCCAGCACTGACTACTGGTATTCAAATCAATGCAGCGGATAAATTTTTGTCGACGATGGATGAGCAGCGAGTTGTGGGGGGATTGGTTAGCCATTAACTCCTGCGCTCGCTGCGTTGCCCGTACCAATGGCGATCCAGTATGCAGCACCCAACCCGCAATCATTGTCTATTAGACTGGTTTTATGATCAGCTCAGCTCTATGGGGCACGGAATTCGATGAATAATCCCGATTACCCCCTTTTTCCGCTGTCGTCGGTGGTGTTTCCCGGCGGCTTGATGGCGCTGCGCATTTTCGAGCCGCGCTATCTCGACATGGTGTCGATTTGCATGAAGGGCCATACCGGCTTTGGCATTTGTGCCCCGGCGTCCGAGACGGTTGGGGGATTCAGTGCCCCGAGGTCAGTCGGAACGCTGGTCGAAATCGTCGACTTCGACCGGCTCGATGATGGCGCCCTCGGCATCCGGGTCGAAGGCAAGCGGCGCTTCCACGTTGTGTCGACGCGTCAGGCCGATAACGGTCTATGGTGGGGGTCAGTCGAGTTTGCCGCTGAATCAGCCGACAGCAATTGCCCGCCGGAGCTGAGCGAGCTGAAACAGATCACGGCTGCGCTGATCGACAACACCGAGCTGCCCTATGCGCCAGATGCGGCTGCCTATGAATCGGCCAGCTGGTTATCCGGTCGGCTCACCGAGTTATTACCATTCGATTCCGACACCAAGCACAACCTGCTGGCCACTGACGATCCGCTGATGCGGCTGCGCCAGATCCGACCGATGCTGGAGATTGAGAGCGAATAGACGCTATCGGTCCGCCGTCGTGATGCTGTGCGCCTCGGGCGCGTAACTTTGGGGCGTCTGGCCGGTCTCGAAATAACTGCGCCATTGCTTGATCGCCACCTGATCCTTGACCAGTTCAAGGGTTTCGATCAACGCTTGTTCGAGTTCCGAGGGCTCGCCCGCTTCCTCCAAGATCAAGCGTTCTACAATCTGGTCGATAAGCGGTTTCATGATGCGCTTGAATTCGGCCCGCGTGCAGCTTTCCACGGCCTCGTCCAGCACGCTGTTCACAGTATCCACGATGGCGTCATCAAGTGCGTGATTGAGTGTGCGGCCCAGCAGCGGCAATTGCTCGAGGTTTTTTACGGCCGCGTTACACGCCACGCCCCGATGCACCACGTCGGCTACATAGCGCTGCAGGTCGCTCCGATACGTTTGATACGACTCGTTAATGACCTGCTCGAGTTGGCTTGCGGCGCGCTCGACGAGCAATTCGCGGCGCGGCTCGAAGACTTCGTTGATAGCGCGAGACACCATGCGATTACCCCCGCTTTGCAGTTCCCCTTGGGCACCTGAGATGATCTTGATGACGACGCGATCTGAAATCTCTTCGGCCACGATGTCGTAATAGACCATCGCGCTCTGAAACAGCGCCCAGCTGCGAACGTCGATCACCCCCAGCCGGTGCAGTCGCGCCAGGGCTGAAAACACCCGCAATACACGCAGGAACCGAAAGCCGGCCACGGGGATGCAGCCGAGCACGTCATACCAGTGCACGAAAGGATAGAAAAACCAGCGCACGTGGGTTTTCTGCTGGATCGCCACAAGCCATCCCGCGAGTACATCAACGATGAAAACCGCAACGAACCCCAGATTGATGGCATCGAATTGGGCGACAACAGAGCTCTGGAATGCGGCCTGACCGGTCGGCCAGGCCGCGGCGATCAGACGGTGAATGAGCCCGATGTCGTCAATCCAGACGGCGATGATCAAAGCCAGATTCGCCGACGCCAGCGCCAGCATTGCCAAGTCCCAAACCAGAAGCCCACGCTCGCGCAGGCTCATGTTGGGCTCGAAGAGCCGGCGTAGCCCGTGAGCAGGCTTGCTCACAGATGCTTCCGGATACGCTTTGGAGTGACTCGGCTGGGCATCAAATCAGCCCGGGAATATGGCGACGTTTCTGGATCACCGTGCCAGTCGAATAGGGCAAGCGTCACACAATGCCCTGTTTTTCCAGATAGCGCTGATGGTATTCTTCGGCCGGATAGAACGCCGTCAAGGGCTCGATCTGCGTGACGATGGTCGCAGACATGCGCGCCTGATGCGCCGCCAGGCTGGCCTCGGCAGCCTCCTGCTGTGTGTCGTCATGAGCCAGAATAATGGAACGGTATTGTGAACCCACGTCCGGGCCCTGGCGGTCGCGTTGGGTGGGATCGTGATTGGCCCAGAACACGTCGAGCAGATCCTCATAGCTCACGCGCCCGGGGTCGTAGTCCACCTGCACGACTTCGGCGTGACCGGTGGACCCGCTGCACACTTGACGATAAGTCGGGTTGGCCCTGTGGCCGCCGGCGTAGCCGACGCGCGTGTCGGTCACCCCCGCTTTGCGCCGGAATATTGTTTCGGGCTTCCAGAAACAGCCCATGCCGAATGTTGCCTTAGAGGTCATTGAAACTCCGTATCGTGATGATCAGTCAGCAGAAAAAAACGTGCCTTAATATTACCTTCAACCGCGGCAGGAATCGTCAGGCTCGTGGCAGCTTGCGTTGCATTACGACTCAGTGTCTTACTCTGGCCGGCGTGCTGCAAATACCTGTGTTCGGGATCAGCCGCTATCGGTTTCACCCGCATCGGCATACTGGGTCTCAAGCGGTGCGGCATCGATGCCGAGGGTTTTTAGATACGCTACCAGCACGTCCGTCCGGCCGTGGGTGGCCAGAACGCGGCGTGCGCCGGTTGCCTTGATGGTGTCGATCAACCCTGGCCAGTCGACGTGGTCGGACATGACGAAGCCGCGATCGTAGCCGCGCCGGCGCCGGTTGCCGCGTATGCGCATCCAACCGGAGACAAACCCTGTGCTGTGGTGTTTGAAGCGCCGCATCCAGCGCGACCCCGCGGCCGATGGTGGTCCTACCACGAGCGACTGGGAAAAATCGGCGTGCTTGGCATAGGCGCTGACAGGTTCAGTCGGCAGCATATTGATACCGGCCTGGCGATAAATCTCGGTCATCGGCCCGTGGGCGCCGTGGAGGTAGGCCGGGGCATCGGTCAAGTGGGCCAATTCGGCCAGAAGACGCTGGGCCTTGCCCAAGGCATAGGTGAACACCACGCTGGTTCGCCCGGCGGCCGCGTTGGCCGTCCACCAGGCCAACAGGTCCCGGGCCACATCGGCGGCCGGGGCCCAGCGATACACCGGCAAGCCGAAGGTGGCCTCGGTGATGAACGTATCGCAAGGCACGACTTCAAACGCCCGGCAGGTCGGGTCGGCCTGGCGTTTGTAGTCGCCGGAGACGACCCACACCTCACCATCGACTTCCACACGAATCTGAGCCGAGCCAAGCACATGACCGGCAGGATGAAAGGATACCCGGGCGTTGCCCAGTTGCAGGGGCTCGTTATAGGCAACCGGTGTCAGCGTAATGTTGGCGCCCAAGCGCTGGATTAATATCTTGGTCCCAGGTTCTGCGCACCAGTAGGCGTCATGGCCCCAACGCGCGTGATCGGCGTGGCCGTGGGTGACAAGCGCGCGAGCCACCGGCCGCCACGGGTCGATATGAAAATCGCCGGCCGGGCAATATAGCCCGCGGCCGGTCACTTCTATGATGTCGCGCCGTCCCACCAGAAGCCTTTTGTTCGAATATTCACTGACTGTTTCAAGACCTGTCGTCGGTACAGTACAAGCCAATGCCCGATTTGGATGTGCCTAATTAATTTTGATGTCAAATACTTTGAGTTGTATCAAAAAGGCTTGCGCGTTCCACCTGCTATTTGGCGAGACCATTGCCATTAGATTCCGAGGGTGGGAATTGATAGTGTGCACTAGCCGGACACCAGCCATGAATCAAGCTTTGGCGGGCAGGGCCTAACAGTTTAGGCCTTGAAAACCATGACTGAATATTACAATTTGTTTGCAAGTAGGCTTAATACTTTCGTATGATTATTCGTGACAGGCGAACATTTTTAGTGCTTCATAACAGATGTTAGCACTTTAAGATGTGCGCCATAGTGGGTGGCTCGGCGAGTTTTGTGAGCGCCTAATTTAGTGAAAGACCTCAATTTTCAGGGAGTTATCTCATGTTTTATTCGACCCGGCCTATCCTTGCAGCTGTAGCGGTCGGCAGCGTTGGGCTATTCGCGGCCCACTCCGGCATAGCCAACGCAGCCAGCATGAACAGCCAAAGCAGTTCGGCCAAGATGCAGCGGCTTCAGAACCAGATCAACAATCTGCAAAGCGAAATGCAGCAATTGCGTCACCAGCAGCATCAGCAAAAACA
>DHHU01000029.1:484-3186 GCA_002403445.1 Salinisphaeraceae bacterium UBA4764 | reverse complement strand
ATTACGTCATCAGTCACTCCAAGTGATCACTGCTTGCGGGCATCCGTATCGATAGTTACAAGTCGTCAGCTGGGCATGAGTCAAATCGATGCTGTGGATATTCGAGCGTCGATGGACCATGCCCAGTGGCGACAATTGGGTGCAACCAGCCCTCCTTAGGAACAAAACTGTCTAATTAGCTTGCAACCGCTTGTTTCCGATGGGGGTATCGCTCACAAAAGCGGCTTCAACTCGACGCCACTTTTGACAAAACGCCCACTGTCAACTTGAACGCAATGAGTCAATCGGTCACGATTGGAGTCATAAGCGCTTTCTTCCGCCGTGATACGCTCACCTGAAAACCTCGAATTTCAGCCTCGATTAGTGGTGTCGCTCGGGTAACGCTGGCACCCTATCGAACGGAGCTATTTTCCCCCCTATCGCTGAATCATTGATACCGAGGATCATTTACCTCGCTTTGCCGTNNACGATTGGACAATCGCTATTGGCCGTCGGCTGGGGCATACTGGCCCTGATGGCCTTCCATCTTCTGCCGATGCTCTGCTCGGCTTTGGCTTGGCAACGGCTAGTCAAATCGCATTGGCACGGCTCGTTATGGGCTTTTCTGCGCGCCCGCTGGATCCGGGAACACGTTGCGGACCTGTTGCCTGTAGCGCAAGTCGGTGGCGAAGTCGTGGGGGCCCGGATGCTAACGCTCGATGGGCTCGATCCAGCACTTGCGCTCGCTAGTGTCATCGTGGATCTCACTTTGGAGACGACAACTCAGATCGTTTTCACGTTGATGGGGATTGGCGTACTGGCCGCCCAGGTTCATACGCAAGGATTGCTGGTCTGGGTCACACTCGGGGCGGGGATTGGCGCGGCCCTGGTCGGGGCCTTTTTCTGGGTTCAGCGTCAGGGATTGTTCGCGTGGTTGGAAAGCCAACTCAAAAGCATCACTGAAAAAGGCGGCATCTGGCGTTCGCTCGGCCGGCTGGATGGCTTACACGACTCGATTCAATCCTTGTATGCCTATCGGGGCCAACTTGCTACGGCGAGCACTTTCCATTTGGCGTGTTGGCTTCTGGATGCCGGTGAAACATGGTTGGCCTTATACTTCATGGGCCACACGGTAAGCGTGATGGACGCGTTGTTACTGGAGAGTCTAGGCCAGGCTATTCGGGGAGCAGCGTTTATCATCCCCGGCCAGCTCGGGGTGCAGGAAGGCGGCTATATGGTGCTTGGCGAAGCAATCGGCCTTGCGCCGGGCGTCGGCCTGACCCTGTCTTTGCTAAAACGTGTTCGTAGCCTGTTGATCGGCTTACCCGCCCTAGCGTGTTGGCAGTTCATCGAAAGCAAAACCTTATTGGCCCAACATCGGGATTCCTAAAACCCGCATTCGGTATAGGGCATGGTTGTTATAGCGTGCCTGTTGCCGGCTACCCCCCGACCGCGACCGGCTCGGCGCGTCTTCGCTAAATGCACTGCAAATAGCCCATGGGCGGAGCATTCTCGCACTTACAGGACCAATGCGGGGTGGGCATCCTTTCTAGTTTCTCGCGATCCACTTGAGGTTTTCGGAAGCAGCTCGGATTGAAGTGGCATTATCGCGATTGAATAATGCCTGACTGGCCTGAAGCCAGTGGCCAGCGCGTGCTTGATCGAGCGCGTCGGCTGTCGAAACCGCAACATGTTGCATGACAGAGGCATCCCGATAACAGTCGATCATGCATCGGGTACAACCGTCGCGAACCCGGTAGGCGTCATTGAAGTCGAATACCTGGCACAAGGGCTCTTCCCAGTAATGGCAGCGCCAAAGGTAAAAATCCCAATCCAGATAAAAGTATTTATATCCGCCCAGGCACGAAAAGCGCTGGGTTTCACCACGGATGAACCGTTGCATTTCCTCGATCGACGCGGTCGGGTTCAGAACCTGCATCTGGCGCTTGCAGGCTTTGACCTGCTCGAACGCCTCCAGTAATTCCTGGTCGCTATAGCTGACAAGATCGGAATCGGCAGCGCCCAGGAAACTCGAGTTCAACGTGGTCAGCGGATAGGAAAACGTGACACTCTCAAAGCCCAGGCCTTTCAAAAAATCCGGCAATTGGGCGTAGTCCGTGATCAGCCGGCTCATCGTTACAGAGGCCGTGCTCTGGATGCCTGCTTCCTTGAGGTGGCTGTTGGCTTGCTTAATACGTTCACAAACACCGGCCAGCTTGCGGTTGGCCTCGTGTCGACTTGCATCGGCAGCGTCGATCGAGATGAACAACGTATGAAGCCCACTTGCCTTGAGCCGAGCGATCCGGCTCTCGTTCAAGCGTGATCCGTTCGTCACCATTAGTGTGACCATGCCGCGCCAGTGGGCGTGCGCCAGAATATCGTAGATGTGGGGGTGGAGCATGGGTTCCCCGCCGGTGATGACCAGATACCGCACATCGTTTGTCACCAGCACGTCGATAGCGCGCTTGGCCTCATCGACTGGAGCGAAGTGCCATAGCGAGGGGGGCAGGGCATCGATATTGAAACCACAGAACTCGCAGCCTGCGTTGCAGGCATTGTTGACGGCAAACTGGCAAAAGCCGGGGCCCCCGTCGCGCAGTGTCTTACCCAATCGTTTCAGCGGCGTACTTGCGTAGGCGATCGGCGTGTCTTCAACTGTCATATCGCGTGTCGGCATGATGTACTTATCGTGGGAATTTCCGATGGCCAGTATAGAACGACAA
>DHHU01000029.1:0-455 GCA_002403445.1 Salinisphaeraceae bacterium UBA4764 | reverse complement strand
GCCAGATCGCCGAAGAGCACGAACGCTTCCAGGCCTTTTGCGTGAGAACCGTGAGTTGAAGCGAGCCAATGAAATGCTTCGCAAGGCTAAAGCCCATTTGGCCCGGGCGAAGCTCGACCCCCGACTTAAGTGAGGGTGATCTGCATCGATGCGTATCGCGCGATCGACGCTGTTGAGCCGATCTGCACGATCGCACTGTCGACCGACGAGGCCGTCAAAGCCCGGCCGGCGGATGCCAGCCGGCGCGCGCCCAACGTGATAGTCCGCTTCGGCAAGACACAAGGTCTGGGCTGCCAATCACCCGGTCTACAGCGGCCGCAAGGTCGGGGTGCCGTTGTGTCGTGACGGCGAATCAGTCGCTCGCTGCACTGTTGAACGTCTTGATGCGCGCTATGGGCTTGCAAGGCACTGTGCGCGGACGCGTGCCAGGCCTCATCATCAGCGACCCGGCACAA
>DHHU01000051.1 GCA_002403445.1 Salinisphaeraceae bacterium UBA4764 | reverse complement strand
TCCGTCAGTCAATGTTTATGTGGTTGGGTATCAGTTGGATGTGGCCCCCATGATGTTGTATCCGGCATCAACGTAGATCACTTCACCTGTGATGCCCGAGGCCAGATCCGAGCCAAGAAAAGCTGCGGTATTGCCAATCTCGGTCTGTGTAACATTGCGTTTTAAGGGCGCGGTTTCTGCTGCCCGGGCCAACAGGCTTCGAAAACCTTGGATGCCGGATGCAGCGAGTGTCTTGATGGGGCCGGCAGAGATAGCGTTGACGCGGACGCCACTGGGGCCGAGATCGGCGGCCATGAAGCGCATGTTCGACTCTAGGCTGGCTTTGGCGGGGCCCATGATGTTGTATCCTGGCATGGCACGCTCCGAGCCAAGGTAGGTCATGGTAATCAGCGATGCGGTCTCGCTCAGCATCGGCCGCGCGGCCTTGGCCAGCGCAGCAAAGCTGTAGGCGCTGATATCGTGGGTAATTGACGAGGCCTCACGGCTGATACTGTCCAGATAACCGCCCGTAAGTGCTTCGCGCGGTGCAAACCCGATGGCGTGCACCAAAATATCAATACGAGACCAGTGTTGTGCCACGCTGTCGAACAATGCCTCGATGTCTTCATCACGAGCGACGTCGAGCGGCAGAACCACTTCGGCGCCCAGTTTCTCACCGAACTTGGCAACTCGATCGCGAAGTTTGTCGCCTTGATAAGTCAGGATAAGCGAAGCGCCCTGTTCGGCCAAGGCGTTGGCGATACCGTAGGCGATGGATCGATCACTGGCGATGCCGGTCACAATGGCAGTCTTGCCGGTTAAAAATCCCATCTTGGGTGCCTCCTGAATCGGGCTTGTTATATCGGGTTGAATCGTGTCCGGCGACTTCCGTCAGCTTGATACCGATGGCTGGAGCCGCAAGCGTTGACCCGGTTGGATCGCATGGCTATTGCCGATATTGTTCAAGCGCTTGAGCGTGGAAACATTCATTGAAAAGCGGTTGGCAATCGACCATAGTGAATCACCTGATTTTACCCGATAGTAATCGGGGACACCGGCACTGCCGCCAACCGCTAGCGTTTGCCCGGGTTGAATCGTGGCGTTAGGTTTGAGTCGATTCCATTTCCGGAGGTCGGCCACGCTCACGTGATTGCGATGCGCGATGGACCACAGGGTCTCGCCGTGATGTACCACGACTTGCGCTGGTTGGGAGCTGTGTCCCATGCCCGCGCTTGGCACGCTGATCGTCTGACCGGGGTGTAGGGTTTTGTTGATATTGTCGTTGACGCGTTTGATCGCAGCCACGCTGGTTTGGTGGTTATGGGCGATTTTCCATAACGAGTCGCCCGGCTGAACTGTGTATTTAGTTGATGCAATGTGCGATGCGCCCTTGCGGTTACGATGCGGAATACGCAATTTCTGGCCGGCGCGTATCCGGTTGTTCGTCATGCCGTTGGCGTGCCTTATGGCCGTGACGCTGACCCCAAATCGCTGAGCAATTGAGCTGAGTGAGTCGCCACGATGGACCCGATATTCACCGCTATGGTTTTTGACCAGTTGGGCGGGGTTGGCCGAGGCCAGTTTGGTGCGAAGCAGCGATGCCTTGCCAGACGGCACGATCAAGTGGCCGTTTTTCGGACGCGACCGTTGGTGTTGTATCTCGGGATTGAGTTTCACGAGTTGCTGGGTTGACATGTTGACCATGTTCGCAGCGATTGATAAGCCCATTTGTTTGGGTAATTTCACGATCTGAGTGCGTGGTTTGTTGGCCAGTTTCGGCCAGTGGATGCCGAACTTGTCCGGTGCGCTCATGACCCAACGCAATGCAAGTAGCTTGGGCACGTAATTACTGGTTTCCTTGGAGACATCGAGATGCCAATAATTTGCTGGCTTACCTTGACGCTTGGCTTGTGCAAGCGCGTGATCGATCGTGCCTGGCCCGGCGTTGTAGGCAGCCAAGGCCAGAAGCCAACTGCCGTTATACCGGGTGTGCAGTCGCTCAAGATAGTCTAGAGCGGCTTGCGTGGAGGCAATCGGGTCGTTGCGACCGTGGTACCACCAGTTACGGGTCAGTGTCATGCCTCTGGCCGTGCTGGGCATAAGCTGCCAGAGACCACTGGCACCGGAGGCAGAAGTGGCGCGCGCGTTGTACCCGCTCTCCACGATCGGCAAAAGCGCGATTTCAGTGGGCATATGGCGTTTTTTGACCTGCTTGACCACGTGATAAAGCCATGGCCGCGCGCGCTTTAGGGAGGCATCTAAATGCCCTGTATGAGTGGCGTAAAACTGCGCCCAGTGGCGCACGCGTCGACGCCATCGATTGCCCGGCAGCCTAAACCCGGCCCGGATCTCGGCCCAGATGTCTTGACTCGCGCTCGGCCATTGATAAGGCTGTGCACTGGTATTGGCAGCCGGTGGCCACTGTACCGAGGGATGATTTTTGGCATTGCCCGCATTGCCCGAATGGGCGTGTGATTTTTCATGCTTGGCGGCGGGCGACAGGGAAGTGACTGACGCGGATGTCGAGCCGCCGTTGGAAGCCGGGCGCATACTGGCACAACCGGCCAGTAGTGCCGCCAGAATCGTGGTAGTAGCTAGCGCAGATAAGCTGTTAAGACGCATCCTTCCACCGGCGGATACTGGCAAATACTGCATCGCCATCCTGATGATCCACGCCGTCACGCTCGGCTGCCGCTGCGGCGACCACCGGCTGATCCCAGCGTAGAAAAGGATTGATCTGTCGTTCTTCGGCCAGTTGGCCCGGCAGCGTCGGTTCGCCTCGGGAACGGCGTGTTGCAACGACTTCTCGCAGGGCATGAATATCGGCATTGTTGGGTTCGACTCGAGCAGCGAATTCAAGATTTTTCTGGGTATATTCGTGACCGGCGTAAACCGCGGTACTATCCGGCAATGCACGCAAACGCGCCAGACCGGCGCGCATCTGCTCGAATGTACCTTCGAAAACACGGCCGCAGCCGCCGCGAAAAAGCGCGTCACCTGAAAAAAGCACACCCGCACCATGAAAGGCGATATGGCCAAGGGTGTGGCCGGGCACGCTGATCACTTCAAACTCGGCACCGAGCGCCGTGATCGAAACACGATCGTTGTGGCGCACAGGATGATCTACGTGTCCAATACGTTGGGTTTCATCGGCCGGTGCATAGACCGGCGCAGGCCACTTCGCAACGAGCTTGGCTAGACCCCCCGTATGGTCGCCGTGATGATGAGTGATGAAATAAGCAGCAACGTTCAGATCTTGGGTGCTTAGGTAATCAGCCACCGGTTGGGCAGCGCCCGGATCTACCACGATCACGGCATCCGCGTCGGGCGTTTGACCGGCGATCCAAACGTAATTATCCGACAACACCGGCACAGCGATAACGTGCATGTCGCCCCCGCATGTTTTTCAGTTCGAGCTCAGCTTGCCAATCAGCTGCTTAGAAATCAAATCTAATGTGAGCTGTGGCCCATTGTGGCGCGCTTGACCGAACCCGGCGTGTCGCGGATCAGGTCGTGGCGCGATAATATGGGCTCATGAAGCATGTAGTTATATACACCGACGGCGCCTGCCGAGGCAATCCAGGACCGGGCGGTTGGGGCGCCCTGCTGGCAACCGACAACGCCAAGCGTGAACTCTACGGTGGTGAGATCCACACCACGAATAACCGCATGGAGTTGACCGCCGCCATAGAAGCTCTGAACGCCCTCAAGACGCCCTGCGAGGTCGAACTGTATACCGACTCCAACTATGTTCAACAAGGCATTACCAGCTGGTTGGCCGGATGGAAACGCAATGGCTGGCGCACGGCGGCCAAAAAACCGGTCAAGAATGCTGATCTTTGGCGCGCGCTTGATTCCGCTTGCGAGCGACATCACATCACATGGCGCTGGGTAAAGGGGCACGCTGGCACGTCTGGCAATGAAACAGCAGATCGGCTGGCTAACCAAGGCATCGAGTCGCTGTCCTCACCCGACCGACAAACCACCACTGGATAGATCTGAATAAAATGCGTCAGGTAGTGCTCGATACGGAAACCACGGGCTTGGATCCGGCCCAAGGCCACCGAATTGTTGAAATCGGCTGTGTAGAGCTCGCCAATCGACGCCCAACCGGCAACGACTTGCACCGCTACATTCGGCCCGACCGTTCGATTGATTCGGGGGCTGTGGACGTCCATGGCATCACCGATGAGTTTCTCGCCGATAAACCGTCATTCGAGCAGATTAGCGACGAATTGCTGGCCTACCTGAACGAAGCCGAACTCATCATTCACAACGCACCGTTTGATCTGGCGTTTCTGGATGCCGAGCTTCGCCGGATCGACAACACGCATATACCACTGGCTGAGTCTAAGATCATAATCGACACACTCGCCGATGCACGCGAGCGGTTTCCCGGCCAACGCAACTCGCTGGATGCACTCTGCAAGCGTTTCGAAGTCGACAACACCGACCGAGAGTTGCACGGTGCGCTACTTGACGCCCGCCTGTTGGCGGATGTCTATCGCGCCATGACTGGCGGACAGATCGACATTGGCCTGGCACATCACGGCGAAAGCAGTGAAGGGCCCAGCGGCGATCTCGACAGTGGACTAGCCGACATCTTAGCGCGTGCCGGGCGCCGGCCACGAGTTGTCTTGCCGACCGCAAGTGAAGCTGCTGCGCACGAGTCCATGATTGATGTGCTTGAGGCACACACCGGTCAACCATCGGCTTGGCGAGATATGACCTCCGCCGGAAGTTGACCAACCGCCGATTAATCCTGTGTCAGGACGAGGTCGCGATCCAAGCCGGCGCTAAAACGTCAGGCTTTAGGGTCGTCTTCAAGCAATCCCAGCTTGGCGGCCCAAAGTTTGGTGGTGGTGGCCTGCAATACGATGGTTACCAGCACCGCAACAAATACGACCGATGCGATGAGTTTGGCGTGTGGGGCCCCAGTTCCCAGCAGGATGCCGGCCAGTGCCGCCGGTATAACGCCTGTTTCACGCACCCAGCACATGAACAACTGCTCCTTAAATGTCCAACGTGCGCCTCGATCGATGACCGTGCAGAAAAAAACATTGATCGGCCGGGCTATGAACATGAACACGAACACCACGATCAATGCGCCGATCCAATGTTCGGCTAGAAGAGCAAACTTTACCTGACTGCCGAGCAGAATGAAGATAAACATGCGCATGATCAGTGACACGGTGGAGACAAAATGCTCAAGCGCGGCTTGTTCCCCCTCTTCCAAGGTGAAACCGAACAAGCGCCGGTTGCCTAGCATGATGCCGGCCACGAATGCTGCCATGAAGCCGCTGGCCTGCATGTTTTCAGCACCTAGATATGCACCGATCACCGCCATCAGGGAGACCAGCGGCATGTATTCCCGCAGGAACGCCATTTTTTCGTGTGCAATCAAAAACAGCGCCAAGTATCCCAAAATGATGCCAGTGCCCACGCCAATACCTGTTTCCTCTAGCAAGTGAACCAGCGAGCCGCCAAGGGATACACCACCGCTACCGGCGACCAAGCCAAGTATGGTGACGGTAATTATTGAGCCAGTGGCATCGTTGAAAGCCGACTCGCTGACCACGGTCTGAGCGACCCTTTGCTTGATGGTGACCTGTTTGAATACCGGCATGAGCGTCGCCGGGTCGGTTGGGGCGATCGTCGAGCCCAGCAATAGCGCCACCAAAAACGGAATGCCGAAAACAAACTGGGCCGCGGGTGCAACCACCAGCGCCGAAATTAGCACGCCTACTGTGGCAAGCAGCGCCAGTGTGATCCACACGTTCTTCATAACGTGAAGGTGTGATTCAACTCCGCCTTCGAACAGGATATAGGAGGCACCGAAGATGAGGATCAACTGATTGAGAGCACTCTGTGCGTCGACGTTGACCACACCCGTGAGCTGTGGCCCAAGTACAATGCCAGCCAGCAGGAACAATACAATGTCCGGCACCTTGAGCTTTTGGGCGACATAGCCGATCACCGACCCCACGAGTAGAACGATACCGCCCAGAAACAATACGTTCTGTGCGGTCGCCATTGCGGCGTTGCTTTCCATTGTCTTCTCCCTTGACGATCAATACGCCGTCGCAAGCGGGTATGCGGCCAGCCTGTTCACGAAACAGCCCTCATTTCCAAAGATTAACAATACGTGAGTTAATCGCCAGATTCGATGGCCCGGCCATTCGAGACGCTACGATCACGTGCTTCCTGGATAGGAACGCCCGCGGCGATGAGCCTAGATCGTGATACTGACACTGGAATCATCAATCCGGCTGATATTTCGTGAATCTTAATAAACAAAACAAACGACAGATACGAAACCTTCAGGACGACCACGGTGGGAAAATTGTGCGCGTGCAATCGTGGGTTGAAGGCCTAGGTTTACACGCTCTCGATGCCTGATAGTCTTACGGCGCGAAAAAATCGGGCCTATACATAAGCAAGATGCGCTGTAAGATTTTGCCTGATTAAGGCATAGACTAGATTTGGCAAAAAACCGAACAGATTGCGCGACCGTAGCGTCAGCTATAAGGGCGAAAAAACGTCAAGTGCCGTAAGGTCAACAAGAGAATGTAAATCGCCGGCGAAAAACCAGAAAAGCAAAACGCCAATGTCGCCACTAGGTCATAACAGTAATTACTTGGAAAGCGCGTTTTACCATTTCGGCGGTTTAGGCTGCGGATTTATAGGCCCGGGCGATCACCAGTCCGAAATAAGGCGGCCTGGTTTCGTGGGTTCGAATTTCGGCTGTTTCGGTTATCAGCCCCGCAGTGGATAGCAGTGAATCGATGTCGTTTGGATCAAAGCCGTCGTTAACATGGTCATACGTGGCCACTGTGGCCTGATTGACATGCCGGGCGATAGTGGCGACGGTCAATCGACCGCCGGGCTTGAGTACGCGGGCGGCTTCGGTCACGGCCACGTCGGGCCAGTAACTGTAAGGCAGGGCGTGCAGCATGAAGACGTCGTCGAAAATCGCGGCATTAAACGGCAAGTCGTGCATGTCCGCAACACGGAATTCCACGTTGGCTACGTCGGCGAGGCGCTGGCGTGCGGCTTCGATGACAGCTTGGCTGGAGTCCACGCATGTCATGTGCTCGGCCCGGTGGGCGATCAACTCAGCCAGCACGCCGTCTCCGGAGGCTATGTCGAGTGTTTGTCCCAGCTCCAGATGTTCGCCCAACGCCCGGCCCAGCGCTTCCCAGGTTCGGCCCGGCGAATAGTGACGCTCCATGCTGCCGGCTACCGACGCCGCCCAGCCGCCGGACCGCCCACGGCGGTTGATGATCTCCCGTGCCGCCTCGCGATCGCGGCCCAGTTGTACGTCATCGATGGATTCGGTCAAAAAACGCCAGAATCGGCGGACGCCCTCAGGCCAGCGGCTGGGGTCCACCGAGTAAAGATTGGTATTGCCCCGGGCTTGATCGTGAACGAGATCAGCCTCGCGCAAGCGAGCCAGATGGCTGGAGACTCGGCTCTGGGCCAACTGCGTTACGTTAGTCATTTCTGCCACGGTCAACGACTCGCTCTGGAGTAAAAGCAGCAGTCTGAGCCGGGTTGGCTCGGCTACCAGACGCATCAGCTGGGTGCTACCGGCCAGATCCAGCATGTCGTTTCGACCCGAACCGTCTTGGTGTTCGATAAGCGTTGCTATGTCGCAGATTCAAAAACATATTATAGCCTAGCCCGACGGCATGGCGCGTTTGGCTCCGGTTNNCCCCTCGCCACCGAAGAACGACTAGCCGATGAGCTACGACGGAGACCGGATCTCGCTGACTTTTGACCATGGTGTAGCCACACTTTGTTTCGATGCCGGTGCCGGGAGGGTTAATAAGTTCGATGTCACAACGTTATCCGAGCTTAAAGCAAGTCTCGGCCGGTTACGGAGCGTTGATCAACTTCGAGGTTTACTTGTTATCTCGGGGCGTGATGATTTTTTTGTCGGTGCCGATATCAGAGAGTTTGGTGAAAAATTTCGGGCCTCGAAAGCCGATCTACGCGCTTGGGTCGCCGAAGCCAATACGGTTTTTAACGCACTTGAAGACATCGATGCACCTAGCGTGGCCGCGATCAATGGGTATGCCCTCGGAGGCGGACTGGAGTTGGCCCTTGCCTGCGACTATCGCGTGGCCGTCGACAATGCCCAAATCGGTTTTCCCGAGACTTGTCTGGGCATTCTGCCGGGTTTCGGAGGCCTGGTACGGGCCCCGAGGTTGGTCGGTGCTGACAATGCTATCGAATGGATTGCCGATGGGCGCAATCGGGACGCCGCCCAAGCCCGCGACATCGGCATAGTGGACGCTGTTGTCGGCGGCGACGCGTTAACCGATGCGGCGAACGATTTATTGCAGCGTTCCATTAGCGGTGAGTTTGACTGGCATGGACGGCGTGGAGACAAAATCGCGCCACTTAAACTCGATCGGTTGGATGCGGCCCTGAGTTTCGAGACAGCCAAAGCCTACGTGCTGGCCAAGAGCGGCAGCCATTATCCGGCTCCGATCAAGGCTATCGAGGCCATAGCAGCTGCGGCCGATGAATCCCGCGATGCAGCGCTCGAAATCGAGCACGACGCCTTTGTGGAACTGGCACAGTCGCCGATTGCAGAAGCCTTGATCCAATTATTCATCAACGACCAATTGATCAAGAAAAAAATCAAGGCACAAAGCTGCGAGGCGAAACGCGTCGATCGGCTGGCCGTGGTTGGCGCCGGCATCATGGGGGGCGGCATCGGATATCAAGCCGTCTCAAAACATATCACGACACTGATCAAGGACATAAACGACCAGGCACTCGACCAGGCTATCAATGAAGCTGCACGCTTGTTTGCCAAGGGCATCGAGCGCGGCAAAATGAACCAGGTGGATTTGACGGCTGGACTCGCGCGGCTGCGCACGACTCTGGGCTACACAGAATTCGGCGGCGTTGATTTCGCGATTGAGGCCGTGACGGAAAATCTCAGGCTCAAACACAAGGTGTTGGCCGAAGTTGAGTCGGAACTCGATGAGGCCGCCGTGGTGACTTCGAATACTTCCAGTATTTCGATCGATACGCTGGCTACTGCGCTCAAGCGGCCAGCCCAGTTTGCTGGCATGCATTTTTTCAATCCGGTTTACCGAATGCCGCTGGTGGAAGTGGTGCGCGGCCACCAAACCAGCGATGCCACCATCGCCACCGTGACAACGCTGGCACGCCGGCTTGGCAAGACTCCGATCGTGGTCAGTGATTGCCCCGGTTTTCTGGTCAACCGTGTGTTGTTCCCGTATTTCTTCGGCTTCTTAGCACTTATTGATGACGGCGCCGACTTTGTAATCGTCGACAAGATCATGGAGCGATTCGGCTGGCCGATGGGACCAGCGCTTCTGTCGGATGTAGTGGGGCTGGATACGTCGCAACACGTCGAGTCGATCCTAGCCGAGGGGTATCCGGATCGGATGAGTCGGACGAGTCAAAGCGCTATGGACGCGCTTGTGGCAGCGGGACGGCTCGGCCAGAAATCAGGCGGCGGTTATTACGATTACGGTAAGGACAACAAAGGTCGCCCGCAAAATTCCCCGAGTGAAGCCGCTTACGAATTGATAGGCGAAAACCGTTCGACACAAACACGTGATGTCGAGTCAGAGGAAGTCATCGATCGCCTCATGATTCCGATGGTTATCGAAGCCGCGCGGGTATTGGAAACCGGTGTGGTTGCCACACCCAATGAGATCGACACTGCGCTGCTGATGGGGCTTGGTTTTCCCGCGTTTCAAGGTGGCGGTGCGTTGAAATACGCCGACCAGCGTGGCCTAGATGATGTCTGCGCCGCGGCCGACCGTTACAGCAATCTGGGGCCGCTTTATGAGCCGACAAGGCGGATGCGCGACCTGGCAGAACGTGGAAGTGGTTTCTATGTCGCTGCCACTCAATAAGGAAAGTCTGCATGTATCCTCTCGGATCGCGTTTGCGACCCACAGGCACCGGGATACGGCGCACCGCGCCATATCCCGGTTGTTTACCGATGAAACGCTGCAACGCAGTAGAGTTTCATTTGGAGACAAAATTACCTCACACAGCAAAAAAACCCCGGGCTTTGGGCGCACCTGGACGGCGTCAGCGCTCGCTACAGGGCAATAAGCATGCCACGCCACGCTTTCTTGCCAGTCGTGCGCAAAGCGCACCGTCGCAACCGTGAAGATCTGTGCAGAGAGTCTTCAAGGAGTTCAAGGTGTCACATGCAGTTATAGTAGATGCCGTTCGCACGGCGATGGGCCGGTCGAAAGGCGGGATGTTTCGCCACACCCGCGCGGAAACACTGTCGGCCACGCTTATCAAGGCCCTGATCGAGCGTAATCCCGGTGTCGAAGCAGCCGATGTTGCCGACGTCATCTGGGGCTGTGTACAACAAACATGCGAGCAGGGCATGAACATTGGCCGCAACGCAGGGCTTTTGGCCGGTTTGCCTTCGTCGGTTCCGGGCCAGACCGTCAATAGACTGTGCGGTTCGTCGATGCAGGCCATCCACAATGCAGCGGCTAGCATAGGGTCTGGCGATGACGGCATTTATGTTTGCGGCGGCGTCGAACATATGGGTCATGTCCCGATGGACTATAACGTCGACATTGCACCGGCGATGTCCAAGGTGACTGCCCAATCGGCGGCCACGATGGGTCTGACCGCCGAACTTCTGGGCCGTCAGGCCAAAGTCAGTCGGGAAAAACAGGATGCATTCGCGCTGGCTTCCCACCAGCGCGCCAAAGCGGCTTTCGACAGTGGCGCTTTCGACGACGAAATTGTGGCCGCACCGGGCGTCGATGACCGGGGCTTTGCGCGGCAATGCCGGCAAGACGAAGTCGTGCGCAGCGATACCAGCCTCGAGGCACTCGCTGCCTTGCGGCCGGCGTTCGATCCGCGCGGCGGTACGGTCACGGCCGGTAATTCGTCGGCCTTGTCCGACGGCGCTGCTGCAACACTGGTCATGTCGGCCGATCGGGCAGAAACTCTCGGCCTCACACCACTGGCTTCTATTCGGGCGACCTACGTGGCCGGTTGCTCCCCATCCATCATGGGGCATGGGCCAGTACCGGCCTCTAAATCCGCCCTGCAAAGTGCTGGAGTCACGCTTGACGACATTGAGTTTATCGAACTCAATGAGGCATTTGCGGCGCAGAGTATTGCGGTGTTGCAGGAACTCGGTCTCGACGACCGGCGTGACATGGTCAACGTGCGCGGTGGGGCCATTGCCCTCGGGCATCCGCTAGGTGCTTCCGGCGCACGCATTACCGGCGCGCTGGCACGAATCATGTCCGACAACGATGCCCGATTAGGGCTTGCGACCATGTGTATTGGCATGGGTCAGGGGATTGCCACGGTATTGGAGCGGCCGACATCGAATTGAGTATCGTTTGTGGGTTCCGGGTGATCTGATCACGCAGCTGACACAAATCCACGGGTTTGCGTAAAATCTAAATCATGCGAAAACGGGTGTTTGCAATCCAATGCACGACGATGGCGCTCATAGCCAGTCTCTTCGTGCCCATGCTTGCGATAGCCGCGCAAAATCCAAGCCAATCGTCGGCTCAGACGTCGATTGGTAAACACCAGAGCACGCACAACAAGCCGGCCGTTAGTCATGACGCGTTGCAGTGGCGACCAACTAAGCAGGCCAAACTGGTGGGCCGAAGCAAGCGCCATGTCAAAAAATATCCGATTATTGTGCGGAAAGTGGTTCAGGTCGGTGGCATCCGCGGTAACTTGGCGGCGACCCGCACGGTAGATGGCAGGCTATCGACACATATTTACCGCCTACCCGCTCAGTCCAAGCCGGCAGCCGTTGTCTCCAGTTTCCAGAAGCAGTTAACTGGGAAAGGATATCAGGCCGTTTTCCAATGTAGCGGAAAACAATGTGGGCCCCACTTCGCCCAAGTTTCCCCTGGAGCGCGACATGCCAGCCAATACTTTAGTTCCAATGGGCCAGTGGGCCATTATTTTGTAGCTGAAAAATCGGGTCCGGCGTTCGATCGTTACGTCGTGATGCAGATCAGCGCACCCAGCTCTGGCAAACCCCACGCCCTCATTAACCATATCCGAACTCAGCCGCTACAGATTGCCTCTATTCATGTCAGCGCCCATCAGATGGCGCAGAGTATCCACAAAACCGGTCGTGTGGCGCTCTACGGTATTTATTTCGCCACCAACAGCGCCCAACTCCAGCCAAAATCTAAACCGACGCTAACGCAGATCGCGAAGTTGCTCGCCAATAATCCCAAACTCAATCTGCTGGTGGTGGGCCACACTGACAGTCGGGGCAGTTTTCAATACAACATGAAACTTTCCCGACGCCGGGCTAAGGCGGTGGTCAATGCACTGGTCAACAACTACGGCGTCGATCGGAGTCGGTTAAAGCCTTGGGGTGACGGCTATACTGCGCCACGTGCGACGAATCGCAGCAAGCGAGGCCGCGCCAGAAATCGCCGAGTCGAACTTGTTCCCCGTTAGACGCGTGCACCGCTTACCAATACGGGATTAGCGCTAGGAATTGGCCATTTTCAAGGGCCTGCAGTGAGCGGATAAATAAAAAAACGGCCATCAGGCGGCAAGCCAATCGGCGATCAAGGCCATAAAGGCTATCTTCTCATGCCATCCGGGAAGCTATCGCCAGCGGTTCCTAATTATTTTTAAGGGTTCGAAAATTTGCCACATTGAAAAATTCGATCGCAGCATCCTGCTGTGGCACGCTATAGCGTATGAGGTATTGGTTGGCCTCTACCGAGCTTGGGCGCTACAATAACCCAATCTGCGGTGGACGTAGCTCAGCAGGTAGAGCCCCGGATTGTGATTCCGGTCGTCGTGGGTTCGAGTCCCATCGTCCACCCCATTTGATGACTTGTGGGCCGTTAGCTCAATGGTAGAGCAGTAGACTCTTAATCTATTGGTTGTAAGTTCGAATCTTACACGGCCCACCATGTTTAATTAAAAACGGCTTTTTTGCTGATTCGCCGGAATGTGCAAGACGGTTCGTTTTTTAAATCACCCATGAATCGCCAAGCGAATGCCACTTGTCGATGAAGGCTTTGAGCGTTAAATCTTTTATTGGCATGACTGGGAGTTGATACCCGCCATGGCCGGCGATGCAGGTCTATTCAGACTCTTACATACGTGGCGAACCTAATCTGATCCATAGTTGAATCGCTTTGCGAGAGCTGATCGCGAATGGGGTAGGTCTTAAACTTGTTATCCCGCTGAGATGCCCCAATCCCCGGTGAGTTTGTTCACTAATAAAGAGTCCTCATGAGTTATTGGGGCAGAATTACCAACTGTTGTGCGCCAGTCCGATCCGATGTCAATAGCACGCTGAACGTGGTCGACAACGACTTGCGATAGAGCTGGCGGTGAACTCGATTTGAGGTTCGTTGCTGTCCTGACTCGATACTACGCATCGAGCGAAGAAATGAGCGCGGGATAGACCAATTGCTGTTTTCGAGGGCTGAATGCGCGGTGGCTGTTATTCCTCGGGGCTCAAAATCACCTGTATCCGAGTCAGAAGTCGATCGGTAACACCGCGCTCACGGGCCAGAATAGCGGTGGCGCGTGTGCTGAGTTTCTGGCGTTGAGTGTCGTTTTCGACTAATTCGATAAGTTTCTCAGCCAGGTCCACAGCTGAATGGACTCTTACAAAGGCGTCGGCGAAGATCGTCATCATCTCGGTAATCCGGTGATGATTTGGTCCGAGCACCACCGGGCAGCCGGCCAACACGGCTTCGATCGGATTGTGGCCGCCGATCGGCTCGAATGTCGCACCGAGAATGGCTAGATCGGCCGCTGCGTAATAAGTCGTCAACGCGCCCATCTGATCACCAAGAAGGATCTCGCCTGACAAGTCCGACGCCGCACTGACCCGCGTGACACGCCACGCCGCTGCCCGGCATGTATTGGCCACCTGCTGGAATCGCTCGGGATGTCGGGGCGCGATCAATAACTGAGCCGTTGGCACGATTTTGTGAACTCGGGCGAATGCGTCCAAGATAGCCAGTTCATCACCACGGTGAGTGCTGGCTGCCAATATTAGTGGGCCAGAACCGCATCGTGCCCGAAGGGTTCGGGCGTTGCCCCGTGTTTGCGGCAACAACTCGGCGGCGTCGTATTTAAGGTTGCCGAGTGTCTCAACTCTGTGCCCGTCGACGCCAAGGCGTCGAAAGCGCGCCGCGTCGGTCTCCGTTTGCGCAGCGATGAGGCGAACGTCGGAGAGTGTGGGCAGGATCAGCGGGCGAGCGCGTTGATAGCCCGCCAATGAGCGAGCTGATAGCCGGGCATTGGCGAAAATCACCGGCACGCCCGCCTTCGCGGCCGCGTAAAGGAGGTTGGGCCAGATTTCAGTTTCAATGATGACGCCGATCGCGGGCTGAACCGTGTTCATAAATTGGCGTGTGGCGCTTGCAGTATCGAACGGCGGATAGCAAACGGGAACGTTGGAGCCGAACAGTTGATTTGCCTTGTCGGCACCAGTGGGCGTGGTCACCGTCAACTGGGTGGAGTAGCCAAGCGCGATCAGGCCTTTAATCAGGGGCGCCGCGGCGGCAGTTTCTCCTACCGAGACTGCGTGTATCCATACCGGCGGTTCATGATGATGCACCGGCGCGTGGCCAAATCGCTGGGCCCAATGTTCGCGGTAGCCGGGGTTGTATCGACCGCGCCACCAAAGGCGCGCCAGAACTCCCGGTATTGCTAGGCACCAAAATACCGAATAAATCGCGCGCAGCGCTCGAAATCCAGGGCTTTGAAGTATTGTCGTCAACATGCCTGGATGTCGGTAACGCCAACAGCCGCACCGCTTTGCCCATGCCCTGGATGATGCGCCACGTCACACGAGACGATTTGCGAGACGCTGTATGAGACTGTCGCCAAAGCGTGACGTGAGACTATACTGCGTTGCCATGAGTTATCGTTTGCTCGGAGGTGTCGGCGGGTGGGACAGTTGACGCAGTCGGCTAACCGGCCACCGATACATCCGAGGCGTGAGCGGATATTGATTATTCGCTTGTCGGCGATTGGGGACGTAATCATGGCTTCCGGCATGATACGCGCCCTGCGCCGGCGCTACCCGCAAGCCTATCTGGCGTGGTTGACTCAGCCGGGCCCGGATGCATTGCTGCGGGCTAACGCCGAGCTTGACGAAGTCCTGGTTTGGCCGAAGGAGGCTTGGCGTGCACATTTGAAGGCCGGACGCTGGCGGGAACTGGCCGGGGCGTATCGTCTTCTGATCAAGACACTTCGCGAACGCAGATTTGACACCGTTGTAGATGCGCAGGGTTTGCTGAAAAGCGGCGTCTGGGCGTGGCTGAGCGGTGCACCGTTCCGGCTGGGTCTGGGGTCGCGCGAAGCAAGCCATGTTTTGATGACGCGCGTCATCGAGCGGGGCAATAATAATCCACGTTTTGGCTCCGAATATATCGATGCAGCCGTTGCGCTGGGAGCCGCTCCCGAGGACTTTATGCCCCGTGTAGCCACGTGTGAGGCCAATCACCGGAACGCTGCCCGTGTGCTTCGAACTGCGCTTGGACAAACCGTTGACGAACCGACGTTTGTGGCATTGGCGCCATTCACGACGCGCCCCCAGAAACACTGGTTCGATCGCTACTGGCGAACACTGATCGGCGAGCTAGCCCATGAGTTTGACTGGCCGATTGTCATTTTGGGGGGAAGGAAAGATATTCGGGCCGGTGAGGCGATGGCCGCTCGGGCGTCGCCCGGAGTGAGTGCTAGCGTCAAGAGTCTGGCTGGCCAGACGTCGCTGGGCGAAACAATGGCCGTTGTAGAACAGGCATCTTTGTTGATCGGCGTCGACACCGGGATAACTCATATGGGCACTGCCGCGGGCCGGCCGACAGTGGCGCTTTTCGGTTCGACCCGCCCCTACACCGCACCCGGCAAAAAAAGCACGACCATTCTGTTCGAACCGATGCATTGCGCACCGTGCCAGAAACATCCTGTCTGCGGCGGCCGTTTCACCTGCATGGAACGGCTGACCCCGGCCCGTGTGCTGAACGCAGCACGTTGGCAGTTGGCCCGTGCGATGATATGAACATTCTGCACGTCGAGACAGGCCGTCATCATTTCGGGGGCGCGGCGCAGGTTGACCTGCTGATGTCGGATCTACGCCGGCGCGGCGTGCGCAATATTCTGCTGTGCAGCCCAAGTGCCCCGATTGCAGCAAGCCAATCGGCGGCGTTAGTCATCGGCAAACCGGTTGCCGGGGATGTCGATGTTCGGCTCATGGCCTGGGTCCGGGCGGCGATCCGTCGCTACCGGATTGATGTTGTCCACGTCCACAGCCGTCGCGGTGCGGATATCTGGGCGGGAATGGGTGCACGGCTGGCCGGTGTGCCTGCAATCGTTACACGACGGGTGGATAATCCGGAACCTAAATGGATCGCGCGTTTGAAATATGCGCTATATCATCGCGTGATTGTCATTTCGACCGCGGTCGAAGCGACTGTTCTCGCTGCGGGTGTAGACAGTTCAAAGGTGGTACGCATTTCCGATGCCGTCGACTTGTCGGTGTTTCGGCCACGTACACCCGATCCCGCCTTGCGAGCTGAATTCGGCGTCACGCCAGGCGGTTTTTGTATCGGTATGGTGGCGCAGTTTATTGAGCGCAAGGGCCATCGTGATTTGATTGCCGCCTTGGGGGACGTCGTGCGGGTGTTACCGGATGTCCGGGTTGTACTTTGCGGCCAGGGGCCGATGCAATCGGCAATTGAACGCGAAATCCGTGCAGCCGGGCTGACATCCCACGTTCTGCTCGCCGGATTTCGCGACGACATGCCGCGCGTTATGCCTGTTTTCGATGTGCTGGTTCATCCCGCACGGCGCGAGGGCCTTGGCGTGGCGGTTTTGCAGGCGGGAGCCAGTGGCGTGCCGGTAGTTTCGACACGGGCAGGCGGTATTGTTGACGTGATTATCGACGGCCAAAACGGGCTTCTGGTGCCGCCGGGTGATCCGAAGGCCCTGGCGACGGCGCTTGAGGCACTCGGGCTTGATCGTGTGCGCCGTCGCCGTATGGCAGAGTGGGGCCGCCAACATGTTGAGGCACACTTTAATCCTGAAACCATGGGCGCGGCCCACTACGCAGTTTATATCCAGCTGATGTCTTAAGCGTGAAGGCAGAGATTTTCCGATTCGATGCCCTCAGCAAGAGTAGAGCGTTTGCGGGCCCCAAAAGCCATTCAGCACGAATGTTATGCAACTTTCGTAATAATAAATGGTATGTATGATGACCTTTGAGTATCATCCTTTTGAATAAAGAAGGCCTTGTAAAGTTGATTCGATGAACAGTGGTATTGGAAACAACTGGTTCGGTGAATACCGGATCGACAGTGCCTTTCAGCCTATCCTCAGCATGGGGCCTCACCGGGTTGTGGGTTACGAAGCATTGGTTCGCGGACGCGACTGCAATAATGTCCCCGTTTCTCCGTCCACACTGTTTGATCTTGCATCAAAAAACGCAAGCGAAACTCAACTGGATCAGCTCTGTCAGCGTGTCCACGTCGACAATTTCTCGAAGGTTGCCCCCGACAATACCTGGCTTTTTCTCAATATCGACCCGGCAACGCTGCATAACAGACAATACCGAGACAAGTTTCTGCCGAGTATTCTCGAACAGACGGGGTTCCCGTTTCATCGCCTTGTCGTTGAAGTGCTCGAAACGCCGGCGATTGTGGAATCCGATTTGTTTGATGCGGTGGATTATTTCCGTTCATTGGGGGCGTTGGTTGCTCTCGACGATTTTGGGGCGGGACGATCCAACTTCTACCGTATCTGGCGACTTGTGCCAGATATCATTAAGCTTGACCGCACGGTTATCTGGGAAGCCTCAAAGCATAGAGCCGGCAACTTACGGCGAATGCTGCCGAACCTGGTGGCGATGATGCATGAGGCGGGCAGTCTGATATCCATAGAAGGGATAGAGAATGAAACCCAGCTGATGATTGCCTTGGATGCTGAAGCTGATTTTGTTCAGGGATTTTATTTGGCCCATCCCGATCCCCATCCCGCCAATGCCGCTATAAGCCAGACTAAGATGGTCGGCTTGCAACACAAACTGGCCGAGAGCGAGTTTCTTCAGAAAAACAACTATAAATTAAGGTTCAAAGACTACATTCAGGAAATTCGTTCGATTCAAGGCAAGTTCAGGCCTAACAAAGCACTCGGAGAAGCTTGTGAGGCATTGCTCGCCATGCCAAACGTCGTCCGTGTATTTTTGTTGGACGAGAATGGCGTTGAGCTTACAGCCTTTATTTCCCCGGAAAAAAAGCAAAGCCGGGATAAGCGTCTCGATCCGATGATCAATACCTTGGGCTCTAATTGGTCACATCGCGAGTATTTCCGCTCTGCAATCGAACAACCGCAACAGGTGCAGATCAGCCGGCCGTATCTGTCGAGTACCGAAGGGCAGATGAGCGTCGTATTGTCGATTTCAAACCATGCCGAGCCGCGTCGGGTGTTCTGCTGCAAAATCATGTTGGAATAGAATCAAACGCCGTTGACAATAGGTCCGCTCTAGCGGGTTTGGTATCGACATGCCGGTGTGTTTATCCACCTTCGGCGATCCACATTGGTCTGAGAAGTCTCTGTGGTCATTGGTTATGGCTCCACACTATGATCCGGGTATTGAGTAAGCTAAAGGCCGAGCTCTTGCATGTATTGAGCCTAACTGGATCGCTGGCTTGAGCACCGTACTGGGCGCCAAAGCCTGTTTACCTACCCGGCTCCAACGACTGGGTTCGCAGCTGTCGGGCGGGCATTGACGCCAGTATTGATTACTAACGAGACACCCCATGGCCGGTCGAATAGTTTTGCTGTTCCTCGCTTTGGCAACCGGCGGTTTTGCCATCGGCACGACCGAGTTCGCCACAATGGGTATTTTGCCATTGGTCGAGAACGGCTTTGGCATTTCAAAGCCTGAAGCCGGGTATATGGTCAGCGCATATGCGCTCGGCGTTGTGATGGGGGCGCCACTCATCACGGTACTGGCGGCGCGCGTAGCGCGTAAACCAATGCTTATCGTGCTGATGGCGGGATTTGCATTGGCACACATCGCTAGCGCACTGGCGCCGACGTTTGCCTGGCTCTGTCTTTTTCGGTTTTTCAGTGGTCTACCCCATGGGGCTTACTTCGGGTTGGCCGCACTCGTTGCAGCGTCGTCGGTGTCTCCTGATCGTCAGACGCAAGCGGTTGGCTTTGTGATGCTTGGATTGACTAGTGCCACGATCGTCGGTGTGCCTGTTGCCACCTGGTTTGCCGATTGGCTGGGTTGGCGTGCAGCCTACTTTTGGGTCGCAGGCATTGCTGTTTTGGCCGCAGTTCTGGTGACTATGCTCGTGCCTTATACCGGTGCCTCGAGCGGTGCGCACCCGCTTCGCGAATTAGGAGCATTGCGTCGCCCCGATGTATGGTTGACGTTGTCCATCGGGGCGATTGGATTTGGTGGAGTGTTCTCGGTGTATGCATATCTGACCAGTACACTGGATGTCGTGACTGGGGTTCCTGCAACCTGGATACCAGTCATACTTGGTGTTTTCGGTCTCGGGATGACACTCGGCAACGTGATTGTTCCGCGCTTTGCCGATCGGGCCCGTATGCTTACAGCTGGTGCGACGCTGGCCGCCAGCGCAATCATGATGGGGTTATTTTATTACGCCACTCTGGATGTCTGGGCTGTAACAGGGGATGTCTTTCTCATTGGTTTTTGTACGGCGCTGGCCACCGTGCTGCAAACACGTCTAATGGACGTGGCCGGTGATTCGCAAAATCTTGCGGCGGCGATGAACCACGTTGCGTTCAATCTCGCTAATGCGTTGGGACCGTTTCTAGCGGGACTGGCACTCACATTCAATTTCGGTCTGCGCATCACTGGGCCGATTGGTACAGTGCTCGCGCTAGCCGGTCTGATCATTTGGTTTTTTGCCTGGCGTCGGACCCCGCGCTCGCCGACAGGCGATGGGCGGGCTCACTGAGCGGTATATTAGTTTGTTTGAGATTTTCGATTGTTCAGGCATGAGGTTGCGTATTGCGCTTCTAGCGGCGATGGGTGTCGCCGTACTGTTGGTCTGGTTACTGGGCAGCGTGTTGACGCCGTTTTTGATTGCCGGGGCATTTGCTTATTTGTTTAATCCGCTGGTCGGTCGTTTGCAGCGGCTCGGCGCCGGTCGTACGACGAGCGTCACGGTGGTCTTTAGTTTGGCGCTCATCGTTCTCGGTTTGGCCGCATTTTTCATCGTCCCTGCGATTCAAAGTCAGCTCGCGCGGTTCATTCATAATCTCCCGCGCTATATTGATGAAGTCCGGCGCGTGATTCTGCCGATGATCTCCGAGGTCTGGCCGGGTGTGAGCCATTTAGACTTGCACTCGGTTCAGCAGTTGTTGGCCCAACATTGGGAGAGTGCAGGTGGCGTGGCGTCGATATTGGCCGACAAGTTGTTTTCGTCTGGCACGGCGTTGATCGCGGTTCTGATGAACCTGCTGCTGGTGCCCGTCATTCTGTTTTACCTGCTACGCGATTGGGACCATTTAATCCAATGGATCGGTGAGCAGATCCCGCGCCGCTATCTGCCGACTTGCCGGCGGCTTTGCATCGAGATTGACGACAAACTTGGCCATTTTGTACGCGGCCAATTACTGGTAATGGTAGTGTTGGGCTGTATCTATGTGTTGGGGCTTTGGCTTGCGGGCCTGAATCTGGCACTGGTGATTGGGTTCGGGGCGGGCCTGGTCAGTTTTGTGCCGTATCTCGGGGTCATCAGCGGACTGATGGTCTCGTCGGTGGCTATGCTTGTACAGTCGGGCGACCCCAGCGCATTGATTTGGGTTGTAATTGTTTTTGCCATCGGTCAAGTGATGGAACAACTCGTATTGCAGCCTTTTTTGCTGGGGGAAGCCATCGGTTTACACCCGGTTTGGGTCATTTTCTCGGTACTGGCCGGGGCGCAGCTGTTTGGTTTTGTGGGCGTGCTCATTGCGCTGCCTGTTGCGTCGGGGGTTTCAGTACTCGGACGTTACGGGGCCGAGCGTTGGCGCGCCAGCCGGCTCTATGCCAGTTGATTGATCGCCGATGTCTGAACCCATGTCCACCGTTCAACTTCCGCTGAATCTGGCCCTGCCCGATACAGCTTCGCTCGAGGGTTTTGTGGGCGCCACGAATGCAGGACCGCGCGCGGCGGTTGCCGATCTAGTGGCGTCCTCGGGCCAACGCCTTTTCATCCACGGACCGGCCGACAGTGGCAAGACCCATCTACTGCAAGCTGCCTGTCAGGCCGTCGGCGACCAAGGTGAGCGCGCGGTTTATGTGCCGCTGGCCCAGCTCGATGCCAATCCAGGTGCCGTTCTCGCGGGGCTGGAAACTCTCGACTGTGTCTGTATCGACGATCTTTCCGCACAGGTGGGCGATGCGGGTGTCGAAATCGCCTTGATCGGGTTGATTGATGCGCTTCATGCCCGACGCGCGCGGGCGATATTTGCTGATCGACTGCCGCCGGCAGCTTTGCCGGTGTACTATGCTGATCTGGCGAGTCGACTTGGCTGGGGGGGAGCGTTATCGCTGGCCGAGCCAAGCGACGAGGATAAGCTCACACTGCTGCAAAACCGCGCCGAACAACGTGGATTGGAGCTTCCGGCGTCTACTGCGAATTGGCTCTTGCAACACGGGGCTCGGGGCGTTGGTGATCTGTTGGCCGGTATCGATCAACTAGATCGGGCCTCATTGGCGGCGCAGCGACGCTTGACCATCCCATTCGTCAAGCAAGTGTTTCAGGCTGCCAGATGAGACATAGTTGCCTGTTGTGTAGTGGATGCCCCTAGTTGGATAGTCGCAGCGCTAGATTCGCCACGTGTTGTCCAAGGCCGAAGGCCAAATCGGCCTCGGTGTCGTCGACTTCTCGATCGCCAGAAGGGCCAGCTACGTGAGTAGGGCCGTAGGGCGTGCCTCCGCTTTGAGTGGTATTCAATGCCGGAAATTGGCTGTAGGGGAGGCCGGTCAACACCATGCCGTGATGCAGCAGTGGCAGCATCATACTGATGAGGGTGGTCTCCTGACCGCCGTGAAGGCTGCCCGTCGAGGTAAACACGCCGGCTGGTTTGCCAGTGAGCGTACCGGACAGCCAGACATCGATCAGGCTGTCGATAAAATATTTCAACGGCGCTGCCATGTTACCAAAGCGCGTGGGTGACCCCAGCAGCAAGCCCATGGTTTTGTCTAGATCCACCCGGGCGACATACGGCGGTAGAGACGGATCATCCGGTACGGAACGCTGCTCTCCGGCGGCGGCAACAGGCGGAACCGTCCGAACGCGGGGCTGTACGCCAGGCGTAGATGCCACGCCACGGGCGGCGGCGTCGGCCAGTTCACGTGTGGCGCCGTTGCTACTGTAGTAGAGCACCAATATTTCTTGATAAAGCGACAACGTAGCGACTCCTGCCTATTCCGGTGAACGTGACCAATCATTTCGCTGATCGTGACCGCTTTGCCCACAGCGTTCACGTTCGAATTGACTATTTACACTGAGCAGTCACGATGCGTCAACCGCAGCGTCGCTCAAGGTGGTTGTTTTCTGCATTGACTCTCCCTTGAGATTGAGGCGATGGGCGGCGTGCAGCAGCCGATCGAGGATGGCATCGGCGAACGTCGCCAAGCCGAGCGTTTCGTGCCAGTATCCACTAATGAATGACTGGCGATCAGTGTGACGCCGCGCCCGTGCCGGTCCTCGATCATCTCCATCGGATCCTGTCGCTGGGCCCCGTGACTTTCTGCCTCCTCCAGCCGTCGAGGATGATGAGACCCGTCTATTTTGCTAGCAGCCGGGAATATGAACCATCGACGTGGGCGATGTGTAGTGCCTCCAACAGGGGCAGCACGCTCAGGTAGTGAACGTATTGGCCCCGCCGGCAGGCCTGATTCTCCAGGGCGCAGGCCAGGCGGGTCCTGCTTCAGCCGGTGGTCCCGGTGGAGCCGAGGTTCAACGCCTGAGTGACCCAGTCGGCGCTGGTTAGCGGCGCCATGTGTGATCGTTCCCGACTGCGGGGATGGCGATAATCGATGTCGTCCACACAGGCCGGCACACGCAGCCGGGCCGTCTTGAGTAGGCGCCCCAGGCGCCGGTTCGCGCGATGCAGAATCTCGTGATCAACAAGCAATGCCAGGCGTTCTTCGGAGGCCAGATCATGGGGGTCCGGCTGGGCGAGCTGGCGTGCGAGAGCGTCGAACATGCCGTTGAGCTTGAGCCGATGCAGGGTTTTGAGGGTGTTTCAGTCAATATGTGCGTATATCCTTTATACGGAGTCAGTGGTAATAATGAGTGCCGCGGACATGGGTGTGTGCGGCAGCTCGGGCAGCTCGGGTTCGTTTGCCAGCGGCTGATGATCTAAACCTGCTTGAGGATGCTGGCGATACTGCGTTGGGGGGCTGCATCATGCCAGCGTCCGGACGTAGGCATGATGCAGCCGGGATCGGCTATAGCGCCGGCTTTGTTGCAGCAGGCCGAAACAGTTGGGGGGGCATGCTCTGGGTGCGCTCGATTCTCGAGCTGGGGTTTGACCACCGCCAACGTGCTGGGGCCGATGCCCTCGGCCCACTAGATAAACCGCCCCGGTAACCGGTCGCGATGCGCTTGATGTGACTTGGGTGATATGCTTGAGGATTGGAGAAGCGGCCCCGGCAAAGTCGCGGGTACGCGGCCGCAAGCTGGCCCTTGTGCATGATCGCGACAGTCCAGTTGGTCAGGCGCACGTCCTACGTCTGGCCCACCAAGGCGTGCTGCACAAGGTCGCGTTGATCTAAGACGCTTAGCGACCTGCGTAACTGGCTGCGGCCTTCAGGTTATCTGGGAACAGAAGTGCCGGGAGCTCAATAGATGAATGTCAGAATACTCTGGTGCGACTTGATCCAGTCGAGCAGGGCCTGCGTTCAAGCTCGCTTCGGCAGCGGTATAACTCGACGCGCCTAGCCCGGACCTGAAGATCTGGGGGGTACGGATTTCACCACTGTGGCGGTCCACGATCGACACCTCGGGCTTGGCGCAGTCCGCGAATACCCTTCGCCGGCTTGGTTAATCTAGCGCATGCTGCGACGTTCCGCGGCTCGCCATGGTCCATACCGGTTACAGAATTGATTGTAACGATTCCTTAGGTTGCCTTGGGGCTCCCCGCACTCGCCCAGAGCAGTTGCAGAGTCACGGTTTTGCGCTTGGGCTTCTGGTGGATCTGGGTGTAGCCCCACCTCAGCAAAGCGCATCGGAGATGTTCGGGCCGGAAACCGCAACGCCACCATGGGCGCTTAGTCTTTGTCCACGGAGCGTGGCCAACCAACTCCCTGGTGGCCGGGCCTGGCTGACGTACTTGCCGACCACGCCCCTGGACAGGCCGCAGGCCTTGGCATTCCGTGCCTAACTGAGCCCGCCTTCGTATTTGGGGCGTGATACCACGAGGATGTGTCGCTTTGGAATCCTCGCGGCCGGCATCCGTATCTCCCGATAAAAAAGGGGCGAATATGCCGGATCTATAGACAAAATTCGAACGTGTTAACAGTGATTCCGTCATGGTAACCGCCCATTCCAGAGGTTTCCTTTAAATCAGTCAGGATGAAACGGAATCAGCAGTTATTTTCAATCGGAATGAACGGTCGCGATGGGCCGGAACATACAATGCCTCAATGTACAGCCCAGTGTCGTCTCAGCGCCTGATCGACGCGTTCTGGGTAGTAGGGGCTGCCTAAACTACCATTGTAGCGTTCAAGTGCCCGCACCCGGTTGCCGTGTTCTACTTTCAAATAGTGCGCGAGTATGGTGCAGCCATAGCGGAGATTAGTCTGCATTTGAAACAGGTTATCGCGATTACGGCCGATGGTTTTTTTCCAGAACGGCATGATCTGCATCAGACCACGCGCCCCGGATGGCGAAATAGCGAAGCGTTTGAAACGGGATTCGACCTGTATAACGGCCATCACAAGCTGAGGGTTGATGCCGGCCCGACGAGCCTGCATGTGAACCTGTTTTAAAAGAGCTTCGCGTCGGGACGGTGTTGGAACATATTGGCGTAGGCGTGTCGACATATCCAGCAGCCAGACGCGCGCTTTAAATTGGTTTTCGAAACCGCTGGCATGTTGTGCAGCCGCTACAAGTTGGCGCCGGAACCGGGCGCTGAGGGCGTGTTCGGGAACCGCTGCACCGGCGATGGCGGTGCGCGGCCCGAAAAGCGTATTGCAACAGATCGCTGCGAGTAATACGGCAGCGATACGCATCATGGCATTATTCACGAATACGGGCTTTTATCGGCTCGATTCCAAAAACAATGTCCTCGGCTTGAGTAGCTTGCCGGCCCTTGTATTCCAGCGTCCCAGCCTTCAAACCGCGCGCTGAAACCACCACCCTATGAGGGACGCCTATTAACTCGATGTCGGCAAACATCGGGCCGGGACGCAGGCCGCGATCATCCAGGGCCACGTCTATATCCTGGGCGAGACATTGGGCGTATAGCTGTTCGGCGGCTTCGGCGACTGCCGGCTCGCGATCAGCCCCAATGGGGCAGATGACCAACTCGAAAGGCGCCATCGGTGCGGGCCAGCAAATGCCCGCAGCGTCGTGGCATTGCTCGATGGCGGCGGCGACCAGCCGCGAGATGCCGATGCCGTAACAGCCCATCGGGGGATGCACGGCTTGACCGTCGGCGGCCAGCACATTGAGGTCCAACGCCCTCGAGTATTTGTCACCAAGCTGAAATACATGCCCGATTTCAATACCGCGCATGATGTTGAGTGTACCCTCGCCATCTGGATTGGCGTCGCCAGCGACCACGTTACGCAGATCGGCAACTTGGGGCTCGTCCGCATCGCGACCCCAGTTGAAGCCGGTTAGATGCACGCCATTTTCATTGGCCCCGACGACCAGATCGGCGCGCGCCGCAACACTGTGATCGGCAATCACGGCGCCGGGAAACCCGGCCGGACCGAGCGAGCCGGGATCGGCACCGAATGCGCGTTTGATCGACTTGACATCGGAAAAAGTCAATGGGGCGGCAATAGCCTCATGTTTTTCGGCTTTAATTCGGTTGAGTTGATGGTCGCCACGCAGCACCAGCAACACCGGGTCACCGTCGCTGCCGTCGACGACGATCGCCTTGGCAGTTTGTTCGGGCGGCATATCGAGGAAGGCGCATAAACCGTCGATTGTGGTGACCTCGGGTGTCGCCACGCGGTTGAGTTCCGCGTTGGGCTTAGGCCGGGGGTGATCAGGTGGCGCGACTATGGCGGTTTCGACGTTGGCGGCATAACTGCCGTCAGTGGATACGGCGAGTTCATCCTCGCCCGAGCCCGCGAGAATATGAAATTCCTCCGACAGGGCGCCGCCGATCGCTCCGGAGTCCGCAGCAACGACGCGATAGTCCAGACCCAGCTGGTCAAGTATGCGCCGGTATGTGGCGGCCATATTGTGGTATTCGCGATCCAGATCGGCGGCGTCCATATGAAACGAATACGCGTCTTTCATGATGAATTCGCGTGCCCGCATGAGGCCGAAGCGTGGCCGGATTTCGTCGCGGAATTTGGTCTGGATCTGGTAGTAGTTGACCGGTAGTTGACGGTAACTTGCTAAATCGCGTTTGACGAAGTCGACGACGACTTCTTCGTGGGTCGGACCAAAGCAGTACTCGCGCTCCGCACGGTCCCGAATCCGTAGCATGAGCCCCCCCATTTCGTCCCAGCGCCCGGATTCGCGCCACAGTTCCGCCGGCTGCACCGCCGGCATGAGTATTTCCAATGCGCCGGCAGCGTTCATTTCTGAACGTACAATGGCTTCCACGCGTTGCAGCACGCGCATTCCCAGCGGGCTCCAAGTGTAAAGACCGGCACCGAGCCGTCGTATCATGCCGGCTCGAAGCATCAACTGGTGCGAAACAATGTCGGCTTCGGCCGGGGTTTCGCGAGTGGTGGACAGGGCGAGTTTATGTAGGCGCATAGGTTTACTTCTTGACCGAGACCCGATTCTACAAAACTTGTGTGCCAAGTTCTGGCGATCGGCTTTGATTCTAGTTCAATCGCTAGATTGAAGCGGGGTCTCGATAAACCCGTCTGACGTGAGTCGCCATGCCCGAATCATGTAAGGAACCGGCTGGTTCGGTGCAATGATCAGTGTATGGACCTTGGGATAACCGAGCCCGGCACGGTCGGCTGAGCTCGGTACGGCTAAACCATAGGGGTGCGAATGATAAACCGCCAGTAATCTCGCGCCGGAATGGCGCGTGTACTTGAAAACGTCGATCTGAGCACGGGGGCACAACTCGAACGCACGGGTTGGCTCGGGGTGCACGTTTTCGGCGGGGAAGATGCGATCCTTGTTTTGTGGTGTGCGAGTAATCAAACCACAGATTTCAATAGAGGGTGTTTTGCGGGCCGCAGCCCTTAGCTCGGCGATTGTTTTTGATGCCAGGATCAGCGGGACCATTAGCTTTCGCGATCAACTAGCACGGGCCCTTCATGCGTCCCGTGGGGCATGGCGCGTCATTTGTCGAAGCCTAACTGGGGCAATAAGTCGCATGGCAGATGATCGATATGGAGTGACGTGCGGGCTAGAAGCGAGCTGTGGCCAACAATTGCCGGATGGCGTTAGGCAGTCGTTTTCAGCGCTGGCGTTGCCGTCATTTGTAAATATGGATTGGTGTTCCATCGGGCACAAGGTGCCAGATGTGTTTCATGGCCTTGTCGGATACCGCGATGCAGCCGTGGGTCCAGTCGCCATCACGTTTGTGTGTGCTGTAGTTCGGCTGGCCATGGATCATGATGTTCTTGCCGGGATTAAACCCGTGGCGTCTGGCATAGGCACGGTCTGAAGCATCCGGATAGGAGATATGCAGAGACAAATCGAAACGGCTGTTGGGGTTGCGCCAGTTGATGAAGTAGTCGCCCACCGGGGTTTTGTCGTCGCCGCGCCGATGCTTGGGACCGACCGGATCATAGCCGAGTGATATCGGATAGCGGTCGATCACGGTACCGTCCCGAAACAGATACAGCTCACGTTCTGATTTGAAAACCACGATCAGATCTGCTTTTTTAGGGCTGTTGGGATGCTGGAGATGGTGACCATTGACATGCGCTTGGATCTGGGCTGTAAACAGCAAGGCCGCGAGTGTCACGAATGTCAAAATGCAGGGAAAGCGGAGCCGGCCGGGAAGCATACTGCGTCGTATCTCTGACAAACTTTTTATGGACAAATCTTTAGCCAATGAATAACTGCGTCAGTCAGGATAATAATTCTACTATCCGGCTTACATTCAACGCTGCCAAGTTTAATAGAACACCGCTTATTAAACATCGAAACGCTCACGATTGTTGTACGCTGAGCGTGACAATTAGTTTGGAGTCAGCATGAAATCGATTCCCGCCACGATCATCAAGGGCGACGGCATCGGGCCGTCGATCGTCGATTCGGCGCTGCAAGTACTCGAGGCACTTGACGTCAATCTCGATTATGAATACGTCGAAGTCGGTCAAGCCGCGCTCGACGCGGGCGCAAACGATCCGTTACCGCAGCCGGCCATCGACTCGATCTCACGCACGCGCCTGGTACTGAAAGGCCCGGTGACTACGCCGGTCGGGGAGGGTTACAGCTCGGTCAATGTGGCCCTGCGCAAGCGTTTCAATCTATATGCGAATGTCCGGCCGACGCTCTCGCTACCTGGGGCAAAATCACGCTTCGAAAATCTCGACATCATCACCGTGCGCGAAAACACTGGCGGAATGTATTCTGGCGAAGGCCAGACCCTATCCGAGGACGGCAACCGGGCCGAAGCTCTGTCGGTGGTCACTCGAGAACAATCCGAACACATTATTCGATTCGCATTTGAACTGGCGCGCAGCCGAGGCCGCAAGAAAGTCACGCTCGCCCACAAGGCCAACATCATGAAGACCACGTCAGGGCTGTTTCTGGGCGTCGGCCGCGAGATTGCCACGCAATATCCAGATATTGAATATGACGAAATAATTGTTGATGCCTGTGCGATGAAGCTGGTCATGATGCCGGAACGGTTCGACGTGATCGTGACGACAAACCTTTTCGGCGACATATTATCCGATCTTTGCGCGGGGCTTGTAGGCGGCCTCGGTCTGGCGCCCGGTGCCAATATTGGCGATGACTGTGCCATGTTCGAAGCCGTACACGGCAGTGCGCCCGACATAGCCGGTAAGAACATCGCCAATCCGACATCGGTCATTCTGGCGTCCGCACTCATGCTTGACCATCTGAACGAACACAAACGCGCTGAGCGCATACGCAAAGCTGTACGCGCCGTGATTGCGGACCACGACCGGGTAACTCCTGATCTCGAAGGCGACGGCACAACGGATGGATATACCCAGGCGGTGCTTGAAAGATTGGGTGCCGCCTGAGCGGTATGAGTTACTTGAGTCGCAGGTGCTGGATGATCCCGTCCGATCGGCAACGGGCCGAGGCCGCTCCGCGAACAATTGGAACCCGGGTGAGTTAAGAAGCAGAATCCATTCTTCCGAAACGTGGACAACGCGCGCGGCGCAGGTTGGTGAGATAACCACGGGTTACTCGTGGGTGGCCGCTCGCGTCTTTGAGGGTTTCGATGGACTCGAATCCGGCAGCTTCGAGAGCGGATTGTAAATAGGGCCCCTGAGATAGGCCGTGTTCGAGCATCAATAGGCCACCGGCGTTGAGTGCTGCCGGTGCCTGATCCGCTATTAATTTTAGGTCCGCCCACCCGTGGTCTGCGGCAACTAGGGCTCTGCGGGGTTCAGCGGCAAGGCCTGGGTCGGCGAGATGTGGGTCATCTTCGGCAACATAAGGCGGATTCGCTACGATGGCGTCGAAATATTCTTGGTCGATTGCCGCTAACCAGTCGCCAACGCGAAATGCAATATTCCTTAGTTCGTACCGGTCGGCATTTGTGCGTGCGATGGCAATAGCACTGGGTTCGATATCGGTGGCAGTGATATGCCAGGCCGGGCGCTCAGCAGCCAGCGTGACAGCGATAGCACCACTGCCGGTCCCGAGGTCTGCGACGCGCAGCGCGGCGTCATGCGGGAGGTGCTCGAGCGCTAGTTCGACGAGTGTTTCTGTTTCGGGCCGGGGGATCAGCACGGCCGTGCTGATTGATAGCTCGTATCGCCAGAACCCGGCATTGCCGAGAATATAAGCCAGTGGCTCGCCGGCTGCACGGCGTGCGAGCAACCCTTTCAGTTGGTCGTGCGTGGCGATGTCGAGTTGCCGCTCCCCATGGGCAATCAACTGGGCAGTAGTCATGCCGGTGGCCAAGCCCGCGAGCCGTTGTGCGTCAATCCAAGGGGCGTCGCTCGTTCGCTCAAGTGCGTGGGCCATGCGGCGCACGCAGTCCTTGAGCTTGGGCCGGTTTGGGACGTCGTCGAGCGCGGACGGGTTGTCAGTCACGCGGCGCCGAGTGCTGCCAGCTGATCCGCTTGATATTCGCTTGCCAGGGCGTCGATGATAACGTCCAAGTTGCCCGCAACTACGCTGTCCAGCTGATAAAGCGTCAGGTTAATGCGGTGGTCGGTAATACGGCCCTGAGGGAAGTTGTAGGTGCGGATGCGTTCGGAGCGGTCGCCGGTGCCAACTAGGGCACGTCGATGTTCGGCGCGTTCGTTGGCCTGCTTGTCTTGCTCGGCGGTCAGCAGTTTGGTCTGGAGCAGACGCATCGCCCGTTCGCGGTTTTTGTGCTGTGAGCGCTCCTGCTGGCATTCGACCACTACACCGGTGGGGTTGTGCGTAATACGCACGGCCGAATCGGTAGTATTGACGTGCTGGCCGCCGGCCCCGGCCGCGCGGTAGGTATCGACACGCAGGTCACTCGGGTCGATATCGATCGTCTCGATTTGATCCTGTTCGGGAAGAATCGCCACGGTGCAAGTCGAGGTGTGGATACGCCCCTGAGATTCGGTAGCGGGGACTCGCTGTACGCGATGTGCACCGGATTCGAACTTGAGCTTGGAGTAGGCGCCGTCACCCACTATGCGCGATATGATTTCCTTATACCCACCTTGTTCGCCGGGACTGGCCGATAGCAATTCGATTTGCCACCCCTTAGCTTCGGCATAGGCCGAATACATGCCGAGCAGATCGCCGGCGAAAAGCGCGGCTTCATCGCCTCCCGCACCGGCTCGTATTTCCAGATAGATGTTGGCCTGATCGTTAGGATCGGTCGGGATCAGGTGAGTTTTGAGTTTGTCTTCGAGGCTCGTCAACGATGCGCGCGCATCCGGCAATTCCTCCTCGGCCAGTGCGCGGAGTTCGGCATCGTCGCCCTCGGCCATGTTTAAGAGGTCATCAATCTCGGTGGCCAGGGCATGCCAGCGGCTGTAGTCGGCCACAACCGATTCAAGGCGGGCATATTCCTTGGATAATTTCTGCAACTGCTCGGCGTCGCCGGCGACCTCCGGCTGCGAGAGCAGTTGCGAGAGTTCTTCGTGGCGTTCAACCAGCTCGTCGAGTTTGCCACGTAGTGTCGGCGTCATCGGTCGGTCGAATCGTTTTGTGTCTCACGGTCGGCATTTGAATTGAGACCGAAAAGTTCCTCCGCTGGCCGCAGCAACCGCTGGCGATCATGGCCCGAGGCTTGGCGCAGTGTCGCAGTCGGTTTGTGGATCAATCGGTTGGTCAGGGTGTTCCCGAGATAATCAATGACGGCTTCGGGTGATTCGCCGCGTGCGAGTCGGCGCTTGGCGCGAGCTACCACGTTGGCCCGGGTGTCGTGGGCGTTGGTTCGCAGAGCACGGATCGTGTCGGTGGCCTGACGTGAATCCACCCATTCGAGATATTGCTCCGCGCGGTCCCGGATCATTGCGTCGGCCGCCTGAGCCGCGTCTTGACGGGTTTGATAATTACTGTCAATGACTTCCTGTAAGTCGTCGATCGACCATAGGTGCAATTGGTCGAGTGTCGCGGAAGCCGGATCAACATCGCGTGGCAAGGCTAGATCTAGCGCGAAGATCGGTTTGTTTTGGCGCGCGTTTAGGGCCGCTGCTAGCGCATCGCGGCCGATGATGGATCCCGGCGCGGCGGTCGAGGTGATCAATAAATCGGCATCCGCCAACGCGTTGTCGATCGCATCGAAATCAATTGCGCGTCCGTTAAAGCGCTCGGCAAGCGCTTCAGCGCGCTCGCGGCTGCGGTTGGCGAATGTCAGGTTAACCAAACCGATGTCTGCGAGATAGCGCGTGATGAGTTCAATGTTGTCGCCAGCGCCAATGAGCAGCACCCGCTGCGACGACAAGTCGGAAAAAACCCGCCAAGCGAGTTGTGCGCCGGTATACGCTACGGAAATCGGGTTGGCGCCGATTTCGGTAGCGGTGCGGACATACTTGGCGGCCGAAAAACTGTGTTCGAAAAGCCGCGTTATGACAGGCCCGGCGCCGTCGAAATGCCGGGCATGGGCCAGCGCCTGTTTCATCTGCCCCAGTATCTGCGATTCGCCGACCACCAGCGAATCTAGACCGGCAGCAACCCGCAGGCTGTGAATCACCGTTTCGCGGTCGCCTAAGTGGTAAAAAAAATCGCGGTAATAGCCAAAATCAAGTCCACGGAAATCGCAAAGCCAGCGCGCCAGATTTACCGATTCCGGCTCGCTTGAGGCCGCGTAGACCTCGGTGCGGTTGCAGGTTGACAGCACCACGGCTTCATCAACATTTGTACGGCCAAGCAGGTCGCCGAGCGCTGAACTGAATTCGTCAGCACCCAAGGCAACGGATTCGCGCACCTCGATGGGGGCGCTTTGGTGGCTAATTCCCGCGCTGACTAACGACATTGTTATATTCTAGCGTGCTTGACCAACGGTGACATTGGCGACGGACTATCAAATCTCATCTCGTATATTGGCGCGCACTGCAACAGCTTCAAGGCTGGCGAAAACGCGTCGGCGTTACATCGTTAGTTTTGGTGCTTGTTGCACTCAGCGGCTGTGCCATCATTCATAAACCACCTACGCAGCACGCGGGTGTGGTTGACGCATCTGCATGGCAGGCGCACAAGCAGAAGCTTCGGCATTTGAAGCAATGGGCACTCCAGGGACGCGTAGCGTCGGGCAAGGTCCTGGGCTGGACAGGCAACCTGAACTGGCGTCAAAAAGGGGGGCATTTTGATGTGCGACTGGCCGGCCCGCTGGGCGCGGGCGGCTTGAGTGCAAGCGGGACGCTCAAGTCGGTTCATGTGCGTACCAACAATCAGCGATTCACCACCAAACATCCGGATGCCATGGCCCGGCGCGCACTGGGGTTCTCATTTCCGCTTACAGCTCTTCGCTATTGGGGGCGTGGCTTGCCGGCGCCGGGTCAATTTAAGCGTATCAGCGTCAACGCCGAGGGCGAATTGCAGTCGCTGCATCAAAACGGGTGGCACGTTGCCTATCTCGGTTACACAACGGTAAACGGTGGTCTGAAACTGCCCCAGCGGATCGTGCTAGATAACGGCAAAGATCGCCTGCGGCTAGTGGTCGATCGCTGGTTCGACGTCAAGTCAGGCAAAAGCACCTCAGAATCGGGGTCTGTGCCCAAATCAAACGACTGAGGCGGCTCTTGGCCGGGGCCGGGTACCGGTCAATTTACTGCCTGACCACTCAATCGGCACGGCACACCCGCAGCTTTATAACTGTAAAATCTTTTAGTAGATCTGCGGCTCCTGACTGGTGCCTTCTGAAATTCAGAGCTGCTCGAATCCATTCCATGGGGTTAACAGGTCGGAGTCAGGTGTCGAAAACACATACCCTTGATCTCGGATGAAGTAGTGCCATGCGGCAAGGCCTCGGCGCCTTTTAAGATCTATTGATCCCGTAAGGCGCAGGTTCAATTGAGCGCACGAGCGCGTCAGTACTGTGGCGCTTTGGGACGCCAGCTTGGAAAGTGATGCGATGTAAGCGCCGAATCATTCTGCCGCCCGTTCGACGATTGATTCGCAAAGCGAACACGCTTTACTAATCATGCGTTTGACAGGTTGTGGGCGGGCCGTCGAAAATATCGCTTGTTGAATCGTAATGGGGCGTAGCCAAGCGGTAAGGCATCGGGTTTTGATCCCGTGTACCGCAGGTTCGAATCCTGCCGCCCCAGCCACTTGTGGTCCGGCATCGCCAAGACATGCTGTGCCATGTAGAGGCGCTGGACCAAGATCGACGGCGCCAGTTGGATCGACGCAAGGCTACGAACCGGTCGGATCATCAGCCTAGGTTCCGTTTCCATTTTCGGTTTCATCGCGGCCTTCGGTCNNGCGGCTTGGTCGAGTCCGGCCAGTTCAAAGAGCAAACAGGCCAAGACGGGGCCGTCTCGTATCCGGGCCAAACGCCCAATGCTCGCTCAGAGGCTGCCAGGTGCAAGCTCGTCCAGATTTATTTCTGGCATCGTGCAACAGCAAAAGATCTATCAACCGGTCGTGGCATCGTATCCGATGTTTTCGGTCGATAGTGCACGATGATATCTGCGTTACCATTCACGCTCTGCGGCCTTTGTGCCGTGCATATTTCCGAGTGACAAAAAGAGCGCCCATGAATGATTCCGGACTGATGATCTTTACTGGCAACGCGAACCCGGCTTTAGGGCGGGAAGTTGCCGGTTATCTTAATCGACCTTTGGGGCTGGCAAGCGTTGGTGCGTTTTCCGACGGTGAAGTTGCGGTTCAGATCGAGGAAAACGTTCGCGGTCGGGACGTGTTCGTAGTCCAGTCGACTTGCGAGCCGACGAATGACAACCTTATGGAACTGCTGATGCTCATTGACGCACTCCATCGAGCATCGGCCGGGCGGGTTACGGCAGTTATTCCATATTTTGGCTATGCGCGCCAGGATCGTCGCCCTCGCTCGGCACGGGTGCCGATTTCGGCTAAAGTGGTTGCCAACACGCTCGCCACGGTACGCGCCGACCGAGTGCTGACGATCGATATCCACGCCGATCAGATCCAGGGTTTTTTCGACATGCCCATGGACAACATCTATGCTTCGCCGGTATTGATCGGTGACATATGGCGGCAAAAAGATGACGACCTGATCGTGGTCTCGCCGGATGTCGGTGGTGTGGTGCGGGCACGTGCCATGGCTAAACGGCTCGACGAAGCCGATCTTGCGATCATTGATAAACGCCGGCCCGAGGCCAACGAGGCCGAGGTAATGAATATCATCGGCGATGTCGACGGTAAACGCTGCGTGATTGTCGATGATCTGGTCGATACCGCGGGCACGCTCTGCCAGGCTGCCGGTGCGCTCAAGCGCAACGGCGCCACGCAGGTCAAGGCGTATATTACGCATCCCGTGTTGTCCGGCCACGCTGTCGATAACATCAACAATTCCGAACTCGACGAGCTGGTGGTAACCGACACGATCCCGCTGTCGCCGCAAGCGGCGGCCAGCGAACGTATACGGCAACTGCCGATCGCGGCATTGTTGGCCGAAACAATTCGGCGTGTCAGCAGTGACGAATCGGTGTCAACGCTCTACGTCGATTAGCTGCTTGGCGTGCTTTGCGGACTACAGTCCCGCTTGTGAGTCATGTTTTGGATAGGCGGTCTTCAGCCGGTATACTGATTGGCTTAACAAAAGCGTAATGCGGCAAGCGACAGGCGCGCGTCGCCCGCCTGAACAAGGGTTATGTCATGGAAAATTTCGAATTAAATGCAAAACCACGCACCCAAACCGGGCGCGGCCCCAATCGCAGGTTGCGTCGTACCGGTTGGGTTCCGGCGATAATTTACGGCGGTAAGGGTGCACCGCGCAACATCGCCTTGGAACACGATGATCTAGCGCATCATCTAGACAACGAAGCGTTTTTCTCGCACATCATCCGGATCAAGGTCGAGTCCGGGAAAAGCGAGGACGTGATCTTGCGCGCACTCCAACGGCATCCGGCGCGGCCGTTTGTCGAGCACGCCGATTTCCAGCGGGTGGTAGCGGATGAACTCCTGCGTATGAGCGTTCCACTGCACTTCATTGGCGACGAGGAATGCCCCGGTGTGGTGGAGGAAAACGGCATCGTCGAGCATAGTCTCAACGAAGTCGAAATCGAGTGCCTTCCAAGACATCTCCCGGAATATATTGAAGTTGATTGTCGTGAACTCAATGTCAACGACTCGATTCACCTCAGTGAACTGGTCATGCCGGCCAACGTCACACTGGTCGCCCTAATGGGCGAGCCCGAGGAAGGCGAAGAGGACTATCGCGATCAAACGGTCGTGACCGTGAGCCTGCCGCGCGCCGCAGTGGAAGAAGNNGGAAGAAGCTGCCGGCGAGGCCCAAGGCGAAGCCGACGAAGACGACTCGACGGAAGGCACGGACGGTGCACAGGATGGCGGCGACGATCAGGGTTGATCTCTCGTCGCCCGGCATCCCCCTCCTTCACCCGTGGTCGATACCGTTCGCGCTGTAATGGCGCTTGGCAATCCTGGTCCAAAGCACGCCTGTGAGCGCCACAATGCCGGATTTTGGTTCGCTGATGCGTTGGCTGCGGAAGCGGGCGTCCATTTCACGCGCGAAAAAAAGTTTCAGGCAGAACTGGCGCGCATTGGCGCGGGTCAGACGAGTGTTTGGTTGGCAAAACCTTGGACATACATGAACCATGTTGGGGAGAGTGCGTCACCGCTGGCGCATTTCCACAAAATAGCGACCCGCGATTTGTTGGTCGTGCACGACGAGATTGACTTGCCCGCCGGCAGCGCCCGTTTCAAGGCCGGTGGTGGTCACGGGGGCCACAATGGACTTCGTGACATAACGCGAGTTCTGGGTACGGATTTCAAGCGCCTGCGCATTGGCATCGGTCATCCGGGCAACGCGGACGCTGTGATTGGCCATGTCCTGGGACGGCCTACAACGACTGAGCGTAACGCAATCGCCGATGCGATCGGGCAGGCCCTCGAAGCTACGCAGCTGTTGTTCAGCGACGGTTGGGATCGGGCCGCACAATCGCTTAACTCCAACAAGACTTAGGACACATCATGGCGCTACAGGCGGGCATCGTCGGGCTGCCCAACGTGGGCAAGTCGACCCTTTTCAACGCCCTAACGGCAGCCGAAATTCCGGCGGAAAACTATCCGTTTTGTACCATCGACCCGAATGTAGGTGTGGTGAGCGTGCCCGACGAACGTTTGGAGCAATTGGCTGAGATTGCCAAGCCTGATGCAGTTGTGCCGACTATGGTGGAGTTCGTGGACATAGCGGGTTTGGTCGCAGGCGCTGCCGACGGCGAGGGGCTGGGCAACCAGTTTCTCGCGAATATCCGCGAGACTGATGCCATCGTACATGTCGTACGCTGTTTCGAGAATGATGATGTCATGCACGTTGCGGGTCGAGTCGACCCTATCGGCGATGTGCAGACCATCGACACCGAGCTGGCGCTGGCCGATCTAGCGACCGTCGAACGGGGGATAAAACGGGTGGAAAAAGCCGCGCGTTCAGGTGACAAGGACGCAAAACGCCGACTTGAAGTCTTCAAACGCTCCTACGAACAACTCGATAGCGGTGCGCCGATTCGCGCGATGTCGCTTGATTACGACGAACGCGCCGCGCTGGCCGAACTGCACCTGATTACTGCCAAGCCAGCGCTGTTTGTGGCCAACGTCGATGAGCAGGGGTTTGACAATAACCCCTGGTTTGATCGGCTATCTGCCCATGCCGCCGAACAGAATGCGCCGGTCGTCAGGGTATGTGCCGCACTCGAGGGTGAGCTGGCGCAGCTTGACCCTGAAGACCAGCAAGCCTTTCTGGCCGATCTCGGTCAGGAGGAGCCAGGCTTGAATCGCGTCATACGGGCGACTTACGAGCTCCTAGGTTTGCAGACATTCTTTACGGCGGGGCCCAAAGAAGTTCGCGCCTGGCCGGTGCGCATCGGTGCGACAGCTCCTGAAGCCGCCGGTGTAATTCACAGTGACTTTGAGCGAGGCTTCATCCGCGCAGAAGTCACAGATTTCGAGGATTATGTCCGCTTGGGGGGAGACAAGGGTGCACGCGAGGCTGGGCGCCAGCGTCTGGAAGGCAAAAGCTATGTCGTGGCCGATGGCGACGTTGTCCATTTTCGTTTTAACGTCTAGCGCTTATTCCGGTTTATTGGCCTATCGCCTGTATCAATGACCGGCTTCAAAACTTGACAGTGTTAAGTTATCACCAGACCATAATCAGTTTAGTGGCTATGTAGCTCAGGGGTTAGAGCACAGCATTCATAATGCTGGTGTCGGTGGTTCAATTCCACCCATAGCCACCACCTTTAGTTTAAGTACATCCCGAGAACGCCTAAGACGCCCTTATTTGTCAAGCAGTTAAGGGCTTTTAGCGTCTCGGTTTATTGTGACTGGAACCATGCTTTACATGGAATACTCTGTAGTCATGGCAATCTGATGGCAGTATTAATTCATATGCCGTCATATGGCATTGTCTGGCGTGCTTTTGGGCACTGTGAGAGCCGATGGTGTCTGTTTTAGGGATTGGCACGTAGGGTAGTCGCTTGCAGCATGGAATGCAGATTAAAGGCTCAAATGGCCCCGGTCCGAATCGAACTCGGCACCCAAAAAATGGCGCGTCCACTCATGTAGAACGTCCAATCCCCATATATTTGGGGAATAGATCATCCGCCCGTCGTTCTACGTGTAGATATCCGGGGCATTAGATCAGAGTGAACGCTGCCTTGCGACTTGCCGCCTAGCTTCGTGGTCGCCCACGGCGATAATTTTCGGTCAACAGCGCATCGACCCAGCAAATCAACCCGACAAAGATTGGGACGCTTAACCATCCGCCAATCAATATCGCAATCCCACCCGGATTCGTAAGCATTTCCGGGCGGCCGCTGACGTATGCTATAGCGCCCATACCCGAGAACACGGCCGCCATACCTATTAAGCCTGAAAGATAAGCCCACATGACAATATCCTCCTATCAAAACCGTACCCAGTACACGGGTACAAGTTCTATATACAGAGTACGCCTTTTCGGGCTGGCGAGTTCGATTTAATTGAAGGTCGCGGGCTAACAAATATCGCCACCGGCATAGGGCACAGCAATAATGACTGTGCTCTAGCGGGTCGAGCCTGGAACCCGTGTCTAACTACGTAAAGACGCCGACCGGATAAATGTATGACCACCAGCGCCGCAATGGCAGTGGTCAGGATCCTGACGAGTCGTTCATGGAGCATTGTTTACTGACGGTACGGGTGGCGCTATATTAGCGTTCAAGTTGGGTATAAATATGGCCAAAATAGGGCACTATGACTCAATTGAGTTTCACCTATAGTCACCATATTTAAGCTGGGCTACAAACTTGACGGCCCACTTTTGGGGCTAGTGATGTGCAATGAAATGGCTGCCCCACCGGCTGCCTGACCGAACAGAAGGTATGATCCAGCCTGTTCAATGTTGATACCGCGTGATCTGGCTACGGCGGCCCAGATAATCAGCGATATACCGGCGCGTAAAATCAGAATCAGCCCGAAATCGGTTATGCAAGGCCATGACGGATCACAGGATACTGGCGGCATGCATTACACCGATGGTCAGCAGAACGCAGGCCATGATCGCTAATCCGCCATGGATGCATATGACGATAAAGGGCTGGGTCAGATGACTGACGCGCAATGCGTAGAGCAGACAGCCACCTGCAAAAGCGGCCGTGAGCGACAGAGCGCCGAAATCCAGCATCACGTTGGTTGGCCCTCGCCAACCCGTCACCACGACATAGACCACCGTCAACGCTGTCAGGCCCACAACGGGGTGGCCCCAGGCCGCAAGTGCGGATGGCTTGCGTTTCGTCAGTGCGCACCAGGCCAGAAAGAGGCCGGCGGAAGCGGCCACGCAGGCAATACCCGTAGCAATCGCGGCGATGATGACGAAATCCATGTGCGGCATGTCGGTTTTTTAATGGGCTTGGATGCGGCGTGACGGTGTATCTTAACGAGTCCGCGACTCGCATAAGCTAAGAACACACCACCGGGGCCACGCGCTGCGTGCAACTCAGGTGGTGTGTTGTTGCCGGTCCCGACGACATCAGGCCGCTTTCGGGACGCCGGTGGTTCTGGCCGGCACCCATCGAGCCACGAATGCTGGCATGAATGGCGGGATCTTGATGAGAAAGTCGAATGTCATCAGCAAAACGCCGGCCGCGAAGACGACGTCGCCTGGAAAACGCAGCCACTGCCATAACGTCGTCGTGTTATAGAACTTTAGGCTGCGGGCATAGGCATAGCCATGCTCATAGACAGCGAGTAGCTGCGGCCACCCGATCGGGAAGAAATTCAATGCGATCCATAGTACAAGGCCCCCGTTATAGAGCCAGAAGGCCGTAACCCCAATCTTGTCTGTCCATGCGTACCGGTCACCGGCCGCATAGCGCAAGCAGAAATAGATCAGCCCGATCGCCATCAATCCGAAGGCACCGAACAGGGCAGTATGTGCATGGTTGAGCGTCAAGAAGGTGCCGTGCTCGTAATAATTGACCAGCGGAGCATTGATGGTGCCGCCTCCAAAAACCCCCGCGCCCAAAAAGTTCCAGAAGGCCGAGCCGAAGATGTACAGGAATGTCAGTTTGAAACTGAAATTCTGTCCCTTTCCCTTGATGGCCCGGTATTCCTGTGAAGCCTCCATGATCAGCAGTAGGATCGGCATGACCTCGATGAACGAGAAGACGCTGCCAACCGGCACCCACATGCCGGGTTCGCCGACCCAGTACAGGTGGTGGCCCACGCCGAGCATGCCCCCCAGAAAGATCAGGATAAGATCGAAAATCGCGGTTCGTGTTGTCAGCGCACGCGAGACCAGACCGATCGACATGAGCAGCCAGGCCAGCATGATCGTGAAGAAGAACTCGAAAGACTGTTCGACCCACAGGTGAACGACCCACCAGCGCCAGAAGTCGGTTAGTGTGAACGAGTGATTGACCCCGGTCAGTGGGATCATCCCGAACCAGTAGAGCAGCGCGATATTCAGCGTACTCAACCAAACGAGATGCTCGACACGGATACGGGCAGTCCAGAAGGCTTTGGCGGCTTCCTTGAAATCCACCAGGCGGGGCCAGATGGCCCGTCCCATCATCAAACTCCAGGCCATCAGCCCCACAAAGAAGCCGAGCTGCCAGAGGCGACCGAGCTCGATATAGGCGAGCCCATGGTTACCGATCCAAAACCAACCCTTCTGGATATAGCCCATCACGCCCATGTAATCGCCCACCAGGGCACCGGCTACCACCAGCAAAGTGACGATCAGCAGCAGATAGTTCATCAGCCCCTGACCGCGCCCCTCGCGCCCGGCCATGATGGGAGCGATGAACAGGCCTGATCCGAGCCAGGCCAGTCCGATCCAGACAATCGCCCCCTGCAGATGTACGTCGCGAAGAAACTGGAAGGGCAGAAGTGCATCGGTGTTGACGCCGTAAAAGTTGGCTCGATCGGAATAACCGTGCGCCATCATGGCTCCGGCCGCGATTTGCACCAGAAAGACCGCGGCCACCACAAGGAAATAAAAGCCCGCGGCCCGCTGGCCGGGCGTCAGCGGACGGAACCGGTCCAGTAACACTTGAGGTTTTCCGGTATCGCGGTTGATCCAGTGTTGGAAGATGAACACGACTAGTCCGAACAGGGCGAACGTGATCATGAATGACGCCCAGGTCCAGATGAACGTGCCGCTGCTCGGCGTATTACCGACGAAAGGCTCATAGGGCCAGTTGTTTGTCCAAGAGCTGTCGGTATTCGGGCGCCGGGCCACTGTCGTGATGGAAGAGTAGATGACAAAGTCGGCCGCGGCCCGGGCTTTGTGGGCATTGAGACTGTAGGCCCGCGTATAGCCCTTCTTGAAATGGTTGTGGAGTATGAAACTCGAGATCTTGTGTTGGAGTTTCTGTATCGCGCTTGCCACGGGCGCTGGGACCGTCAGCACGTTATGCCATAGGGCAAGCCCCTGCAGGTCTTTCTGCATCCGGGTCTGGACCAATGCCTGCTTGCCTTCCCCGAGTTTGGCGTAGGGTTTGCCGTACCGTTTTTGGGCAATGGCGTCTGCAGTGAGGTGACCGAGCCGCATCAGATATTTCGCGGTCCAATCCTCGCCGTAATAGGTGCCCATCCCGTAGATGCTGCCGTAGTCGCCCAGATCCGCCTGCTGAAAGGCGGCCTTACCCGCGACGATGTCGTGGTTGGTCAACAGCACCGACCCGCTAGGCGAGACCAGTTTCGTGGGTTGCGGCGGTGCATGGGTGTAGGTGGCGTACGTGCCGTATGCCAAACCTGCCAGTGACAGCACGCCGACAAAAAACAGCACCCACTTCAGCAGGAGTGTAATCGGGTCGGTGTCTTCCTGCGCAATCGCTGCGTAATTGGTGTCATTCGTAGCCATTTTTCATCTCCTGCTGGCTGTGGTGGGGCGCCGTAACGATTCCGACTGACGTCTGAAATCGAGAGGAGCCAACACGCCAGCAGCAGAGTTGGGCCAAATCTCCAACCGAGGTCAGCGCCACGCGTTGACATGAGCCCGCCCCAACCACCGATGGCCGGATAGCGACGTTGCGATCGAGATCGACTGCCGAGTTTCCAGTCGGGACGCGCTATCGGGAAAGTGGCTTACTCTCTCATTCGAAATTTAAATTGCGCCAGACTGCACCCCCGATCCTTGATCTAGATCAAGAAATAATGTCGACAGACATCATTTCTGGATCGATCACCTATTTTTTTACTTTGAATTGCTGACCGTTGTGCCATACCGGCCTGGCCGAAATCTCACCATCCGACCCGTTGCTCCAGGAAGGTTTCAACACAAAATTAGTTGTTTGCCTTTCGGCAATATGGGTTGCTTACTTCTGGGGTGCGGATCACTGAAAAAAGCGCGCACACTAGCAATGTCGGATGGAGTCATCGGACGCCCGTTCACCTCATGAGCCGGGTCTGCAGTTCCTCGACATTGGGAATCTCGACACGGGCTCCCTGCACCCGAATGAGGCCGCCCTCGGCCAGCTGACGCAGGATGCGTGATAGGGTCTCGGGGGTGATGGCAAGCTGGCTTGCGATCAGTGATTTGGATACCGGCAGCGTTACGCTAACCTCGGCGACCGAGCCCGGCGGGACCAGACTGATCAAGTAGGCGATCACCCGATAGCGGCTGTTCTGCAGCGTGAGTGCTTCGATTTCATCCCAGTGAGCCTGAATCCGTTCGGTCATCCGGGCCAGCACCGCGCGGCAGAGCGCGAACGAAGACTGCATCAGATCGAGATACGCAGTGCTCTCAATGGCCACTACGACGCTTGGGCGCACGCCCTCGGCATGAACCGGGTACCGGGGGCGGTCCATGAACATAACGCTCTCAGCAAAACTTTGCCCCGGTTGAATGAGGCGCATGATTTTTTCCTGGCCCTCGTCCGAGAGTCGATAGAGTTTGACCGTGCCGCTATACAACAGATAGAAAAAAGCGGCGTCATCATGCTGTCGGAACAACGTCTGAGCCGCCGAGAGTTCCGAAATGCGCAGGCTTGGCTGCAATCGGGCGTACTCAGCATCACTGAGCCCCGCGAACAGATAATGCGACCGAAGCGTCTCCATGACATGGTCTTTGAACTTTTTCATCCGACCCTCTTGTCAGGACAAAATACCCTTGTCCCACGCAAACCCGCTCGACTGGAAAGCCGAAAACCATGATGGACCGCCCCAGTCGGGCCACGGCTCGCACATGCCACAGACACCCCATGGCATTCGGCCTTGACCCATATCAAGGCCAACACCACCCGCGCACTACAGAATTAAAGGCCATGGCCCCGCCATGGATGAAACTAAGTATCCGTTGTCGCGATGTGTGGCCGCAGAACGAACAGCTTTTGGTTGTAACTGAGAAATGACAGCGAAAAACTTGCAATCGATGGCTGGAAAAATCGGCTCCTGCCGCAGCGCGGGCTTATTCGCATTCTTTTGGCGGCACTCCACCACATTTTTTGCTCGGGGTGATCCGTGGTAAGCATTTTGTGGTGGATATGGGGCTGATTGAGGATGCCTTTTGAGGACGCTTACCGTCGATCCCTGCATTCCCCCTGACCGTGGACGCCGCGTCGGCTAATAACTTTTGGAAGCTCTATGGGCTATTCACGTTCTTCATATTTGGCTTTCTGAGCCACGTATTCCAGCGCTGACTTGCGGACGAAGCGGTTGCCATACACCAGTAGATGCCGATTGCCGCCATGAATCTCGATAGTATGATCGGCCTCTATCCCGGCCTGTTCTCACTTTGTGATATCACTCTGGCCGCTAACGTGATATTTGCCGCAGGCTGAGNNCTGTCCGATTTATGGCGTTATTCCGCCATGCAAACAAACGCTTCGCGCTCGGGTACCGTATGATTACCATAGGCCGATTGCGCAACGCTTGGTGTTGACGATGATCAAATACCCAATGCACAAATAGTCCCGAACCGGGTCGGGCTTGAACGCAACAACGTCCGACATTTTGGCAAGACCATTATGCGATGAAAGTGATGGCTCCTGAACGGTCTGCGATGCTATTCGCCTCGGGTGGCGATATAGTCGCCAGTAATCATCTCACTGTAGGTCTTTCCGGGGCCGACCATCGGATAGACGCCTGCGTCCGGATCGACCTCAACTTCCAGAAATGCCGGACCATCGAACGCAAGAAACTTCTCAATCGTGTCGTCGAGCGCAGCGGGATCGCTGAGACGCTGCGCAAACTTGAAGCCATCGGCTTCGGCGGCCTTAATGAAGTCTTTCTTGTGGAGTGACTTGTCGGAAGCCGAGAGACGACCCATGAAAAACAGTTTCTGCCATTGTTTGACCATGCCGTCGCCGTTGTTGTTGATGACAAGCACCTTCACCGGCAGGTCATAGGTCGTTGCCGTTTCCAGTTCGCCGATGTTCATACGGATCGAGGCGTCGCCGTCAATGTCGATCACCTGCCGATCCGGACGGGCAAAGGCTGCACCGATGGCAGCGGGCAAGCCAAAGCCCATCGTCCCCATCGAACCGGATGTCAGCCATAGGCGTGGCTCTCGAAACTGGCAATACTGCGCCGACCACATCTGGTGCTGGCCCACGCCCGTGGCGACAACCGCGTTGCCGTTGGTCTGGCGATTGATGGCCTGCATGACGGCCGGGGGTTGGATCAGGTCACTTTCCTGGTCGTAGTTCATGGGATACGTCTGGCGCAGTTCGGTGAGGTGTTCATGCCACGCGCTGGGCGTAGTGCCAACATTGTGTTTTTGGCCGTAAAGCGTCAGCTGTGTAATCGATTCGCTGAACAATCCGACGTGGTGCCAGTCAACGGCCTTGACCTTGTTGATCTCAGAGGCATCGGCATCCAGATGTGCGATGGCGCGTGCTGATGGGGCGAATTGTGATGGCACCCCCGCCACACGGTCGTCGAAGCGTGCCCCGATGGCGATCAGCAGATCGCAGTCCTCGACCGCGTAATTGGCGTAGGCGGTACCGTGCATCCCAAGCATGTGCAGACACAGCGGGTCGGACGTATCCAAGGCGCCGATGCCCATCAGCGTAGTGACCACGGGCAGTTCGAAACGATGCGCAAAATCGCGCAGTGCCTGGCTCGCTCCGGCGTTGATGACGCCGCCGCCGGCGTAGATCAGCGGTCGCTGGCTGGCCTCAAACAGTTCGAAAAAAGCCCGACACTTGTCGCTGCTGAGTTTGTTGTCTCGCAGCGCCTGCATGCGCTGGCGATAGCCGGGGACCGGCAACACACCGCTGCCGCGAAATACGTTCTGCTGAGTCTGGACATCCTTGGGCACGTCGATTACGACCGGACCCGGCCGGCCCGAGCGCGCGATTTCAAACGCCGTGCGAACCGTGGCTTCAAGCTGTTCGGGATCGGTAACCATGAATACATGCTTGGCCACCGGGCTCATGATGTTGGCCACCGGCGCTTCCTGAAAGGCATCAGTGCCAATCGCGGCGCGCGCTACCTGCCCGGTAATCAAGACCATCGGCACCGAATCGGCCATGCAGTCCCTTACCGGCGTTACGGTGTTGGTTGCGCCCGGTCCAGACGTTACGATAGCCGCTCCCACTTTGCCGGTGGCACGTGCGTAGCCGGCCGCCATGAAGCCAGCTCCCTGTTCGTTGGCGGGCACTACAAGAGGCATGGCGGCGTTTTGCGATTCGTTGAAGCGAAAAATCGCGTCGTAGGTGGGCAGGATCGCACCACCGGAATAGCCAAATACCGTCTCGACGCCTTCGTCGGCCAACACCTGTACGATTATTTCGGCACCAGTGAGTGTGCGGCCGGCGGCTGGATGCGATTGTTCGACGATGTGTTCGGCGGTTTCGGACATGGCGCGTCGTTTATAGTTGACACATGGACAGTCCATAGTATCGCACTGATCACGCTAATGCCGCGTCGACAACGATGAAACTACGGCGCGCAAGCGGCTCGCGTGATGCCGTTGTGACGCGTTTGACCGCTTTTCAAATCCGGGGTAGCCCGGATGCGCTCTAACGCAAAGGTTGAAGCGAAAGCGTTTCAGGCGTAATTTGCTCGGTCTAGCCTGAAGTCGTCTTATAGTCGTCACCGCCCATGCGTCACGTCATATCGATCCTGATGGCCAATGAATCCGGCGCGCTAGTGCGCGTGGCGGGGCTGTTCTCACAGCGCGGGTTCAACATCGAAACCCTGAATGTCGCGCCCACCGAAAACACGGCGATGTCGCGTCTTACGCTCGTGACCCTCGGCAGCGAACATGTTGTTGACCAGATCGTGCGGCAGACCCAGAAGTTGGTAGATGTGGTGGATGTCCAAAACATGACGGCGGTTGAACATACCGAGTTGGAAGTGGGGTTGGTCAAAATTCATTCTGACGTCGATCAGGCGACACTTGACGCGGTATTGGGCAATGTCGACGTTCACTGTATCGACACCACTGACGGCATGCGCACGCTGCGATTTCTCGGCACGGGTGATGAACTAAACACACTGATTGAAGAACTCAGTAACGCCCGCATCCTGGACGAACATGTGCGTAGCGGTTCAGTGTCGCTGGCGCGCGGCGCGCATCGACTGCACCACACGGCGACCCATTCGATCGATCAGGCGATCGTCGAACCCAACTCACAGTAACAGGAGATTTGAACCATGGTGATGACGGTTTTCTATGACAAAGACGCCGATCTTGAACTGATCAAACGCCAAAAGGTTGCGATCATCGGCTATGGTTCTCAGGGCCACGCACATGCCAATAACCTGAACGATTCCGGCGTGGACGTGGTAGTGGGCCTTCGCGCTGGCTCGAAATCCGCCGCCAAGGCCGAAAACGCTGGCCTGAAGGTCGCCTCTATTGAAGACGCAGTGGCTTCGGCCGATGTGGTCATGATCCTCACGCCCGATGAGCACCAAGTCGATGTCTATCAAAACCAGATCGAGCCTAATCTTGCCCAGGGGGCGACCGTTGGCTTCGCGCACGGTTTCAATATCCATTACCAGCTGATCGAACCGCGCGCCGACTTAAATATCGTAATGATTGCGCCTAAGGGTCCGGGCCACTTGGTGCGTTCCACGTATGAAAACGGCCGGGGCGTGCCAAGTTTGATAGCGGTTTACCAAGATGCCGGCGGCCATGCCAAGGAACTGTCGTTGGCTTACGCTGTGGCCATTGGTGCCGGTCGCGCCGGAGTAATCGAAACCAGCTTTCAGGCCGAAACTGAAACCGACCTATTCGGTGAACAATCGGTGCTTTGTGGTGGCATGATGGCGTTGATTCAGGCCGGTTTCGAGACACTCGTGGAAGCTGGATACGAACCTGAAATGGCTTATTTCGAGTGCTTGCATGAAGTTAAGCTTATTGTCGACCTTATCTATGAGGGTGGCATTGCCAACATGCGCTACTCGATTTCCAATACCGCAGAATATGGCGACATCACGCGCGGCAAACGTTTAATCAACGACGAAACGCGTGCGGAGATGCGCAGGATCCTGGAAGAAGTCCAGGATGGATCGTTTGCACGCGAGTTCATCGGCGAACACCAATCGGGCAGTCCGATGTTGAAGGCCGGTCGCCGACGTGCGGCTGACAGCCAGATCGAACAAGTCGGTGAGCGCCTGCGCGGCATGATGCCTTGGATTGCCGCTGATCGAATCGTCGACCACTCACGAAACTGATCGGCTCGATCGAGCAGTACCGGTAAGGCTCGCGATGGCCATGCAGCGAAAAACCCTCTTTCGGGTCGTGCCTGAAGGATGGGGGGTGGTGGTAGTACTTTTTGCCGCGTTGATACTGGTTCAGTGGCTTGCGCCTCTGGAGTGCACTTTCCCGTTTGCTGTTTTGATCGTGGTCGTGGCGTTTTATTGTCGGGACACGCCGCGCAGCATTCCAGCCGAGCCACTCGCGGTTGTGGCGCCCGTGGATGGGCGCGTTATCGAAGCCGGGCGTGCCAACGATCCCTTTCTCAATCGGCCGGCCTTACGAGTTTCGATTCGAGTGAATTGGTGGTCGACTTACTTGCTGCGGTCGCCGGTTGAAGGCACCGTGCTGGAACTCGCGGGCGAGGTGGTTGCTCGGCAAAGGGCGGTCGCTTCCTGGATTCGGACCGACGAAGGTGAGGAGCTGGTGATGGCGGTTGTGCGCGGCAGTATGTTCGGCAGCCGGCCATGTCGCGGGGAGTATGGGGAACGTGTTGGCCAAGGCCGTTGTTGTGGAACGCGACGGCTGTGTCGGCGGGTGGATTTGTATCTGCCTGTAGGGACCCGGGCGGATGTTAGGGTCGGGAGCCGCGTACGGGCCGGAGCCAGTGTGCTGGCCAAGTTGGTTCACCAGCAACGACGAGCGCGACCGGTGGCCGGGCCGGCGGCCGTCGTGAGCGCCATGGGTTGAGCCGTCAACGTGAATGCTAATCGTGAACCCGATCCTCCCCGGCGACTACGGCGCCGGCGGGGTATCTATCTGCTCCCCAATTTGTTTACTACCGGCACCCTGTTTGCTGGATTCTACGCCATCATTGCCGCAACTCAGAATCATTTCAGCGTGGCCTGCATTGCTGTTTTCGCAGCCATGTTGACCGATATGCTGGACGGCCGAGTGGCCCGTTGGACGCGATCCGAGACCGATTTCGGCATCCAGTTCGATAGCCTGGCCGACTTGGTGGCGTTCGGCATGTCAGCGTCGCTCGTGGCGTTTATGTACAGCTTGCACGTGCTCACAACAGTCAGCGATGCGGCAGGTAAACTGGGCTGGCTGGCAGCGTTTTTCTATATTTCGGCGGCTGCTCTCAGACTTGCAAGATTTAATATAGCTCGCGGCGAGCCCGTGGAGAAGAAACAATTCATCGGGCTGCCTAGCCCAGCCGCGGCCGGTGTACTGGTGGGGTTTGTTTGGGTGGCAACGAAGCTGGGCCTCGACGGTAGTCAGGTAATTGCGCCCGTGTTCGGATTGACGGTCGCGGCCGGTGCCTTAATGGTATCCAACATACGTTACCGGAGTTTCAAAAAAATTGGGGCACGGCGGAGTGTGCCGTTTCAGTACGTGCTCGTTATGTTGATGGCGTTCGTTTTCATCGTGCTTTTCCCCCCATTCGTGTTATTTGCAGCATTTTTTACGTTCGCTTTGTCAGGCCCTATCGAATCGCTTGTTCGGCACCGACAAAACAACGCGTAGTGTAAATTTCCCGACGTCAAACGCATCGGAACGCGATAATCATGTCGCTATGACCAAGTTCTCAAGATCAACCCTGCTTTCGACACTCGATTTAACCGACTGGAAACTTCGGGAAGACGGTCCGCTTGGCAGTTTCCGGGGCACATCTCATGGACCAATGGCTGAGCAAGTGGCTACGGCGGCGTCAGATGAGTCTGCTTCCGACACCGGTTCGGAGACAGACGCCAGCGGCTGTGCCAATCTCGACTGGGAAGAATTAAAAACTTACCTTGAATTGCGCGACCATCGCGGGGCGACTCGACCGGTTTTTGGCGTAGGCGCGCCGACAGCTGACGTGGTGATTGTGGGGGAGGCGCCGGGGGCCGAGGAAGACCGCCGTGGTGAGCCGTTCGTCGGACGTTCGGGGCGTTTGCTCGATCTTATGTTGGCCGAGATCGGCTGCTCGCGCAGAACCAACGTTTTTATCACCAATATCTGCAAATTTCGCCCTCCCGACAATCGTGACCCGATGGCTGCCGAAGTTGCCGCGGACTGGCCCATACTCGAACGCCAGATCGAACTGATCCAACCGAAAGTGCTCGTGGCCATGGGACGCGTCGCGGCCCAGACATTGCTGAGCAGCAAGGAAAGTCTGGGCCGTCTGCGTGGCAAACGCCATCGTTATCCGGGTCGTGAACTGGATGTGTTCGTGACCTATCACCCGGCTTTTCTACTCCGCAGTCCTCAACAAAAAGCCAAGGCCTGGATTGACCTCTGTGCGATTGCCGATCGAATTGAGAACCACCATCAGGCCGGTATCACGATATGAGTGCACGCGTTGATATCACGACCCACGTCCGTCCTATGTGGCGTAGTGATATTGATGCGGTACTGCAACTGGAGCGCGCGGCGTATCGATTTCCGTGGAATCAGCGCATATTTCAGGACTGCCTGCGCGTGGGGTATCGCGCTTGGGTCGTGACCGATAAAGCGGAACGTATCCTGGCCTATGGATTTCTCTCGATCGCTCTTCACGAAGCCCATGTCCTGAATATATGCGTTGCCGAGGGCGAGCGCGGCCGAGGTTTGGCGGATCAGNNCGCGGGTTTGAGTTTCTGGCGCGACGCCCTGATTATTATCCGACCTCCGCTGGTCGCGAGGACGCACTACTGCTGTCTTTGCCGCTTATAACCAAATGAACAGCGCCTGGCGCTGGGCATTTTACGACTGGGCCAATTCGGCTTTTGCCACAGTGGTTATGGCGACATTTTTCCCTGTTTTTTTCAAAACCGTTGCCGCTTCCGACCTTACGCACGGCGACGCGACGCTTGGGCTGGGGCTGGCCAATGGGGGGGCCAGCTTGATCGTGTTCATAGTGGCGCCCGTTCTGGGCGGTATGGTGGATTATGCGGGTTTGAAGCAACGCACACTCGTCGGAGCGACACTCCTATCGGCCATGGCTACTTCTGCGCTGTTTTTTATCGGAGTCGGTGACTGGCTGTTGGCGCTGTTGTGTTTCATTGTGGCGCTGGTCGGTTTTTTTGCTGCCATGGTCTGCTACGACAGTTTGCTCACCGACGTCTGTCAACCGGTTGACTATGCCCGGGTCTCGGCGCTCGGTTACGCGCTGGGCTATTTGGGCGGCGGGCTGGTTTTGGCTTTGGATGTGGCATTGATCATCTTGCCGAGGCGGTTTGGGCTGAGCGGCCCTGTTGCCGCCCTGCACGTATCCTTTGTGTCGGTGGCGGTGTGGTGGATCCTGTTTTCGTTGCCACTGTGGCTCGGGGTGCGTGAAACTATGCCCAGTTCCGCTTTGTCCTTATCTGGGGCGGTCTCTAAAAGTACGCGAGCGCTGGTTGGTACAGCGCGTGACATTATTGGATACCCGGGTCTTTGGCAGTTTTTGCTGGCCTATTGGCTGTATATCGATGCCATTCACACCATTGCGCGTATGGCCGTGGATTTCGGGCTCAACATGGGTTTGGGACGGGATGCTCTCGTGGGTGCGATACTGATGACCCAGTTCATCGGTTTTCCCGCGGCGCTGTTTTTTGGCTGGCTGGCCGCGCGTTGGGCTTTGAAGACACCTATTTTTATCGGTTTGACAGTCTATGTATTGGTTGCGATCTGGAGCGTGTGGCTAACATCTATATGGCAATTTTACATTATGGCCGGGTTGATCGGTCTTGTTCAAGGAGGTGTCCAGGCGTTGTCTCGGGCTTATTTTGCCGCCATTATTCCGACCGGGCAGAGTGGCCGTTATTTCGGTGTCTACAACATGCTCGGCAAATTTTCGGCGATCCTAGGCCCGGTACTCGTTGGGCTTACTGCTGCCATTGGTGGTAATCCAAGGTTCTCAATCGTGTCGGTGATCGTTCTCTTGGTCGGCGGTGCAGCTTTGTTGGGCAGCGCCCGTAGTCCCCAGTCTGTGATCGCTAAATGAAGTTGAATAAAAAAACTCCGCATTCTCCGACTCAAT
>DHHU01000011.1 GCA_002403445.1 Salinisphaeraceae bacterium UBA4764 | reverse complement strand
CAACGGGTGAGAATGGAAAAATGACAATTCAAGCACTTTCGTCACATCTCCATTGAAAGGTCAAATAGCTCAACCAATTGAGGTCATTCACTGCCTACGATCAAGTTTGGCTTTGAGGCCATCGAGCCCCGCCTGGAATACGTTGTCTCGGACCGTTGCCACTGCCTGGTCTACATAATCAGGCTCAGCATTGAATTCAGCGTTCCATTCGACCAAGGTTCGGTCACCGTCTGTGACAGGTACCACGCGAATCGTAGCGACATAATCGGTGATAGGGAGCGGCGATTTGAGGATGGTGTAAGTCTGGCTGAGGGTTCGATCAGAGAGTGCGACAAGTTGCTCGCGCAATTCATTGCCGTCAGTCAGATGAAAATGACGCACGCATCCGACAGCATCGGAAGGTCGGTTGTCTTCGATTACGCTGTCATGAATAGCAGGGTGCCATTCCGGCATGCCGTTGAAGTCACGCACGTGTTGCCAGACAGTGTTGGCGGGCGCATCGATGATGCTGCTGACGCAAACTTGTTCCATGGTCTTATGCCTTCTGTTGTGTAGTATTGGGTTGAGTGTCCAGTTAAAATATTAGTTTCAAATCGAATTAAACAATTCAAGATCGGCCGTACTGTTCTGTCTTGTGGGGGTCTTGGATACAAAACCGTTCAATAGTTCGACGAATAGAACATACCGCCTTGATTAGCGCCAGTTTCAAACTTTGCGCTGACGTTGGCATCAGATCCCAGCAAGCGCAGGCAGCACGCAGTCGAATGTTTATTTAATCCTAGATCGAGACGACTTCGACCCCAGCTGGACGTATTGGGCCAAGGCAGGCCCGATGACATGATCGTTATGCGTTGCAATAACGCCATGATCTAAACTCTATTGGCATGGATCCCGCACTCTATTATGCCGTGACGGTTTTTAGGGCCCGAACCTGGATCATGATGTACGGTTCCGAACGATTTTGGGCAGTTTTTCTCCTTCGTCGTTGTAGATCCGCTGAGATCCTTAGTCAGCTTCGGTGAATTCCTGCAGAGAACCGCTGTTGACGTCGTACACGAAACCACGGATGGCGTCTTTGTGTGCAAGGAATGAAGACGCCTTCAGTCGCGCGAGCGACTGGCGCACATCATCCGCCGGATCCGGGAACGCCTCTAATGCGAAGTGCGGACGCACCCCCACTTCTTCATAGACGGCCTCTTTGACCGCATCGTCGCGAAAGGTGAGCATACCGCAATCGGTATGGTGGACAAGCATGATTTCGTTGGTGCCCAGTAGACGCTGTGAGATGAGTAACGATCGAACGACATCATCGGTTACAACGCCGCCGGCATTTCGGATCACATGTGCTTCACCCAGGCTCAACCCCAGAAGCCGATAGACATCAAGACGTGCGTCCATGCACGCAACCACAGCGACCTTGCGCGCCGGCGGCATTGGCAGGTTCGATTGGTTGAACTCGCTCGCATACTGTTGATTAGCGTGCAGTAACTCATCGGTCGTGCTCATGGCATTCTCCTTGTCGATCGTTTTCAAAAGAAACAGTATTGACCGATTATGTTTCGATTCTGTTTAGAAAAGCGCTATGCAGCGCCTCGTGACTTCCACCGTGGTTGTCCATGTCGGGCTTTGTCTGAGTCCCTTTCAGGGATATGTCGCTTTTAATCCACTTCTCTGGTGTCTGGCACCAGAGAACTTGACCGCTAAAGCTTGGGAAAGAAAGAAAGTGACGAGTATGCCGGTATATTGGTATGAAGCCGCCAGATTAGGGCCTCTCAATCTCCCTTTTTTGGAGTAGTCAACCAATAAATTCACCACAATAGAAGCAGTTGCGCCAAACTGCCCATGCTTATCCCGGCACTCCCAGAGATGATCAACATGGTTCGAATTATTGCGGGAGCAATTATATTGATTCTTGTTTTACCTCCCTTGTGCATTCACAGTCGGATAAACGTATCCGGTTTTGTTTGAAACACGGCCTAAGGCATCTTGGATCGGTTCAATGATGGCTTGGCACAGGCAACGCCCCGCTTTAATAATCTTATCCGGATATTTCGGCATATCCGGGAAGGGTCCAAGCTGAGCTTTGACCGAGAGCCAGAAATCTCTCAAAAAAACGACTCGGATTATCAGACTCGGCCCACGTTTTCCAGAGCTTTCTTGGATTGAGGTGAACCTAAACTGGTTTATTGTTTCTGTAACGTGACACCGATGATGGTTCTAACGAAACGAGTAGATGCAAAAGAGCGCTGATTAATGATCACAGTGGCTGACATCATCTAATCAACCTTGAATCTGAATCAGCCTCCATATAAAGCATAAGGTCAATTTATCGCCGTAAAGGCGGTTGATGGCCTTGGTTGCAGGAACTAGCAATGGCCCTTGCGAATCCGAACCACTCCACGGCACAACACGGCTTCGCCATATCTCACCCCAGAACGTCGCCACCTATCGCCACGATCGCGAGCACGAGCCCGGTCATGTTAAGCACAACTGATACTAGATGCAGTCGCGCGAAGGAAGGATCGTCCCGATCCTTAGCCGCATTGATCGCCGGCACCATTCCTAATGCTGTGAAGAAGCACAAAGCGTCGAGCCCCATCATTGCGGCCACAATCCACTGGTTTCCGAATACCGCCAGCACGAACGTAAGCACACCAAGGAGCGCCGCCGTTAGGAAGTAACGCGGGAATAGACAGCGCAAGAATGCGCCCGCTGCACTTGGGTCCAGTACCTTGAATACGATCGGGGCCACCAACCCGGAAACCGCGGCGATCACGCCGATTTGGATGTCGATCAACGCGAGTGTNNTAACGCTTCTATCGAAAAAGATAATAATGTCCTTACGCGCCGCCGTGGCCCAGGGTTGCGCAATCAGCCATTCGAGGCATGAGGCATCATCCCTGAGCGTTGCCCTGCTCAAAGGGCCTCGTGCGCCTGAAGCGCCAGCAGCTTTTCCTGGCCGATATCGTTTGCCGCAGTAAGATCTGGGAGGTATTCGAGTGGGCGGAAGGCGACGAAAGCCTACATCCACTCAACGCCGATGCGCGGGTTGATCTGGAAGATCGTCAGTTCTGCCGTGTTGCTATCGATCATCTTGGCTGCTTCAGTCGTAGCCATTGCGCATTTCGCCATGGCCGATTTTGCCTCAAACAGCGTCAGCCGAAGCTCTCCACATCCACGAAAACCTTGATCATCCGCTTATGCACAGCCTGCCGCATCCCTGCTGCCGGCACCAGTTCTTTAACCATGAGCAGCATCACTGAAAGCGTTACAAGCTGGGTCCCACTTGTGAAAGTGACAGGCGATCATCTCAAAGATGGCCAAATCGGCTGCTTGACTTGCGTTCGGTTGCACTGGGCATCGAGCACTTGACGTTCATGGGAAGCAGATTGGCAATGGCGGCAAGAGCCATTTGACCCTCGCACCCAGCCAGGGCCTTGGCGTACCCAGTTTTGCATCCATCGGCGGCTCGTCCGGGTTCTAAACGCCAACCCCCAACTAACAGCCTGGCGGGTCAGCGATGAATGCTTTGTCCGGACTACGAATGCTGCCGTATACACGCTATCGACACACCAGCCGAGGCGGGCCAACAACCAACGCCAGCGCCACTCGTAGCCTCATACTGGCACGGATCCCGCCCTCAGCACCCCACTGGCTACCAGCACCAAGAGCAGCAAAGCCAACAGTTCCATCAGAAAAACGACCTGCACGCTTAGCGCCAGCAGCGTGAAGACGTTCCAGTCCGCTTGCATGGGCTCAGCGGCCTTGCCCCGGAATTGCACACCAGCCATCTTCGCTGAAGAACCCATGGAATTCTTCAAAGGGATCGGATCCCAGTACATTACGGGAAGACATCGACAGTCCGCTTTCAAGAGATTAAGGCAGAACAGTCCCAAATCATACTGGCCACGCAGCACAAATCGACTATTCTGTAATGCGACCTACGTATTTTGTGCCGGCGTCGTGGAAATACGGACAAGCTGCGTCGTGTTGCCGGTGAAGAGGGCGCGGCGTCTACAGCTACGCCTATAGTGCTATGCATTNNATGCTCGTAAAAGTCTCTCCGACATTGCAATAGCGCCGCACCATCGGATTAGCGGATTAGGGTGGTCTCGACATGCGCTGCAACCCCCCTCAATCCTACGCGTGGTTCACACGTCACTCGAAACGGCGTGTTTCCGCCAGCTGCTCGTGGCGTATCTCGCCCACGAAATAGGGCGTCCAGTCTGATACACGCACGGCAGAGCACTCACCTTATTGAGACCCGCGATTTCCTCAACGGACAGCCCCTTATCAATAGCGACGATTGGGTCGTCGATTTGGTCGGTATGCTTAGCGCCCATGATCACGCTAGTTACCACCATTTAGTGCAGCGTGCAGGCAAGCACTATGCGGCCCAACGACACTGAACGTCGCGGTATCTCACGGATGCTTTGAAGCGAATCAATTGTGCTCGACATTTCGGTTTTAACCCAGTCGTAGATTGACGTGGGTGTTTCGGTTTTAAGTGGATAGCAATAATAAGCGCTTATGGACAAGTTCCTGGATTAGCAATGACTGTCAGTCTCTAGAGAATCGGTTAAAAGCAGCGGGCCAAAGGCGAAAAAAATTATGCTTAGTGCGCGGAAACATCGCCGAATAAAACCGTGCTGCTTGTCTGTAAATATCGATGATCGGTCTATTTGGAACATAGCCAGTTTATTAAAACTCTTTATTTAAAACTATTTATATTCAATTAAAACAAGCTAAAGAAGGGGTTTGCTTAGCCTTCGGTCGGGGGAATTCGAATCCAACTCTTTATTTAATTGATTTCAGAGTGAAACCGGCCGGATGCCTGCTAGAGAGCGGGTTTATGCCTAGGAATTAACGATCAAGTCTCGACTTGAATTGGGGCCGCCCGTTGGGGGCGACAAAACCTAAGATGCTTAAATCAATTTGGACCAACTCAGCTTTGATACCAAGGATTTCGGCATCACAGTTGAAAGTAGCATATTGAGCGTTGAAAGCCAGCGTATTTTCGAGAGCGTGGCTGGGGAAACCGTACCCGTCGCGTTGAGCGTAGCTTTGGCTCGTTTGAACGGCATGCCACCTTGGCAAATACTGCCGACACCGAAGACATCAATGCGTGAATGAACAAGGTTGTTTGAACCTAATCATCAAAAGTAGTCGGAAACCAAACCGTTAAAGAGCGATGTTGATAGCTGAACCTAGTACGAGTTTGGGTTACGTTCGTTAAGACATCGAGGCTTTTTGCAGCCAGATACTGGGCGCGTTTATCAAGTGACACGCAACCCATTCCAAGTGGTTGGCCTCTCTGCCTATTGTAACGAGATCCTTAAATACAAGCTCCTCCAACGAGTCTTCCAGACGGGGGTGGTACACCTCGGCCGCGACGTTCCGCGCCTCGGACCGGATTGCGTCCAGCACTGGGGTTAAGGACTCGGAAATTGCCAAGCCTTCAGCGCTTCCGGCTGTAGTGTAATTAGGTAAAGCGCAACCCGGCCGAGTCGATACGCGCTAGCTTAGAATCAGCAGATCAGCTGTTTTTGGCTGGTGTCAGGCAACCGAATCATTGACATTGAATTCGATATGTTTGAGCGGTTCAAGAACATCAGGCATATGGCCTGTTTTACCAGTCGATCAAACTAACTAGCTGTCAAATTTCCACTTGCCGGGAGCAGTTTTCAACGTCAGCTGCCCCAACCTGACACTCCAGCAATACCGCTGACCACCCCAAGTGCAGAAACGAGTAGGATCGTTACNNAGTGCCAGCAAAAATCCCAGCACGAGGGGTAGCAGTAAGGCGTTCACCACTTCCACGGCGATGCTAAGTGTCACTAGATTATTGGCCAGACCGACAGTCAGGGCGCCGGCGATGACGGCCAACGTATAAATCACGTAAAACCAGGGCGCCTGGCGCGGCTGATGGCTGAGCGAGTGGCGGTAGCCTGTGACTTCACCCAGGCCCCAGGCACAGGCTAGAGAGACCACGATGGCAGAAACCATGGCAGCGCCGATAACGCCCAGAGCGAACGTGGTACGCCCGAGGTGCTCGCCGAGCACCGGCGTAAGCGCGTGCGAAATTTCCCCAACCGTATTGAGGGCGGGTGTCGGTCCCTTTTGCCGGTCCAGCACCACCGCGGCTGATACCAGCACCGCAGCCATGATCAGCTGGGTGATGATGGCACCGAGAGCCGTATCCCATCGCGCTGCCCGCAGATGCCT
>DHHU01000024.1:2166-4395 GCA_002403445.1 Salinisphaeraceae bacterium UBA4764 | reverse complement strand
CCTTCAGCTCCACCACAGCGTAACCAAACCGAACCGGTGTGTGCATGGTGAAATGCGAGGGTTAGCCTTAGCCCGCGTTGTGTTTGTCGGTCATGAAGACACTATCGAAGCGTCACGGATAGCCGAAAGGCCAAACGCCATTGGCTCCCCAAGACCTGCTCAACCGCCGCGCAACCCGCTTATGGGTTATGAACGGTTGAAATTACTGTAGCTGGAATGAACTCAAGCTTGGTATACCGGTCATAGCTAAGTCTGACGTCCTACGAACAGAATCGGGTTTGCGGACACGTCAGGTGCATTATGCATCGCCAAATTCAATACAGAGCTCTGATCGGAATGCCGATGATCGCCAAAGATGGAAAACTATTACAGGCCCTGCCGGCCTACATTTTGTTTCTTTCGCTGACACTGGGGGTTTGTGTGGCGAATGCGGCCGGATCCCATAGCGGCGCATCGATCCGTCAACTCAGTTTCACAGCTAATGTGCATGTGAAGGCGAACGGTCAATACACTGAACGGGATAGTCAAGTGATCGAGGCGCTGACACGCAGCGGTGCGCATTCGATTAACCCCTATCAGCAGAAGTTTTCCAGCGCGCTTTCAAAACTTAAGGTGGTTTCTGCCTGGATTGAGACTGCGAAGGGTAAGCATGTGTCTGTACCGAAGTCGGATATCTTTGTGCGGCCGGTCCAAGCGGCTCAAGGTGCCCCGATGTTCAGCCATGCCAAGGTGCTCAACGTGGTCCTGCCGAATTTCAGCAAAGGCGACAAGCTGCATATCAAGACCCTGCATAAGCAGACCAAGCCCTATTTTCCGAAGCAGTATTTCGGCGAGTGGGGCGTTAACCAAGAGCAATCGGCCCGCAACCAGAAAATCGTTGTGCATGCGCCAGCTTCCATGCATTTGAAAGCTGCCGAGCGAGGCGGTTGGACCGTGTCGCATCAAGTTCATGGCGGCACGGAAACCTTTAAGGCGACGCTTGCAACGCATCATGCGCATTTCCCGGCTCCGGCCAACGTCAGCCCGGACGACTACAGTCCGTTGTTCGAAGTGACCAGCTTTCCAAGCTGGGCGTCGGTGGGTAAAGCCTATTGGGCGCGGGCCAAGTCCAAAGCTCAGGTCACACCACGGGTCAAGCAGGTCGCCGATAAAGTGGCCGGCAAACGGCAGGGCTGGGCGGCCGTGAAAGCATTGTATGCTTGGGATTCCGCCCATATACGATACGTCGGTCTGGAACTGGGTGTTGGCGGTTATGTCCCGATTTCGGCCAGCAAAACGCTTAAGACCGGCTATGGCGATTGTAAGGCTCATGCCACATTGCTCGAAGCCTTGCTAGCCGCACGCGGCATCACCGCCTATCCGGTGCTGATCAATTGGAATAATACTTTCAACCTGACTCCCCTCCCAGGTCCAGATTTTAATCACGCCATCGATTATCTGCCCAAATATCACGTGTTTCTGGATGCGACCGGGGAAACCGAGACACCCGGCCAGCTTGCCGTCGGTGAGCGCGATAAGACTGTCGTGGTTGCCGGGCCGCATCCGAGAGTGATGCATACTCCTGGCGGGCAGCCGGGACACAACAAACTGGTCTATAACGCCCAATTGAAGCTCGCCCCCGATGGCACGCTCAACGGTAAGGCACACATGACCACATACGGCTGGTGGGCTTGGTATAACCGGATGATATTCGCAAAAACCCCCCCCGGAGCGTATGGCCGATTGATGAACGACCTGTTGAAAAACAGCGGCGGCGGGAAAGGAAGTTTCCATCACAGCAATCCGCGGGTCCTCGATAAACCCTTCCACGTCGGCGCCCAATGGACGACGCCAGCCTATGCGATTCCCGGTAAGACCNNCCCAATAAACGAAAACACAGCGTGAGTACTTACGTCGGTGAGATCGACTGGCATACGACATTGACGCTGCCAAAGGGTTATAAAGCCACGTCCCTGCCACCCGCAGTTCACACCCATAATTCAGCAGGCAAGTTTAGTTTTGCCGTTCACGCCAAGGGCAACACCGTACGGGCCCACTACACACTGCGCCTCGACCACGTCCTGTACAAGCCGGCGCAGTANNTTCACCCATAGTCAAAGTACATCATGAGTACGCACAGGATCGGATTCGTCGTCGCGTTGGCCCTGGCAGGTATGGCGCCTGTGGCGGCCCAAGCCCAATCCCAGAACCCGTCCAGCAATCAGTCATCACCGCAAGTCAACTACAAGA
>DHHU01000024.1:0-2082 GCA_002403445.1 Salinisphaeraceae bacterium UBA4764 | reverse complement strand
AACGTTCCGGTCAAATCGGTCAAGGTAAGCGTGACTGCACCGGATTCGATGTCGCTCCATATGCACGCCCGGGGAAGCTGGTCAAAACACAAACATCACCGCCATGGGACGACCACGTTGAGTGCCGCATCGAGCTGGTCAAATGTCCAATTCCCCCCGCAGGGGACAGCGGCGCTGAGCCAATATGCGCCCATGGTCGTTATCGGGACGGCAGCTGATTGGAAAGCCGTGGCCGGGGCTTACCATCGTTTGACTGACAAGAAGCGTCAGTTGACGCCGGCCCTTCGGCAGACCGCGGCCAAGGCAGCGGATGGCGCGCATGGCAAGCAGGCCGTATCGCGGATTTACCACTGGGTGCAAAAAAACGTTCAGGCTGTGACAGTCGATTACCGCGAAGCCGGCTACCAACCCCCGTCGGCGGCCAGTACGCTTGCGCGAGGCATGGGCGATAGCAACGCCAGCGCCAATCTGTTGTGTAGCCTGCTGCAAGCCGAGGGCATCAAGGCCAAACCGGCCTTGATCTCGACCGCACAACGCTTCGTGCCATACCCTGGCGCTGACGCGTTTGCTTTCAACCATGTGCTGGTTTACGTGCCCAAATATCATCTCTATCTCGATACCAGCGAACGCTATTCGGGCATCGGTGCACTACCACTGAAGGACGCGGGGCGGCCGGTGTTGGTCGCTGGCTCTGCCGACACCTTGACCCAAACCCCAGCTCCCGCGCGCGGTTCCGTCGAATACCGTGAAGTACAGAACATGACGTTGAATAAAGCGGGCGTAATCCGTAGCAACAGTCGAGTCACGGCGTCGGGATGGGGTGGCATCGCTTTACGCAAGAATTGGCTCGCCGACAAGAGCGGTGCCCGGTTAAGCAATTCTGTTCAGAGACGTTATTACTCCAGCGGGCAGACCGGAACAATCAAGATCAGGAATATCTCGCATCGTCATGAGTTGAATCATCCGGTTAGCCTCCTGCTGCGTTGGCGTAATAACGATGCCGTCATCCCCGGTAAACGCATGGCGCTGGTGTTGCCCACCCCCGGCCGTATCGCCAATGAAATGTCGTCATTCGTGAGCCAGGCCACGCGGCATCATCCGAGCGTTCTCAAGCCCGGGACGATAGAGGACGTGGTGCATTTGCACTTGCCCCCTGACATGCATCCGATCGATCTCCCCAAGGATGAGACCTTCAAAGCGCCGTTCGGCAGCTACCACGTCAAGTATCACTATGCCAACGGCACGTTAGACGTCACGCGTCGGCTCCAATTGAGCCGGTTCATCGTCACCTCAAATGACTATCCAAAGCTGCATCAGATGGCGCTGATGGCCGTGAATGCGTCAAGAAAAGGTTTTCTACTGAAGCAATCGAGCTGATTAGTCAGCATGAAAGCACTGTGAAGGATGTACCGTTTATCGATAGAACGGTTGGATCGTGTTGCTGTCTTGAGAAACATTATGCTCAGTTCAATACACCCAGTTCCCTATCGATCGAGATCGTGGATGGGGTGCATGTCATCCAACAACGGGCATCGCCGCTTTAAAACGGGGTGATCAAATAAAACGCCAAACCTCCTGCCGCGCTGGCTTGCCCTCGGATCAATGATGGGCCGGTCGACTGCTTTGTCATGTTCTAGGTGCCCTTCGGGCTCAGGCCGTATGGTTGTGGGCTTTTGAAGCCAGCGTCATCGAGCATGTGCTTGAATTGCACAGACCCCTTTGTTTTCAAATGGCTCTCATTAAACAGATTATTGGCTTTGATCAAGCGCTTGCAGCTAGGTTCTGAGACAGCCCACTTTGTGGATTTGGGTTTTAAACGATTGATCGTGAATCAATTTGGAATTCAATAGGGCGACGCTCTGCTGACAGTAGCCACTCCTGTGGATAAGGAATGTATCCGTTTGGTTCGGCAAGGGAAACGTTTGAATTACTGTACAAGTCATATTTAGCCGGATGACGTAACGCCGAGTCTTTGGGTTTAAAGTCGGTTTGAATAAGAGCAGACATCTGCGGTTGGGTCCGTGCAGCGTGAAGGAGAGGCATGGTCGGCAAACGCGTCATTTCTGTGGAACAGCAGAAACG
>DHHU01000057.1 GCA_002403445.1 Salinisphaeraceae bacterium UBA4764 | reverse complement strand
AGGTCGATCCATGGTGTCCACATTACACAAACCGACCCGGAATGAACCGGAGTGCAATGAGCTTTCTGCCCTACGAACAAGCGATCTTCTGCAACCTAGAAATGGTTTTACTCAAGGGGGACGTTGCTTTAGTTATAAAGGTGTCTTGTGGCCGATCAGCTAGACGCATTGCCCGATGTCATGGGTGAGCACTCCCTTGTTAAACTACTGTCAAACATGAAACCGGCCTTCAAAGGCGCCCACCACATGAGCCAGAATAATCCCAACCCTCAGGGCAAAGGTTTGTCACCCGTTGTCGCCAATTTGGACAGCCAGCGTGCAGTGGCCGCTTATGTGCCGCCAAAGCACATCAAACAAGTGTCAGCCGAATTATTCACATCGCTTTTCGTGCTGGAATCCACATTTCGCTTTCAACCGGTCGTAGGCAAAACATATTACCTTTACGAAAAACCCGATCACTTCTGGCTCGCATTAACCCCGCCCGAACGCTTGGGCGAGTCGGTAGCGGGTCGCTTTATCGGCACCTGCGAGCTACAAAAAGATCTGACTTGGACATTGGAACTCGCAGATGACGTCGCTGAAGACGAAGCATTTATGACTTTCTTGGCCCAAAAACGGGCTGATTTCGAGCGGGACCTGCAATCTGCCGAAACGCTGGCAGACGGCCTGCCGACTTTCAAGCGCGACACCTCATTTTTCGGCCAAGCCTGCGCTTATGGCTTGTCGCATTCCTTAGGAAGTTCCATGGCTCAATCCGGCATTCGGAATATGGACTATGAACAGGCGATGGGTTTGCTAAATAATCCGAATAGCGACGAAGGTGACGACGCGGGCTGAAAAACCGCCGCCCGCGCCGCGCTCGGCCTTACCTACCAGTTGAGGGGCTCGGATACCACACCTTCGACTGCGATTGCATCGGCGCCGTTGAGTGGCTTGGCTTCCTCCGCCTGGTGCTGATCTTGGTCGTCGCTGGTCGAAACGTTGCGCTCTGCGAAATATTCGTCGTATTTTGCCTTGGCCTGATCCCCGAACAGAATCTCGCAAGCCTCCATAAGACCACTCGATTGGCGGATCGTCTCAGTATTACTCACCATCGAGATTTTCGAGCGGCGCCGCAGGAAATCCTCCAACTTGGTAATCATTTCACGGCGCGCCGTCTCATGGATTTCGCAGCGCACGTATTCAGTTCCTTCGATCAGGATTTCGGCCTGCTTCGGATCTTCACGAATCTGCTCGAGCATGCCGATGGCATTGGCAGCGTAACGGCGCCACAACCGAGTAGACAACGGCTCAGAGGAGGTCTTTGGGGTGTACGAATCGAGATCCATGAGCCGAGCCTGATGGAAAAACTCCTCACGCACACTGTCATCAGGTTCGCCGTACCAGCGATAGTCGCGATATGGCACTTGGATACCCAGCGATTCCACTTTCTCAGTGATTTCGTTACCAACGTTCAGGCAGTCAGTTAACTTGCCGCCAAATATACTCAGGTGCCCCTGTTCGGCGTCGAAGTCAATGTGATGCTTACGCGAGAGTTGCAAGAAGTCCCGGCTCTGTCCCGAATCGGCTTGAACAGCAAGCGGTCGAACGCCGCAACGAGTCGAGATGATGTCAGATTTCTCCAGAGGTTGGTCCAGCGCCAGACGCTCGTTGATATTCTTGAGCAAAAACTCGATATCCGCATCGTTAACCTCGGGCCGAGGGTCTTCAGTACGGGTATCGGTGGTGCCGATACATGTGCGGTTACCCATGGGGATCACGAAGAAAAGGCGGCCCTCGTCATCGAAAAAAGCCAGCACGCGCTTATTCGAGGTCAGCTGATTGACGATAATGTGAATGCCTTTGGATAGAACGTGTGAATGATCGGTCTTGACGCCGATTTTCTGGTTGTAATCGTCGGCCAATGGCCCGCAGGCATTGACGATGGCCTTGGCTTCCATCTGAAATTTCTCACCAGTCAGCGAGTCCTTGAGACCAACTTGCCAGCGCCCGTTCGTGCGTTTGGCCGACACCGACTCCACATAGTTGGCGGCAGCACAACCACTATTCATCGCGAGCCGTACAAAATTAAATACAAAACGCGAATCATTGTCGTGCAGATAGGCATCAGAATATTCAAAACACCCGATGGCGTTTGAGGTGTCGATAATGGGCTCTTCTTGATTGACAGTCTTAATTGAGGGAAGACGTGGAATCCGAGTGAAACAGTTGCCCATGAACCAATACAGCCAACCGCCGGCCCAGAGATAAAGCGGATGATGGCGAAAGCCTTTCATGAGAGTTGTCAGGAAGCGGATTTCCTGCACCGTAGACGGATAGTTGCGCATCAGGTGGTTGCGGCTTTTGCAGAGTTCACGCACCAGTTTGAAGTCGTAGGACTCCATATATTTGATGCCGCCCCATGCAAGATTCGACGTATGTTCGCTGGTCATCCCGGCCCAGTCGCCCGCGTCGACCAGGGCGGTTTTCACACCTTTGCCAGCCAGCGCCGCAGCACTCACCGACCCGTTGATGCCGCCTCCAATGACAAGAACGTCGTAGACGTCTTGTTGCATACGTTCGATATTACTTTCGCGCAATCCCATAAAGGGCCTCCCGTGAATTTTATTCCCGTCTATATACGAAACAACTATCGGTTTCGACGCACGGCTGCTCACATTGCTTACCAAAATACGCCATATTGGGCGTGGTTCAAAACCTTGGCAGAAGCATTGTAGCGCCGAAAGGACTGAATTTTTGAACCCGACGCTGTCTGGAATGCTAATTTTAGCCAATACAACGATCGAAGACCGCCAACAGCAGCAAGCATAGGAGTTACCCGATGCAGCGATATCGACAAAAAGTAATCAGATTAATAGGCATCGCCGTAATGACGGCTGCCATCACGGGATCTAGCGCAGCACTGGCCGACGCCCAACCTCAAGGGTTGTATTCGGCCAAGCAACTGATCGGCTCTACTGTCTATACCAACAGCGGCCACAAAAACGTCGGCAAGCTTGACAACATCATTTTTGACAACGATATGACCATCCAGTCGTTCGTAGTCCGAACCAGGCAGGCTCTTGGGCTAGGAGGCAAGTCTTATGTGATCAAAACCAATCAGGCGAAAGTTGATACCGGGCAGCACATAGACTCAGAACATCCTAACTACAAAGTCATAATTAACCTAAACGCCAAGCAACTAAAAAAACAACCGGTCTACTCAAACTCCTGGTGGTACAAAGCGAAAAACCAAGCTTCCGATGCCTGGAACCAATCAAAACAGTCTGCTCAGAGTGCCTGGACACACATCAAGCAAGGCAGTAGAAGTCTGTTAAAGAGCGCTGAGAGCGCTGTTCACACCGCAGCCCAAAGCGCAGCCAATGCCACCAGCAACTGATCCATCTCAGGCCCTAGCCAGGACAGAAAGCTTACCCACACGGAACCTATGAGCCGGCGTTTGGGTGGGTTACAAACGGTTCCGACAGAGGGCCCTAATAATCCAGCGACCCGGGTTGGTCGCATTAATCAACGTTTCATCAACGGGCGCCGGCTCACCAGCGATAGCCGAAGCAAGCATTTCGGCAGCGAGTGGCGCACTGACAACACCACAAGATCCATGACCGGCTGACACCCATAACCCGGTTTGATGTGTTGCAGGCGTTTCCAGCCGTTTGGTTGCATCGCGTCGCAGCGCCGCGTAATCCCAGAGCCATTGCGCCCGATCGGGTACGGGGCCGATCAGTGGCAACCGATCCGGCGTGGTTGCCCGCCACCCCACGCGGCTTTCAGCGCTGCCAAGAGTGTCCAATACACCCGCCAATCCGGGCATTGCCGACGCCAGTCCCGAAATGTTGACACGATCGTCAGCGATGCGCGGCGTGGGGTCGTTATCATTCATCGAATAAGTTGCTCCCACGCTCATGTGGCCATTGAAGGGCGGCAAAGCATAGGTCTGTGAGCAAATCACACAACGTGGCAAGAACGATTCTTCCAGCCCTTCGACATTGAACGTGCTGATCTGCCCGCGCACAGCGTCAAGGGGTGGCAAGTCGGAGCAAAGCGAAGTTGTCGCGCCCGCCGTCGCGAGCACCACCGTATCGAAGACTGGGGAGCCTCCACTTTCCAGATTCAAGCGCCATCCGTCTGGGCCTTGTGACAGTTCAACCACCCGATCGACCAGCACGTCAATCGCGTGTCGGGCCAATAAATGCTCGCATAGCGCAGCGGCATGTACCCAGCCGGCACTCGGGAAATAAAGCGCCCCCTGAACCGTCTCGCTCAACGACGTGGCCGCCAAATCAGCAGCCGTGTCCCGATCCACGCCTCTCATGATCGATTTTGGCAATGACCAGAAATCAATGACGCGTTGCTGTCGGTGGGCTTCTCGTGAACTAAGTGCCATTTGCAGCAATCCACAGTCACACCAGTATTCACGCCCCGGATCAAGCTGTCGCAGCCACCCCAGCGTGTAATTCATGCACGCCACATAAAAAGCGCCTGCAACCCCCACATCGGCTGGCAATCGCACGTAGGTGGCCGCCTGGCGATTACCCGACGCTCCGCCAGCAACGCCGGCCAGATCAATCACCGAAACTGCCATTCCCCGAGCGGCCAGCGCGTTGGCTACCGAGGCGCCGGCCAGACCGGCGCCAATTACTGCGACGCGCTTGGGGCTATCCTCGATGCTCGGGGCGATCGTCCACCCCGGTCGAGACCTGTCCTCCGGCGGCTGATGTTGTGTTGCGGCGGAAAAACGCGCGGTCAACATTGAGCGTTTCTGACCAAAACCATCAACCAGTTCACATTCGAACCCAGCAGCCGTCAGGCCGCGACGCACCCAGCCGGCACTTGTAAACGTGGCCAAAGTCGCCCCTGGACGAGAATGCGCGGCGATCGCGCGCAACACCGAACCGCACCACATATCCGGATTCCGGTCCGGTGCGAAACCATCGAGCAACCAAGCATCAACGCTCGCCAGCAGCCCAGTCAATGCCTGTTCGATACTACCCAGATGCAGATCAACCGTGATGCGCGGATGCAACCATAAGCGATGCACACCAACCAACCCCGGCGGCCATTGTGACAACAGCGCCTCGCGACAATCGGACGCGACGCCCGCAATATTCAAAAGCCGTGCCGCCGCCTGAGGCCTTAGCGGTTGGCCTTCAACCGATACACAATGCAACCGAGCCTCATTGGGCGCGTGGGCCAAAAAACAATCGGCCACGCGCAATATATTCAAACCGGAGCCAAAGCCCGTTTCTCCCACAACAAAGGGACGACCAACAGCAGCTCGCCTAAACCGCCTCGGCAAGTCGTTGCCGAGTACAAAAACATGGTCGGATTCACCCGCGGGATCAACCGGTGAAAAATACACATCGCTATAATCAACGTTGTATGCCACCCCGTCCAAATATTGAATGGTTGCATGCGGCAACGCAGAGCGCCGGTGCTCACGCGTGCTGTAAGTCATGGCTGTTGCATTTGAGTCACACTGGTTAATTAATTACCACTGAGCGCCCAGCGTCGACTTTTCAACGCCCCAAGGCGAGGCACCACCGATTCTGCACAAACTTGTCCCCAAGCTCTGTGCACAACCACGTTCATAAATCCTTGAACCGCGCTTGGCGTTATCTTGGCCAATTCGAGTCCGCGATCACACTTGCCAATTGCAGCAAAAGCCAACTTTAGTTTGGCCCGATCCCCCCTAATTTCAGACAACGGCGAACGGCATTCACTCTCAACGGCGCCTGGCCGCGCGTTCATATTGCACCGGCCAGTTCGCCTGCACACCATGCAGCTCGTCAGCAGCACGAAGCGGAAAATATGGATCTCGCAGCATTTCACGCGCCATCAGCACACAGTCGGCTTGACCGGAATGCAGGATATGTTCGGCCTGCACGGATTCTGTGATCATCCCCACCGCACCGGTAGCGATGCCCGCTTCGCGGCGGATGGTTTCGGCAAAGCCGGTTTGATAGCCAGGACCGACCGGTATATCGGCTTTCGGGGTATTGCCGCCGCCCGAACAGTCGATGACATCGACACCCTCGGCCTTGAGCCAGCGAGCGAACTGAACTGACTGTTCGATATCCCAACCTTCGTCGACCCAGTCGCTGCACGATATACGCACGAACAAAGGAAGGTCATTCGGCCACACGGCACGCACGGCGCGTACAACTTCCAACGGCAAGCGCGCTCGGTTTGACAACGATCCACCGTAGTCGTCGTCGCGCGTGTTCGATAATGGCGAGAGAAACTCATGGAGCAGGTAGCCGTGGGCGGCGTGAACCTCGATGACTTGGACACCGGCAGCCAGCGCTCGCTTGGCGGCATTGGCAAAAGCGGTGACGGTTTCAGCGATGGTCTCAGTGTCCATCGCCGTGGGCGTGGGCGCGTTTTCGCTGAAGGCACGTGCGCTCGGAGCTACCGGTTGCCAACCACCTTCGTGTTCGCCCAGGGCTCGGCCGCCTCGCCAAGGGGCATCACAGGACGCCTTGCGACCCGCGTGGGCGAGTTGCATCCCGGCAGCTGCGCCCTGGGAACGGATAAAATCAATCACGCGTTTGAAGCTAGCAACATGGTCGTCACCCCATATTCCTGAGTCATCGGGGGTAATTCGACCAACTGGTGTTACCGCCGTAGCTTCAAACATCACCAGACCGGCACCGCCAACAGCGCGGCTGCCGAGATGCACGAAATGCCAGTCGGTCGGATGCCCTTCTTCACTTGAATACTGGCACATAGGCGAGACGAAAATCCGATTGCGGAACGTGATCTCGCCGATAGTCCAAGGCTGGAATAGATCGCTCACAAGACTCCTAGATTGACAATCACAAAACTTGGCACGGGATGAGCTCGATCAGTAAAGCTTAGGTTTGACTCGGATCTTTTCAAGTTTAGGGTTGCGATCCCCTCGCCAGCCTAGGTACTGCAAAAGAAGAAGATCGACATATCCGATGGATAATTACCTTCGACAACATCACTGGCAAGAATGGATGCGGGCTGGCCCCTCCCCAATCAATATTATTGATGCATGAACTGACGGCAAATGGATGGGACCTAGCCTATGATCGTCTGTTTCCGGACTTTGTTAGCATTCCGCCAAACGCAGCATCAGGAGATACAACATGACCCGAGCGATTCGTTTCCACGAAACCGGCGGTCCGGACGTATTGCAGTACGAAAACATCAACGTCGGCGAGCCCGGGCGCGGCGAAGTCCGAGTCAACGTCGAGGCCATTGGCCTGAACCGTGCCGAAGCCATGTTTCGCTCTGGTACTTACCTTGAAGACCCGGATCTTCCCGCCGGTATTGGTTATGAAGGCGCCGGCGTGGTAGACGCTGTCGGCGAAGACGTCAAAGGTGTCTCGCCTGGAGATGCCATTTCGGTGATTCCCGCTTTCTCAATGAACGACTACAGTTTCTACGCCGAGCAAACGATTGTGCCGGCGTATGCCATCACTCCCCGGCCCCGTGGCCTCGACGCAATTCAGGCCTCGGCGGTTTGGATGGCGTATCTAACCGCATACGGGGCACTCATTGAGATCGGTCAGCTGCAGAAAAACGACTCAATCATCATTACCGCAGCCTCCAGCAGTGTCGGTCTGGCCGCCATCCAGATCGCCAATAGTGTCGGCGCGGTGTCGATCGCGGCCACGCGTACATCAGCAAAAGCCGAGGACTTGAAACAGGCGGGCGCGGCCCACGTCGTGGCGACTGAGGAACAGGATATTGCCTCCGAAGTCATGCGCATCACCAACAACAGCGGTGCGCAATTGGTTTTCGATCCAGTGGGCGGCCCCATGGTAAACACCTTGGCCGAAGCCATGGCGCCGGGCGGCACACTTTTTATCTACGGAGCACTGGCACCCGAGGCGACCCCATTTCCACTCATGACCGCGCTGGGTAAAGGCCTGAGCCTTCGGGGCTACACTCTGTTCGAAGTGCTGGGCGACGAAGCGCGTTTCGCCAATGGCAAGCATTTTGTCACCCGCGGCCTCGAATCCGGAAATTTCAAGCCGATCATCGCTAGAACTTTCGATTTCGATGCCATAGTCGAAGCCCACCGTTACATGGAATCCAACCAGCAGTTTGGCAAGATCGTCGTCACGGTCGGGAATTAGAATGCCTCAGCACGTCAAACTGACGGAAAATGATCGGTCACGGGCAGCGGCTATGAACCGCTGTATCTGAGGCTTGGGCCGTAGTTGGTTCTGCGGCTCATAAACCTTTTGAGCGGTCCCCTCACACTCAAAAAGAGCATTTCTCATGGCTGATCTCAACGCGGCCGGCACCTTTCAACTCGGCGATCGTAGCGTCAAGCGAATGGGTTATGGTGCCATGCAGTTGGCCGGGCCGGGCGTTTTCGGACCACCAGGTGATCCGAATACGGCCCGTGCGGTGTTGCGCGAAGCACTTGCCAGTGGCGTCGACCACATCGACACAAGTGATTTCTACGGACCGCACATCACAAATGAACTGATTCGAGAGGCACTCTCTCCCTATCCGGACGATCTGACGCTGGTGACCAAAGTCGGGGCGGTCCGTGGCGAGGATGGCTCGTGGAATCCGGCGATGACACCCCGCGAATTGACAGCGGCGGTGCATGATAATCTCCGGAATCTGGGCGTCGATGCCCTGGACGTGGTCAATCTTCGCATCATGTTTAAAGCTCACGCGCCTACCGAGGGCCCGATCGAGGAACCACTGAGCACGCTTGTCGAGCTGCAGCAACAAGGGCTGATCCGCCACATTGGTCTAAGTAACGTGACTGCGGCGCAAGTCGAACAGGGCCGCCGCTTCGCCGATATTGTCTGTGTACAGAACCACTACAATCTCGCACACCGTGCCGATGATCCCCTCATCGACTTGCTGGCCAGCGCTGGTATAGCCTACGTGCCGTTCTTTCCGCTCGGCGGTTTTACGCCGCTGCAATCATCGACTTTATCGGAGGTGGCTGCCGAGCTTGGCACGACCCCTATGCAGGTAGCACTTGCCTGGTTGTTACAGCGCGCCTCCAACATCCTATTGATCCCGGGCACCTCATCACTCAAGCATTTGCGCGAGAACCTTGCGGCAGCCGAAATCAAGCTGAGTGACGAGGCGATTACCCGACTCGATGCAATAGCTCAGCCGGGCGAGTCGAGCGATTAATTAGTTGAGGTCGGTTTTGATCTCGACACAAGCATCAGAGATTTCAATTGCACGGGGAGAATTGAAACGGATTTTCGGCTTCAACTAATTTGCCGACCACCTGCCGGCAGTCGATAGAGTCGATTACTTGGGCCTGATCGCGCTACAGGTCAAAACGGCACCGGCTACGGGGCTCTCCGTGCGATTCGAGTCTCCTCTTATCGATAATCGCTTTTACTCGCCTTACCAGGATTCACAGAACGGACGCAGATCGATCTCGAAAGTCCATGCGGATCGCGGCTGCTGGGCCACGTGATAGACCGAATCAGCAATATCTTCGGGTTGCATAAATTGCTCGGTTTCCCAATCGGGGAGCAGCTCGCGTGTATGCTCGGAGTCGATCACACCATCAATAATGAAGATGGCTACGTGAATTCCCTCCGGCCCGAGTTGGCGCGCCAGCGATTGGGCCAGACTGTGTTGCGCCGCTTTGGCCGAAGCGAAACCTGCAAAGTTGGCGCCCCCTTTCTTGCTCGCCGTAGCCCCGCTAACTATGATTTGGCCACTCCCGAGCGCCCGCATCCCCGGGATGACAGCCCGAGCGCAGTGCAACAAACCCAGCGCATTCGAGCGCCAACCGACCGCGAAATCTTCGGTGGTTATGGTTTCGGCATCACCGAAAACCGCCCCGCCGGCGTTATAAAGCAACGTTTGGATAGGCCCAAGCTCGGCGGCGATACGAGCGAAAGTCTCGTTAACACCCTGTTCATCACCAACATCAACAGGGTATGCGGCCGCGCCTTCAATATCGTCAGCCAATGCCTGGAGGGGCCCGGCACGGCGTGCGATGAGTGCCACGCGATAGCCGCCAGCGACAAAACGCCTCGCTAGCGCTTGACCATTGCCCGGTCCGGCACCGGTGATGACACAAACCGGATAATCATTCCTGTCGTCCATTTGTTTCCTCGTTATTCAATTGGCTAACGCGGCTGCAGCATACGGTACATAATGTTTCCGCATCATCACGAACCAATCGGTTTTGCAGCAAATCAGCACAGTAGCTTGGCTTGGCCACTACCAGAAAAACGCACCGCTTCTCCAAACCATTTGCCTGTCTGAAAGCATCGGCTCAACCGGGCCCGATCGGTCAGTGGATGCTTGTCATCCGACCTTACGCTACCCTCGATAACATGCCTAAGCCAAGCGGCATTTCCACTTAGAAATGCCTTTGTCATCTGGGTCAGTTCGACATAATGCCGCTGAACGCCCGACAAGTCGTGCTTTATACAATTAGCCACGAAATCGACTGTTACCTCTCTTGCCAACAGGCACATGTATCGCACTGGAGTATTGTTGAGTTCAGATTAGGTTTGAGCCAAGTTCACCAGGCTGTAAAACAACCTCTCATCATACTTTAGTCGAAACCTTCAGTTTTTAATTCTAACTCTATTGTTATTTTTATTTCACATGTGTAAGTTTATTACCGTTAAGCGTCTTGCTTTGACAGTCATTGCCGTTCATTTTCGGAGAAAAACCCATGAGACTTTTAACGTATGCAGCCGGTATTGCCGGCATTGCGGGCTTATCGATCGGTTCGGCCGCAGTTGCTAAAACCCAAATCACCATCGCTACGGTCAACAATCCGCAGATGGTGGTCATGAAAAAACTAACGCCTGAATTCGAGAAAAAATACCCGAACATTCAGGTCAACTGGGACGTCATGCCGGAGAACAAACTACGGCGCAAGGTTACGGTCGATATTTCCACCCACTCTGGCTCTTACGATGTCGTTACCTTGGGTGCCTTGAACACACCCATCTGGGCCAAGAATGGTTGGATTCTGCCGTTCAAGAATCTGCCGAAGTCCTACGACAAGTCGGATCTGCTCAAACCGGTGCGTAAAGCCCTGTCATACAGTGGCAATCTTTACGCTTTGCCGTTCTATGCCGAATCGTCGTTCACCATGTATCGCAAGGATCTGTTTAAGAAGGCAGGGCTGAAAATGCCTCAGCACCCCACCTACAAACAGATCACGAAATTTGCTAAGAAGCTCAACGACCCCAAAAAGGGCATCAATGGGATCTGTCTGCGCGGCAAAGCCGGATGGGGATTGAACATGGCGTATTTCGATACGCTGGTCAACACTTACGGCGGCCGCTGGTTCAATAAGCAGTGGCAGCCGGAGTTGACTTCCAAGGCTTGGCATACCGCTATGCACAAGTATCTAAGCCTTATGCACAACTACGGACCAAACGGTGCCACATCAAACGGATTTGTGGAAACTGAAAATCTGTTTGCCAACGGCCACTGCGCGATTTGGATCGACGCCACCTCGGCTGCCGGCTATATCACCGACCCCAGTACCTCGAAAGTCGCGGGCAATGTTGGCTTCGCGTGGGCACCGGTTGCCAAGACTAAAAACGGATCTCATTGGCTTTGGAGCTGGGCACTGGCCATACCCAAGGATACGCAACACCCACAAGCGGCCCGCAAATTCATCGAATGGGCCACTTCCAAGGCTTATATTAATCTTGTGGGAGAAAAGAAAGGATGGGAAAACGTCCCCCCCGGCACGCGTTATTCCACATACAAAAACCCGCAATACCAAAAAGCAGCCAAAAAGTATGCACAGCTGACATTAAAATCAATCAATCAGGCCACCCCGAACCATCCGACCAACAAGCCGGTGCCCTACACGGGTATTCAGTTCGTGGCCATCCCCCAGTTTGAAGGCATCGGGCGTGAAGTGGGACAAAACGTGGCTGCGGCACTGGCCGGCAACATGTCCGCAGATCAAGCCCTCCAGAAGTCGCAGACTGCGGTTAAGAAAATCATGAAACAGGCCGGCTACTATTCTAAGAACAAGAAGTAGCTCTATTTCGGCTGGAAACGATTCGGGAGCGGATCCTAAAGGTTCGCTCCCTTTTTAAATGCCGGGTCGGAAAAAATTACCGCCAACAAGACACTCGATGGCACACCCGAATAAACAGCGATCCAAGCAGGCCGCGGCTCGTCTGCGCTCGGCTGCTCTGATTGGCCCTGCAGCGGTCTATCTGTTCATCTGGATGATCGTGCCGCTGGCAATGACGGTTTACTACTCGTTTCGCCGCTACAACCTGATCGAGCCTTACATCAAGGGCAATGCCGGTTTCTCGAACTATGCCAATATCATCACCGATCCCAATTTCATCGCCGGGATCATCAACACCCTGATACTGGTCGTTAGCTGTCTAGTACTGACCGTGATGATCGGCTTGGCTTTTGCCATTGTTTACAACAACGACCACGTCGTGGGCAAGAATCTATTGCGCACGTTCGCGGCATCGCCATTTTTCATCATGCCCGTCGTCACAGGCCTGCTCTGGAAAAATCTGATGCTCAACCCTTCTTTCGGTCTGCTGGCGGCTTTGCAACGAGCGCTGGGGATTTCCCCGATCGCGTTTCTTTCAAAAGTCCCGCTGGCCTCGGTGATCGGGATCATATCGTGGCAATGGACCCCATTTGCCATGCTGGTTTTGCTCGCCAGCCTGTCGGCCATCCCGGAAGACATCAAGGAAGCTGCTTATCTTGACGGTGCCGGCGCCTGGCAGACATTCCGCTACATCGTGCTGCCGCAACTCGGGCGCTCACTCTATGCCGTGATCATGCTTGAGACAATCTTCTTCTTGGTCATCTTCGGTCAGATCTATGTCGCCACATCCGGTGGGCCCGGTAATGCCTCGACGAACCTGCCGTATTACATCTATTTGCAGGCGTTTTCATCCTATGACATTGGAGCCGCTTCGGCTGGCGCGGTGTTTGCCATCATTCTGGCCAATATCGTGGCGATCTTTCTCGTGCGAATGATCAGCGCCAATATCCGGGAGGACAGTTGACATGAACCGAATGTCTTGGCCCGCCAAGCTCGGAATGAACATATTGGCCTGGCTGATTGCAGTCCTGATGTTCTTTCCGATTTTCTGGCTTTTATTAACCTCCTTCAAAACTAACGCACTCGCGGCTTCCCGTACCCCGGCATTTTTCTTCTCGCCGACCATTGCCGGTTACGTGAACGCGATCGTGGACAACGCGTACGTTCACTACCTAATCAATTCCTGCATCAGCGCCATCGGCTCGACGCTGATCTGCATGGCGCTTGCAATTCCAGCCGCGTATTCAATGGTGTTTCGCCGCTCAAAATACACCGATTCCACATTATTGTGGATGTTATCAACCAAGATGCTGCCGCCTGTGGGCGTGTTGATCCCGATCTATATTGTGTACAAAGATCTACACCTCTTGGACAGTGTTTGGGGGCTGGTATTGATCTTTGCCGCCATGAATCTGCCGATCGTGGTTTGGCTGCTCTACACCTATTTCAAGGACATCCCCGAAGCAATAATCGAGGCCGCGGATATCGATGGTGCCTCTCTTTTGACCAAACTGGTCCGAATTCTGGTGCCATTAACCCTGCCGGGGCTGCTGTCGACAGGGTTGCTTGCCGTGGTTCTGGCGTGGAACGAGGCGTTCTGGGCCATCAACCTTACCAATGTGCACGGCGCGACACTCGCTGTATTCGTGTCCGGGTTCAAGAGCGCTAGGGGCCAGTACTGGGCCAGTATGTCGGCTGCTTCCGTGCTCTCGGTACTCCCCATTCTAATCGCCGGCTGGTTCACCCAGCGCCAACTCGTGCGCGGTCTGACGTTCGGGGCGGTCAAATAATGCGATATTCCGTGGGCAACCAAATTCCGTCTTACTAAATCATGGCAATCGTTCAACTAAAAGACATCTGCAAGCAGTTCGACGGCGGCGAGGCCAATGCCGTGGATCATTTCGACCTAACTACCCGCGACGGCGAGTTCGTGGTGCTGGTTGGGCCGTCAGGCTGCGGCAAGACCACGACCATGCGCATGATCGCCGGACTCGAGGAAATCTCTAAGGGCGAACTCTGGATCGGCGATCGCAACGTCGACGGCATACCTGCCAAGGATCGGGATATCGCAATGGTATTTCAGAGCTATGCCCTATATCCGCACATGAGTGTGCGAGAAAACATGGCATTTAGCCTGAAACTTAAAAAAAGGCCCAAGGCCGAAATCACAAAGGCCGTCAACGATGCGGCCGAGATCCTCGGAATCCAGAATCTGCTGGACCGAAAGCCCAAGGCACTTTCCGGCGGCCAGCGCCAGCGTGTCGCGCTCGGCCGCGCCATCGTTCGCCAGCCGCAGGTTTTTCTGATGGATGAGCCGCTGTCGAACCTCGACGCCAAAATGCGGGTCGAGATGCGCGCCGAAATTGTCAAACTCCATCGCAAACTCGGGGTCACCACGTTCTATGTTACCCACGATCAAGTCGAGGCCATGACCATGGGCCAGCGAATCGTGGTGATGCGAGACGGCTATATCCAACAGATCGATGCGCCCAATGCACTCTACGAGCGACCGGTGAATATGTTTGTCGCCGGCTTCATCGGGACGCCCTCGATGAACTTCTTGAAAGCACGCGTCGACGATGCGAGTCAGCGTCTAATCGGCGAGGGATTTTCAATTGCCATGGAAAAAGCGCATGAAACCGCCCTTGCTAACCATCTGGGCCGCGAGGTGTGGGCGGGTGTTCGCCCTGAGCACCTTGATCTAGTCACGGATGCCAATGCGGGCACAACCGACAATCAACTAACGGGCACGGTTGAGGTTATCGAACCACTCGGCGCAGTCACCATAGTTCAGGTGCGCGTTGGTGAACACATCGTGACCGCGGAACTGGACAGTCACACATCGCTCGCCATGGGTGATCCCGCGGCCCTGACCTGCGACAGCCACAAGCTGCATCTTTTTGATGCCGCATCGGAAAAAACGCTGCTTGAAACGAGTGATTCGGGGAAAAGAACCACGGGTGATGCCAAAACGACCACGGCCTGAACGATCCGGATAACCAGTCAACAATAATGTTATGGATGCCCTGAACACCGCGAATCTCAGCGCCATCGGACAACGCGTGGCCATCCCCACCTACGACCGGCGTTCGCTCACACCTGGCATTGTCCACTTCGGCGTCGGCGGATTTCACCGCGCCCATCAAGCAATGCTGCTCGACCGACTGATGAACGATGGCAAGGCCTTTGAATGGGCTATCTGTGGCGTTGGCGTACTCCCCGCAGATAAACGCATGAAACAAGTGATGGACACCCAGGACGGGCTCTACACGCTGGTAGCCAAACACGCCGATGGCAAACTCGAGCCGCGCGTTATCGGCTCGATCATCGATTATCTTTATGCCCCTGACGATCCCGAAAGTGTGATTGAAACCATGGCCGCGTTGAGCACGCGCATCGTATCCTTAACCGTGACCGAGGGGGGCTACAACTTTGATCACGTTACCGGCGAGTTCAATTTTGACGAGCCGGCCGTGGCTCACGATCTCGCGGCCGATTCCACACCCAAAACAACTTTCGGTCTGATCACCGAAGCTCTGCGCCGTCGACTCGAGCGTGATCTGCCCCCATTTACGGTGCAGTCCTGTGACAACATTCAAGGCAATGGCGAAACCGCGCGAGCCATGTTCAAGGCGTTCGCCGAGCGCAAAGCCCCGCAAGTCGCTGCCTGGATGGAAACGGACGTGTGTTTCCCCAATGCTATGGTCGACCGCATTACGCCCGTGACCACCGACGCCGACATCAACCAGATCCGTGCTCAATTCGCCATCGACGACGCCTGGCCGGTGGTCTGCGAGCCGTTCATCCAATGGGTAATTGAAGACAACTTCAATCAGGGACGCCCCCCCTACGAAGACGTCGGCGCCCAGATTGTCGAAGACGTCGAACCCTATGAATTAATGAAGCTTCGACTCTTGAATGCCAGCCATCAGGCACTGTGCTATTTCGGCTACCTCGCCGGCTATCGCTACGCGCATGAAGTGGCCCAGGATCAATTGTTCGCGGATTTTATATTGCAATACATGGTGTATGAGGCCACTCCAACGCTCGCCCCAGTACCAGGCATCGACCTCGACAACTATCGACAGTCGCTGATCGAGCGCTTTGCCAACCCCGCTATCAAAGACACGCTCGCACGATTGTGCGCCGAAAGCTCGGATCGGATTCCCAAATGGCTGCTGCCGGTCATCCGCGAGCAACTGGCCAACGACGGTCCGATGGAGAGCACTGCAGCCGTGGTTGCAAGCTGGGCTCGCTATGCCGAAGGCATTGATGAAGCCGGCGCGCCGATCGAAATAGTCGATCGCATCGCCGATGAATTGCGCGCCCTAGCGGCCAATAACCGCACTCAGCCCACCGCATTCATTGCGAATCGGAAATTATTTGGCGATCTGGTTGATAACGAGCGTTTCGTCAGCGCCTATCTATGGGCACTGGGCAATTTGCATCAAAACGGCGCGCGCGCGACGGTGAGTGCCCTTACTCAACAATAACGTTCCCGCATCATGTATCTGGGAATCGACTGCGGTACGCAGAGCACGAAAGCCGTGGTCGCCGATCGTGAAACACTTGAGGCACTGGGCGAAGGCTCTGCAGCGCACACGCTTCACAGTGGTGACAATGGGCGACGAGAACAAAATCCCGACGAATGGATAACAGCGTTTGAAGTAGCATTTTCGAAAGCGATTGCCAATGCCGATATTGACGCCCGTGCCATCCGCGCCATCGGCGTCTCCGGCCAACAACACAGCCTTGTGGCAGTGGATCAACACAATAATCCGGTCTATCCGGCAAAACTCTGGTGCGATACTGAAACTGCGCCCGAAAACGACGACATCGTGGCCGACCTGGGTGGCCCGAACGGCTGCTTGGAGAAACTCGGTGTAGTACCGCAACCTGGTTTCACTATTTCTAAGATTGCTTGGCTACGTTCTTATTATCCTGAGGCCTATCGCCGCACGGATAGCTTATTGCTGCCCCACGACTATCTCAATCTGTATCTGACCGGCACGCGAACCACCGAAGCCGGAGACGCCTCGGGAACCGGCTATTTCGATACCCGCCAACGCGTATGGCGGCCGGACATCTTGGCCCGGGTGGCCCCCGAACTTGATCCGGCACAGGTATTACCGACACTGGTCATGCCCGGCGCGCCCGCTGGCTTAGTACGTACCAACATCGCCAAAAGACTCGGTCTAAGACCGGACGTCACGGTTTCGGCCGGCGGCGGCGATAACATGATGAGTGCGATCGGTACCGGCAATATCGAGCCCGGCGTTGTCACGGTCAGCCTGGGGAGTTCGGGCACCGTTTTTGCCCATAGCGACGCTCCGACTATCGCGGATGACGGATTGGTCGCCAACTTTTGTGCCAGCCATGGCGGTTGGCTGCCACTCATCTGCACGATGAACGTTACGGCTGCCTCGTCATTGGTGGCCGATACTTTACGCATGACCACTGCCGATTTCGGACGCGCCATCAAAAGGGCCCCCATCGGTTCGGGTGGCGTAACTGCCCTACCTTTTTTTAATGGCGAACGTGTGCCGCCACTGCCGAACGCGTCCGGCAGTTACAGCGGCCTGACACCGGACAATTTCACCACTGCCAACTTGTGCCGAGCGACCGTCGAAAGTGCTACTTATGGGTTGCGTTATGGCCTGGACTTGCTCCGAAGTCTTGGTATCAGACCCGATGAACTTCGTCTGGTCGGCGGGGGGGCCCGAAGTGCAACATGGCGACAGATTGTCGCCGACGTTACCAATGTACCGGTGGTGGGGCCGGTCATTAACGAAGCCGCTGCGTTGGGTGCGGCGATTCAAGCGTGCTGGTGCCACGAAAAAGAATGTGGCGAACCGCGCGCATTGAGCACCCTTTGCAAAACGGCCGTCGAACTCGATCCCAAGCTGGCCTGCATACCAATTGCATCCAACGTCACTCAATATCGCGAATATTATGCTCGCTACCAAAACGCGTTGAGACAGCAATACCCTCAAGCAGTGCTGACCGCAACAGGGGGGTATTAGACAAGTCCGTAGCAGCGTCAGCCGAATACCTTAAGAATGGACAAATGTTATAGTAATTAAACATTATTCAAAACGCATCATCCTCTACGCAGCAACTCCCCAACACGTCCGATACTGCGAGGTTATCAACATGCCAAGTCGTCTCGACTCACTCAAACAAATCTCAACCGTAGTTGCCGATACTGGCGATCTGGAAGCAATCCGCACTTATCAGCCGGTGGATTCAACAACCAATCCGTCATTGCTGCTTAAAGCATTCGACTTGCCCGGCTACCAGGACCTGATCGATCAAACACTCGCCAACGCCGGTGACAGTGCCCGCGAGACGCACGAAACGTCCCGGGAACATGCCGTAGATTGCCTTTCAGTGGCGGTCGGTGCCGGAATTGCGAGGGCCATCCCCGGCCGGGTGTCGACCGAAGTCGCGGCACGCCTGTCTTTCGACCGCGAAGCCAGTATCACCAAGGCTCGCAAGCTGGTTGCCCTCTATGAGCAGCGCGGCATCGGACGTGATCGCATCCTGATCAAGCTCGCCTCGACTTGGGAAGGCATCCGTGCAGCGGAGCAGTTGGAAAGCGAGGGTATCAACTGCAATCTGACACTCTTGTTCAGCGACGCTCAAGCGCGCGCCTGTTTCGAAGCCGGGGTGTTTCTTGTCTCGCCGTTTGTTGGCCGGGTAACCGACTGGTACAAGCAGGTCAAAGGTGTGTCATCGTATCCGCCCGACGAGGATCCTGGGGTTAACTTTGTGCGTGACGTGGTCAACTACCGCAATCGCCACGGTTACTCAACCGTTGTCATGGGCGCAAGTTTCCGCAATACAGAGCAGATTCTGGCGCTGGCTGGCTGCGATCGGCTAACGATCTCGCCAGCCCTGCTCGACGAGCTCGCCACCGACAGTGGCAATGTAACGCCACGTTTAGACCAGGCCCCAGGATCGAATACGTCGCCGCAGACTGGCCAACTCAACGAATCGGCGTTCCGCTGGCAACACAACCAGGATCCGATGGCGGTCGACAAACTGGCCGAAGGGATTCGCAAGTTCGACGCCGACCAAACAGAGTTGGAGCGACGAATCGGCGAACGCGCGGCGACGACTGTTGCCGGCTGACGTGGCTTTCGATACATCCGAAGGCTTACCTCGTGGATCCGAACGGCGATCACCTAATCCAACCAAGTTTGAATCGTCCCGCGAGCTGGGGACATGTCTGTAATGCAAGCTTTCGATCTGACCAGCAAGACTGCCGTGGTCACCGGCGGCAATGGCGGGCTCGGGGAAGCTTTTTCGCATGCACTGGCCGAGGCTGGTGCCAAGGTGGCGATTGCCGCCAGGCGGGTTGACCCAGCTCAGGCCGTAGCTGACGCTATCATTACAAAAGGCGGCCACTCGGCTGCGTTCGAAGCCGATATTGCAAAGCTCGAGACAGCCGAGCGTCTGCTAGATGAAGTCGAGCGTGATCTGGGCCCCGTTGACATATTTGTCAATAACGCCGGGATTTGTTTTCACGGGGCTGCGCTTGACGTCCCACCCGAGCGGTGGCGCCAGGTATTCGACATCAACGTTCACGGGCTTTGGTACTGCGCGCAGGCCGTCGGGCGCCGAATGGTCGAACGCGGCGGCGGCGTCATCGTCAATATCGGTTCGATCTCCGCTCAGATCGTCAACCGACCCCAAATGCAGCCGGCCTACAACGCCTCCAAGGCCGCAGTTCACCAACTCACCAAATCCCTGGCCGCCGAGTGGGCGCCTTATGGCATTCGCGTCAACGCACTCGCGCCCGGTTACGTGAACACGGAAATGGCCGACGTCGACAACCCCGAATTCAAGCCGCGCTGGATTGACGACGCGCCCATGCAGCGCGCCGCAACGCCGGAAGAGCTTGGGCCCACGATAGTTTATCTAGCCAGCGACGCATCAAGTTTCATGACTGGCGCCGAACTGGTTATCGACGGCGGCTATACATTATTCTGACGAGCCAACTATCGTTGGCTGTCTTACCACCACGAAGCGATTCCGACCATCCCATAGTCACCGGTCACTTGCTGTTTCATAATTCAGTGACTTTGCTGATGCCAACCAGCAAGCCGTTTATGCTTGTCCCTTTCGCTTTTCAAATCCCAATGGTGGCATGACCACACCATAGTCGAGTCGTTGAACAAATGACAACAAGAAGTGCAAAACACCATTTGCAACTCTTCATGGCCTTTACACAACAAGTTTCTCAAGCGTTTGTTGCAGGGTTGTCTGATCATACCGAGTGCGGTGACGCCCGAGGTCGTCGGTTTGCTGGCGAAACTGATCCGCAACCAACTGTTCGGCATCATTAATTATCTGCCGGGATTTATCAGCATCCATAATATGGCCTGGTTGGGGGTCGGTAAGCGCTTATGACCTCCGTCGTTATCGTCCAGATCTGGGAATGGACGCCTTTCCTAGCGCTTGTTCATGCAGCCAGCGCACCGCCTATTCCCAAGGATATCGATGAAGCCGTGATGCTGGAAACCGAGCGTTGGTGGCCCCGGTTCAAGAGCGTCATCCTGCCGTATATGTGGCCCGGAACCACCGTCGCACTGGTCTTTCAGACTGCATTCACGGTCAAGGCATTCGGTACAACCTATTCGATCGAGCAAGGGGACCAGGGTCCGCCACACGCAGGGCCATGCTTCACGTCGAGCGCGTCGGGTTTCACAGCTTCGATGTTGGCCTAGCGTCCGCCGAATCGATACTTCTTTTGGCCCTGTCAATCATTCTGGCCCAGATCTACATCAAGGGTTTCTACAGAGAAGAAGATTGACTGTTTATGTCAAAAAGGGAATGGTTAAAAAAATTTTACCAGCTGGGGTTGTAAACCATGACCCGAGTTCATTTCACCAAAATTATGCATCCTGCCGGTATCAACCTATCATGCCGTTGCCAATGAACTGGATGCTAGCGGCCTCCTTCAAAACGGCGGATCATTTGGTCAGCGTGCCAACTGACTGGCCTGGCATCCGACTGCCTCGGGGTATATGGCTTCTCTTGGCGAGCCGGGTATCTTGCGGGCATTGGTCAATCCAGTGATTGTCACCGCCTTCGCAGTCGGTATCGGGCTTGCTTTCGGAACGCCAGTAGCGTGCGGGATTGCGCGATCTCCTTTCACCGGCCGCAAGCATGTCTGGTTTTGGTATTTTGCCCACTGGATGCTCGTCCCTGTAGGGATTCTCATCCCCTTCTATATGACGGCGTCGAATGTGGGCTTCGTCACTTTGCCACTTGTGTTGATTCTGGTCTATCAGGTGTTAACAATACTGCCAATTGTCTGGCTTCTGGTGGACCAGTTTCGATCAGTACCGATTGTTCTGGAAGAAGCAGCAATTACTTGATGGTCTGAGCCGTTTCAGTATCTTGTGGCGTATAGCTCAGCCGTTAGTCGAACCCGGAAGTGACGTAGCCTGTATTCTCGCGGGTTTATTTGCTTGAAATAACCTTCTTAAGCATTTGTTCTGACCCCTTTGGGATCAAGCGCATACCGCACCGACAATCACCTTAGCCTATCTCGGTGGCTACTCCGTACCTTGGACGGAGGTCATGGCGATCGCCGTGATGATTTGTGCGCCGGTTATCGTGGGCGGCATAGTGATTCAGAAATATATCGCGCGTGGGCTCACGCTGGGCGCGATCAAATAGCCGGTTTTGTCGTACTACAGCTCGTGAGGCTTTTGATATGGGCGATTACCTGGCCCGTGTTAAGTCAATTGGACACCTGGCGGCGCCAGGTCGGTCAACGGCCAGCGTGCTCGCGCATCAATCACACCGTCGCTTCGCTTCATTTCACTCTGCCGGCAATAGCCGGTATACGCAATCATGGCCGCATTGTCAGTGCAGAATTCGGATCGTGGATAGAACACCTCGAAACCCTCGGTGGCCGCCTGATCGCCGAGCGCATCGCGTAGCCGCTGATTGGCGCCGACACCACCCGCAACGATCAATCGCGAAGCACCACAGACGTCCAGAGCTCGATGACATTTGATAGTCAGGGTGTCCACGACAGCTTGCTGAAAACTTGCGGCAATATCCGCGACCTCCTGTGATGACGGCGTCCCGCCAGCCGCCAATTTGACCGCGGTTTTCAAACCCGAAAACGAAAAGTTCATGCCCGGATTTCGGGTCATCGGCCGCGGAAAGTCATAGGCAGTCGGATCACCGGTCTCAGCGGCACACGCAACAGCGGGGCCACCCGGATAGCCCAGACCGAGTGTTTTTGCAGTTTTGTCGAAAGCTTCGCCCACGGCGTCATCGACACTACGCCCGATAATTTGGTAATGCCCGATGCCTGCCACATACACCAATAATGTATGGCCACCCGATACGAGCAGCGCAAGGTAAGGCAAGTCAGGCGGGTTGTCCTCCAGCCTTGGGGATAACAAATGCCCTTCCATGTGGTGCACTCCAATTAGGGGAACATCCAGCCCTTCACTGAGCCCGACACCGAGCGAAGCCCCCACCAGCAGCGCACCGACAAGCCCCGGCCCGCGCGTATAGGCAATGCCGGCCAGACCGGGATGGCCAGCTTCAGCACGGACGCGTTCGATTAGTGGCGTGAGCTTGCGCACGTGATCACGTGAGGCCAGCTCCGGTACGACGCCGCCATAGTCAGCGTGTACCGCCACTTGACTGTAGATTGCGTGGGCCATGAGGCCTTTTTCTACGTCGTAGATTGCGGCTGCGCTTTCGTCGCAGGAACTTTCGATCCCGAGGATGGCGGTATTCATGGGGTATCGAAACAGCGTCCGTGCGCTATTATTGGCCTATTGATCAACCTGATTGCGTCAAACGCTCGGCACCGGCCTCGTCCGTGACCAGCACATCGACGTANNCACGACACGGCCAACATCGGAGAGTGCATCGAGTCCAAGCGCCACGGTGCGTCGATTGAGTTCATGATCCACCATTTGTCCATCGACATCGATAAAGTGACCAAGTAGGTCCCCAGCTGCGCCGGCACGGATCAGCGCCTCGGTTTGTTCCCCGGTCAAAGCATATTTGACGATCAGTGACTCTTCGAGATCGCCGGCAGTCAACACCGCAGTGTCAGCGTGGCGCGCTTTGTCCATGACCTGACGAATGGCGGCTTGTTCCAACAGCACGTCACGCGCCTGCTGGCTGGAAGCATAGATGGGGGCCGCCATGTAATGACATTCGCCATCTAGCCTGCGGGCAAAATCGAAGGCGATCTCGAACGAGTTCAGCCCCGGGCAATAGGCCAATCCGCCTAATAACGAGACGACCGACATATCTTGATCAACACGCCCCCGCATCGCGCGCCAAGTGTTGGCTAGCGTACGGCCCCAACCAATGGCGATGGTGTTGCCGGGCGCCACCACATCGTTGAGATAATTGCCGGCACCGACGCCAATAGCCTCACGTAACCGCTTTTCATCCTCCGGCGTCGGCACGACCACGGCGCCCTCGAGGCCATATTGATCGATCAGACGTTCTTCCAAAGCCACGCAGTTCGACAGGTCGCTGTTGATGGTGACCTGCACAACGCCAGACTCACGGCAGGATGCCAGCAGTCGGTTGATGCGCACACGGCTGGTGCCTAGACGGTCGGCGATCTGTTGCTGAGTCAGATTACCGACATAGTAATACCAAGCAACACGTGTTTCGAGTTGCCGAGTGGCATCCAAGCGCCATCCGATTCCCTGCGAGCGCGAATGATTGCTCATGTCAGATGTACCTAATGAACATTGGCGACTTTTTCAGCAAGAACTGAGTCTTGGCGCACCGTCCTAAGGCTATGAGGAGAATCGAATTCGCCTGCCGAGGCGTCAAGATTTTTTCGAGGTGCTTGTTGAGAACGGGTACGTGGCGCTTTTGGTGTTTCCCCAATTGCCAACCGCCACCCGAAAAAACACGTAGCGTTAACTCCAAAAATTGTCTTATATAAGCCTAACATGTAGTCATATATATAAGCACTATCATGCTTATGATAATTACTACAGGTTGCTTCGTATCAATTGTCTTAAAGGATTACTCGATCAGAGTTCAACCATAATGGTTCGCTCCGATTATGCACTGGCGGACGTCAAGATGGTGGTGGCGCCTGTGGTGGCCTAGAGCATCCCAGACCTACCCACCATCCGCTGCCGGGGCCGAATGCACAGTTCTCAAACCCTGGCGTCAATCCATTTGGGTTACCCAGAGCGCAAACGCATGACGCGTCAAACTAAACGTTAGTTGAGACTCCAGCGAAACGCTCAAGGAGTTCGCGGGTATCACCAGCCATTTGACCAAGCAAGCGGTACATTTGCAGTTCAGTCAGCCACGAACCAAGAATCATCCCGGAGCAAGATCCTGCGGAAAAAGGCAATACTCACAATCAAATCTCCAACGACAGCTCATCTGACAAAGGACAGCTCAAGCGGTGCCTCGTACAGCGTCGTGGCAGGCCCGTAATGCTTATCCCGTTGACGTGGCATGCGCTAACCTAGCTAATTTTATGTACCTTGGTGCCCAGCTAAGACCGGAGTCCCAATATAATCCAGGTCGATAAACGATTCAGCTCTCCACTGCCATCACGCCGCGCGTTTTCAGTGTTGAAGTCGATCCCAATGGCCGCTTGATACAAATTGTTCTCAGCGTTTTGTTTTTACAACGACCCATCTATTCCAGAAGTTGACCTGGCAGCTATCTGTCTCTGTTGCCCAACGCCTCGGCGAGTAACTCAACGCTGTGCGCTGCACGCCTACCGGTTGTCTGGATGATTTGTTCTCGGCAACTGTAGCCGTCGGCGACAATCCGGGTCGCGGTATCGGCTGCGCGTATAGCCGGGGCGAGCCGCTTTTCGGCCAAGGTCAACGAGATATGGATCTTGGCCGGGTCGAAACCAAACGACCCAGCCATGCCGCAGCAACCGCTCTCGGGTGACGACCAGTCCAGGCCGAGTGCGTCGAACAAGCGTTCAGCGGGTTTCATACCGGCCACTGCTTTTTGATGACAGTGGCCGTGGACCAGAGCCCTGTCCCCGAGTTCCGGCACATCGTTTAAAACATCATGACTGACAAATTCCGATAATAAATACGTGTTTCTAGCAAGGGCCGCCGCATCGGCGCGCTGCGGAAACAGGTTGGGCAACTCGTCTCGGAAAGTGACCATACAAGAAGGCTCGAGCCCTACGATCGGTGTACCGACTTCAAGCGTTTGAGCCAGGGTGTTCAGTGTTTCGGACAAGCGTTGTTTAGCAGCGTCTAGCATGCCGAAGTCATAAAGCGGTCGCCCACAGCAGACAAACCCTCGCGGCACCTCGACGCGATACCCCAGCATCTCTAGGGCATCCACGGCCGCCATGGCGGTTTCAGGATGGAAATGATTGTTGAACGTATCCGGCCACAGCATAACCGGGGGCGCAGACCTCGCGGCCCGCGACCTGCGACGAGCAAACCGTTTCTGGAATGGCTCCTGAAAATGCGGCAATGCACGGTCTTTGGCGATGCCGCCAATTCGGCGCACTATATGTTCGAATCCCGGCGCGCCACTCACTGCATTGGCGAGTTTGGGCGCCTTGCCGGCGAGGCGCGCCCAACGGTGGATACGGCCCATCGACAACGCCTGTCGTGGGCGCCAGTGGTTTTCATAATAATGGCTCAAAAACTCGGCCTTGTAAGTCGCCATGTCGACTTGCACCGGACATTCCGAACGACAACTTTTGCAGGCCAGACACAAATCAAGCGAGGCCTTGACAGCTTCGTTTTCCCAGCCGCCGTGAATAACTTCGCCGCGCAGCATTTCCTCAAGTAGCCGCGCACGGCCCCGGGTAGACCAGGCTTCTTCTCCAGTGGCCTGATAGCTGGGGCACATGGCCCCGCCGTTGGGCCGCCGACACTTACCAGAGCCCACGCAGCGCCCGGCAGCACTCGCGAACGATCCCTGGTCGGCGGCAAATGCAAAGCGTGTCGCCGGCTCGGCCAAATGCGTATCTGGTCCGACCTTGAGATTGGAATCTAACGGATATGGATCGACCACCTTGCCGGGATTCAATCGATTGTCCGGATCCCAAATAGATTTGAACTCGCCGAAGGCGCGCATGATGGCTGGGCCGAACATCCGTGGCAACAATTCAGCGCGCGTCTGGCCATCACCGTGCTCGCCGGACAGCGAACCACCATAGGCAACCACCAGATCAGCGGCTTCGATCATGAATCGGCGCCAGATGGTCACGCCTTCATTGGATTTGAGATCAAACGTGATGCGACCGTGGATACAGCCGTCGCCAAGATGGCCATAAAGTGATGAGTGATAACCGTAGCGATCCAACAGCGCCTTGAAATCACGCAGATAATCGCCGACCTGCCCCGGATCGACGGCGGCATCCTCCCAACCGGCGTAGGTTTCGGGCTCACCCGGCACCGCGTTGGTCGCAGCCGCGCCGTTGGCACGCACGGCCCAAAGCTCGGCGGCCTTGGCAGAATCGGTAAATATACGCGTGTATGCGAAGTCGGCTTCCCCCTTAGCCGCGTGGCAGGCAGCCTGCTCAGCTTCGGCTTGTGTTGCGCCACCGAACTCCACCAGCAGAAAACCATCGCCGGACGGCAGTTCGTCCAGCGCAGGCGGCGCCATCTGCTTGCGCCGCATGTCGCGGATAATATTGTGATCGATTCCCTCGACTGCCAAGGCGCCGGCCGCGACCAGCGTCGGGGCCCGATCGCCGGCCGTGAAGATGTCGGGATAGCCGGCCACCAGCAACACGCGGTGCGCCGGGCTTGGAACAAGCCGCACCTGAACTGCGACCACGACGGCACAGGTACCTTCACTACCAACCAGAGCGCGGGCGACTTGGAACCGGTTTTCGGGCAATAGATAATCGAGATTAAAACCCGACACCCGCCGGCGAATCGACGGAAAATCATGGCGCACAGATTCAGCCGCGCGCTCCGCCAATGTGCCCAATTCATGCTTGATGCGCGTTGCGACTGCGACGGCGTCGTGGTCGTTAGGTTCAACGGCCTCGACGCAATCTTCTCCGACCCGCAGGCGATGGCCCTCGACGGTCAGAATCTCTAAGGCCACCACGTTCTCGGCGGTCTTGCCAGCCATTACTGAGTGGGCGCCACAAGAATTATTGCCCACCATGCCGCCCAAAGTGGCGCGGGTGTGGGTTGAAGGATCGGGGCCGAACGTTAGTCCAAATCTTTGGGCGGCAGTGCGTAGCGTGTTGCAGATGACGCCCGGCTCGACCCAAGCTCTGCAGCTGTTGGGATCGATTTCTAGTATCCGGTTCAGATATTTCGAAGTATCGATCACAACTGCCACGTTGCAAGTCTGGCCGGCTAAGCTGGTGCCCGCGCCGCGCATAAGCACCGGCGCACCGAAATCGGCCGCTGCTCGCAACGTCGCTCGGACATCGTCAACGATATACGGTATCACCACGCCGATCGGTACTTGTCGATATAACGACGCATCGGTGGTATAAAGTGCGCGGCTNNAACAGGGGCCTCTTTGAAATGATTTGCCGTAAACCTGTCGCCCAAGTAAAATAACCGTTTACCCTGTGGCGCCGCATGCGACGCCCCAAGTTTCAATTTATCAACGGGATAGTGAATGCCGAGCGTACGAGTCAAAGATAACGAACCTTTTGAAGTCGCGCTGCGACGTTTTAAGCGCAGCTGCGAAAAAGCCGGCGTAGTGACCGAAGTCCGTCGCCGGGAATACTACGAAAAACCCAGTGATATCCGTAAACGCAAACACGCTGCCGCCGTCAAACGTCACGCCAAGCGTCAGCAGCGTGATACTCAACGTACCACTCGCTCATACTGATAACAAAACCTTACCGCGCGCGATTGCCGGAATTGAATCATGACGGTGCAGGAACAACTTGCTGCTGACATTAAAGCCGCCATGCGCGAGCGTGACAAACATCGCCTCGGCGTACTTCGAATGGCGCAGTCGGAGTTGAAACAGCAGCGTATTGACAGCGGTGAACTCGACGATGCAACAGCCCTGGCCGCAATTGAAAAAATGGTCAAAAAACGGCGCGATGCCGAAACGCAATATCGCGACGCCGGACGGGATGAACTTGCAGATACCGAGGCTGCTGAAGCTGACATCCTAAAGAGCTATCTGCCAGCCCAACTCGATGCTTCGGAGCTCGATGCCGAGATTGACCGTGCCATCGGCGAATGTGATGCCAAATCAATGCGGGACATGGGCAGCGTCATGGCCTTTTTGAAACCCCGAGTTCAAGGTCGAGCCGACATGAGTAACGTCAGTAGCCGAGTCAAGGCGCGGCTCGCTGACTGATCGAAGGCATCCCGTCTTACCTCGGCACCGGGCCCACGTGAGCGGGTAGGTAGACCAGAGTGGCGCGCATTCCACAGCATTTTATCGATACGCTACTCCAGCGTTCCGACATCGCCGACGTTGTGGGCCGGCGGGTGACGCTCAAGCGAGCCGGGCGTGAATTCGTGGCCTGTTGCCCCTTCCACGACGAAAAAACACCCTCTTTCACGGTAGTCCCCGCCAAGCAGTTCTATTATTGCTTCGGCTGTGGCGCACACGGCACGGCGATCGGTTTCCTCATGGAATATGACCGGCTCGAATTTCCCGACGCTGTGGAAGTGTTAGCCGGCGAATTCGGATTGGAAATGCCTCACGACGCCGGCACACCAACCGACAACGGCCCGCCACGACAACCGCTCTACGACGCGTTGTCAGCAGCCGATCGCTACTATCGCCGGAACCTGCGCCACCATCAACCGGCCATTGATTACCTCAAACAACGTGGTATCAGCGGCGCGACAGCGAAACGTTTCGGCCTCGGCTATGCACCCAATGGCAGTAATGGACTAACAACCCGAATCACCGATACCACAAGCGCAATAAAGGCCGGTTTGCTGATAGAACGCGACAACGGGAATGGAACATTCGAACGGTTCCGCAACCGACTGATGTTTCCGATCCGCGATACCCGAGGACGCACAGTGGCATTTGGCGGTCGGACTTTGGGCGAAGATCGCGCCAAATATCTGAACTCGCCCGAAACCCCGGTATTCCACAAATCAAACCAACTCTACGGACTTTATGAAGCCCGACAGGCCAACCGGCAACTGACGCGGTTGTTGGTTGTCGAAGGCTACATGGACGTGGTGGCACTGGCCGAGCGTGGCTTCGACAACGCCGTGGCCACACTCGGCACGGCGACAACCGAGGCCCATATCCGGCTGCTGTTCCGCTATACCGACGAAGTGGTTTTTTGTTTCGATGGCGACGAAGCCGGTCAGCGCGCCGCCGACAAAGCACTCGATCGCTGCCTACCCGCCCTTAGGGGGACACGCCGCGCCCGTTTTTTGTTCGTCCCGGATGGTGAAGATCCCGATTCGCTGGTCTCGTCCAACAATGGCTCAGCGCACTTGAAGCACCTGATCGAGACCGCGCGTAGCGCGTCAACATGGCTGCTAGAACGCCTTAGGTCCGGCATCGATCCGGACTCGGTGGAGGGCCGGACCGAACTGATCGAGCGCGCGCGCAACCCAATCAACAGCTTGCCTAACGACACTTATCGTAACGAGTTGATTCTTGAAATCGCGCGACTGACCGGTCACTCCGAAGAAATACTGCACCAGCGCTATGGACACACCCATGAAAACGACAAGCCAAACGAAACCGCGCCCTGGCAGCGTCAAGACAAAGCAGAGCGTCAAGCCACCATTGAGCGATCGACCGTAGCCCGTGCTCTGACACGCTTGCTTACCGATCCGGCTTTGGCATCGAGCGTCACCAATCTGGACGGATTACGTCAGTCGCCGATCAAAGGGTCTTCCATACTCGCGGACGCGATCGAGTTTTTCTCAAGTCAACCGGAAAGCGCCGCAGCACGCTGGCTTGAACGCTATCGCAATGATCGCCACTTTGAACGGCTTCAGGATCTGGCAGCCGACGCCCCGCCCGGCACTCGCGATGCCCGGGCGGCTGAATTCGCCGAATGTATCCGCCGCTTGGTGCCACAACCGGAGAGCTATCAGGCCCTAAGGGCGCGCTATCAGGAACTTCTGACCCAGCAATCCCGGCATTCGCTGGATGCCGAGGCCGCCCAGGAATTACGCAACATCGGTCACGAATTGGCCAAGCGCTGACATGCCGACGGCTGATTTGTTTGGCTAGGATAGGTATTGAAAATCTCTGGCAAAAGCGATATCTATAATTTTGTATAAAAGCACTTTTATCGGTGCTCCAACGTGGTTTTTTTGCTAGTATGGCGGGTTAATCTGGCATACCCAGAACTTAGAGCCTCGCCTCATTTGTCGACGTCACAACAGGTTTCATGAGTAAAGATAAAAAGTCTCAGCTACGCCTACTCATCGCCCACGGCAAGCAAAAAGGTTACCTAACCTATGCCGAGGTCAACGATACACTTCCCGACGATATTGTCGATCCCGAGCAGATCGAAGATATCGTCAACATGATCAGTGACATGGGCATCACGGTGCATGAACAGGCACCGGACGATGACAACTTGCTGATGTCGGGCAATGCTGTCAGCGAGGACGACGATGCCGCCGAGGAAGCGGCAGCCACACTCGCGGCGCTCGACCCACAACACGGCCGCACAACCGACCCGGTCCGCATGTATATGCGTGAAATGGGTTCGGTAGAGCTCCTTGACCGCGAGGGCGAAATCCGAATCGCCAAGCGGATCGAGGAAGGCATCCAAGAAATGATGTTTTCTTTGGCCTATTTCCCGCCCACCACGGGGCGCTTGATTGAACTCTGGGATCAGGTCCAGGCCGGCGATAAACGCATCAGCGATATTCTGGTTGGCTTCGTGGACCCTGAAACCGGCGACCCGGTCGACGACGGCAAGGACGACAGCGACGACAACGACGAAACAGACACCGAAGCAGAGGACACCGGCCCCGATCATGAAGAAATCTCGGCTCAGTTCGAGGCCTTGCGCGGATTTCACCAGCAGGCAGTGGACTATCTCCAACGCAAGGGCCGTCATGATCCGCAGACCGAAACGGCACTCTACCGCTTGGCCTACCATTTCACGCGCTTTAAGCTAGTTCCCAAAACAGCCGACGACATCACGTTGCAACTGCGAACCGTGATGCTTGACATCCGTGCCGATGAACGCGCCATGCTCAAAGCATGCGTCACAGATGCGGGTATGCCCCGCAAGGAGTTCATTCGACAACTGCCCGATAACCTGACCCGGAGCGAATGGCTGGATAAGCTGATTCGGGCCAAGCGCAACTATTCGTCCAAGATCGGCAGCCGGCGCGAGGAGCTGGAAGCGATTCAAGCTGACGCCCGGCGTATCGAAAACGAAAACGGGCTGTATGTCACCGACATCAAGGAAATCAATCGCCAGATGTCGATTGGCGAAGCCAAGGCCCGGCGTGCTAAGAAAGAAATGGTCGAGGCCAACTTACGGCTGGTCATCTCCATCGCCAAGAAATACACCAACCGCGGCTTGCAGTTCTTGGACCTGATCCAAGAAGGCAACATTGGGCTAATGAAAGCCGTTGACAAGTTCGAATACCGGCGCGGCTACAAATTCTCAACCTATGCCACTTGGTGGATCCGCCAAGCGATCACGCGATCGATCGCCGACCAGGCGCGTACCATCCGGATTCCGGTACACATGATTGAGACCATCAACAAACTCAATCGCATTAGTCGTCAAATGCTCCAAGAAATGGGTCGCGANNCCTCGGGAAGCCAAGGTGTTGCGAATGCGTTTTGGCATCGACATGAACACCGACCACACTCTCGAAGAAGTTGGCCGGCAGTTCGATGTCACGCGTGAACGCATACGTCAGATCGAAGCCAAGGCCCTGCGCAAACTGCGCCACCCATCTCGGGCAACATTCCTGAAAAGCTTCCTTGAAGAGTAATATTCGACCGACACCCCGTTGGCGGCAATGTAAACCAGCGAGCAGTGCGGCCAATATCATCAATCTCTCGGGCCTCTAGCTCAACCGGTCAGAGCACCAGACTCATAATCTGTAGGTTCGGGGTTCAAATCCCCGGGGGCCCACCATATTCAACTGCTAGGTGTGATAGAAACATCAAACTCTAGGAAGTGGATAATTTCAGGGTTGGCGCGCCCCACAACACAGCGACGCTGCAAATCCGGCGTATTCATGTGACCTGATGTGCTTGAAACTCCCCGCGAGGCGTCCATGACAAAACCGATTTGAGGCATGGAGGTTCAAGTAGCTGCCGCAATACTCATAAAGCACTTATTTAGCAGCATAATGGATGGTGTGCAGGTTAGATGCGGTGTCTGCGGTTTGTCATGAAAACCCAACGATACTTTGCGGCTTGAGCGTTGTGAGTCTAGCCAGATCACGCACCAAGACATTGAGGTGGGCGTGCTGGGGTCGATCGACACCGTTTAATTCAGCGAATCGGGCCTGGATGAAGGCAACCGTTTCGGCGTTAGCTTCTTGCCACGCGGGCAAGGGTTGCTCAGCTTCCAACTGCAGGACCTGGCTCGCAATCTGCTGATGCAAACGGTAGCTATCGTTGCGAAGACTGGCGCGAGCGAGTGCCTGCCAGCGGTCGTCGGCAGCAACGGTATGGATAGCATCCTGCAACCAGGCGATGTTGAGTACATCGCCAACTTCGAAATAAACTCGAGCCACATCCGTTACGTCGCGATTGAACGCATCGGCCAACGAAACAATGTCCATGATTCCACCGCCGCTGTTGGCACTGGCGATCATCTGGGCAGTCGTACTGTCAATGCCGGCGTCGATCCATTGGTCATGATAGGTTTGCCAGCGTCGTTCATAGTCACCGACAACAAGCTGAGGTAGTTCGGTGAAAAGCCGCCGCGCATCAGCCTCATAGCGTTCGACCAGTGTCCCGAGGTCGGTCGTATCATGGCCGATACCGAGCCACCAGTTCATGGCGTGTTTCAGCACCCGGATAACCACTTTGTGCAGTTCGTGCTGCATGTTCACAGGCACCTGGCCGTCAAGGGCTTCGACGCGTTTAAACATGGCTTCGCCATCCAGCCAGGTATCGGCCAATAGATACGCCTCGGCAGCCATCGACATGTGATTAGTCACCCCAGTAGGCAGACGATGAGCGCTGGCGATACCCATGCGATCGATCATGCGATTGGTTACCCGCGTACTGATCAGCTCACGCTTGAGTCGATGATTGTTGATCGCGTCCGGATAGCGGGCGACCAGTTCGTCGGGAAAACCGTGGTCCAGCACTCCTTCCAGCCATGGATCATCCGGGATATCGCTTGCCAGCAGCGCATCGGCCAAAGCGATCTTGCTGTAGGCGAGCAGTAAACACAGTTCAGGTCGGACCAAGCCCACGCGGTCACGCAAGCGCTCGGCGATGATGTCGTCGGTCGGCAGGTTTTCGAGCCGACGATCCAGCCAACCGTCACGTTCAAGTGCACGCATGAAACTGACTTGTTCATCAAAACGCGCAACCGAGTCGCTCTGCAACAGGCTGAGCTGCAGATTCTGAAGATAATTGGTGTTCAGCACGCGTTCGGCGACGCCGTCACTCATGTCGGAGAGCAACGCGTTGCGATCTTCGCGCGAAATCTCACCTGCCGCTTCAACGGTGCCCAGCGCAATCTTGATATTGACTTCCAGATCCGAACAGTCGACACCGCCCGAGTTGTCGATGGCATCGGTATTGAGTGCCACCCCCCCCAGCGCGGCTTCCACACGGCCGCTCTGAGTGAAGCCGAGATTGCCGCCCTCGCCCACGATGGCGCAGCGCAGATCGCGTCCGTCGATCCGCAGATTGTCGTTGGCGCGATCGCCTACAGTGGCATTGGCCTCGGTACTGGCCTTGACATAAGTACCAATTCCTCCGTTCCAAAGCAGTTCAACAGGCGCAGCGAGTATCGCGCGAATCAATTCGTTGGGCGTCAGACCACTGTCTTGGATCGCAAGGGCGTCGCGCGCTGCATCCGACAGGTTGATTTGCTTCGCACTGCGATCGAATACGCCGCCGCCGCTTGAAATCAGCGTCTGGTTATAGTCGGTCCAGGCCAAATGCGGATTATCGAAAAGGCGTTTGCGCTCGGCGAAACTGCGCGCCGGATCGGGATCGGGGTCGATAAAGATGTGCCGATGGTTAAAGGCTGCAATTAGCTTCATCTGATCGGAACGCAACATGCCGTTTCCAAAAACGTCGCCGGCCATGTCGCCGATACCAACGGCGGTAAACGGTTCGCTATGCGGGTCGCGTCCGAGCCAGTGGAAATGCTGGCAAACCGAGACCCAGGCGCCGCGCGCGGTAATGGCCATTGCCTTATGGTCATAGCCGGTCTTGCCGCCGGAAGCGAACGCGTCGTCCAGCCAAAAACCGTATTCCGCCGCGACTCCGTTGGCTATGTCAGAAAAAGAGGCCGTCCCTTTGTCCGCGGCCACCACCAGATACGGGTCATCACTGTCATAGCTAACGACCCGATCGGGAGCGACGATGCGGTCTCCGTCACGGTTGTCTGTAATGTCTAGCAGGCCGCGTATGAAAGTTTTATAGCACTCGATGCCTAGATTCTGGCGGGCTTCACGTGAGTCGTCGGCCGGGTGCGCCTTGACCACGAAACCGCCTTTGGCACCGACTGGCACAATAACGGCATTTTTCACCATCTGTGCCTTCATCAGCCCCAAGATCTCGGTGCGAAAATCCTCGCGCCGGTCGGACCAGCGGATCCCGCCGCGCGCGACCTTGCCGCCGCGCAGATGTACGCCTTCGACCGCTGGTGAGTAGACAAATGCTTCGAATGCCGGTATCGGGCGCGGCAATTCCGTAATACCGCTGGGATCAAGCTTGATACTTACATAGGGCTTGGCATGGCCGTCAGCTGCGGTTTGATAGAAATTAGTGCGAAGGCATCCCAGCACCACGGCATAAAACCCACGGAGCAGACGATCGGCGTCAAGCGTAGTGATCTCCTCCAATTCGGCGTCAATGGCCTCATAATCGGGGGTATTATCCGCACAACCGTCGGGATCGAAGCGGAACTCGAAAAGTGCCACCAATAAGCGGACGAGTCGCCCGTGGCCTACGATCTGATCCTGAAGATACACCGGCGAAAAAGGCAGCTCTGTTTGCAACAGATAACGTGCGACCGTTCGCACCAGAATCACCTGCCGCGGGGTTAGTCCTGCCGTGATGATCAATCGATTCAGACCGTCGTTTTCGGCCTGTCCGGCGACCACTTCGGCAAACGCCTGGCAGACCGATTCAGCACAGCTCGAATTCATGAGAGCGTCAGCGTTGGCATGTTCAGCTTCGTATTCGTGTATCCACTGGGTGGGCTGCCCGGTGCGCTCGACAACAAACGGCCACTGGGTATGCGCTGACAGGCCAAATTGATCGAGTACCGGCATAACATCGGCTAGAGGCATCTGCTGCCCATTGCCGTAGAGTTTCAGCCGGACGTCACCAGCAGCCGTCTGGCCGATCACGCGCAGGCGAGGCAGCGTGTCGTCACGCAAACCTGCAAGAATTTTCGCATCATCAATAGCAGCCTCAGCATCGAAGCGTTCGCGATATGCAGCGTCGAACGCCCGGGCATAACTCGGCAAGCTGATGTTCTGTCGCCGGCACAGTGCTGCAAAACGATCAGACCAATCGCGGGTTGCTTCAAGCAGACGCTTTTCGATTTCAGCGGTGTCTATCTCGGCATCGATTGATTCACCAGCCGAAATATGCAGATAAATCCGCATGAACGCACCCCGCAAGAATCGCGTATCGGTATGTTCCACCGTGCCCGACAGACTGCGAGCCAGTTCATTGACGACACGTAGGCGTAACTCGCGGTCGTAGCGCTCACGGGGTACAAAAACCAGACAGGAAAAAAACCGATCATAGTGGTCGCGACGTACGAAAAGCCGGAGTTTCTCGGTCTCGCGCATGCCGAGAACACCCATGACCGTTTCCAGCAGTTCTTCCTCGCTGGACTGAAACAGTTCGTCTCGCGGAAACGTCTCGAGAATATAGGCCAGATTCTTGGCCCGGTTGGAACCGGGTCGAACGCCGGCATGCCTTGTGACGTAATCAATCTTGTGGCGCAGGACCGGTATGGCACGTGGGCTCGCTGAATACGCTTCGTAGGAAAACAGACCGAGAAACCGATGCGCACCGATCGTCTCACCCTGTTCGTTCAGTCGCTTGACAGCGATGACGTCCATCGCCTCGTCGTGATGAATCCAGGACTGCGTGTTGGCCTTGGCCACCACCAACAGGTTCTGTGAATCGATATATTTATCCAGCCAAGCGGGTGCAGCCACATACCCGTCGGGGTCCAGACCAGGGCGGTCTTCACGCAACAGACCCAGACTGGTGTTAGGCACATCAACCATTGCCAAGTCGCCGTTGTTTCTGGACCGAATCTCTCGCCGGCGATAGCCCAGCAGTGTGAAACGATCACCGGCAAGCCAGCGCAAAAAAGTGGCAGTCTCGGCGCTCTCGCCGTTGTCGTCTACATCCGGCAAACATTCGAGACCGCTCGCCACTTCGGTGAGCTGCTGGCGCATGGCCAACCAGTCGGAAACAACGATTGCCAAATCGTCGAGCCGTTTATGAACATCGTCGGTCAACGCGTTCGAATCGAGCACGGCGGGCGCTGCGAACTCGAAGCGCATGAGTAACTCGTCCCAGGCGTTATCAAGCGACTGACCCGGCGGCGCAAAATCTTCTATGCGGCCCGCGTCGTCACGGCGTACGTGAAGCCAAACGTTCATCACCCAGTCAATCTCGGCCCCTGTCTCGCGGATAGCCATACTGACCGTGTCGACGAAAAACGCCATGTCGTTGGCCCGCGTCATTAGCGCCGTGTCACATGAAGAATCGACCGGCGCAATTGATTTGGATTCAACGGCTATATCACCGGCATCGCGCGACCGCACCAGCAATTCGTAGAGATGCGCGATTGCGGCAACCACATCGTCGGGGTGTCTCGCAAGCAGGTCATCGGCGAGCATACCGGCGACACAGCACTCCACAAAACGCAACCACATTCCCTCGTCGGGTTGGTCTGGTCCGGCGGCACGTGCCCGAATCAAGTCGGTTTGGCGAGAAACAGAATCAGTCATGCAAGGCGGCCGAGAGTTGCTGGTTGGGATTACATTAGCGCTGTATTCGCGGGACCACAAACAACGGGGCGATCATAATTCCGGTGATGCCGTCCGGCCGGGACTATAAGACTACTACTGTATTTTTCATACGGCATCTGTTAAAAAAGATTCAACTAATACAAGTTCCGCCAGGCTAAAACCGATGCACTATTCTCGTCCGCAACAGGCCGACGATGCAGCCTATCAAAACGTTCTAGCGAACTACCGCGTCGATGAACGAACTCACGTCGATCGACTGCTGGGGATTGCTCGGTTACAAAACTCCAAGCAGCAAGCCGTAGAAGATGAAGCTGCCCGGCTGGTTCGAGCGGTACGCGAGAAAAACGCGACCGGCAGCGGCATCGACGCGTTCATGCAGGAATACGAGCTCTCCAGCCAAGAAGGCGTGGTGCTAATGTGTATGGCCGAGGCCCTGCTGCGCATCCCGGACGACGAAACAGTCGACCGCTTGATCGACGATAAGATTGGCGGCTCAAACTGGGAGTCGCATCTGGGCGAATCCAAATCCTGGTTCGTCAACGCCAGCACTTGGGGGCTGATGCTTACCGGCCGCATTTTGCGCTACGAAGACGCGCCCCAGCGCAACTTTCGCAACGTCATGCAGCGGTTGGTGCGGCGTTCCGGTGAGCCGTTCATCCGTCAGGCCATACGCCGCGCAATGCGGCTGATGGGGCGACAATTTGTTTTGGGCCGCAACATCGAAGAAGCCCTTAAAAATGCCCGCGAAATGGAAAAACGCGGCTATCGCTACTCCTACGACATGCTCGGTGAAGCCGCGCGAACCGACGCTGATGCCCAACGTTTTCTCGAGGAATATCATGCGGCCATTGAAGCCTGCGGCAAGGCCAGTAAAGGCCGCGGACCGGTGGCCTCACCCGGCGTCTCGGTCAAACTTTCGGCCTTACATGCGCGTTACGAACTTGGCCATCGCCAGCGTGTGTTGGACGAGCTCCTGCCACGCCTTAAACAACTTACGCGACTTGCGGCTCATCATGACATCAACCTGACTGTGGATGCCGAAGAAGCCAGTCGCCTCGACCTGTCGCTGGAACTGTTCAGTCTCGCCTCTGCCGATTCACAACTTGGCGACTGGCAGGGACTCGGACTGGCCTTACAGGCCTATCAAAAACGCGCGCTCGACGTCATCGATTGGCTGGCTGACCTGGCCAGGCTTCACGAACGCCGGATCATGATCCGTCTGGTCAAGGGCGCCTACTGGGACACTGAAATCAAGCTCGCCCAGCAAGCCGGTTTGGACGATTATCCAGTCTTTACCCGCAAGCCCAATACCGATGTCTCCTACATGGCTTGCGCCCGCCGCATACTGGATGCCGGCAGCGTATTCTATGGTCAGTTCGCCACCCACAACGCACACACGCTAGCTTACATCCGACACTTAGCCGGCGATCGGGACGACTTCGAATTCCAGCGCCTGCACGGCATGGGCGAAGCCCTGTACGAAGAAATCGTCGAGACGAAAAAACAAAGCGCAGCCTGTCGCATTTACGCGCCGGTAGGGCCGCATGAAGATCTACTCGCCTATCTGGTGCGTCGGCTACTGGAAAACGGGGCCAACAGCTCCTTCGTCAACCGACTGGTCGACGAGAACGAACCGGTGCGTGAGATTGTGGCCGATCCAGTACGTGAAGTGGAGCAAAACGCCAACGCTCGACATCCTAAAATACCTCTACCGCCCGATCTCTACGGCGGCAATCGGCCTAACGCACGCGGTGTGGATCTGACCGACATCCTGGCGCTTGACAAGCTGGCCACCGGCATGCGGAGTGCTGATGAAGTATCCAAGCGTGCTGTGCCGCTGGTGAGTGGCAAGATAGCCAATGGCGCGCAAAAGCGCGCGGACAACGGCATGGCCGAGACCATTTATAGCCCTGCCGACACTTCCCACCAGGTTGGCGAGGTGGTCTGGGCCGACACCGATGATCTGGAACAGGCGCTGGCGACCACATCAGCCGCTGCCCCAGGGTGGGCCGCCACGCCGGCCACCGAACGCGCAGCGTGTCTACGCCGCTACGCCAACTTACTTGAAGAACACATGGACGAATTGATCGCCCTGTGTGCCCGGGAAGCCGGAAAAAATATCCCCGATGGCGTAGCCGAAGTACGCGAAGCCGTAGATTTCTGCCGCTATTACGCCTGTCAACTCGAAGAGGAATTCGCCTTCGAGGCGGTCCTACCCGGTCCGACCGGTGAGCGCAATACATACCATCTTGCCGGGCGCGGCGTTTTCGTCACCATCAGCCCGTGGAATTTTCCACTGGCGATCTTTACCGGCCAAACAACTGCCGCGCTTGCCGCCGGCAACGCAGTGATCGCCAAACCCGCCGAGCAGACCTGTCTGATCGGCCACCGCGCCGTCGAACTGATGCTCGAAGCCGGCATTCCCGGCGACGTGCTGGCGTTTCTACCGGGGGACGGCCCCACCATTGGTGTCCCACTGACGAATGATGCGCGCGTTGACGGGGTCGCGTTCACGGGGTCACTGGCCACTGCCAAGGCCATCAACAAGGCGCTGGCCGAGCGTGACGGCCCCCTCATCCCACTGATTGCCGAAACCGGCGGCCAGAACGCCATGATTGTGGATTCCTCGGCACTGATCGAACAGGCGGTGGCCGATATCATCAAATCCGGTTTTCAGAGCGCCGGCCAACGCTGCTCGGCACTGCGCCTGCTCTACGTTCAGACCGACATTGCCGACACCTTGCTGAATATGCTCGCAGGTGCCATGGCCGAGTTGTCGGTAGGTAACCCATGGCATCTCGGTACCGACGTGACGCCGGTCATCAACGCTGATGCCCGAGATGCACTGGAAGCCTACGCCAGGCAGGCCGATAAAAAATTCAAACTCATCCACCGCAAGGACCTTGACGGCCAGGCATCCGACAGCGGCACGTTCGTCGCCCCTCGCGCCTACGAATTGACCGGGATCAACGAGCTTGGCGATGAACAGTTCGGGCCAATTGTTCACGTGATCCGATTCCATGCCAATCAGATCGACGACGTCGTCGACGACATCAACAGTCTGGGCTATGGCCTGACGTTCGGTATCCACAGCCGGATCGATACCACGGTCGAGCGCGTGGTGCGTCGTATCCGCGTGGGCAACACCTACGTCAACCGCAACATCATCGGCGCGGTGGTCGGTGTGCATCCGTTCGGGGGTGAAGGTCTGTCTGGCACCGGCCCCAAGGCGGGTGGCCCACACTATCTGCACCGCTTCGCTACCGAGCGCGCTATAAGCCGCGACACCACTGCCGCCGGGGGCAACGCCTCGTTGATATCACTCGAAGAAGACGAACCGACCGACAACAAATTGCTCACACCGGAACCCCAACGCTTTGCCTAATGCGCTCTTAGCGGCCCTAAAACACCGCGTTTCACGATAGTAGCGGCCAGCGTCTATGAGAAACTCATTTGATTGATCGAGATTAAAACTGCGCCGACTGACCTACTCTGGATCCGACGACGGCTTGATCGATCGGTGCCTAATAAAATTAAAAGGAGCTTGAAATGGCGAGTAAACTAAAAAAAGACGCCGGACTCGGCGGGTTGTTGTTCGCCGGTGTGGGCGGCATGATCGGCTCCGGTTGGCTTCTCGGGCCACTTAACGCCGCCCGCGACGCCGGGCCTTTGAGTATCGGCTCGTGGGCTATTGCCGCCTTGGTTATCGGGCTGCTTGCCCTAGTCTATGCTGAACTGGCCCCCATGTTTCCACGGAGCGGCGGTGTAGTCCACATCAGCCACGTCAGTCATGGTGTGCAACTTGGGCATTTCTGGACGTGGATATTGTTTTTGGCCTACGTCACGATCCCACCTGTGGAGGCCATGGCGGTCGTAAACTACGCCAATAACTACCTTCCGGGCCTCGTCCAGAACAATGGATTGCTCACGGGAATCGGTTTCCTGGTTTCGATGGGTTTGCTGGCGATTATGGTGGGCTTCAACTTCCTCGCCATCAAGCTGGTTCTGGCTATCAACACCGTGGCGACGTGGTTCAAACTGATCACTCCCATCGGCACCATGATCATTTTCTTGCTGTTATCGCATCACAGCAGCAATATGGCAGTAACCGAACACGTCAGCAGCACTGGGATGTTTACTGCAATTTCAAGTGCCGGCGTATTCTTTGCATTATTCGGATTTCGCCAAGCCATCGACCTGGCTGGCGAAACTGACAACCCTGGCCGCAACCTGCCCATTGCCGTTATCGGCACGATCGTGATTGGCGCAGCCGTTTTCATTCTGCTTCAGTATGCTTTCGTCACTGCCATACCTACCGACACGGTTACGGCCAACGGCTGGAGTGGGCTGACTTTCAAAGGCATATCCGGGCCATTCGCCGGACTGGCCGTAATTCTAGGCATATCATGGTGGGCGGCGGTCCTTTATGCCGACGCCATCATTTCGCCCGGGGTTTGTGGCTTCATATGGTCGACCAGCGGCTCTCGCATCATCATGGCAGGTGGCGAGAGCGAAACAATGCCGCGGGCCGCTGCCTGGGTCAATGACAATGGCACGCCGTGGGTAGCTCTTCTCGTGGTTTATGTGATCGGCGTGCTGTTTTTTCTGCCGCTGCCCTCCTGGCAGAAAATGGTTTCCTACGCTTCGGCGGCCACGGTTTTGTCCTACGGCATCGGGCCGATCGTACTGTTAAAAATGCGTGATGCCATGCCGGATACCAAGATGCGCTCGTTCCGACTGCCGTTGCCGAAAGTTATCGCACCCCTGGCGTTCATCGCCTCAAACTTCGTGGTTTTCTGGGCAGGTTTTGGCACCGACAATTTCATGTTTTTGCTTCTACTTGGTGTGTTCATCCTATTCGCAATCTACTTCACGTTCATTAAGCGCGGTTCGAGCATCAACTGGGCATCGCTTGGCTGGCTGTTCCCCTACTTCGGGGGCATGTATGTGTGGAGTTACCTCGGCCCCACCGAAATGGGTGGCATCGGCGTCTTGAACGTTTATCTCGACATGCTCCTCATCGCGGTATTCAGTCTTGGCATCATGTGGCTGGCACTCCGGATGTCGGTATCGAGCTTCGCGGCCAATGAATACTACACACGAACCGTACTCTCGGATCATCCGTCCTGGACGGGTGAAGAGTCGCAACAACCAGCGTCTGGCGCTTGATCGAAAACTGGATGGCAAGTGGCCCATTGTGAGTGGGTGGCTCGTGATACATGCCATCATCATCCCGATATTCGGATCTGTCGGCGCGTCAAGCGAGACGAAAGAATTCGCGCCCGAAGTCGCTTGGCCGGCGGCCCGCCTAGTACAACGCGATTCGCCAATCTGAGCCTTAACAACGGGTCTTTGCACTATTGCCACAACAGTCCAGTAGACACGCTATCCTGCCAGCTAGTGTTTTGATCGAAACGACGTCGGACGACCTCGTTTCTTTTTGCGAGTACTTTGCCCATGAGTAACGGCGCTATGTCTCAACCCACGGATACGGTCATCGATCAGAGAGTTCAGGACTTCGAGGCTGTTCTCCAGAAAATCGAACAGTCCCGTACATTCGGCAAGGCAACGCATGTCAACCGCCTGCTCGGCTATGCGCGCCGGCTTCTGGAAACGCCGAAAGGTGTGGCTCGTCTGTATACGTTCGCACCTCGTTTCGAGTCGTCCGGCATGTTTTGGGGTGGCGACTGGGCCGAACCGCAAAATCTGCAACCGGCGCTGGTCGCCGGGACGCTGCGCGGCGGGGGAGCGAACGCCACGATGGAATGTCTGAGCGAATTGCGCTTGCTAGCGATAGTTGATGGGATCACGGAACAGCCCCAGATAACGGCCGCTGAAGCGCGCGAATTCCTGGAACAGGTACTGGCTGCCAATCTGGATCTTCTTTTCCCGGTAGCCACCGAAGAAAGTCGTGAAACCGATGCCGCGGCCAGTCAGCGTGTGTCGCAGCTGTTCGATTTTATCCTCGACCGACTCGGCGCCAGCGCGATCCTCCTTGAACTCACTCAGGAAGTCGAGCGCGTGATGCTGCAGCGCCCGATCATGACGCAGCGCGTGGAATCTCTATTAAGGTCAGCCGAGCGGGCGATCGAAACCAATGGCTCCCACGATGACGAGCTGGGAACCATTGAGGGCACCGCGCGCCAATGGATACACGCTCTTAATGGGCCAAGCGAGCTGTCCCGGAAAGGTGACTATATTGGCTCACTAGCCAAGCTGGATGCTGATGAGCTGCAAACGGAAGCCGAGACGTTTGCACACTCTCTCAACAAAACGGGGCTTGTTTCGTACCAGCACGCTGATCTCGTGCGTTTTCTCGCTGCCAATGCGCCTGATCAGCTGGCGACCGCTCTTGACCTCGGCACGGTAGGCCGGGTCAGCCTGGACCAGCACCGCCAACTGGTGCACCAAATCATAGAATACGCAATCTGGTGGGAAACCACGCGCTCGATTTACGGGCTGTCACGGTTGCTGAATCAGGGCACCCTGTTTATTCGGCCTGTACCCCCCAGTCTGCATCGACTTATGGCGCTGACTGTGCACGAACATGTCGCCGAGCGGCTACGCAGTGCCAGTGACTGGTATGACCCGCCGGCGGCTAATATCGAGCTGGTTGCCGCCACGCTATCGGTACTCGGTCAACCGCGCGGAGTCGATCAGGGATACAATCCAACTTGCCAATCGGCCCGTGCAATCTCGCTCTGGGCGCACAACGACCCAGGTTATCTGCTGGAACTGATCGCGAGTGCTGCCCGCGACGACGAACTCGTTATGCAGTTCGAAGACACCGTAATCCACTCGGGCGGACTCCAACATGGCTTGGCCGCGGAGCTGCATACCGAGCTCGACCCGGTTTCATTGGTACTCACGCCACATATCGACCGGATTTACATGGAGATGAGCCGTTACACCTTCGGTCGTTCCGGCGATGGTCATCGCTGGGTGAACCCAGAAATGCACGGCTGGTGGGTGATGCGCGGCTTTGCCGAACTCGTGGACACCGCCACCGGCGCGATCACTGATTGCAACACCTTCATCCGCCGCTTTTATACCGCCTACCATCCGCTCTACAACGGTGGTCGTGATCTCGTCTATGCTCAGCCTTGCGGCATCGCAAGTACAACAGCCACCGGCGCGTTTGTCGGCTGGCACGCCATTTCTATACAGCGTGTCGCACCCGATCCGGACGGCATCTGGCGCGTATACTTTTTCAACCCCAACCGCGAAAAGGGCCAGGACTGGGGCAGGCGCGTGATTACTTCGACAAACGACTGCGGGGAGTTCGAGGGCGAATCGTCACTGCCCTTCGGTGAATTTTTGTCGCGGCTTTATGTGTTCCATTACAAACCGGAAGAAACCGGCGCGATGGACAACGTCGACGAGCATACCGTCGCCTTGGTCCGCTCCGCGATCGCCGACAGTTGGGGTCTGAATTTTCGGTGGGTGGATAACCCGCTATAAGCCATTTAACCCGAATAGCTCCTCAGCAATCACCGGAAAGAGGCACGCGTATCAACGGTTCCTGTGCCACGAAGGCCACCAGCCGAACGTGGCTCGTAGAAATCAACCCGCGTGACAGCCGTTTGCATCCTGCGCATCAGAGCTGTGCATAGCATGACGCCATTAGTCCTCTACGACTATGCAGCCTTGAAACCACAGGTCGTAGATATTAATCGCTATCTTCACCCTGGGTGTGGAAACGATACGCCATGCGGCAACTGGACTGTGGTCAACAAATTGAAATCGTTGGTATAAGTCAGCACGGATCGGTTGAGGGCTTGATCGGACGGTAGAAGCGCCTTGGTTCGTATTACACATGCTGCTGGGCTTCACGTTTATCTGAAGCCAGCAGATTCCAAAATTTGACCGGGCGAATATCAGCCCGCATGTG
>DHHU01000070.1 GCA_002403445.1 Salinisphaeraceae bacterium UBA4764 | reverse complement strand
TTGAACAGGAAATCCATAGGGGGTCACCTTCCTCGATGGGCGCAATACCTGATGCCCGATCCTTACCCATAAGGCGGGCTGACAAGGCAATACACAGGATCCAGGCTGTTCTGTATACACAGAACAGCCTGGATCCCAACAGCCTTCAGAGAGAGTGCCTCGTTGCGAGATTCACCATCGCAAGTCAGATACCGAACTTAATAACATCCGATCTTCGGCTGCTCCCGTGCAACGTCAAAAGCTGTGATTAGCCCAAGACGCCGTGCGGGTCAATAACAAACTTCTTGGCCACGCCGCTATCGAAGTCCTCATAGCCTTTCGGCGCTTCGTCAAGGCTGATCGGCGTGACGTTGACTGCCTTGCCGATATCCACCTTGTCGTGAAGGATGGCCTGCATGAGCTGTCGTTGATAGCGCATGGCGGGTGTCTGGCCCGTGTGGAACGACATCGCCTTGGCCCAGCCCAGTCCGAACTTCATCGACAGGTTGCCGTGTTTGGCTTCCTCATCGGAAGCGCCTGGATCCTCGGTCACGTAGAGACCCGGGATACCGACACCGCCACCCGGCTGGGTGATCTCCATGGCGGCATTGAGCACGGTCGCGGGCGCTTCCTTCTCGTGGTTATGCCCGTGACAATTGGCCTCGAAGCCCACGGCGTCGACCGCGGCGTCGACTTCCGGTACCCCGAGTACGGATTCGATCAACTCGGGCATGGAAGCATCCTGACGCAGATCGATGGTCTCGCAACCGAAGCTTTCGGCTTGTTCCAATCGGTGGGGATTCATATCGCCGACGATCACGCAGGCAGCGCCAAGCAACAGGGCCGAGCGCGCGGCGGCCAGACCCACCGGTCCAGCACCGGCGATATAGACCGTTGATCCCGGCTGTACACCGGCTTTGACACAGCCATGGAATCCCGTGGGGAAGATATCGGACAACATGGTCAGATCGAGAATCTTTTCCATGGCCTGTTCCTTGTCGGGGAAGACCAGGAGTTGGAAGTCCGCGTACGGAACCATGACGTATTCGGCCTGGCCGCCGACCCAGCCGCCCATGTCGACGTAGCCGTAGGCGCCGCCGGCTCGATCCGCATTGACGTTGAGACAGATATGGGTATCACCGCGTCGGCAATTCCGACAGCGCCCGCAGGCGACGTTGAAGGGCACTGAGACGATATCGCCTTTGTTTACGAACTCGACATCACGGCCGCATTCGATCACCTCACCGGTAATCTCGTGGCCCAACACCATACCGGCCGGTGCGGTCGTACGGCCGCGCACCATATGCTGGTCACTCCCACAGATATTGGTCGTGACAATCTTGAGAATGACGCCGTGCTGACACTCGCGGTTGCCGAGCGAAAGCGTGGGGAAATCGATGGATTCAACGGCCACATCACGTGTGCCGCGAAAAACTACGCCGCGATTACTGGCTGAACTCATGGTCATCACCTTTGATTGGTAAGTTTAAAAAACCCTTTTGGCGGCCGGTTGACTCCGGCCTGATTGAACTGTCGATTTTTATATTGACCGAGCGCATAACAATCAGTCTTTAATCCCGCGCGGGTTGCGCGACAAACTCATACACCGCACACCCCGCAATGGCGCCGAGTATCGGGCCAGCGAGATAGATCCAGTATTCATCCCAGGGCGTGGTGCCACCGAAAATACTGGTGGCGACATACGGCCCCAGAGTGCGCGCCGGGTTGATCGAACCGTTACTGATCGGCCCGATCACCATGACTTCACAGCCCACCTCCAAGCCGATGAGAAAACCGGCCCAACCCTGGGGCGCACGTTTGTCGATGACGGTTGCCATGATGGTGAGCAGCAACAAAAATGTCCCTATAAATTCGGCAAGTGCCGCCTGAATAGCAGTAAAGCCGGGCTGCACCTGAGTCCCGCCCGAGATGTTAAGGGTGATTGCTTTATCAGGCCCGAACACTTCACAGGCAATCAGACCCCCAATAACCGCCCCGATAGCTTGCGCAATGATGTATAGGGGGACGTCGCGCCACGGGAAGCGGCGCACGACCGCCAACGAAATCGTGACCGCTGGATTAAACTGAGCCCCCGATACGGGCCCAAAAATATAGATATTGAGTGCAACGATCAGCGCAAAGGCGAATGAAATAATCCCCACGCCTGCATAGGTCAGATGACCGTTATCAACGGAGAGTGCGGCCATGAACGAGCCCGCGCCAAAGAAAACCAGAAGTGCCGTAGTTATGACTTCGGCCAGAAGTCGGCGCCAATAGTCGGGTTGCACTCAGAACTTCCTTACAAGAGATCGCGAGCCAGCAGCACGTCACCTCTTGTTTTTGGTTTTCAATTAAATTCGTACGCCCCCTATGGCATGTCTGCAGTAAGACTTTAGGTTTAGACCATGGCATAACGCTCGCCACGAGGGAGATCGTGTAGATCGTGCGCAATTTGCGTGTCATCCGCGCTGCGGCGGCGGCTGATGCCGCCATGGCCAGGATTTTGCACGGTTGATAAGGCTCCGAAGATGCCTTGAAACCACTGGCTGCGTTGCTAGTAGTCCTAATTAACCCCAAGCGGCATAAAACAATCGCCGCATGAAAGATTCACG
>DHHU01000009.1:46846-54686 GCA_002403445.1 Salinisphaeraceae bacterium UBA4764 | reverse complement strand
TGGCGGGGCTAGCAGGATTCGAACCTGCGACCTACGGCTTAGGAGGCCGTCGCTCTATCCGGCTGAGCTATAGCCCCGGGATTGCCGATTATAAACGCCACCGGTGCCAATCGGTAGACTGAAGGTGTGCGACCCAAAACTAAAGCGATGGCTCAGTTTTTGAGCCAGCATGGACGCTAGACTGATCGCTACGTGCCAAAGACCTTCAGCGATGTTCTATCTCTATCACCACAACGACTTGTCACGACTGGCGGAACTTTTCGCGGCGCTGCGTGACCGGCAACGTCCATCGCCACTGGGTGTGGACACGGTTCTGGCCCCCAACCCCGGCATCGGTCGATGGCTGCGTATTCAGATCGCCGAAAGCGAGGGTGTCGCGGCCAATATTCGCGGCCTTTTGCCCGGCGAGTTTATCTGGGAATTGTTGCACGCGGTTCAGGACGCCAATGACACCAGCGCCCATTTCGAAGGCGAGTTGCTGCTATGGCATCTCTATCACGCACTTCCACAAATCGCCACCGAAGTTGCCTCTGTGGCAGATTATCTCGGCAGACCCATCGACGAAGTTCGTCGCTATCAACTGGCGCGCCAACTCGCCGACGTATTCGATCAATATCTGGTGTACCGCCCCGACATGCTCGCCCGCTGGGAGGCCGGAGAGTCACCGGCGGCCGGCCCGGGTCGCTGGCAGGCCGAAGTCTGGCGCTGGCTGACGCGAGACACTCGACTTGGCCAACGGCATCGCGGGTTCCTGATACACGATTTCGTTAAACGCCTGGGCAATGACATAGAGCTGCAGCAGCGTGTGAAGTCGCATTGCCCGGCTACACTCTATTGTTTCGGCCTGGTCGCGATTCCACCGACCCAATTGGAAGTGTTGTATACGCTGGCCGAGCATGTCGACGTGCATTTTATGTTGCCGAATCCGAGTGCAGCCTATTGGGGCGATATCACTGCCGGACGGCTGCCGCTGGAACTACCCGAGGACGACCCGCGGGACGAGACCGCACTGCTGCCCGGCGAGGCGGCGGTCGAGGCCGGCCATCCGATGTTGTCATCACTGGGGCGCATGGCGCGGGATACGCTGCGGGTGCTGTACTCCGACCGCTTCTCCGGCATGATCGAACCCGAACTGGGTGAGCTGATGGATTACCACACGCCACCGCGTGACACCCTGCTGCACCGGGTCCAGGCCGATATCGTCGCGCTGGATTGCAGCGCTTCGGCCCAAGGCATGGCCGATAACGACACGTCGTTCGAAGTCCATGCGTGCCACAGCCCCCTACGCGAGATCCAGGTGCTGCAGGATCAATTGCTGGATCGACTGGCCGCTGACGACAAGCGCGTGGCCGCCGGCGAGATCAGTGAGTCCGAGCGTCTCGCCCCGCAAGACATCATCGTCATGATGCCGGATGTCGCCACGTACGCGCCGGCGATTCAGGCCGTGTTCGGCGGGGCAGCGCCTGATCGCTATCTGCCGTTCGGGCTGGCCGATCGGGCCCGGTCGGCGGCACATCCCATCGTGACCTGTGTTTCGACCCTACTCGATCTGCCCTTGTTGCGCTGGAAGGCCAGCGAATTGCTTAACCTGCTGGCCGTACCGGCAGTCATGCGTCGTTTCGGGTTATCGGCCAGCGAACTCGACACCATTACCGACTGGGTCGACGCCGCCGGCATCCGCTGGGGCCGGGACACCGAGCATCGGGCCGAACTCGGTGCCGGTACATTCGAACAAAACAGCTGGTGCTTCGGGCTCGATCGCCTGCTGCTGGGCGTGGCCCAATCCGACGACGAAACGCTGAGCGCCGGCGTGGCGCCCTGGTCGGATCTGGAAGGTGGGATCACCGCCGCGCTCGGCAAGCTCTGGCGCTTCGAGGAAACGCTCACCAGTGTCGCCAGGAGCCTGGCAGAGCCGGCCACGCCGGGTGAATGGCAGACTCGCCTCAACAGCATGATCGATGAACTGATCGAGCCGTCAATGGACGCGCCCGACGAACAACGCGCCGTGGACAGCCTGCGTAACGTGTTCGGCCGCTTCGAAACCGCCGAAACCTATACGCGTGACAAGCCGCTGACCGACGATCGCAAACTCTCCTGGGCGGCAGTGCGCGACAGCTTGAGGTCGGCACTGGAACGCGCCACCGAACGCCAGCCCTTTCTGGCCGGAGGCATAACCTTCTGCGGCATGGTCCCGCTGCGCGCGGTGCCCTTTCGCATGGTCTGTGTACTCGGCCTGAACGATTCAGCCTTCCCGCGTCAGGATACCGGCCGCGCCTTCAACGTGATGCTCGATGCCCCCCGCATGGGCGATCGCAACACGCGGGACGACGACCGCCTGTTGTTCCTGCAGGCCGTAACTGCCGCGCGCGATGCGTTCTACATCAGTTATATCGGCCAGGACGTGAACACAGGTGAAACGCTGCCGCCGTCGCCGATCGTGGGCGAAACCCTGGAATTTCTGCGCCGGCATTATTTCAAGGCCTACAGCAAGCAAGCCTTCGAGCGCCGGTTAATCCATCAGCAGCCGATGCAGCCGTTTTCACCGCGTTATTTTTCGCCCGATGAAACCGACCCGCGCATATTCACCTATGCCGGCGACTGGCGCGATGCCAGCCACGCAGCTATGGGCAATCGCCGAAACCAAAGGCCCATTCTCGATACCAGCACAGCGCCACCGATAGACACGATCGAAGCCATCGATCTGGATACACTCAAGCGGTTCTTCGACCATCCGGCCCGGACTTTCTTCCGCGAGCGCATTAAATTGAATCTCGAGATCGAGGACTGCCAAGTCGACGATGATGAGCCGGTGGCGCTCGACTCGCTTACTGCAGCCAAACTGCGTGAGCGCCTGTTCGCCAGCGCGGACCGGGCCGGTAATTCGGAAGTCGATCCAGCCCCGAGCGAACTCGAACGCGCCCGCGGCAACTTGCCACCACCGCCCCTCGCGGAACCGACCTATGCTGCCGAGGCCGGAGCCGTAAATGAGATATTGCCGATTTGGCAGGCCTGGAAAAGCGAGGGTACGCCCAGCACGCTCGACATCCAGCTCAAAGACATCGCCGGCGTTCGGATTACCGGCCGGGTCGCCCAGTGCTGGCCCGGCGCTCTGCGCCGGCTGCGCCCGGGCAAACTCAAAACTCGTTTTCGCCTGCGCTACTGGATCGATTATCTGGCCGCAGTTGCCGCCGGCCACGATCTGGCGTTGGAAATGGCGGGCTTCGCACCTGACCAGACAAACGCCGGCCGCATTGAATACGCCGGACGACTCGACGCCGTAACCGCGCGCGCCGAGCTGGCCAATCTCGTGAATTGGTATATCGCGGGCCAGACCTGTCCGATCGCCTATCACCCGGATCTGGACGACAGCTATAACCCGGAACAAAAAAAGGCATTCGATAACTTGAGCTTTCGCTTCAAACCGTCGGCCTACTACCCGCATCATCTTGCTCGCGATGCCTATTTTTCGATGCTGCTCGGCCCGCCCGACGCCCCGCTTGGCGAATCCGCGGGCGAAAGCGCTTTCATCGCCACGATTGAGGCGATCAGCGGGCCGATGAACAACGCGATCCGACCAATCGAGCACAACACCGGGGTCCCGGCATGACCTCGGATATAAACGAGAACACAACGACAGGCCAGCCTTTCGACGCCGCCACCCTGCCGCTGCACGGCCTGCGCCTGATCGAGGCCAGTGCCGGCACCGGCAAGACATTTTCCCTGGCCGGTCTGTATTTGCGCCTGATCATCGAGAAGCAGACCTCAGTACGCGATATTCTGGTCATGACATTCACCCGCGCCGCCACCAAGGAACTGCGCGAGCGCATCCGGGAGCGCCTGGCCGACGCTGCACGCATCGCCCAGCGCCCGGATCTGGCCGAGCCGGACAACCCCGAGCACGCTTTCACGCAACGGATCATCGCCGGCTGTGACGAAACATCCACCGTTCTCGCCCGTCGGCTGGCCGATGCCGCCGCCCGTGTGGACGAAGCCACGATCGTGACGATCCACGGCTTTGCCCAGCGAGCCGCGACTGAAAATGCCTTCGAGTCGGCCCTGCCGTTTGATCGCGGCGACCCGATTGACGACCCGAGTCTTTATCGTGAAGCCGCCGCCGATTACTGGCGCGCCCATGTGTTCGGGGCCGACGCCTCGGCAGGCGACGTGCTGTCACTCTGGCCCTCGCCGGAGGCTCTTTACGAGACGATTCGCCCGGTTTTGGGGCGGCCCCATGCCGAGCTAGCGGGCATCAATCACGACCGTCTGGCCGAACTCAAGGGCCACTTGGCGCGTCACTGGCCGGGCACGGCGGAGCCGCTGGCAAAGGCACTGACCGAGGCTTGTGAGCACGACGCGCTGAAGAAAAATGATTTGCTGAATTCGGCATTGACTGCCTACGACAACCCGCGTGACGCCGTGGCCGCACTCGATAGCCAGATCAGCGCGGCAATTGCTGCCGATACGGCGCCGATCCTGGGGGACTGGGTCAAGACGCTCGCCGATCCCGCAAACCAGTTCAAAAAGAAACCCAAAAGCTGCCAGGCCTACGCCGAGCCGCTATACGAACTGGTCGCCCTGTCGCTACTTGCAGAAATCCAGCCGCTGGCCCGGCTGGTCGCGATCAGCCGGGCGGTAGCCGCCGTGCGTGAGCGCGCCGCCGTGCGCAAGATCGAACGCCGTCAATACAGCTACGACGACCTCATCAAAGCCCTGCACACCGCTCTCACCCAAGAACGCACCGGCCAAATCCTAGCCGATACACTGCACGCGCGCTGGCCCTATGCCTTGGTCGATGAATTTCAGGACACCGACCCGCTGCAGTACGCCAGTCTGGCGCGTATTTATCTGACATCCGAACGCGACCACGGTGCACTGCTGCTCATCGGCGACCCGAAGCAGGCCATTTACGGATTCCGAGGCGGTGATATCTATGCCTATCTCGACGCCGCCCGGGCCGCGCGCGAGGCGCGTTATACGCTGACCACCAACTTCCGCTCGACTCAACCCGTGCTTGATGCCATTGAAGCGCTGTACCGGCTGCCGGGCGCTGATCCGTTCGTCGTCTCCGAGATCGATCTGCCGCACATCATTGCGGGCCGGCAGGCTGGCGACCGCCGGCTCGTCTCTGCCGATGGCGAGGAACACAGCGCGCTGACTTTCTGGCAGCTCCACGGCAACGAGACATCACAGAACAACGGCAAGACCAAAAACCCGTCCAAGTCCGACGACAATGACCGACTGATCGATGAAACCGTTGCCGCCATCGCACGACTGATCAGCGGCGAATCCGGCCATTGGCAGAATGCCGACAACACGACTACACCGGTCGCCGCCCGTGATATCGCCGTGCTCGTCAACAATAACCACGAAGCCACCACGTTGCAGGGGGCACTCGCCAATCACGGGATCAGCGCAGTCTGCCAGCATCGCNNGATGATGCCGCTGCCGTGCGGGCCGCCCAGCCGACTGGACTCATCGGCAAGCGACTGGCCGATCTGGTGGCACTCGCGGACGATGACCACACTATGCAGCAGGCCATCGAGCGTTTCCATGCACTGTTCGACGCTTGGTCCAAGCGCGGTGTGCTGTCGGCACTGGAAGACCTGTACATCACCGCCGCACCCGACCTACTTGCGCTTACCGACGGCGAGCGCCGCATGAGCAACTATCTCCAGCTTGGCGAACTGCTGGCCAACGCTGAAACCGAATGTTTTGGCATGGCCAGTGTTGTGCGCTGGCTGGATGAGCATATTGACGCCGCCCAAAGCAATACCCTGGAGGCCGAAGACCAAAGCCAGCTGCGTCTGGAGTCCGATGCTGATCTCGTGCGCATCACCACCGTGCATTCAGCCAAGGGCCTGCAGTATCCGATCGTGTTCTTGCCCTTCGCCCAGTGGCTCGGCACCGCCGGCAAACCGGGCAAGCCGCCGCTCGTGTTCCATCAAGCAAGCGCTGATGGCAGCCAAAGCCAGGCCATGATCGATCTGATCGGTGACGATCCGGCCAACGTGGAACAGGCCAGGATCGAGGCCCGCTCGGAAGCGCTGCGCCTGCTCTACGTGGCCCTGACCCGCGCCGAACAGGCACTCATCGTCGGCTGGCGTGAGCCGGATGACACCGGCCCCAGCAGCGCACTCGGCGATCTTTTGTATCGCCAAGGCGTCGCCGGCGGCGACGCTCTGGATCGTCTGCAACAGGCCAGCCCTGAGGCAATCGCGGTCGAACGGATCGATGTGACGCGGCCACCGCCGGCTGTCGATTTCCCAGCCGCCATGGGCGCCGAACGGCTTGTCGCAACCCGCACCGACCTACCCGCGGCACGTCCGCGTTGGTCCACTTACAGTTTCTCGCGTCTGGCCCACGCTCCCTCCGATAGCGCTCCAGCCGGACTACCCGAACCGGGCGCACAAGACGAATTCGTCAGCCAGTCCCCCGAATCCTCGCAAGCCGGAGGCGAAGGTGCGTTGCCCAGTTTGGACTCTCGCCTGTCCGGTGTGCGCTTCGGCTCGGCCGTGCACGACCTGCTGGAACAACAGTTGGGAACGGCGGAACACGGCCCCTGGCCGGCGCCGGGCACCCCGCCCAACGACAATCAACGCCGGCAGGTCTACGACACGCTGCGCCAATACGGCTTCATTGGCGAAGATAAAGCCGACCCCCGGATCGACGACACCACCGATCTGGTTGCCCGCACGCTATATACGCCGCTGCCGGATATCGGCCCGCTGGCCGCCGTCAGCCGACAGAACCTGCGCACCGAAATGGAATTCATGCTGCGCCTGCGTGGCAACCGGCTTGGGACACTGGTGGACACATTGCGCCAGGCCGGCTATCTGCCGAACGCTTTAGGCGGCCACCCAATGCAGACCCTTTACGGGTTGATGCAGGGCTTCATCGATCTGGTGGTAGAAACTGAAGGCCGCTACGTCATTCTCGACTACAAAACCAATCGCCTTGGCGACACGCCCAGCGCCTACCAACCTGATGCCATGCAGCGCGCCATCGGCCATCAAAACTACGATCTGCAGTATCTGATCTACACCGTGGCCCTGCACCGCCACCTACGGCGTTGCCTGGGCGATGGGTACGACCCCACCACGCACCTGGGCGGGGTGCAGTATCTGTTTGTACGGGCCATGGACGGTGCCACGACGGCCGGCGTGTTCGTCGATCGGCCGGATAGCGGGCTTATCGAAATGCTGGATCGGTTATTCGATGGGGCCGATGAGCCCAGTGGCGCATTGGCGTAACCGATGCCCCGAATACGCCGTTATCCAAACTTCCAATCGCAAAAGAATCACAGTTGTCAGGCGCCCTCTAGTCCCGGTTAGGGCGTAACGTTCCAACGCCCGAGATGCGCAATCGTTTATTGCGACCAACGGGATCAACCTCTCGGGTTCTGGCGTCTCGATAAGTCGAGATTTGGCACTGNNATTAAAGGCTTCGAATGCTGCACAACGTGTTGAAGCCGCGATGCGCAACCGGATCACCTCAGGCCGCGGCTGAGACCTTTACGCGCAATGCGGCATGTCGCAACTCGTCAGGCTCGACAATGACTGAATCCTACACAAGCGACTGCCAAATAAGCTCATGCCGCCGTTTCCAGTTTTTGCATCAGAATCGGAGATGGCAATGCCGAGACCACAGCCCGATATGTCAGAGCGGACCGAAAACGATCGGGGAAACGTGGCGCTGAAAATTTCACTGAATGCAAGCTTGCGAGTAGGGACCCGGCTACCGGCCAGTGTGCCCCGCGTGACGCGTTCCAACCTATCCGAGCCAGTGGCATTGGAACGCGCGGAACGACGCGCCAGCAAGCTCGATCCCGGCGCGGCAACCG
>DHHU01000009.1:6090-46764 GCA_002403445.1 Salinisphaeraceae bacterium UBA4764 | reverse complement strand
TCGGCCTGTCCGATCTAGACTGCGCCCTGGCCCACTGGGCGGTTCGTCACGGCGCCAACCCCCTCGTGGCCCGCGCCTTTGCGCTGGCGAGCTGGGCCGTCACCCAAGGTCACACCTGCCTGGCGCTGGAAACGATCCCCACCAGCCTGATGAGCACTGCAAACCAGGCCGAACTAACGGGCGCGCTAACGGCCAGTGAACTCGTCGGCGGCCCCGATGAGACCCAACCGCTGATTCTTGAAAATGGTCGGCTCTACCTGCAGCGCTACCACGCGTACGAAACCAGGCTCGCTGAACGCCTGCGAGATCTGATGGCGGCACCGCCCAACCCGATAAACATGGATGCGCTCAAGCCCGGCAATGGGTTGTTTCAGACGGATACTGAGAACTCCGCCGCGACCGACTGGCAGGCCGTTGCCGCATTCGCGGCCCTGCGCCACCACTTCACGGTCATCTCCGGCGGCCCCGGCACTGGCAAGACCTACACCATCGTGCGCCTGCTGCGCGTGCTGATCGAGGCCTCGTTCGATTCAAACGATACCCCGCCGCTCATCGCCCTCGCCGCACCCACTGGCAAGGCCGCCGCCCGTATGCTCGAATCCACACGGCGCGGGCTCGACGACATGGCGTTAGAGGCAAGCTTCGATCACGCAACCGTCGCCCAGCACATCCCTCAAACCGCCCGAACCCTTCACCGCCTATTGGGCCTGACAGGCGCTACAACCCGGCCGCGCTTCAACGCGGACAACCCGCTGCCTTACGACGTCGTGATTGTCGACGAAGCCTCCATGGTCGATCTGCCGATGATGGCCAAGCTGGCAGATGCCATCCGCACCGACGCTCGCCTCATCCTGCTCGGCGATCGCTACCAACTGGCCTCGGTCGAATCGGGCTCTGTGCTGGCCGAGATCTGTACCAACGCCGGCGTCAACCGCTTCACCGCCGACCAGCAATCCGCCGCCGGTGATCTGCTCGCCCAACCGATGGAACCCGCAAACCACGCCCTGGCCGATCATGTCGTCACCCTCCAGACGAGCCGCCGCTTCAATGCCAACAGCACGATCGGCCGACTGGCGGCCTGCGTTAACGCCGGCGAAGTCGCACCTGCTGAAGCGCTGCTCAATGCAGAGCACGCGGATCTGGTCTACCACCGCCATTCCGACGCCTCTGCCATCAGCCAGCTAATGGACCGGCTGGCCGACGATTATGCGCGCCTGATCGAAGCCACTGATCCCAAGCTCGCCCTGGCTCAGCTCGGCCGGAACAGCGTACTGACTGCCGTGCGTCAAGGCCCCGCCGGCAGCGAGACGATCAATGCCGGCATCACCGAGCGCCTGGCCCGCCGCTTCGATTTCAACCCGTCGGATGTTTGGTACCACGGCCGGCCGGTCATGGTCCGACAAAATGACTACCGCACCGGACTGTACAACGGCGATGTAGGTGTCGCGCTAACCAACGCGGCCGGGAAACTTCGAGTCTGGTTTGAAGGCGACAATGGCCTGCGGGCTTTTCTGCCGAGCGCGCTGCCGGCCCACGATTCCGTTTACGCGATGACAATCCACAAAAGCCAGGGCTCGGAGTTTGATTACGTCACGCTTGTTTTGCCGGATTATGACGTGCCGGTATTGACGCGGGAGTTGTTTTACACGGGGTTGACGCGGGCTCGGGTACGGTTAGCTGTTGTAGCTGATGAGTCGGCTTTGCAGCGAGCGATAAATCGAGGTGTTGTTCGGGCCTCCGGGCTGGCGGAGCGAATAAAATAGTGCAATTAGCTGAGGTCTAACCGCATTCGAGTGGATGACAATTGGTCTGCTCGAGGAATAAAGCGGCCGCATCGTCAAGGCATGAGCGTTGGCGCGACTTCGAGCGCCTTATGTTTTTGGTTTGATGGAAAGACATACTATTGCCTCAATCGTCCAATAAGATAATCGTACCGGGCTTGGCNNTTGCGCGAGGCTTCACGACGCTCGCGCTGCGATCTGACGATATCAAGGGTGTAGATGCCCAGCGCCAGCCAGATACACGTGAAGGTGCTGATATCGGCTGGGGTCAGCGGTTCATGGAACAACAGCACACCGGTCAAAAAATGCAGCGTCGGCGTCAGGTATTGGATAACGCCGACGGTACCCAGCTGAAGTCGTCGCGCGCCGGCAGCAAACAGTGTAAACGGCAGGATCGTGAGCACACCAGCCCCGATCAACAGCACGTCGGTTCGTGCGCCAGCCAGGCCAAACGCTGCATTGCCGTGGCTATAGAGCCAGCCCAGACCGACCAGCGCAATCGGCGAAAGCAACAGCGTCTCGACCAACAGCCCAGTGATGCTGTCGACGGCCAAGCGTTTGCGTATCAGTCCATAGAAGCCGAAGCAGCCCGCGAGGATGAGTCCGATCCAGGGCACCTGGCCATAGGCGGCCACAGAGCACACGACACCCGTCGCAGCGATCACCACTGCCACCCATTGCAACCGGCGCAGGCGTTCACCGAGCACGAGGAACCCCAGTGCCACATTTAACAACGGATTAATGTAGTAGCCCAGACTGGCCTCGATGACGTGATCATTGACCACGGCCCAGATGAACGTACCCCAATTGGCTGCGACCAATGCCGCGCTCAACGCCAGCATCGCCAGCAGCCGGCGATTGACGAACACTGCGCGGACCCGATGCGTCCGACGCAACAGCACGACTACCACGCCCAGCAGCCCCGACGTCCATAGGATGCGATGGGCGAGGATCTCCCAAGGGGAGACCGACGGCCCCATCAGATGGAAGTAGACGGGGAGCACGCCCCAGATCAGAAAAGCGCCGAGGGCGGCAGCCAACCCGAGCGTTGGTTCGGAGCAAGATGATAACGATCGTTCAGTCAAGCGGGCTCCGGGCAGACAGTAACCGAGGACCATCGACCGCTCGAATGATGCGTGGGATGGCAGTTTGCCATTCCATCGAAAAACCCGTCGCCGCAAAGACCGCCATAGGTCAGGTGAGCCCGAGACGGCCCTCGCTTTGAACGAGCGACCGAAAATAAGCCGATAGGGACATCGAAGCAAAGACGACGGTTTCTATCCCTGGACATCTCAGCACAGCTTGCTTCAAAAGCGAATCCGGTACGTATACTATCTCGTCCACGGGGCTTATCCCTATTGACTCTCATCCGCTTTATCGAGGGCTAAGGCGCCGCACTGCAGATCGGCAATCGGCCTATCGCGCCTTGTTCAAGGCCCCATTTTCGGGGACCACGTTGGCTGACATTCGCGACGCCGCCACCAGGCCTTGGCGCGGGTCAATGAACGGTTCCAGCCAAAATTGAGACAATGGACGCAACGGGCAGCCCGGAAGCCCTGCGGTGCAGATCTTCGCGCTCCTGACAAATCGGGGAGCAATGGAGTCAAACAATGGTATAGGCCACATTGTGTCCCATTCGCTAAGCGTTCTGTCACGAACATTTTATGATTTGAAAACCACCTCGTGCGGTCTTCATCCACTGATGCAGGCCTTTTGAATCCGCGGCGATCTCGGGGCTGGTACCCAGGCTCACCTTTGTCTGTTCCAGTGTCATGGGGTCGTATCGGTGGATGTTGAGTTGTCCAAGACATGTCTTGGCTTTGCTCGTGCTAACCGCCTGCTCCGGCGGGTCGCTTCTCGTGCCGTGCCGGCACTGTCCGGCCGGTTTGTAGCCATACCGGCTGGAAGCCCGTTTTATGAGTGAGTCCGATATCGTCATCCGTGCCCGGGGCGTTAGCCAGCGCTTTGCCGGCCGGCCGGCGCTGACCGAGATCGATCTGGCCGTGCCCGCGCATCGCGTGGTCGGCCTGATCGGTCCCAATGGGGCCGGCAAGACGACGCTGATCAATCGCCTCCTGGGCCTGCTCGTCGGACCGGGCACGATCCGGGTGCTCGGCCTCGACCCGGCACGCGAGCGCCACGCCCTGATGCAGCAGATCTGCTTCATCGCCGACGTCGCCACCCTGCCGCGCTGGTTGCGGGTGGCCGAAGCGATCCGACTGATGGTGCGCCTGCACCCGGGGTTTTCGGCCGCCGTCTGCGAAACGCTGCTGGCCAACACCGACATCCCGCGCCGCGCCCACATTGGCCAGCTTTCCAAGGGCATGGTTGCGCAGTTGCACCTGGTGCTTGTGCTGGCTGTCGATGCACGCTTGCTGGTGCTGGACGAGCCGACCCTGGGCCTCGATCTGCTGAACCGGCGGCGCTTTTACGACCGTTTGCTCGAGCATGGGCGGAGCGGCCAGCGAACGCTTTTGATCACCACCCACGACGTCGCTGAAATCGAGCCGATCCTGACCGACGTAATTTTTCTCGACCGCGGTCGCAAGGTCCTGGATTCCAGCATGGACGCGCTCGCCGAGCGCTTCGTGGAAGTTGTTGTTCCGCCGGCGGTGCTGACGGAAGCGCGAACACTGGAACCATGCGCCGAGCGGTGCGTACGTGACGGATACGCGCTGATTTTCGATCGCAGCCGCGGTCGGGACCTGTCGGCCATTGAGCGGCTGGCAACTGCGCGCAATCACCCGACGCTGGCCGATCTGTTCGTCGCCTTCAGAACCCAAAGTAACGCATGAAGCAACGGCTGCGCCCGATCTTATGGCTGCTATTGCGCGAGTACCTGGAGCACCGCCGATTGTGGGCATTGGCGATCGGGCTCGGTTTGGCAATTATCGCGCTCGATCTAGCACTGTCGCTGGGCGGCCAGGCTCCGGCTGGCGGCCTGCACGTCATGTATCACTCCACTCGAGCGCTGGAATCGGTCTCCGGCAACCGCACCGGCACGCACATGATCGGGTCGCTGGCGGCGCTTGGCGGTTACGATCTGCTGCTCAATACCATCGCCGTGTTGTTCGCCCTAACCCTGGCGGTGGCCTTGTTTTCCTATGGCCTGGCCTGTCTCTACGACGAGCGCCGCGATCGCAGCCTGTTGTTCTGGAAATCGCTGCCGATCAGCGATGCCCAGTGCGTTGCCGCCAAGGCCATCACCGGACTCGCCGTGCTGCCGCTGGTGTATGCCGTCACCGGTCTCACAACTGTCTGGGCGGCGTGGGCCATAAACATCGGACTGCCGATGACGGCCGGACCGACGCCGCCGATGACGGCGGCGAGGCTTGTCGGTTTCAGTGCGCTGGTGCTGGGGGTGTTGCCGGTCTATGCGATCAGCCTCACGCCCGGGCTGGGCTGGCTGATGCTGTGCTCGGCCGCGGTCCGCCGGCATCCGGCTATCATTGCCCTTGGGATGCCGTTACTGTGCGCCCTGCTTAACGTTTTCGGCCTGCCCAACCCGATCTGGCACTGGGTGGCCGCACCGCTGGTACCGGCCGGTGTCGGCCATGCCCTGCAGTCCATCGAAGCCGGGCAGGCGCCGGCTACCGCCCTTGCTTGGGTCTACCAGCCCATGTCGCAGCCCGATCCTTGGGGCGGCGTGATCCTCGGCCTCGCCTTTCTAGCGGCGGCAACCTACTGCCGCCGCCGCCACGCGGTACTAGCCTAATGATCTGATTTCACGAGCAACAACAAGAGGTAATAAGGTAAAGACTTCGGCTGTTCTGCCCTAGCCCTATTCGTAATATGGCCTCTGCCTGTCCAACGCCCCACGATTTATCGAACCAAAGTACATGGCCGCGACGTGCTACTCGAATCACTCGTTGCCATCCACATTGTCGTTACCGAATGATGGGTCATTTCAAAAGTTTCTGTTGCGTCCAGATTTGATGGATTACGACGTCATTGTGTTGGGTGGCGGCGCTGCCGGTCTGATGTGCGCGATGACCGCGGGAGCGCGTGGCCGGCGTGTCCTGGTTTTAGAAGGCAGCAACCGAATCGGTAAGAAGATCCTGATGTCGGGTGGCGGTCGCTGCAATTTCACCAATCTGGACGTCACACCGGACAACTTTATCTGCCCCAACCCACATTTCTGCAAGTCGGCATTAGCGCGCTATACGCAATGGGATTTCATCGCCATGGTCGAGCGCCACGGCATCGCCTACCACGAAAAAGAATTGGGCCAGCTTTTTTGCGACGGATCGTCGAAACAGATCGTCGCCATGCTGCAGGATGAATGCGATGCCGCCGGTGTACGCATTGAAACCCGAGCCGGTATTTCGCAAGTGCAATCAGTGGACGGCGGTTTTCGCATCGACACCGCGCTGGGTGCTTTCAACGGCGAATCGCTGGTTGTGGCCACCGGCGGCTTGTCGATTCCGAAAATGGGCGCGAGCGGCCTCGGCTACGACCTGGCGCGGCAGTTCGGGCACGCCATTCGGCCGACGCGTGCAGGGCTGGTTCCCTTGGTGTTTGAAAATTCAGAGCTGGCCAACTACGCAGAATTGTCTGGACTGGCCCTGCCCGCAGCCACCGAAGCAGCCGGTCATAGATTCGATGCCGGCCTATTATTTACGCATCGCGGCATCAGCGGCCCCTCTATTCTGCAGTTATCCTCTTATTGGCAACCCGGCACGCCGGTTCACGTCGATCTCCTGCCCGACCATGACGGCACCGATTGGTTGACGAAGCGCCAACGCGCCCGGCCCGATGCCCGTTTGAAAACCGTTTTGGCGGAAGTGCTGCCCAAACGTTTGGCGGCCCGTCTCTGTGAAATCGCATTACACAACCCCCCCTTGAAACAGATGAACAAGCAGGGATTGGACAGGATTGCGGCCTGGTTACATGCCTGGCCGTTCGAACCCAGCAGTACCGAAGGTTATAAGACCGCCGAAGTCACACTCGGCGGGGTGGATGTCGATAGCGTGTCTTCCAGCCAATTCGAATCCAGGCTTGTGCCCGGCCTCTACTTCATCGGTGAGGTGCTGGATGTGACCGGCCACCTCGGCGGTTACAACTTCCAGTGGGCTTGGGCATCGGGGCACGCAGCAGGCCAATCCGTTTAGGGCGAAAGGGGCTGGATAGTCACGCCATCACACGGCCGCAACTTCGGCGGGTTCGAATGTATGGGCCTGGGCCTTGGCCCAGGATCGTTCGTAAAAATCATCGCGATTGCTTTCGAGCAGCTCACCCGACCGCAGAAATCGATAGATATCGTTGGCGTTGAAGATTTCGGAATCCGATGTGCGCCGACATAGATGGGCCGGCGTGAGTTGTTGGGGGTCGGTCAGTCCGGCCGTGGCCAACACTTCCTGCATGGCCGCTACAGTGCTGTCGTGGTAATGAAAGACTCGCTCGGCCTTGTCCGGTACGACCACAGCACGTTGGCGCCATTTGTTCTGGGTAGCGACACCGGTCGGGCAGAGGTCCGTGTGACAAGACTCGGACTGAACACATCCAACGGCAAACATGAATCCGCGCGCCGAGTTGCAGAAGTCGGCCCCCAGCGCCATGTTCGACGCCATGCGAAACCCCGAGGTGATTTTGCCGGAGGCGCCGAGTTTGATCTTGTCTCGCAAGCCAGCACCGACCAGGCAATTCTGCGCCCAGATCAATCCTTCACGCAGCGGGGTGCCGACGTTGTCGGCCAGCTCCAGTGGGGCGGCCCCTGTGCCGCCCTCGGCCCCGTCGATAACAATGAAATCCGGGGTTATGCCGGTTTCGAGCATGGCCTTGACCAGGGCCATGAACTCCCAGCCCTGACCGATGCACAATTTGAAGCCGATGGGCTTGCCCGATGCCGCCTGGCGCAGATCTGCGATGAAATTCATCATTTCGACTGGGGTGGAAAATGCCGTGTGCGAGGCGGGCGAGATACACGTCTGGCCGACCGGCACACCGCGCGCTTCAGCAATTTCCGGGGTTACCTTGGACCCCGGCAGCACACCTCCGTGGCCGGGTTTGGCCCCCTGAGATAGTTTAATCTCGATCATCTTGATCTGCTCTTTCGAGGCCATAGTGACGAACTGATCGCGATCAAATCCGCCGTCCGTTCGTCGACAGCCGAAATAACCACTGCCGATTTCCCAGATCAAGTCCCCCCCGAACTCGCAATGATGGCGGCTGACCGAGCCTTCGCCCGTATCGTGGGCAAAGCCACCCAATGCCGCGCCCTTGTTGAGTGCCCGGATGGCATTGGCTGACAGCGCACCGAAACTCATAGCCGAGATATTGAGCGTCGAAGATTTATACGGCTGCGTACAGTCAGGCCCGCCAATTATGATGAACGGTGGTGTCTCGCTGGCTTTACAGGCAGCGATTGAGTGAGTGATCCATTCATGGCCTTCGGCGTACACGTTTTGCTGGGTTCCGAACGGATCGGCGTCGTTGACGCCCTTGGAACGCGCGTACACCAGCGAACGCTGCTCGCGTGAAAACGGCGCGGCCTCGGTATCCGACTCGAACAGATATTGCCGGAGTTCTGGGCGGATCTTTTCGAAGAACCAGCGAAAACGCGCAAGCAGTGGATAGTTCCGAAGCAGTGCGTGCTGCGGCTGAAACAGATCGCGGAGTCCAACCAGGCCGGCCCCAATAAAAACGACCGCGATAATGGCCAACAAGACCGACAACGTCGCGATCGCTGCCGCCGCAGAGGCCAAGCCAATAACCCAGCTCCCTATCAATACAATATAGCGCATTCCATCACCTATGCCGTTGTTTGCGTCGGCGGCTGAGGCAACCCCGCAAAACGTAACTCAAACCCAGTATACGAAACACTTGGCTGATCAATAGTCGGCCCGACGACCCTCGATCGAGGCCACAATAATTAACGTATGTCTTGCGACAATTCGACTGGATAGTCGCACCGTCGGTTTCCAATCGACTTTTGGCGTATAGTAAACACCCAACGGCTCACATCGTGTGCCGGCCAACCACATTCCAGATCGGCTGATCGTTCCACGTCGCAGCGTTTTTTGTTCCGGAAGTTTCCCGGATCGTGCTCGGTGTCCCCTTTTTCAAGCCGACGTTCCACAAACCGAAGATTACTCATGTCGTTTCAAGAACTCGGCCTGTCGTCACGGCTGCTCAATGCCATCGAAGATCAGGGCTATACCCAACCTACCGCAATCCAGACGCGCGCCATTCCGGCTGTACTGGGCGGCACCGATATCCTGGCGGCGGCTCAAACCGGAACCGGCAAAACGGCTGCCTTCACGCTGCCCCTGCTCGAAAAGCTGGGCGACAAACCGCAAAAGAAAGCCCGCGTACTGGTGCTGACGCCAACACGTGAGCTGGCTGCGCAGGTTGCCGAGTCGGTGCGGACCTACGGCGCCGAAACAAAACTGCGTACAGCCGTAGTCTATGGCGGTGTGGGCTACCAACCCCAGATCAAGGCGTTCAGGCAAGGCGTGGATCTGATCGTGGCCACACCCGGCCGACTTCTGGATCATCTCGACAGCCACAACGTCGATCTATCGGGTGTGGACACTCTAGTGCTCGATGAAGCCGATCGGATGCTCGATATGGGCTTCATTCACGACATCCGTCGAGTACTGAAATATCTGCCGAGCGTACGTCAGCGCCTGATGTTCTCGGCCACTTTTTCCAAAGACATTCGCAAGCTGGCCACCAGCATCCTTAACAAACCGATAGAGATTGACGTCGCACCGCGCAATTCGGCCGCCGAGAGTGTCGATCAGCGCGTGCTGATGGTAGAAAAATCGCGCAAGCGGGCGGCCCTGTCGCACCTCATCCGCGAGGGCAACTGGGTCCAGGTATTGATTTTTACGCGCACTAAACACGGTGCTAACCGACTGGCCAAGCAGTTGGCTGAGGACGGCATCAGCGCCGCCGCACTACACGGCAATAAAAGCCAGAACGCTCGTACGCGCGCCCTCGCCTCGTTCAAGCAACTCGACACTCAAGCGCTCGTGGCGACCGACATCGCAGCACGTGGCATCGATATTGACATGCTGCCGCACGTCGTGAACTTCGATTTGCCCAATGTTCCCGAGGACTATGTTCACCGGATCGGCCGTACCGGCCGTGCAGGCGCCGATGGTCAGGCGTTGTCGCTGGTCGGGCCTGATGAGCGCAAATATCTCAAAGACATCGAGAAATTGGTCGGTGGCCAGATCGAGCGCATGACGCTGCCCGACATTGATCTGCGAGACGGCGAAGCGGAGCCTGGTGAGGTCAATGACCCACTCAAGCGCAGCAAAAACCAAAACAATACCGCCTCGCAAAACAAGAATAGCGGCAAACACCACCGCGGCAACGCCAAAACTGATGAACGCCACCCCGATAAATCAAACGCTAATAAGCCCGCCCAACGCCGGCGCAACAGCCCCGGTGGGGGCAAGCGTAACCGGCAACGCCGAGGTCGTGCCGGGCAAGACACCCGCTAGTCTTCCCCGCATTCGCCGATAACGCGAGCGACGCACAAGAGCAAACCAAGAGCCCCTCCAATACCGTGTTCTGTTGTTTCGCTGCCGCGCTCGTCTAGTTTAAAAGGCTAACGTCTTGCATTGATGACGATCCGTAGCCTAGCGTTGATGACTGGATTAACACCGGGCACCGAGCTATGACTTACCGATGTGCCCGCAACAGGAGAGCTGGTTTTGCGCATCATCCATCTGAACGACATCGAGAATACGAACCGATCCGTTGACACCGGCGACTGGGTCAGCCGTCGCCTGGTCACGGCGCGCGAGGATGTCAGCTACTCGCTGCACGATACGACGATGCGCGCGGGGTCATCGACGCTGATGCACTATCCGCATCACCTGGAATCAGTTTATTGCATCGAAGGCGAAGGCGAAGTTCAGGCGCTAGACGACAAAACCTCCCACAAAGTCGAGCCGGGTGTGGCCTATGTACTCGATAAACACGACCAGATTCGCCTGACGGCCACAACCGATATGCGCCTGATCAGCGCGATTGCACCGGCATTGATCGGCGATGAAGAACTCGACGAAAACGGCGGTTTCCCGCTATCGGAACACGCGCGGCCGGCGCTTCGCCGCAAGAACGTGTTCGTGGTCAACCTCAATGAATTCAATCTGGGTCGCCTGCAATCGATCCGTAACGCCGACAACTACAACTTTCTGAAACTGCTTGATGGTTCCGACGTACTCGAGCAGGAGCACTACGACATCGATCATATTCTGTCCAAGTCCCGTGAGGAACTGGAACAGTACCCCGGCGCGGTCGACGGCTTGATTCACTACATCGATTTCCCCGTGAGTACCACGGTTCCAATCCTGTGTCGTGAATTCGGCCTGCCCTCGGCCTCCCTTGAAGCCGTGCTGAAATGCGAACACAAGTTCTGGAGTCGGTTTGAGCAGCGCCGGTGCATTCCCGAGCACATCCCGAAATTCGCCGCATTTGACCCGTTCGACGACGACGCCCTGAAAAACCTGGGGTTGAACTTCCCGTTCTGGGTCAAGCCAATCAAGTCATTTTCGTCCTATCTTGGGTTCCGGATCGACAACCGCGATGACTGGGATCACGCCATTGCAGAAATCCGGGCCCACATCGGGCGATTTTCCGGCCCGTTCGACAACCTGCTGGAACGTGTTTCGATGCCCGATGAAGTGGCCAACATCGGCGGCGGCGACTGTATCGCCGAGTCGATCATTGGGGGCCGGATGTGTACCCAGGAAGGCTTTGTGCACAAGGGCCGACTCAAGGTCTACGGCACCGTGGATTCGCTGCGCGAAGCCAACGGCTCATCGTTTGCCAGCTATCAATATCCCTCGCGGCTACCGGCGCGCATTCGCAAACGGATGACCGAGATCATCGAAACCTATATGCGGCATATCGGCTACGACAACGCGCCGTTCAACGTTGAATTCTTCTGGGATGCCAACACGGACAAGGTCTGGCTACTGGAGGTCAACCCGCGGATTTCCGAATCGCACGCCGATCTGTTCCGCAAGGTGGACGGGGCGTCGCACCACGAGATCGCCGTTGATCTGTCGATGGGAGAACGCCCACGACTCCCCTATCGCGACGGGGAATTTCCCTATGCCGGCAAGTTCTTTATACGCGCCTATCAGGACGCCATTGTCAAGCGCGTGCCCGGGCCAGAAGAGCTGGCCGATCTCGCGCGTAAGATTCCCGACACAATTGTCAGCATCGGCCCCAAACCGGGTCAGCGCCTGTCACAACTCATGGATCAGGACAGCTACAGTTACACACTTGCCATCATGTGGATCGGCGGCACGTCACCGGCGAACCTGCAAAAACGTTACGAGCAGGCGGTTGATCTGCTGAAGTTCGAGCTCGACGGCGTTTAGAGAACGTGCTGTCCATTCTTGACCCGGGACTCGCCGTCAAAAACCTTAAGCTGGATCAGCTTGTTTCACGGGCTGTAGAGCGAGGAGAACTTCTCTTTGGCGATTTGGGGTTCGTTTTACACGTTGGGTTTAGAGCGTGTGATTAACGCCGATGACTCAACCGGTTAGCCTCAATTCTTCGCGTTTACTATCCAGCAGTTTTTCGGTGGTCGTGATGAGCGCTTGAGCGACTTTTTCGGTATTGGCCAGCGAGACCCATTCATCTGGCGCGTGCGCCTGTTCAATGTTGCCGGGACCATAGACCACCGTAGGGACATTGCCCACGCGCACCCAGGCCGACATGTCGCAGCCGTAGGGGGCTGCGGTCACGGTTGGCGCCTGACCGAAGGCCAGCTTGCCAGCATCGGACAGGGCTTCGATAACCGGGTGATCGGTTCTCGTGGCGGCCGAGCCAAAGCCGGCGGCGCGCCAGTGAACGACAGGCGGATGCTCTGATAACCAGGCGTGGCTTTTCAAGCCCTCGGTCAACATCCGCTCGAAACGCGTCTTGGCGTCAGCGGTCGTCTCGTTCAGCGCCACGCCGATACGCACTTCGACTTCGAGTTTTTCCATGACGCTCGATGACCACTCGCCGCCATAGGCCTTGCCCACACTTGTGGCATACGGCAACGGCAGATTGCGCATCAGCGGGTGATCTTCATTTTTGTTGAGGATTCGCTCGCCTTCGCGCAGCACCTCATGGACTGCGATGTAATGATCGAGCGCATTCTCACCTTCCAGTCGCCGGCTGGCGTGGGCCGACAGGCCGTTGATCTCGATACGGGCCGACATGGCGCCCGCATGGGCGACGATCAGTTCGGGCACCCCGTTTTTTTCCGTGGGTTCGGTAACGATGGCTGTGTCCGCCACCCAGCCGCGGCGAATCAGCGCCAGCGTACCGAGTCCGCTGTCTTCTTCGGCGGGGACGGCGGCTAATACCACGCGACCGGCGAAATCGCGCGAATTATGGGCAAAGGCCTCGAAGGCCTCTATAGCCGCGACCAAGCCGGATTTCATGTCGGCGGCGCCTCGTCCGTAGAGTCGATCCCCCTCAATAACACCGGCAAACGGTTCGTGGGTCCACTGGCTGTAGTCCCCTGGTGGCACTACATCGACATGACCGGTGAGTACGATCGTCGGACCGGGCCGCTGACCGCGAACCATGCCGGCAACCACAGGGATCCACGCGCGTTCGATCTCGTGGCCGGGATAGGCCGGATCGGTAACCATCTTGCCGATGCCGTCGTACCAGTAGTCGACCTCGGCTCCGGCTTCCGACAACCAGTCGGCAATGCGCCGGATGGCGGCCTCTTCATCCCCCGTCATCGACGGGATACGGATCAGATTGACCAACCGCTCGCGCATCCGGTCGGGGTCAACATGAGCGATCCGATTTTCCATAAACCTTTGCCTATCTGTTTTTGATCTATACCTGTTCGCGCGGCACGGTGATGTCCCACTCGTCGTAATACACCGATTCGCCGCCTTCGCGGGCATCCAGCCACGCCTGGATATAAAAATTGCTTTCGTCGGCGGTCATGCGGGTATGGGTTTGCGTCTGGACATCCCAGTCGCCGCGTTTGAAGCCGAGTGTCCATTCAGCTTCGCCGGTGGCCGAGTTCACATCGTCGCCAACCGTCGAATAGCGTTCCCAACCGCGTTTTTCAATGCGGGTGTCGGTATCCTCAAGCCGATAGACGCCTTCCGAATCCACGATTTCGAGCGTGGACCGTTCGCTTGCCAGATCGTGGATGATCTTCCAGTCATGCTCTGCGGGCTCGATGACGGTGTCGTCGGTCGGCAGCGAGCCGGTCGGCCTCGGGAATTTCGGCAAATCGGCGTCTTCTTCGCGCTTGGGCCGTACAGGCAGAGCCAGAGAACTGCTCGCCGGATAAACGGTCAACGTCACCGGCTCCGGTGACGGCCAAGTCAGCGGCCAGTAGGTCGGCGACAGCGACAACCGAATCCGGTGGCCCGCCGGGAACCGTTGGGCCACGTCGTTGAGTTTCAGGCGAACGCGATAATTTTCACCCGGCTCCAATGGTGTCGGGTGTTCGTGGCTCTCACGATGATTCAGATTGAGCACCGTGTAGGTGACGCGCGTCACGCTGCCGTCGGGCCGCACGTCGTTCAGCCGCGCGGCGATCATGGCGACCGGCTCATCGACCGAAAGTTCCAGATCGACCGTGACCGCACCAAGGATTTCAATCGGGGTGTCCAGCAGCCCGGAATCGAACACCAACGAACCGGCGTCGTCGGGACGCTGGTCGCCGGCCAAATCCGGTCCGTCGGCGTAGGAACACCATTTGCCGCTCTGCAACCCCGTGGTCAACGGCGAACAGATTCGCTGAGCCGAAGCCCCCGCCGAAGGTTCGCGCTCCAACGTGCCGTCCCCCAGATGCAGTGTCTGCCAATCGATATGGGGCGACGGCCACGACGGCTCGCCGACCCAGCGGCCCGGCCGTACGTCATATTGACGTTTGGGCGGTGCCGAGTCGAGCATCCAGGTGCGCAGCGGTGGCTCGTCCATGATGCCGGTGTCCACGCCCTTGAGCCAGTAATCCCACCAGCGCAGCGATTCCTGCAAAAATCCAATAGCCGGGCCGGCTTCGCCCAGGTGCGGATAGCGATGACTCCAGGGGCCGATCAAGCCCTTGGTCGGCACATCCAGCTGTTCGAGCAGGCGCATTACCGAATTGGAATAACCATCAGCCCAGCCGCTGACGGCATAGATCGGGCAGCGAACGTTAGAGAAGTTTTCGCAGATCGAGGCGTGTTTCCAGAAATGGTCGCGGTATTGATGACGCGTCCATTGATCGAGCCACAAGCCGGACCCCTTGAGCCGCTCCAGCCACATCGACCGCCATTTGTCGCCAACGACGCCAGGATCCGGCGGGCAGGAATTGCCCGCAAACATGATCGAGGCCCACGACAGATTGTCGAGCAGCATGCAGCCGCCCATGTAATGCACGTCGTCGGCATAACGATCGTCGGTTGAACAAATCGAAATCACAGCCTTCAGCGCTTCGGGCTGCAATTCAGCAATCTGCAAGCCGTTGAATCCCCCCCAGGAGATGCCGATCATGCCGACGTTGCCATCACACCAGGGCTGGGCCGTCAGCCAGTCGATGATGGCGACACCGTCGTCGAGCTCCTGGCGGGTGTATTCGTCTTGGAGCACGCCTTCCGAATCCCCCGAACCCCGGATATCCACGCGTATCGAGGCATAGCCATGGCCCGCAAAATACGGATGATTGAGATCATCCCGGCGGCGGGTGTGGTCGGTCTTCCGATACGGGATATATTCGAGAATCGCGGGCACCGGATTGGCCTCGGCATCTTCCGGAAGCCAGATGCGAGCAGCCAGATGTACGCCGTCAGCCATGGGAATACGCACATCGGCCAGTTCTCTTACCTGGTGCGGGAAAATCGTCGTCTGTCGCATTCCGTTGGATGTCCTCGTTGATTCAATTTGACTAGGCCGTCTTGATGGCAAAGTCGAGCCGTTCGCGGCACAGCTCAAACCGCTCGCGCAACTGGTCGGGATCGTCGCCGCCAAGATATACCAGGGCCAGCGCGTAGCTGTAGGTTTCCTGATGGGTAAGCTCGGATAGCCGGGTGCCCATAGTGACATGCGGCTCGAAGATTATACCCGGCACATCAGCCGAAAGTGCGGCCACTTCATCTTTTTCTGGCACGTGGCCGACCACACCGTCTTTGTAAGACCGCAAAAAACAACAGGCGGCGTATTTGAATTGCCCAAGGCCTTCGGGAAACTGGGGTTGTCGGCCAAGCGCCACGTTAACCGCGGCCTCGTGGTTGGATACTCCGTCGACTTTCTCGAACAAATCCGAGTGGTGCTGAGCGATACGGGTATTGATCTCCAGTAACCAGACGGTGTCGGCCTCAGCATCCCAGAAGAATTCGATATTAAAAGCCGATTGGTCGAAATCGATGTGCTTGAGCACCTGGTGGGCAATAGCCTCCATCTGTTCTCGAGCGCGCCGCGGAAGCCGGGATGGATACTGATAGCGCAGGAACGTGGGCCGGTCTTTGGCTCGGATTGAATCAATCAAACCATGAAAGTGCACTTCGCCGTTGTGCACATAGCCCTCGATCGTGCACTGACGGCCGCCGATCAGCGACTCGGCGATACAAAACTGCCCCCCCACGTCGGCGACCTCGGGCGGCAAATCGGCATGATCCAGAATACGGTCGAACGGCTCGGCGAAGATGCCGATGTTGTCGCGAATCTCGGCCAAGGCATTCTGGAAATCCGCATCGTTTTCAACCCGAAACCCCAGATAAGAGCCCGCTGATTTCACCGGCTTGAGCCAGAACGGATACTCGAGGTTTCGTCCGCCAACCGAAATGTCAGCGAACGGATCCACCAGCTCAAAGTGCGGGATATGCTGCGGAACCACTTCGCGCTGGACCAGTCGGCTCCAGTACTTGTGTTCGCATTTCAAAAGCGATTCGAGCGACAAGCCGCGAAGACCAAATCGGCGCGCGAGAATCGGGAGCATGGTCGATACCGGGAAATCCACATAACCGACGATGGCATCGATCGAGCCGTCAAAGGCCTGGATTTGGTCCCCAGCCCGCTCCAGCATATCGTCAATCGGGAAATATTCGGCCTCCATGATCTCGGCCGGATCCAGCAGCCCGTGAAACGTGCATTCGGCCGCGACCGGTAATCGCTCCAGTTTCTGGCGATTAAATTCATCCATGCCCAGCACAAATACATTGAAAGCCATGCGTAAACTCCTGCGTTATCGACGCTGTCATATCGGTTAACACGCGACTGTACGCAAGTATTGAACGATTGTTGGAACACCGTAGCATTCGTCGCGCGACAACACCCTGCCTCATCAGAATCCTGGCCCGGTTGGGATTCGAGCCACTACCGCCAAGTACTAAACCCCAGTGGCGGGCGCAGTGACGGCGAGTTCGTCCCACCGCGTACCTTGATTCGCGCCCTGGTCATGCGCGTCGACCCCTGACTCATTAGCGCTTCAACGAGGGCGCCAGCGGCTCAGCACCCAGGCCTGTGTGATCGCGCCACCCCGAGAACCATCTGCGCCGGGAGTCGCTCGGTCGGGGCGCGTCCCGGGACGTCGTCCTGGAACATCGATGGGCGCGGCACTTCACAAGGGCACTGGCCCGCTTCTGACTCAAACACATGCCCTCCCCGCCAAGTGGCTCAACTCGTCGATCCTGGCGCCATTTCTTTCAGGCGATGTACTGGGCCCGGGTAATCGAGGCACAACTGTAAGCCCGGATCTCGCCATCCGAATGATGCGCGGGCCAAGCAGCTCGAAACCAATACCACCCCATCCGGGTTACGTTAAATGCGGTTCAGGGCGAACCAGCAGAGTTTCACGGCTATTGTTCCTCAGGTGCCGCGCGCCACCGAGATTATTGGGCCCGGCCGTTAACGAATTCATCGCGCAGGGGGCGAACAAGAGGCAATCGTTCAGGACGGCCCCGGATCAGCACTCGCTCGGTGAGCCACACCCCATCTGCAGTAGCCAGAAAATGACCGGCATGCGCACCGGCGTATAGCGGCTGGCTGACGCGCGCTGGTAGCTCCGTCGAGCTTTCGAGCGTAAACCAGTCGAAAATTCGCTTTGGGATGTCGACAAAGCCATTATGCGCACGCCCCAACGCGGATCAAAGGTCGGCTTGACGCCCATTTGCCACGCCAGTATCAATCGGCCAGCGGCCATGTGGAGGTTTTCCTGAACAAATCGTTCCGTACCGCCCGAATCTTCCTGTAATCTGATGCGCGTAAGCGTTCGAAGGTATTACCGCTTCAGGAGAACCAGCATGGCCCTTGTCAACGACCTGCTTCGCAAAAAGTCCTCCGATATCTGGTCCGTTGGGCCGGAAACGACCGTCTTCGCGGCCTTACAATTGATGGCCGAGAAAAATATTGGCGCAGTTCTGGTCAAGCAAGACGAACAGCTTGTCGGTCTGATTTCCGAGCGAGACTACGCCCGTAAACTCGTGCTTGAGGATCGCTCATCGCGCGATACCCCAGTGCGGGATGTGATGACCGAGCACATAGCCTATGCAACGCCCTCGATGGATATTGAGGAATGCCTGGCCGTCATGACGGACAAGCACTTCCGACATATGCCGGTCATGGATGACAATAAGCTGGTCGGGCTGATCTCGATTGGCGATCTGGTCAAGGCCATCATTGAACATAAAGAGTTCATGATTGAGCAACTCGAGCACTACATTGCCGGCCAGTAGTTCGTCGGCAATCTTGCTTCGTTCATACTCTGGCCTTTAATCGACGACGCCGTCTCTCCCTCGATCCCGGCATGCAGGCACGCCTAGGCGTAGCTTCGAGTGCCGCAATTCGTTGTTGAACCGGGCGATGGGTCGAGTATCGCCGGCCGATGCCCATGCGGCCCAGCGAGAAATAACNNCCGAAAGGCCTCAAGAACGATCCTCGGTGACTTGTATTACCTGGGATCCGCTCTGCCGTTTGGCGGCGCCTCGCCGAGCCGCCTTCAGTCGCAAGAGCTGAACTCGTGTTGAGGGCTCGGATCATGTGGGCAGCGCCGCGAGCAAACGACGAGAATATCCCGCATTGGGCTCAGCTCCAGCATTTTGAGCCAGGCAAAGAGCCCGGATGGGTTTATTTCGAGTGCACAGCCGTATTGGTGCGGGGTAAGTGCGCGAAATGCGGTCTCGATCGGCATGGGCAACCCATCACAGGTCATTGGCCCATCGTGAACGCCCACGGTGCCAATCTGGCTGAGTGATGCGTTAAGAAAAATACCGAGTTCACGTTAGCCGGAATCGCCCTTCACGTTCACTTGTATACGCCCGAGCCCGCTTTCGAGCGCGACGTGTTGGGCGGCTCGTCGCAGTCGATACCGGGTACGAACCAGATCACATACTGTCGCTCGGTTCTGTGTTACTTGTGACATCACCGGGTGCAGAATGAACCGCGCACTTATGCCGTTCTTCCCGCCGCACCCGGGAGTTTTTTTGTTCTATAGCCGCGGCTAAGACGTTTTGAGTGGGCACGAAAGCACGTGATCCCGTCAATACTGCGCACCGTGTCCGAGCTGGCAAAAGCGGTCTGAATGCGATAATTGACAGCCATAAGAAGGCAATACCACCGTCACTTCCCCACGATGAGGTTAAGCATGGATATCAGTCGAAACGGAACCCGCCCATCCAAGCCGGCGCCCGAAGAATACTTCACTGGCCACGTGCGGCTGGAGTCACTGTTCAGCGCCGATGCCCCCGCCCGCGCCGCCGGGGCCAACGTGACGTTTGAGCCGAAGGCCCGAACGGCGTGGCACACGCATCCATACGGGCAAACGCTTATCGTGACCGCGGGCTGTGGCCGTGTTCAGCGTGAAGGCGGACCGGTCGAAACCATCTATGCAGGCGATGTCATCTCGTTTGCTCCGGAGGAAAAACACTGGCACGGCGCCGGTCCCGATACTGCGTTGACGCATATCGCGATACAGGAGAAAGCAGAAGACGGCCCGGTAACCTGGCTGGAAAAAGTCACCGACGCTCAGTATGAAGGCCGCGAATAGTACCGCTTGACCCTAAAGCCCGATCGGCGTCGCCTGGCGCGGCGCCCGAGAGGGAAGCCTACGGCTGACGAAGCTAATGCGAAGGCGCATTCTCGCGCACCGAACGTTCGCTCGCGAGCGCTGTGGCCACATCCCGCTCATAGGTCTTGAGCGTTTTGAATGCCACAGCGGCACCGATAACGAGAACGATCAGAACTACGAGCAAAGCCCAATGCAACCCCATGACATTGCTTACAGCGCTGCCCGCATAACTCGGAATCGTTGATTGGCCTGTCAGGGAGGCAATGTATCCAAACGTCAGTGGAGCGGCGGCTTCGAACACATAACGCAGCGAGGCCCGTATGCTTTCCGCGCGCCCCCATAAGTGGTGATGCATGATGTCCAGCCGTGCGGCACTGATCGGCGAGTTGATCGCGCCGAGACCAGCGCCCGCAATAAAGAACAAGGGCCCTGCAATGACCAGCGAATGCATTAACAGCCCGGCCAGGAAAAAAACGGTCGCTATCAAAAATGCACTCACCCCAACCCAGATCCTGCCTCTCGGATGATTGGTCTTGATTAACCAGTCGGCAACGCGCCCGGCAACAACCACCCCTATTATGGCCCCGATACCAATGCCCACGAGGATTTCGGTCCCCGCCGTTTGGTCGAGATGGAACCAGCCGCGCATAAACACGATCCCGAAGGTGCGGATACCCGTGAAATAGAAATAGCCCAGTGCGATCGCCAGCATCAACAACACGTTGGTGCGTATTTTCAGCACATACCGCAATGTGCGCCACCACGAGAAATGCACTGGATCCTCTTGGAGAACCAACGCGCGGTGGGGACTCAGATCTTCTTTTTCGACCTCTTTCGAAACAGTGTTCTTCACCACCTGATTATTGTTATCGCGATTGCTCTGCTTTTGAGTGGCCTCCTGCCAAGTATGTGTCATGCCGCCACGTTTCGGTTCCGGCAATAGTTTCCAGAGCGCCAGCGCCATGAGAAGGCCTATAGCCGCCAATAGCCAGAATGAAAACCGCCATGAAAAGGCCGAGGCGATATCGCCCGATATGAGAAAGCCCAGTCCCGCACCGAAAAGCTCTCCGGTGAGAATATAGCCGTAAACACGTCCCCGCTCATAAGGCCGAAAGAAATCCCCCGTCAATGAGGCAACGGCCGGTGCCACGATTGCGATGACGGCACCCAAGCCCAGCCGACTGAAAAGCAGCATCAGATACGAATCGGATGCACCACAGGCAATCATGGCGACAGACCAAACGATCACCCCGATGACAAGCAAGCGACCGCGGTGCATTCGATCCACGAGAATCCCCATGGGAAGCGTCGCGATGGCACCGATCGCCGTGGAGGCAGTCACCAGCAAACCAACTTGAATGTTGCCGATATGCAGGCTTTGTTCCAGTTGCGCTGCGACTGCTCCGACGGTGGCCTTATCCGCCGCATCAAGGCCCAATACACTCGCCAGTAAGATTAGAACCTTGAGTCTCGTAAGACCGCCTGCGATTTCAAGCGCTGGCTTTTCGATATCCTGGTAAAACCATTCGCTCAATGAGGATGGGGCCGTGCCGGAACCGTGCTCTTTCGCCATGGTGTTCGAAAAATCTGGACCACTGGCCTTAATTTACACGAGTCCGAATCTAAATTGGCACAGTGGCAACGGTGTTGATGCAGATCATAGTAGCTGATGCCTTGGTTTTTAACGGAACTGGGCTTTAGCCTCGCCACTGACTGGCACCGCACCCTGCATAAGATACCCAATCAATCCGAGATTAAATTGGGCTTCTGAATCACGCGAAGGCTCCCCCCGGTGGGAGTTAGGAGCGCCTTTTAAATTCGCTCTATCAGCCAACTAATTTATTGAAAAGTGAACGTTGTTTTCAAACAAGACGTGAACACATGCCTATTGCTCAGTTCGAGCCAACAGTTTCCCTTGTTTCTTTCCCCTTTTTCTACGAATAAGCTTAGTTTTAAGCCAGTAACCAAAGATCCGATTCAATNNCTCTATTGATTGGCACCTGGTGCTGTAGAAGTTCAAGTAGTCGGTTAAGCGCCTTCTGACAGACCGCCCGCTGTCGCAGGCTTTGCAATACGAAGTCGATGAACCCTTGTCGAACGGCTCGTCCACGTTCTCGACCCATGAGTGTTCCCACGGCGTAGTCGAAGTCCGGTGCACGTCGACCGGTTGAGCCAGCTCGTCAAGCGTCCGATGGCTTTAAATGGCGGCCAGCGCTATCTTGGCCTTGAAGGCCGATGAGTGATTGCGACGTTTGCGTCACAACAAAGCGCCTTGGCCGTAAGCGGCCCGTGTGGCGCAGATCTTCATTAGCGCCATGTCCAGATCCTGGGGCCCCGCTCAGCGGCCATTTATGAGTCGGTGGGCAAAGCAACCCGGCAGGATTCGCTCAAGTACCTGCCAAAGCGCGGTTTGACGATGTCGTCCAGTAACGCGTCAGGCCCAGTCGAAGAGGGGATTCTAGCCGAGCTGGATCGGCGCGGCTTGTGGTTTGTCGCCCGATCGAGTCTGGGCAGCGACGTCCATAGCCCATCGGCTCGCGTTTCGGCCCGGCGAATGCGGCCGCCGTCCAGCCGGCACTGAATTGCGCTCAATTAGCCTTGCTCACTGGGGCCACTTACGAGACGATCGGATAGGCAACGATTGTTACCAGCCGCTATCCTACTAGGACCCTAGATATAGACTTAACGGTTTACGGCTCATCCGGTTGCGGCTATCGGCCAACGCAAGTAATCGGGGGCATGTTTGGCATCGTGCATCGGACGTGCGAGCTTGCGGCATTCATCGGCCCTGTAATCATCCCGCAGAAGCCTGGAGTCATAGCACGGGCAGGTTCGGCCAGACGGTGCTGCACAAGCAACTCCGCCGCAACCCAGTGGCGGAGTTCTTCGCCAAATGAGACGGGTGTTTGATCTTTATAGAGGTTTCGCCATCCCGCCACCAAGCCCGTAATCCGGCATCGTTTTGATATATCGTGGCGTGAGGTCCACCAGTTTATTTAATCTTATGTCGAGACCCATCAGGAGAACCTTATGAACCTCGAGGGCAAAGTCACCTTAATCACCGGCGCAGCGAGTGGTATCGGTTACGCCATCGCTAAGCGCTTTGTCGAAGCCGACGGCCGAGTGGCCATCGCCGATCTCGATGAGGACAAGGCCCAGGAAGCGGCCAATGAAATGGGCGATCAGGCTATTGCGGTCACGATGGACGTGACCGACGAGGATTCAGTCAACGCGGGCGTAGACGACGTGGCCAAGCAATGGGGCCGTATCGACGGGCTAATCTCCAATGCGGGTGTGCAGATCGTGCACCGGCTCGAGGATTTCCCATTCGACGAATGGAAAAAATTGACGTCAATTCATCTGGATGGCGCATTTTTGACCACCAAGGCGTGCATCCGGCATATGTATAAACAAAAATCAGGCGCCCTGATCTACATGGGCTCGGTCCATTCCAAGGAAGCCTCGGCGCTGAAGTCCGCCTATGTCACGGCCAAACACGGTTTACTGGGCTTGACGCGGGTCATGGCAATTGAAGGTGCAGATTACGGCGTGCGGGCCAATCTCATCTGTCCAGGCTTCGTCGAGACGCCACTGGTTCAAAAACAGATTCCCGAACAAGCAGACGACCTCGGCATTTCAGAAAAAGAAGTCCGTGATCAAGTGATGTTGGGCGGTACCGTCGACAAAGAATTTACGCAGGCCACGGATATAGCCGAGGTGGCACTCTTTCTCGCAGCATTCCCCTCTAATGCACTCACAGGTCAGTCGATCGTAGCCAGCCACGGCTGGTTCATGAATTAGACTGATTATCGCAGCGCAGCGTGAAAGAACACGGTACCCAAGGCTTGCGCATCCGACCCCGAAGATCAAAGTCAATGAAGTCGACGCAGTGATCTCAATTCAGCCATTGAAATAACATCGCGCGAGAACATGGCCGATTCAATGTACGGATGCTGTGCCCAAGGTTTCAGTACGAGCGGTGCAGGTTATGCAACAAGCTCTTCGCTGTAAGTAGCTTTCACGATGACCCCGTTGCCGGTCATTCCGGCGGACTATCCACTAAGATGGCGCGAAAATCGTTGACATTTGTGCCAGTCGGACCGGTCTCGAACAGAGCCCCGACCGCCTTAAACCCGGAATAGCTGTCATTCCGATCAAGCAGATCTCGTGGGTCGAGCCCCGCATCGATCAGTTGTTTCACTGTGGCCCCAGTTGAAAAGGCGCCGGCATTGTCTTCCGACCCGTCGATACCATCGGTATCGGCTGCCAAAACGTGGATGTTCTCCTCTCCGTTGATCGCGATTGCGACGGCCAACGCAAATTCACTATTGCGCCCTCCCTTGCCATCCTGGCCACGCAGTGTAACCGTCGTCTCTCCGCCGGAGAGTAAAACAATCGGCTTGTCAAAGGGCCGGTTACGGTTCACCACTTCCCGCGCGATTGCCGCGTGGGTCAAAGCGACGTCGCGCGATTCACCCTCGATCGAATCCGATAGAATCGCGGCTGGGATGTTCTGCGATTTGGCTTTTTCGGCCGCAGCCTCAAGCGACAGACTGGCCGACGCAACAATGTAATGCTCATGGCGGTCAAAGAGCGGATCATCCGGCCGTGGCGCATTCGCTTTCGGCGATTTCAGATGGTCGAGTGCGGCCTGAGGTAGGGTCAGTCGATACTGTTCAACGATTTTTAGCGCATGCTGGCGGCTCGACTCGTCCGGCACTGTGGGTCCGGAAGCGACCTGAGCCGGGTGATCCCCCGGGATGTCGGAGATGATCAGGCTGACCACTTTCGCCTTGGTCGCCGCCGCCAATCGGCCCCCCTTGATAGTGGATAGGTGTTTGCGTACGACGTTCATCGCCGATATCGGAGCGCCCGAGTTCAGGAGCATCTCATTGACCGCGATCTCGTTTTCGAGTGTCAGCTCCTCAGGGGGAGCGGGCAATAGCGCCGATCCACCGCCGCAGATTAGCGCGATAACCAGATCGTCTTCGTTTAGATCTTGCACTATCTCCATCAACCGCTTCGAGGCAGCCAATCCCGCTGCATCGGGGACCGGATGTGCGGCTTCGATGATTGCTATGTCGCGGGTCGCACAGCCATAACCGTACCGGGTGACAACCGCCCCTTCGAGCGTGCCGTCCCAAACGCTTTCGAGTGCCTGCGCCATCTGTGCCGCCCCTTTTCCAGCGCCGACTACGACGGTGCGACCCGTCGGTTTCTCCGGCAGATGAGCCTTTATGCCGGTTAGAGGGTTGGCCGCTTCCACGGCCGCGTCGAACAGGCTCTTTAGAAAAGCGCGGGGCGCAATGGTTGCCGTCATCGTCATTCCGGCACTTGAGTGTGAGAAAAAGTCCAAGCCGAAAAGGCGTTCATAGCATTCAGGATGCGCAGAGGGCTACGGCGGTACCGTAGCCGTTATCAATATTGCAGACAGTTATGCCGGGTGCACAACTGGCCAGCATGGAATTGAGCACGGTGCCCCCCGTTTTTCTGCCGTGTCGTAGCCCATCGAAATCGGCACGCAGATCATAGCGCCCGGCACTTGATCGCCCAGAACGCTGGCAAGCGCCGCATCCATACCAGCTACCGCGATCACGATCGGATAGCGGTGGATTTCGTTGATTCGAACCATCAGTCACCAGAGCCCAACAATGCCGACATCGGTGACTGAAGTCGCTTTCGCCGCCGCTTGGCACAGGGTTCGTACCGCTTTCCATGCGACAGGCGTATCCGAGGTGCCGGCGGTCACGATCGCCACCATGCCTATCGACGCGATCGGCCGCTCCAGACCCCAAGTGGCGATGCGTGAGAGCGGCAATAATCTATAGCGTCCTGATGGGCAGTCGATAAGGGTGTAAGCACGGCATCGGCGAGTCGGGTCAGTAACAGTCCAGCTCCAAGAAACCGGGCATCGTCAAGCATCGTCGTGATCTGATCTGCTGTCTTGCCTTCGCTNNGCTCGAAGCGAACCGAGCAAGTCGCTGGAGCGGCTGATCGAAGGGACGCGATCTGCTCGGCTGGCTCCGCCGTTTTGCCTTCGACACGGGCTAGGTTCGATGCATCGAGCCCTACCACGACACCGCTTTCGAGAATCCCGCCGAGATTAACGTGGGCCAGATCGCGTTCTTCGTCCACGACCATATTGAGCGCGTGGATTTGGGCTTGCCTCTCTACAATCTCGAGTTGTTCCTCGTACAGTGGACAGCCGCTCATGTAGCACTGGATCGCAANNCGATACGCAAATCGGCCTCGACACAACGCCGGTCGAGCTTGATCGATGTCCATCGCGTTTTATGAAGCCGAAATCAACATGAACCAGGTCCATAGTACTCAGGAATCGCCGACCAGTTCGGCGAGTACATCGCCCAGATTGGGGCGGTGCGGACCGGTGGCGACCAGGACAGTCATTCTGTCGAGAGGAATGCCCGCATCGTTCTGATCATTGGATGTAGAAACAGCTTGTTGGGCCCTGCAGCGTTGTGTCGCTGATCAGGCGGCATGCACTTTCCCGACCGGCGGCAAGTGCCGTAAGCGGGCAAGCGCCACGGGGTGCATTAAACGCCAAGTCGATCGCTCCAGCAGCGTCGGGAACCTTTCTGAGTTGCCGTTTGCGGCGCTCAGTCGGTTGTGCTGATGCGAATATATCAAGCCGTTGGATGGCTGGCGTCCGTAGGCAATGGAGATCGTTTTGTCGGGCCCTACTTGGTTTTCCCCAACATCCACACAGATCGCGTGGTCCGGGCACGGGTGCGGCTCTATAAGCCGCGACTCTACAACTCATCAAGACGGTACTAGATGAGTATTTTCACCTGCTCGGCAACTGCCTTACCGAGCGCGAGATGCTGGTCAATATCCAGATGCACCCCGTCGATACGACTTGTTTGCGTCACAGTGCTCGCATCCAGGAAATAACAATCGGTATCAGTCGCCGCTTGTTTGATTTGCTCATTCAAGCCCTTGGCTTTGGATTCGGCGTCCTTGAATTTAGGCGCGATAGTGCCTCTGGCTTTTTGTAGCTTGGGTGGGGCAACGACCAGTATTGGTGGAATTGGCATGGTCGGCTCAATAGGCGATTGGCGTATAGCCGAGATCAGTGTTCTCAGGCCTTGCGCCGATTCCCAGGCGCCCAACTGGTGCACTGATTGGAAGTCGTTTATGCCAAGCAACAATATAACCAAGGCCAATGGCGAATTGATCTCGATACGTTGCGCCAGACCAATTCCACCGTTTCGACCGGGTTTGTAGGGATCGTCCCAGACGGTACGTCGGCCATTCAGACAATCTTCAATGACGCGAGCTGGATTGCCGGAGTTTGAGAGTTCCAATTCCAGGATACCGGGCCAACGCTGATCAAAACTGAATCGCTGACGCGTATCCGGTACAAGGCCCCAACTCAAGGAATCGCCATAAACCAGAATTTGTTGCATTGTTATTGGGTACCGGCCGGGTCCAAGCTGGCACCTGCAAGCGCCTTGACACGCTCCTTGTTCTCAAGGAAAGCGGCAGCCGAATCGCTATCAACGATTCGGCCGTCGCCCAGCACATAGGCGCGATCGGCGCTTCCCAGTGCCAGCCACGCGTTTTGTTCGATCAACAACACTGCAATGCCCTCGTCGCGCATCTGGCGAATAGTGTGCATGACTTCGTCGACTATGACCGGCGCCAGCCCTTGGGACGGTTCATCGAGCATGAGGAACTTCGGATTCAAAAGCAACGCCCGGGCAATGGCGAGCATCTCTTGCTCACCGCCGGAAAGATTGGCGCCCTTGCTTGATCGCCGTTCTGCGAGTCGTGGAAACAAATCGTAGATCGTATTAAGCGTCCAGGTGCCGGGCCTGGCTGCGGGAACCCGCAGGTTATCGTGCACTGTCAGATGCCCGAATATCTTGCGGCCCTCGGGCACATAGCCAACCCCGAGCTTCGCGATTTTGTGCGGCGGCCAACGGGTGATATCACGATCAAACAGGTTGATCGTACCGTGCCGTGCCGGCGTCAGGCCCATCAGGGTACGCAATGTGGTTGTTTTGCCGGCACCGTTGCGCCCGAGCACCGTAACCAACTCGCCCTCGCCGACCGTCAGTGACACACCCTGCAGGATATGGCTCTTGCCATAGTAGGTGTGCAGATCCTCGGCGCGCAGTATCTCACTATTGGTCTGGCTCATGCTTCCGTTCCTAGGTAGGCAGCTTGAACATCGGCATTCCCGGAAATGTCGCTGGGCGTACCCTCGGCGAGCAGAAGCCCGTTGTCGAGCACGGTGATGCGATCGGCCACATCGAAAATGATATTCATGTCGTGTTCGATAAACAGCATGGCAATCCCGCGCTCACGATGCAGATGGCGGATGAGTTCAGTCATGCGATGGGTTTCTTCGTCCCCCATTCCGGCAGTCGGCTCATCCAGCAGCAACAGGCGCGGATCGCGGCTTAAAACCATGGCAATCTCAACCAGGCGCTGATCGCCGTGGGCCAGTGCGCCGGCGACTTGACGGGCCTGATCGGCCAAATTGACCGTCTCCAGCATGGCTTCGACCTCGCGTGCCACCTCACGCCGGCGCGATCGCGACAACCAAGGCCGCAGGTTGAGGCCGAGCGCGGTTTCCATCGCGATCTCGATATTCTGGTAAACCGTCAGATCGTTGAAGATTTCGGTGACTTGGAAAGTCCGGATCATGCCACGCTGAACAAGCTTTTCCGGTGGCATGCCCTTGATCGAATGTTCTTCGAACAGGATTTCGCCCTCGCTCGGTGGAAAAAAGCCGCTGACCAGATTGAACAGGGTTGTCTTGCCGGCGCCGTTGGGACCGATCAGTGCCCGAAGCTCGCCATTCTCGATTTCCATCGAGATATCAGACAAGGCTTTTAGCGACCCGAAACTACGCGAGATATTTCGCAGGGATAGAATACTCATTGACTGCTTCGACGCTGCAGCAGGCCCAGTAAGCCGAATGGAAAAAACAGCACAACCACCACGAACAAAGCGCCGATGAACGCCATCCAGTTAACCGTGATACTGCTCAGATAATCCTGCACCACGACATAGATCGTGGCGCCCAGCGGGGGCCCCCAGAAGGTGCGCATACCGCCTAGAACGCAGATTATTACGAAGTCGCCGGACAGGAGCCAGTTGAGGTCCTGCGGCGACGTGAAGTTGTTGAGCAACGCGTACAAGGTGCCGGCGAGCGCGGCTACTGTGCCCGACAGCGCGAACGCGATCCAGATATAAAAACCGACAGAGAGCCCGAGAAAACGCAACCGGCGCTGGTTTTCGCGAACCGCAACAAAGGTATGGCCAAGTGGCGAATGCAGAACGCGCCAGACCACGGCACACCCGATCGCGAAAAAGAACAGCGTGAAATAGTAGAACGTTATCGTGTGATGCAGATTCAATACCGCTTGGCCAAAGCCGATGTTGGTCCGCGAAAAGCCGGTAAGTCCATCTTCGCCGCCGGTCAGGCTATTCCATCGCACCGCAATGAAATAAAACATCTGGCCTACCGCGATCGTGATCATCGCGAAATAGATCCCGCGTCGACGGATCGTCAACAACCCGAACACCGTGGCGGCCATGCCGCCCACCAGAACCCCGACCACGATCGCCAGCGGCGTGCTGCCACTAACGAACTTGAGCATCAGTCCGGTGCCGTAGGCACCGAGACCGAAATAGGCCGCGTGTCCGAACGACAGACCCCCAGTAAAGCCCAGCAATAGATTCAGCCCCATCGCCGCCAGCCCAAAGATCAGCACCCGGGAGGCCAGGGCTGTATAGCCTCCGACTAGCGGCATCCAGAACGGGACACTGAGCAGCAACGACCAGATAATGAGCGACGGTAATAGCCGCATAATAGGTGTGGCGCCGAAGGAAGCCGCCGGCACGGTCGATTCAGTCCCACTCATTCAAGTAGTCCTTCCTGGCCGAGCAGCCCGCGTGGCCGAACGATGAGGACCACTGCCATGATCAGATAAATGACCACTTGACTGGCTGCAGGGTAGTACGTCGTGACAATGCCCGAAGCCACGCCGATGATGATGCCCCCCAGGACCGACCCCATCAGACTGCCGACACCCCCCACAATAATCGCCACGAAGCTGGGCATGAGCAACGAGGCCCCCATGGTTGGCGTCAAACCGAGCCGGCCGGCTGCCAGCACGCCCGCCAGCCCGGCCATCAGGATCCCCAGCCCGAAATTGACGGCACGGAGCCGGTAAATGTTGATCCCCAGCGCAGAAACCGTCTCCAGATCCGAGTTTCCGGCCCGGATCCGCACGCCGACCCGGGTAAACTGAAGCAATGCAAATAAGGAGCCGGCGGCCAGAATGGTCAGTACCACCACAAATACGCGATATCCCGTCAGGAAGAAATAGGTCTGGCTCAGCGGATGCGACATGAAATCCGGCACCTTGAACGGCAACCCATTCGCCCCCCACGTCATACGCAACATGGTTTGAATGATCATGGCCAAACCGAAAGTCAACAGTAAGCTGTAGAGTGGATCGCGGCCATAGAGTGGCCGAATCAAGCCACGCTCGATCACCAATCCGATCAGACCGGCCAGCAGTGGCGAGGCCACCAGTGCGCCCCAAAACCCGATCTCCGGCTTCAGCGTGAACGCTAAATAACCCCCCAGAGCCAGAAAACTGCCGTTAGCAAAGTTGATGATGCCATTCAAGCCCAGGATCAGCGACAGCCCCAGTGCCATGAGCGCATAGAACAGCCCGACGATCAGACCGTTGAATATATTGAATAACAGGAGCTCCATTATCAGCGCCTCTTGAGCCGGGATGGGGGATTACTGGGTTAGCGGGCCGGCAGCTGAGTTGCTAGCCGGCCCGCGACGGATCAGGAGGACATCGACGATGGATAGCTCATCGAGCAGCCCTTGGCCTCGGCAGAACGCGCGATCTTCGATGAATCCACGATGCTCGACAGATCGAACAGATGCGGGTAGCTCCCGTTCTTACGAATCTGGCCAGGGAACTGACTACCAATGAGCTGATGATCCGATGACCGATACACGGCCTTGTGCGGCTGCAACGCGATTTCCGGCGGCAATTCGAGTCCTTCCAACGCCTTGACCACTTTCATCGTATTCAACGATTGGGCTTTTTCGGCGGCCAGGGCCAACGCATGGGTCCCGGCATAACCAAACCAGCTGCGCGCGGTCGGTACCTTGTTGGCCTTGGTGGATTTCTTGTAATCCTCGACGAACTTCTGCACATGCGGGGTATTCGGCTGGTTCCAGTACCACTCCATGTTCCAGTAGCCGACCCGCGCATCGGCCGGCAACGATTCCAAGGTCTCCATCTCCATCATCGGCCCGCCGATTCCCATATCATTCTGGATGCCGAACTGATGGACCTGCTTGAGGGCGTTGATCTGATCGTTGCCCGCATTGAGTATGATCAACACATCAGGATTGGCAGACTTAGCCTTGATCAGATAAGACGAGAAATCGGTTGTACCCAATGGGGCCAGTGCATTGCCTACCTCTTGCCCGCCGGCCTGCTTCAGCTGCTGTACATAATCCCGGTGCAGGGCATGCCCGAAGTTGTAGTCCGGGGTGAGGAAGAACCACTTCTTGCCGAACTGCTCGAACAGCGTATGGAAATCGCCGGCCGTCAAAAGCCAGGTTGTCGAGCAAGTGCGGAACGTATTCCAGCTGCATTTCTTGCCGGTAATCGCATCCGCATGCCCCCCGAGATCCATGTAAAGGGTATTGAGGCCATGGGACGCTTGGGAATCAGCGAGCGCCACCGCTGACGAGACCGAGCCCGTCAGAAAATCCACGTTATTGCGATGGACGAGCTTGCGCACTTTCTGTACCGACTTGCCGACGTCCGACCCGGTGTTTTCGAGCAGCAACTGAACCGGGCGTCCCATCACACCGCCATTGGAATTGATCTGGTCGACGGCCAACTTGGCGCCCGCGACCTGATTGCCACCGAGGGCTGAGTAGGTGCCGGTGCCAGGCGTCACTTGGCCGATCTTAATCGGATTATCGCTTTTGGCGAACGCGCCAAGCCCGGGATAGAGCGCGGCCGTTGCGGCAACCGCGGAACCGGCTTTGATTAGATGGCGACGCGAAATATGAATATTCTCGTATGGGTTCATGGCTATTTCTCCGGTTACTTATTAAGAGCGAGATTTTTTAAATTCGTTGTGTGTGGAAGTCCACAGGCCCTAACGTAGGGAAATGATTAACGTGTAATGCATTAAGCCACCCTCCTCCAGATTTCACTGTAAAGCGTCACGATTTCATCTTTACTCGGAACACGCGGATTGTTTCCGGGGGACCCCGAGGTGAGCGCCTGGTCTGCCATCGTCGGTAACGCGTCGAAATAAGCGGCTTCATCGATGCCGTAATCTTTCGGGCTGGGCACCTCGAGTTCGCGGTTGAGTTCTTTGAGTTCACTCACTAGCCGGTCTACAGCACTCTGGTCGTCTTCGGCACCGCTGGCCAATCCGGTCTCTCGAGCGCAGTCGGCATAACGAGCGTAGGCCTGATTAACCGAAAACTCGGTGACCGTCGGCAGCAGCATCGCGTTCGACAAGCCGTGCGGAACGTGAAAGAAAGCGCCAATCGGACGACTCATCCCGTGAACAAGCGCCACGGAGGCGTTGGAAAAGGCTGAACCGGCGATTGTCGCGCCCAGCATCATCGACTCGCGCGCCGCCCGATTATCGGGCTGGTGATAAACGCTACGCAGATTGGGCCCGATGAGCCGCATCGCAGCCAAAGCTTGTTGATCGGAAAACGGATTGGCTTTCTGGCTCACATAGGACTCGATCGCATGGGTGAGTGCGTCGATCCCTGTATCGGCCGTGGTTCGAGCCGGAACACTCAAAGTGAGCTCATAATCGCTGATGGCGGCTAGCGGCATAAAACCGAAACCGCCACACAGCATCTTCTCTTCGACCGACTCCTCGCTTTCGCTCATATCATCGGTAATGATCGTAAAGCGCGTCGATTCGGATCCCGTCCCCGCCGTCGTAGGCACCGCAATGACGGGCAGTCCGGGACGCTCGGCCTGGTTGGGAAATTTATAATCACGGATGACGCCGCCGTGCGTCCCCAAAACTGAAATGGCCTTGGCTGAATCAATCGGGCTGCCACCGCCAAGGGCAATAATGCAGTCGTAATCCTGACCGTCCGGCGCACCACTTCTCAGATAGCTCAAAGCTGACATGACCGAGCTTTCCGTGGGCTCGGGGACGGTGCCAGAAAATATGCCGCAGGTGATGTTGTGAGTCTCCAGCAGGTCGGTCAGTTCGTCGACATTACCGAGTTCACACATCAAGGCATCGGTTACGATTAGTGGCCGTCTGCAGCCCAGTGAATCCAAAACGTTTGCAATTCTATAGCGAGCCCCGGCACCCGTTTCGATGATCTTCGGCATTAAGATATTGCTAGGCATGGTGTCCGGCCACTGAAAAACCTGAGTATGGCAAGTCGAATTTTTAATTTTGGTGATTTATTCAAAAAAATGAATAGATCGGTTTTTTGATAAATCATCGGTTAAATATAATCGCCCGATTTTGAGCGGGAGAATGATTAACCTTTAAAAATGAAACCTTAACTTGACGGTATGATGAGTTATCGTTTTATATCTACTCGACTTTGGTAGTACAGGGCTGGTTAGTCGTTAAGTTCGGGGTAAGGCCTCCAACCCAGCCTGAGCGATTTGCTCATCCTGATCCGGTTTAACACCCGAGGCGCCGATACCCCCAATTAATTGACTGCTTCGTTCGATGGGCAGTCCACCGGTCATCGTGGCGCTCAGACTCGGTACCGATAGAAACGCTGCACGCCCCTCGTTGATCGACTCTTCCATGGCCCGCGTCGGCTTACCGGCGAGAACGGCACTCCGTGCTTTCTGTAACGCAACCTCCGCGTAGAGCGACGCACAGCCATCCAAGCGGCTCAGCAGTAATGGATGACCGCCCTCGTCAACGACTGCGATCGAAACGGCCCACGCGTTGGCATCGGCCTCGTTTTTGGCTGCATCGAACATCGCCTGAGCATCTGCAAGTTCAAGCTTCATCTGGGTCCGCATAACATCCTCGTTCGAATAAAAGACGGGCTATTGAGCGTCATTCTTTACGCTGCCCGTAAAAGCAAAATTAACTGCCAAACTATGCCGCAAAATGGCAACTTGTAAAAAAAACTACGACTAAAGTTTTAGGAGCCCAGTCGGCGGTCCGTAAAACGATGTACTAGAGTTGTGGATAAACTTAATCAGGGCGTTTTGGGGCCGTATGGATCCCCCTTGTTACCGCCTTGGCATGGCCTTATACACCCAAATAGGTGTTTTTTATGGCAGCAGTAACCGAACCCGTAGCCGCCGAAGACGAAACCCTCGTTGATAAAGACGGCTTAATCGCACAGCTCAAGGCTGAATTGCCAGATGACGTCGTACTGCATGACGAAGAGGATCTTCGGCCATTCGAGTGCGATGGGCTGTCGGCCTACCGAGAGTTGCCAATGCTCGTCGTCCTGCCGGCGACCGAAGCCCAAATCCAGACGACGTTGCGTATCTGCCACGCGAACAACGTGCCAGTGGTTGCGCGTGGCGCCGGTACCGGGCTTTCTGGGGGATCGCTGCCCCTCGATCGCGGAGTGCTCCTGTCGCTGGCCCGCTTTAACCAGATACTGGACATCGACGCCGACAACGCACGCGCCACGGTCCAACCTGGTGTCCGCAATCTCGCCATATCGGAAGCCGTAGCCGACCTGGGCCTTTACTACGCGCCTGATCCCTCGTCACAGATCGCCTGCTCGATCGGCGGCAACGTAGCCGAGAATTCGGGGGGCGTGCACTGTCTTAAATACGGGCTGACGACGCACAACATCCTGCAAGTGACGATCATCACGCTTGAGGGTGAGCGTCTGACCATCGGCAGTATGGCACTCGACAGTCCCGGGTATGATCTGCTGGCACTGATGACCGGCTCTGAAGGTCTGCTTGGCGTAATCGTTGAAGTAACAGTCAAACTCTTGCCAACCCCGGAAGTCGCGAGAGTCGCATTAATTGCATTCGACGGCCTGCGACAGGCGAGCAACGCCGTCGCCGCCATCATTCAGGCTGGCATCGTGCCGGCTGGGCTGGAAATGCTGGACAACCCAGCGATCAAGGCCACCGAAGATTTTGTGCACGCGGGATACCCAACCGAGGCCGCCGCGATTCTGCTGTGCGAGGTTGACGGCACGGCCGCCGAAGTCGAAGAACACATCGAAGCAGTCCGGGATGTTGTCGAGCGTTGTGGCGCAACTGAAATCCGTCTATCGCAGGATGAGGCCGAGCGCGCCCGTTTCTGGGCCGGACGAAAGGCTGCCTTTCCGGCCATGGGCCGCGTGCGGCCTGATTACTACTGCATGGACGGCACCATCCCCCGAAAGGCACTGGCCGACGTGTTGATCGGCATCGGCGATTTGTCGCAAGAATACGAACTCGACGTCGCCAACGTCTTTCACGCCGGCGACGGCAACCTGCATCCGCTGATTCTCTACGATGCCAACAATCCTGGCGAGCTTGAACGGGCTGAGGCTTTCGGCGGAGCGATCTGCCAGCTGTGCCTAGACTACGGCGGGAGCATCACCGGTGAACACGGTGTCGGCGTGGAGAAGATTGACCAGATGTGCGTTCAGTTTCCACCCGCCGAGTTAACGCAGTTTCATGCCATCAAATCGGCTTTTGACCCCAAGGGCCTGCTCAACCCCGGCAAGGCCGTACCGACGCTGCACCGATGCGCCGAGTTTGGTGCCATGCACGTTCACAACGGCGAACTACCGCATCCGGAACTGGAGCGATTATGAACGCCGTGGCCGATCCTGTGGGCGCCATGGATCAATCAAATGAGATTGCCGACCATGTAGCCCAGGCTTTTGCAGCTAAAACACCGCTCGCGATACGCGCTGGGGATACCAAATCATTTCTGGGCGAGATTGGACGCGGCGAAATACTCGATGTCGCCGGACACAGCGGCATCATCTCTTACGAACCGGGAGAATTGGTGCTGACGGCACGCGCCGGAACGCCGCTAACGGAGATCGAGACCACACTCGCTGAGGCCGGTCAGCAGTTGGCGTTCGAACCGCCCCATTACGGGCAAGGCGCCACTCTCGGTGGCGTCATAGCGGCGGGCGTATCAGGGCCGGCGCGGCCTTTCAATGGGGCGGCGCGCGACTTTGTACTGGGCACGCGCATCGTCAACGGGCGCGGTGAATGCCTGCGCTTTGGCGGCGAAGTAATGAAAAACGTGGCCGGTTACGACGTGTCTCGTCTACTAGCCGGCAGCTTCGGCACACTGGGGGTGCTACTCGATGTCAGCCTGAAAGTTCTGCCGGCTGCGCATCACCAGGCAACTCGGGTGTTCGAGCACAGTGCCGAAACCGCGCTCGATGCATTCAAACGTTGGCGGCTTCGGCCGTGGCCGATAACCGGAGCGTACTGGGAAAACGGCCTGACGTACCTACGTCTCTCGGGTGCCGAAACCGCCGTTCGCTCGGCCTGTGAACAGCTGGGTGGCCAGTCACTTGCCATGGATTATCGTAACTTCTGGACCGAAGTACGCGAACAGACCCGGCCCCTCTTCACACAGGACGAACGTCCACTCTGGCGGTTATCGCTGCCACCCGCAGCCCCGCTTTTAGACAACGCCGGGCCGAATGCGATTGATTGGGGCGGTGCGCAGCGCTGGCTTTTGTCCGATGAGCCGGCTGCGACGATTCGCCAGCGTGTCGCTGCGCAAGATGGGCACGCCAGCGTCTACCGCGGGCACACCACACCTCGTTTTCATCCACTTTCAAAATCGTTGCTGGCGCTACACCAGCGCCTCAAGGCATCGATGGATCCGGCCGGCATCCTGAATCCCGGCCGACTGTATCCTGAACTATAGATATTATGCAGACCAACATCATTGACGCACTGCGCGATACCGCCGATGGCCAGGAAGCCGATCGGATTTTGCGCGCGTGCACCCATTGTGGATTTTGCACCGCAACCTGCCCGACTTATCAGCTACTGGGTGACGAACGAGACAGCCCGCGCGGCCGGATCTATCTCATCAAACAGGTCCTGGAAGGCGAACAGCCAACTCAGAAAACCCAGTTGCATCTGGATCGCTGCCTGACGTGTCGGGCATGTGAAACCACCTGCCCCTCCGGCGTCGAGTTTGCCAAACTGGCTGACATTGGGCGCGATCTCGTGGACCAACAAGTAGAGCGACCCATTGCCGACCGTATGCTCCGCTGGGCGCTTCGTCATTTCGTCGCGTATCGACGCCGATTCTCGTTGCTGATTGGCTTCGGGCGTCTGGCGAAACCGCTGATGGTCGGGCCACTGGCGCCCCTGGGCCACAAAATCCCGCCCCCACGCAAGCGAATTGCTTGGCCGACCGAACCCGAATCGGATCGTTACGCGAGAGCCGGTCAAAAACGCACGATGCTCGTGCTGAGTGGCTGCGTACAGCCGGCTACGGCGCCCAATACCAATGCTCACGCTGCGCGCATACTCGATCGCTTCGGTATCCGGTTGATTGCCGCCAGTGAAGCCACCTGTTGCGGCGCGTTATCACAGCATTTGAGCCACCGCGAGGAGGCACGCGATTTTGCTCGCACCAACATCGACGCCTGGTGGCCTTATATCGAAGCCGGTGCCGAGGCCATTGTGATGACGGCGAGCGGCTGCGGTGCCTCGGTTGTGGATTACGGCCATATGCTGCGTAATGACCCCGACTACGCCGACAAGGCTGCGCACGTATCCGCTTTGACTCGCGATCTGTCCGACATCCTCGCCGCCGAGGATCTATCAACGCTCGGCGATCTCGGCGGCGGCCGACGTGTTGCCTATCACCCGCCGTGTACCCTTCAGAATGCACCGGCTTTGCAGGACCATGTCGGCGAGATTTTGAAACAGGTTGGCTACGAACTGACACCGGTGCCTGACAAGCATCTCTGCTGTGGCTCGGCGGGAACATACTCGATTCTTCAGCCCGCCATGGCAAACGAGCTGCGCCAGAACAAGTTGACCAACTTGCAAAGCGGGTCGCCTGAGATGATTGTGACCGCGAATATCGGCTGTCAACTGCATCTGGAAGCCGCATCCGGCCTGCCCGTGCGGCATTGGATCGAACTGCTCGAGCCTGAAGCGATGGTTGCGGCCCCCCCGGTCCAACAACCAGCCTTACCCGCTTAGGCTCATTGCCAACATCGGCGATCGTATTTTGAGTCAGAATTTAGCCAAGCATCATCTTCAGGAGTCAACCATGACCGAACGCGTAACAAAGCACGGCCTCCAGATCGGCCGACCACTTTACGATCTCATGGAAAACGCCCTGCCAGGGACCGGGATTGAAAGTGACGCGTTTTGGCAAGCGCTTGCCAATCTGGTTGCTGAGTTTACGTCAGAAAATACTCAACTTTTGGAACGTCGCCGTGCGATTCAGGAAACAATCGATCGGTGGCACCGAGAACACCGGGATCAAACCCACGACCGTGCGGCTTACAAGGAATTACTCCATGAGCTGGACTACATTTCCGAGGACGTACCGGATTTCGAAGTCTCGACGGCCCATGTTGATCCGGAAATCGCGACCATTCCGGGGCCGCAGCTCGTGGTTCCGGTTACCAACGCCCGTTTTTCACTGAATGCGGCCAACGCCCGCTGGGGCAGTCTCTATGACGCTCTTTACGGTGGCGACCTGATCGCCGAAACCGACGGCGCTGAAAAGACTGCATCGTATAACCCGAAACGCGGTGAAAAAGTGGTCGCCTGGGCCGCGGATTTTCTTGACGAAACGTTCCCGCTTCGCACCGGATCACACGCAAACGCCGGGTCGTACGCCGTTGTTGATGGTGCGCTCCGGGTCGATGTCGATGGGATGCCTGTCGGCTTGGCCAACGCGGATCAGCTGGCCGGGTATCAAGGCGACGCCTCAGCCCCCGAGGCCGTGTTGCTTGTCAACCACGGTCTGCACACGGAAATCCAGATTGATTCAAGTGACCCCATTGGCAGCCGACATGCAGCGGGGGTCAAGGATATCCTCATGGAAGCAGCTGTGACGACGATCCAAGACTGCGAAGACTCGGTTGCCGCGGTAGACGCCGAAGACAAGGCGCTTGTCTACGGCAATTGGCTCGGCCTGATGAAAGGTGATCTGACCGAAACCGTCGACAAGGGCGGCAAGACGTTCACGCGCCGGTTAAATGGTGATCGCCTTTATACCAAGCCGGACGGGGGCCAACTGACACTGCCCGGACGCAGCCTGATGTTGACCCGCAACGTGGGCCATCTGATGACCACGCCAGCTGTGCTCGACAGCGATAATAACGAGATCTATGAAGGCATTCTCGATGCGCTCTGCACGGCGACCATTGCTCTGCATGATCTGAACGGCAACGGACCGCACACCAACAGTCGCGCCGGCAGCGTCTATATCGTAAAACCGAAAATGCACGGCCCAGCCGAAGTCGATTTCACCACCCGACTGTTCGTACGTGTCGAACAAGCACTTGGCCTGGCGAAAAACACGCTGAAGATGGGCATCATGGATGAGGAGCGACGGACTTCGGTCAACCTCAAAGCCTGTATTCACAACGCACGTGAGCGCACGATCTTCATCAATACCGGATTTCTGGACCGTACGGGCGACGAGATTCACACTTCCATGCAGGCCGGACCGATGGTCCCGAAGGGCGAGATGAAGTCGTCACAATGGCTCACCGCCTACGAAAACAATAATGTCGACACGGGACTGGCCGTCGGCCTCCGCGGCAAGGCCCAGATCGGCAAGGGCATGTGGCCTGCGCCGGATAATCTCGCGGCGATGATGGACTCCAAGATTGCCCATCCGCAGGCCGGAGCCAATACGGCCTGGGTTCCATCACCCACCGCCGCCACTCTGCACGCGATCCATTATCACCGCTGCGATGTGCTCGCCCGCCAAGACGAGCTGGCTTCGCGCCGCGGGGCCTATCTTGACGACCTGTTAACTATACCGTTACTCCAGCGCGACCTCTCGGCAGACGAGATCCAGAGAGAACTCGACAACAACTGCCAGGGCATTCTGGGTTACGTCGTGCGCTGGATCGATCAAGGCGTCGGGTGTTCCAAGGTGCCCGACATCACCGATACCCAGCTCATGGAGGACCGAGCGACGTGTCGTATCTCTTCACAACACGTTGCCAACTGGCTACTCCACGGCATCACGAACCGAGAGCAAGTCCAGGAGACTCTCGAACGCATGGCCGAAGTAGTCGATCGTCAAAATGCGGGCGACCCCAACTATCGGCCAATGGCAGCCGACTTTGACGCATCGATCGCATTCCAAGCCGCTCGCGATCTGGTATTCAAGGGCCTCGATTCGCCGAGCGGCTACACCGAGCCATCGCTGCATGCACGGCGACGGGAGCGCAAGGCAGCCGATGCGTAATTGCCTCAGTTGTTGTGTTTTAGCAAGTTGGAAGGCATCCGGTGGTTTGACCCCGGCAGTTTGGCGCTGCGCTCTACCCGATTCGCAGCGCCACTCATCAAAAATGCTGGGTTTATAACGCGTGCTTAAGATCGTGGATCCATGGATCCAGGTACGTTCGCACTATGCGGTTGTCTTGGCATGTCCATAACCGAATAGGTGATTCGATATTCCGAGTCGTCACTTTAACGATGGGCATGATGGCACTGCTTAAAAACGCTAGCTGCCCAATGTACCTGCCGGACCGGGCAGTCGGCTCAAACCCTCGGCACTACGGTCAAGGCGCCCTCCCCTGTACGCCGCGCGCAAGCAGCTAACCGAGGTCGGCCGTCGCTGAGAGACCGCTGTTGAAGACGGTATTTCGAGTATTTTTATTTTCGCGACGCCAATAAGCCTCATGGACATCCGTCACGATCATCCCTGGAGCTCGCAAAATAAAGGATGGCG
>DHHU01000009.1:0-6069 GCA_002403445.1 Salinisphaeraceae bacterium UBA4764 | reverse complement strand
TACGGCGTGTGATTCTCGCCGACCAGCGGCCCGGGGTGCTTGGCCGAGCCGTCCGGTTTGTCGGCGCGTACCTTCGCTTGAATATTGTTTTGGCTGCTCAATCAGTGTCTTTATTGGTATTCCTATCGTGCATTCGGTTGTTTCGATACCAGTCGTGAAACGTGCCTTCTCCAGGAATCGTCGGCATATCGCGCTCTTTGCCCCAAGAGTTGAGTCTGTTGTAGATAGCCCAGTCGGGTAAATAGTAAAGCGCACTCTGTGTGGTTCTGATCGCGGCGCGAAAAGTTTTGGGCGAGCTCAATACGCGTCCCGCTGCAGCTAACGACGAACGTTTAATCCACGGAACCTGTTGATCCTGAACCAGGATGCGACGCCATTCAAAGATCTGCTCGTGGATGTTGATCTTGACTGGACAGACATTGGTGCAACTGCCGTTCAAGGTACTGGCAAACGGAAGGTTGGAATATCGACGGGCATCGATACTCGGATCGAGAATCAAACCGAGTGGGCCGGTATAGGTCGCACCGTAAGAGAGCCCGCCGGAACGCCGAAACACCGGGCATGTATTCATGCAGGCGCCGCAACGAATACATTTCAGCGCACTCCAGAATTTGTCGGAACCGAGACGCTCAGAACGGCCGTTGTCCACCAGCACCACGTGCATTTCGCCGCCGGATTTCGGCGCGCGAAAATGCGATGTGTATTGAGTAATAGGACTGCCAAGGGCCGATCGGGAAAGTAGTCGAATGAATACCCCCAGGTCAGCCACTCTTGGAATGACTTTCTCAATTCCGATTGAGGCCACGTGCAGATCCGGCACATTGGCTGACAGATCGGCGTTACCTTCATTGGTACAGACCACAAAACTGCCAGTCTCGGCGATGGCAAAATTCGCCCCGGTCATGCCGGCATCTGCGTCGAGGATTAGTGGGCGTGTAGCCTGGCGCTGTGTTTCGGTTAAATAGTGCGCGTCATCATTGGCGGCGTCGGCGTCCAGTGTTTTTGAAAATACACGAGATACGTCAGACCGCATCTTGTGTACTGCGGGCACGACCACATGACTTGGATCTTCTTCGTCGAGCTGTTGGATGCGCTCACCCAGATCGGTCTCGATCATGTCGTAGCCGGCTCGGTCCATATACGTTCGAAAACCGCACTCCTCCATGAGCATCGACTTCGATTTGATGACTTTTTGCACGCCATGGCGCTCGAAGATTTCGTGCACGATGCGGTTATGCTCGGCGGCGTCAGCCGCCCAATGAACGTGAATGCCGCTTGCGGCAGCCGTGTCGGCGAACTGTTCCAAGTATTGATCAAGATGAGTCAGCGCGTGATTCTTGATCTGGCTTGCTGTTTCGCGCAATTCCTCCCATTCCGGAACGGCGCCGGCGGTGCGGTCACGACGCTGTCGTAACGCCCAAACCCGCGTGTCGTGGGATTCTGCGTGCACCGGCGAATCCAAGAATTGACGTGCCGCGGCCCGATGATCGACACGCCGGTTGGGTGGAGTCCGAGCTGGACGGGGCTGCGTTTCGGATTCAGCGCGCGGGCTGTTGGATCCTGATTGTTGCTCGGGAGAATTCATGGAACGCTGCCATTCAGTATTTGGGCTATATGCAAGAATCGCATCGGTATGCCGCTTCGCGACGCACAGCCGGCTTGGTGCATCAGACAAGAACTGTCCGCCGAGACAATATAATCGGCTCCGGCGCGTTGATGATCGGCGACTTTGTCGCGACCCATGCGTGAAGATACTTCCGGCTCAGTCACCGAGAATGTGCCACCAAAGCCACAGCATTCGTCGGGGCGCTCGGGGGTGACCAGCTTGATACCGGCTACTTTTTCGAGTAGCGCGCGTGGTTTTGAAAAATCGGTACCGTTCAGTTCACTCGGTTTGCCGTGCCCTAGATTGCGCAGCGTATTACAGGAATCGTGGTAGCCGACTCGGTACGGGAAATGAGCCCATGGAAAAGCATCGATTTTGAGTACGTCGTGCAGATATTCAACGAGTTCGTAGGTGTTGTTGCGCACATGTTGAACAGCCGGCGTTTGTTCGATGGCCGTTAGATTGTCACGGACCTGGTGTACGCAAGAACCCGACGGTGCAACGATAACTTCATAATCGGAAAAGTTGTCGACAAAGAGTTGCTGGGTCGCTGCTGATTCGGCATGCCCACCGGCGTTGACCATGGGTTGGCTGCAGCAGGTCTGATCAAACGGATAGTCCACAGGACAGCCGAGCCGTTCGAGCAAGTGCAATGTCGCAATGCCGACTTCCGGATAGAAGGCATCAATGAAACACGGGATAAACAGGCCGATGCGTGACCCGACGCGAGCGTTTTGGGAGCCTTCAGGGTTAGGTTGATCCGGCATTTGGCCTCCTTACTCGCGTTAGGACGGCGTTTGGCTCATCCAGCTATCCCTTTTTGTCCTGCTCCCGGTCAGCCACTTGACCGGCCAGTTGCTCACTTTGTCAAGGATGCCATTTTTTCGGCAATGCCGTAACAGCAGATCGATAAATCATCGGCCAACAATGGTCGCATTATCGTTTTGAATCTGGCCGGATATCCGACCTATCGATCACTTCGGGCGACGTCCGCAACTGCAATTCGCATTGGGTCCGGAAAAGCTTGTGCGTCGGTTCTGCCTTCGCCAGTAATCACAATAGCGTCTTCCGTTCCTCTCCATGTTAGCCCGTCAACTCACATAGGCTTGTGACTCCAAAGTCAACTCGGCCGCTAAGCACAGCCAGTGCAAAGCCCAGTCCTCCACCACTTTGGCACCACGGAGACTTGCTTGATGGCCCGCATCAAGCAGGGTCGCGAAAGGCACGGATGCCCTGATTCAATGAGAGCCCACACCCAACAAGCCAAACGGATGGCAGGAGGTGTTCACGATGTCGAATCCCAGATGCCGTCGTACCAGCGACGAATTCATGGAGCGTGCGGTGGCTTAACGCCAATCGACAGATAACAGCGATCCGCTCGAACCAATAGATCAGTGCGTTGGCATCGAGTAGGCATCCCCATGGGCCACTGCGGCTTCAGGCCAACGCGCGGTAACTGTCTTCATGCGTGTGTAAAAGCGTACACCGTCGGGTCCGTGAACGTGGAGTGGGCCAAACAGGGAACGCTTCCAGCCGCCGAAACTGTGAAAGGCCATGGGCACCGGAATAGGAACATTAATGCCAACCATACCGACCTCGATTGCTTCGGAAAAACGCCTTGCAGCGTAACCGCTTTCAGTGAAAATCGCCGTGCCGTTGGCAAAATCATTGGCGTTGATCAAGGCGATTGCGGATTCTAGGTCCTGGGCGCGTGCCATACAAAGCACCGGTCCAAAAATCTCTTCATCGTATACACGCATGCCGGGTCGGGTATGGTCGAACAACGAGCCGCCGATAAAATATCCAGACGGATTGGTGTCGAACGACCGTTTACGGCCGTCCACGACCAGGTCGGCGCCTTCCTCGACACCACTGGCTATGTAGCTGCGGATGCGTTCGAGATGCTCTGCCGTGACCAGCGGCCCCATGTCATTGTCCGGGCCGTCAACCAGGCTGGGCCCAACCCGCAGGTTCTCGAGATGCTCCGAAAGTTTGTTTCGCAGCCGCTCGGCAGTTTGCTCGCCCACTGGCACGGCAACCGATATCGCCATGCAGCGTTCGCCGGCACTGCCATAAGCTGCGCCCATCAGCGCATCGACCGCACCGTCGAGATCCGCATCGGGCATGATGACCATATGATTTTTGGCACCGCCCAAAGCTTGTACGCGTTTCTCGTGCTCGGCTGCCGTCGTGTAGATATGCTTGGCTATCGGCGTCGAACCCACAAAACTCACTGCCGCCACGCCTGGATGGGTAATCAGCGCGTTCGCAGTCGGGCCACGACCCTGAACCACATTGAATACTCCCGGCGGCAGACCGGCTTCCATGAGCAACTCAGCTAGCCGTACCGATACCGATGGATCCTTGTCTGCGGGTTTGAGCACAAACGTGTTGCCCGCTGCAATGGCGATCGGGAACATCCACATGGGCACCATGGCCGGAAAGTTGAACGGCGTGATACCAACACATACTCCGAGTGGCTGATAAAGCGAATAGCTGTCCACACCGTTACCGACATTCAGGGAATGTTCGCCTTTTTGCAGATGCGGCATACCGCATGCGAATTCAACGACTTCTATACCACGCGTGACTTCGCCTTGGGCGTCGGAAAAGACCTTGCCGTGCTCGGATGCGATCAGACGCGCCAATGCGTCACGGTTTTCATCCAACAAGGATTTGAACTTGAACAAGATGCGCGCGCGACGAAGCGGCGTAAGATGCGACCACGGGCCAAAAGCGGCGTGAGCTGCATTCACTGCATCGGCAACGTCTTGCTCGTCCCCGAGGGCGACCTCCGCTTGCTGATAGCCGGCGGTAGGATCGAAGACCTCGCCGCGCTCAGTTGAATGACCGCTCGCAAGCTCGCCGTCGATAAAATGTTGGATCTGTCGCATGGTCATATTTCTTTTATAAGAGCCTCAAAAACTCGTGTTATTCACTGTTTTAAGACAATCTAACAAATTGGGTAACGAAATTTTGCATTGTGGACACTGACCCCCGTGACGGCGCCCCAAGCGGGTGGTTATGGCCATGACCAATCCGGAACATTTGTCTCCCTAAAATGGTCTCCCCCCGTTCGAAAGGGCAAAGAGTAGTCGGGGGAGTGCTGAACGTGTGATCTTATGTGGCGAGGTGTTCAAATAATGCCTTGAAATTAATCTCACTGTATTTGGGAAAGACTGATGGTCGCAAATGCGGATAGCCGGCAATCAAACGCACGTCGATTATCGACACTGCTCGGCTTATTACTGGTGGCATTGAACCTCCGACCGGCGATCACCAGCGTATCAACTGTACTGAATCAAATCGGCCACGATCTCGACTTGAGTTCGGCCGGCCAAGGCATACTGACCACCCTGCCCGTTCTTTTTCTGGGCTTTGCCGCACCGTTGGCGCCACGCGTGGCGCGCCGAATCGGCACGGAGCGTGCGATTTTTGCTGCGCTGACCCTATTGGCTTTCGCCATAGCCACCCGCCCCTACTTCGGCTGGGCGGGCTTGTTTGTAGGCACTGCAATTGTCGGCGGTTGTATTGGGATTATGAACGTCTTGCTTCCCGGCCTGGTCAAACGGGATTTTCCAGGCAACGTGGGTCTTGTAACCGGTTTATATACGATGTCACTGAATCTCGGTGCCTCGTTCGGTGCAGGGGTTACGGAGCCAATGCGCACGATCTTTGGCGATGATTGGCGCCCGGCTCTGGCATTCTGGCTAACACCCGCAGTGATCGCTGGCCTGGTGTGGATCACCCAGATACGTGATGTACATCAGTCAACCAGCCAGGCTCCCCAAATGCGGGGTATTCACCGGGATCCGTTGACTTGGCAGGTGACGGTATTCATGGGGCTGCAGAGCTCATTGGCTTACATCGTGTTCGGTTGGCTGCCGACGATCCTGTCAGACCGAGGCATGGCGCCTGTCCTCGCGGGTCTGGCGCTTTCCATTTCTGTGCTCATCCAGGTGACGACCGCCGTTCTCGTACCCACGATAGCCACACGCATGAAGGATCAGCGAGCCGCGCTCACCCTGGTCGTGATCGCCACCATGATCGGCCTCGGAGGCTGTCTTTATGCACCGATTTCGAGCATATGGGTCTGGATCACGGTACTGGGACTCGGTCAGGGGGGCTGTTTTGCCATGGCCCTGACGTTACTGGCCATACGCGCATCCGATTCCGCGACGGCCTCCCAGCTATCAGGTCTGGCCCAAGGCGTCGGTTACGTTGTAGCCGCGATGGGGCCTCTGGCGGTAGGGTTGCTCCATCAAGCCTTTGGCGGCTGGGCCATTGTCGGTTTGCTGCTCGGGCTGATCGGCTTGGCCGAATTTATTGCCGGCCTCTACGCCGGACGTGACCGGGTGGTCGAGTCTTCTAGCATTTAAGCCGGAGTTGACAGTGTCCCGTTCCTTTGACCGACCCACTGAAACAATCTAGATTCTTATTAAATTAATCAGAACGCCGAGCGA
>DHHU01000013.1 GCA_002403445.1 Salinisphaeraceae bacterium UBA4764 | reverse complement strand
TGGTGCAATTGCTTTATTCATGGGACGAAACACCGTTATAACAATCCTTTGTCTTTGCCATACCGATGAAAACCCAGTATTTGTTGGCCAGAAAAACACCGGCCGGTACAACCGTCACGGCTACCACTATAGCAGGATAGCCGCTCAGGAATCCGGTCGCGTTGAGTGCCGTTAGTATGGCGTTGTTCGCGATAAAACCACCACACGACACGATGAGCAGACGTAAAAAACTGCCGGATTTACCGAAAGTAATATGCGTGTGGCCAAAGTAGGAAACCCATAGGGCGGCCGCGAATCCGGTCAGATTTGCGGCATATTGATTCAAATCGGGGAGCAGCCAGATCGCTATTCCGGCTAGAGCGAGATGAGTTGCCGTTGCCGCTGCACCAACCATGGCAAATCTAGCCCCTTGGCGACCAATTTCCGGCAGGCTGCGATCAATCATCCTCTTTTCCCCAATGTGAATCGATCAGATAAATCGGACGTTGTTTGACTTCGATAAAAACTTGTGAGAGATACTCGCCCAGAATCCCGACGGACAGAAGCTGCATTCCGCCCATAAACAGAATTATTGTCATAAGGGATGCATAACCCGGCACGCTGCGGCCGAAAATCAGCACCGACAGAATGATCCACGTCATGTAAACAAACGCGAAAAATGAAATCATCGATCCGATAATGACCCAAATACGCAGAGGCACAACCGAAAAACTGACGAGGCCATCCAAGGCAAGTTTGATCAGCTGCCGAAATCCCTGTTTCGCTTGCCCAGTATCGCGTCCGGGGCGGTCATAATTTACGCTTACAGTATGAAATCCCGGCCAACTCAATATACCTTTCATAAACCGATTTCTTTCGCGTATTTCCCGGATCGCGAGTACAACTTTCCTATCAATGAGACGAAAGTCACCAACGTTTTCCGGTAGACGCGTGTCACCGATTTTATGCATGAGCAAGTAAAAGATTCGAGCGGAATTTCGTTTGAAGAACGTGTCCTGCCTTCTTGAGTGACGGCGCGCATGGACGATGTCTGCACCCCCACGCCAAGCTTCAACCATTTTGGGAATAAGTTCGGGGGGATCTTGGAGGTCTACGTCGATCGGTATCACGGCATCCCCTTCCGCATGGTCGAGCGCCGCAGTCAGAGCGGCCTCCTTACCAAAATTCCGTGAGAGTACGATGAGTTCTATCGCTGGATTATCAGCAGAAAAGGCTAATATTCGATCTACCGTTGCATCATGGCTGCCGTCATCGACGAACAAAACCGACCATTTCATATCGATGTTGGATAAAACAGTTCTAATTTGCGTTAGAAATGCCTCAATCTGATCTTGTTCGTTGTAAACCGGCACCGCAAGCACGAGGGTTTGGGTTTGATTTTTAACCAATTTTTCTCATGACCACGAATCGAACTAGGAGCGTTACAGAAATAGTATATGCACGGACCGAACAGCTAGAACACCATAAACCTGACTTTAAGGCGTGGCTAGAAGCAAAGACCAATGGAGCTCGGGATGTCTACTAGTAGACAAATAACCCGTAGCAAAATATGACATAGCGAGTGACAGGGAATAGGGAAGGCAACGTGGCTAAAGCAAAGAATTAGAAGTGCCGGCAGGGTGACAACGGCAAGAAATAGGTCGAGCTCTATCTAGTAGATACCATTGCCAAACTCTACGCGCTGGCATTAGAGGCGGCGTATCATGGATTGGACAATGTTGGCCTGCTTGTTAGCGATCAAGGCGACAAAGCGCCCACAGAGGCCGAGCTTAAGGGCCATATTTAGCGTTGCTATCACTGGCCAGATTCGCAACTTCCCTAGCGCACGGTCAATGCTTAGCGCTGCGGCCGCGTGGGATTTTTTGTGAGCAATATCCGTAATGCCATCCGTACAAAAGAAAAGGTCACCGTTGAAGATGGCCTAGCTCTTTGTTTCATATGGTGGGCGGTGCTGGGCTCGAACCAGCGACCCCTGCCGTGTGAAGGCAGTGCTCTACCGCTGAGCTAACCGCCCATGCTCCAATTTAAGTGTATGGGGTGGAGTTGATTGGGTCAATTAGGCTAAAGGTATATAGGATGGTTTGTTCTAAACTGCTAGGCTAATTATCACTGGACGGCAACCAATTCAATTACACAATGCAGTTTATCGATTTGGCTGCCCAGCAGGCGCGTATTCAACCTGATCTGGATGCGCGTATTGCCCGGGTTTTTGAACACCGGCAGTTTATAATGGGCCCCGAAGTAGGCAAGTTAGAAGCTAGACTGGCCGCCTTTGTGGACGTCGAGCATTGCATAACGGTTTCTAGTGGCACCGATGCACTCCAGCTCGCCTTGATGGCGCTCGATATCGGGCCCGGCGATGAAGTCATCACGACGCCGTTTACTTTCGTCGCCACTGCCGAGACGATTCGGCTCGTAGGCGCGACGCCGGTGTTTGTGGACATCGATCCGGCTACTTATAACCTCGATCCCAACGCTATCGAAGCACGTGTCAGTGACCGCACCCGCGCTATCCTACCGGTGGGGCTTTTTGGTCAAACGCCGGCTATGTCTGCCATCAATGCGGTTGCCGAGCACTATGCGGTGCCGGTCATTGAAGATGCGGCGCAAAGCTTTGGTGCATGGCACGCGGGCCGGCGCTCCTGTGGCTTGTCGACACTGGGCGTGACGTCGTTTTTTCCGGCCAAGCCGTTAGGGTGCTACGGGGATGGCGGCGCGGTTTTTACTCGTGATCCTGCGTTGGCCGAGCGGCTCTGCTGTCTACGCAATCACGGTCAAAACCGTTCCTATTATTATGATTGCGTCGGCATCAACGCACGTCTCGACACCATTCAGGCGGCCGTGTTGCTGTCCAAACTAACGATTTTCGAGGATGAAATTGCTGAACGGCAACGGGTGGCGGCTCGGTATGATCAATTGTTGGCCGATACGGTTCAGGTGCCGGTAATCGCGGAAGACGGGGCATCGGTTTTCAGCCAATATACGGTCTCAGTGACAGAGCGTGATCAAGTCGCCGCAGCGCTTAACGATGCGGCTATACCTACAGCAGTCTACTACCCTGTACCGCTCAACCGGCAGCCGCCCTACCTCGATTCAAACCCGACGCCGAACGCCGATCACGCGGCTGAGCGAGTTCTCTCGTTGCCGATGCACCCCTATCTGGCCGCAGCAGATCAAAATCGGGTTTGCGAAGCGCTGCGAGCGGCGCTTAGTCAATCCGCGGCCTGAATGAAGACTGATGCGCGGCTGGGCTTTGTCCTCAAAATCGGTTTCAACAAGGTCATGGCGCCTGCTGAATTATTCCAAGCCCAATGTGTTCAACGCCTGACAGACCAATTACAGGACGAGACTTGTTGGGAAGGCGTTTGGAATTCAGCAATCCAGTGTAGTCGCGCGCTACTGGCAAGTGACTTGGGGGTCCCTATACGAGCCATGTTTAGCGAAAAGTGCCGCTAATTCGACGCCAAGGTCTTGGTCAAAAGGTCCGGTGGTTTCGTCAGCGTTCAAGAACATTTATAGTATTAAGAGTGGGGGCCATAGCTCAGTTGGGAGAGCGCAACACTGGCAGTGTTGAGGTCGGCGGTTCGAGTCCGCCTGGCTCCACCAGCACGATGTCCCCATCGTCTAGAGGCCTAGGACACCGCCCTTTCACGGCGGCAACAGG
>DHHU01000012.1 GCA_002403445.1 Salinisphaeraceae bacterium UBA4764 | reverse complement strand
TGAGCTACGGGCGCATTCAAATTCTTTGACTCTATAGCCACGTTCCAACGAATATTTTAACACCTGACTAGAGTTATTAGCCAAGTGTTATGTTCTGATAAACCACGCGTAGAGCTGACTTATGTGGCGGAGAGGGAGGGATTCGAACCCTCGAAGGGGCTACAAACCCCTTACTCCCTTAGCAGGGGAGCGCCTTCGACCGCTCGGCCACCTCTCCAGCAATNNATAACACGCACCCGGATTTCGTCACTTATATCGATACTTTGACCAGCGCGGGCGGCAAAAACGAGCATCTTCAGCTCTGCTCATCGGTGGGCGTGAGTTCACTCTCGACTTTTTGCGGAGGCTGATCAAGTTCAAACTCATCGTGCAGTGCGCGCACAGCCAGTTCCAGATACTTGGTTTCGATAACGATGGATATCTTGATTTCAGTAGTCGAAATCATGCGTAGATTGATGTTCTCGTTCGCCAGCGCCTTGAACATCCGCGCAGCAACGTTGGCGTGAGAGCGCATTCCAACTCCAACCAGCGACACCTTGGCAACACCGGACTCGCCTGAAACCTGACGAGCACCGAGGTCAGCTGCTGATTTTTCGAGCAATGCCTTGGCGGCTTCGAAGTCGCCAGTATGCACGGTGAACGTAAAGTCAGTCAGCGGAGCACCGTCGGTGAGTTCCGAGACGTTCTGAAGAATCATGTCGACTTCGATGTTGTTTTCACCGATCGGCCCGAGTAGCGCGTAGGCCACGCCCGGCTGGTCCGGCACGCCAAGCACGGTGAGTTGGGCTTCATCCTTGGTAAAGGCAATGCCTGAAATGATGGGTTCTTCCACGTTGTCCTCCAGCGTGATGAGCGTTCCGGGGCCCTCGTCGAACGTAGAGCAGACCCGAAGCGGTACGTTGTATTTGCCGGCGAATTCCACGGCTCGAATCTGCAAGACTCGCGAACCAAGGCTGGCCATTTCGAGCATTTCCTCGAATGTCACCTTATCGAGGCGGCGTGCTTTGGATACGATCCGTGGATCTGTGGTGTAAACACCATCCACATCGGTGTATATCTGGCATTCGTCGGCGTCGAGCGCGGCAGCAAGGGCCACCGCCGTGGTGTCCGACCCGCCGCGACCAAGTGTTGTGATGGCGTTGCCTTCTGTGATGCCCTGGAAACCGGCCACGACAGGCACACGCTGCGCATCGAGCGCTTGCCGCAAATTCTCGGACTCGATACGTTCGATCCGGGCTTTTGAATGCACGTCATCTGAAACGATGGGTATTTGCCACCCCGTGAAGGACTGGGCCGGCACCCCTGTTTGGTCCATTGCCATAGCGAGAATGGCGATGGTGACTTGCTCCCCCGTAGACAACAACACGTCCATCTCACGCGGCGCGGGCTCCGCGCCCAACCCGTCGGCCAGTTCTTGCAAGCGATCGGTTTCACCACCCATAGCTGAAACCACAACGACGACGTCGTCACCCTGATCGCGGAACGCCTTCACCTTGTCGGCGATTCGGCGAATTTTATCGGTGGTGCTGACGGAGGAGCCGCCATATTTTTGAACGATGAGTGCCATGCGAGATTCTTGTCTTTGGCTTCTATGCCCCTACGGAATGGGTTTCGATCCACTCGGCTACAGAGGCCAGTGCAGCGTCGAGATGATCGGGTTGATTGCCACCGGCCTGGGCCATATCCGGTCGACCGCCTCCCTTGCCGCCGACCTGTTGAGCGACGAAGTTCACCAGATCACCGGCTGCTATGCCGGCGCGCTCGGGGTCGGACACACCGGCAATTAAGGCAACCTTGCCATCGCTGGCCGAGCCTAGGACCACCACGGCATTATCAAGCTTGTTCTTCAATGCATCGACAGTGTCGCGAAGGCGTTTACGATCGGCCCCTTCGAGATGTTGGGCAACCAGGTTAATGTCGCCGATCGATCGGGCACTGCTTGCGAGGGCATCACCGGCACCAGCAGCGAGTTTCTGTTTGGCGGCGTCGAGCTCTGATTCCAGTTCGGCGGTCCGGGCCAATGCCTGGTCGAGTTTCGATTCTATTTCCTCGGGCGTGGCTTTCAGGCGGGCGGCTATGCGCGCTTGACGCGCGGCCATTTGTTGATGCTTGGCCAACGCTTGNNCCGCTAGCCGGAACGTGAGTACCGCCACAAAGTTCGATAGAAAAATCGGAAAACCGCACCACACGCACTTGGTCGCCATATTTTTCGTCGAAAAACGCCAGCGCGCCACGCGCTATGGCCTCATCGTATGGCATGACCTCGAACTCGCCCGGGATATTGGCGCGAATCTTGGCGTTGACCTGATCTTCAATTATTTGAGACTGCTCTGCCGATACCGGCTCGTAGTGGGCAAAGTCGAACCGCAGCCGGTCGGGCGCCACCAGTGAGCCTTTTTGCTGAACATGTGTGCCGAGGGTGTCGCGCAGAGCAGCGTGCAGCAGATGCGTGGCGGTGTGGTTTTGTTCTATCGCGCGCCGTCGATCGGCGTCAATGGCTGCTTCGACTTTGTCGCCGCGCCCGAGGGTACCGGATTCCAAGTGGCCGATGTGCAGGAAGACGCCGTCACGTTTTTGCGTGTCTGTCACGCGGAAACGTGCCATGTGACTGTCGATAACACCCGTATCGCCAACTTGCCCACCCGCCTCGGCATAGAACGGCGTGCGGTCCAGAATCACGGTGCCGGACTGGCCCGACTCGAGGGCGTCGACGCGTTCGTCGTCGACTCGTATTGCGATGACACTTGCACTTGCCTGGTCGTGGTCGTACCCCACGAACTCGCTGGCCGGCACATCCCCCACGTTGGTAGGTGTTTCAGCGTCGAAGCGGCTGGCCGCTCGCGCTCGCTCGCGCTGGGCATTCATGTGCGACTCGAAGCCCGCCATGTCCAGCGCTAGGCCACGCTCCCGGGCAATATCGTTGGTAAGGTCAACCGGGAAACCATATGTGTCGTAAAGTTTGAATACCGTCTCGCCCGGAATTTCGCTGCCGCTCATGGCGGCAATGGCGTCTTCTAGCAGCCGCATTCCGTGAGCCAGCGTTGCCGCGAAGCGCTGTTCCTCTTGGTAGATAACCGATTCGATCTGAGCCTGACTCTTGGCCAGCTCCGGAAACGCTTCCCCCATCAAGTCGACCAGGGTCGGTACCAACCGATAAAAAAACGGTTCTTCAGCCCCCAGGCTGTAGCCATGACGAAGTGCACGGCGCATGATCCGGCGCAGCACGTACCCCCGCCCTTCCTTGGATGGCATTACGCCGTCGGTGATCAAAAAAGCTGTGGCACGGATATGGTCGGCGATGACCTTGAGCGAGGCCTCGGTGACTTTGCTGACTGCGACGCCGAGTGAATCGGCACCAGTGGCGATGAGTTGCTGGAAAACGTCCGTGGCGTAATTGTCGGGGGTGCCCTGCATCACGGCCGCCATGCGCTCCAGACCCATGCCAGTGTCGATCGAAGGACTCGGCAGATCGGCGAGTTCACCGTCGGCCCCGCGATCGTATTGCATGAACACCAGATTCCAAATTTCGACGAAGCGATCGCCGTCTTCATCGGCTGTGCCCGGGGGACCGCCCGGAACGTCCGATCCATGATCATAAAAAATCTCGGAGCACGGGCCGCAGGGGCCAGTATCACCCATCTGCCAGAAATTGTCGGCAGCGCCGATACGGGCGAAGTGATCGGGCTCGATGCCGATCTCGTTGAGCCATACATCGGCGGCTTCGTTATCTTTCTCGTAAACGGTGATGAACAGGTTTTCCGGGGCGAGGCCGAGTTCTTCTGTCAAAAATTGCCAGGCTAACCAGATGGCATCACGTTTGAAATAATCCCCGAAACTGAAATTGCCGAGCATCTCGAAAAATGTGTGGTGACGGGCCGTATAGCCCACGTTTTCGAGATCATTATGCTTGCCACCCGCGCGCACACAGCGTTGACTGGTCACCGCACGCGCATAGTCACGGGACTCGCGCCCGAGGAATGTTTCCTTGAACGGCACCATGCCAGCGTTGGTGAACAATAACGTGGGATCCGAGGCCGGCACGAGGCTGGACGAAGCCACAAAACGATGCGCGTGGCGCTCGAAAAATTCGATAAAACGCGCGCGCAGCGCGTTTGTCGTCATCACGGCATCGGATTTCAAAGCAGTCTGCATGGTGCGAAGTCTAGCAAAAGGGATCGGGCGCGCAATTTCTGATTGTGAGTATTTCGGGATCGAATGCCATCAATTACCCAAAACCGCGCGCACGGTTTCGCCGTCGAACCCGCGCCGTTGCAGAAATCGCGTCTGTTGTGCGCGCTGTCTTATATCACTGGGGATGGGGTCACCGAAGCGTTTAACGCGCGCCGAAGCTGCCACATCGATCCACTGTGCCTCGCCGTCAGCGATTGCCTGTTCGGCGGTTTCCGCTTCGCAACCGGCCGCTGCTAGATCGGCCCGGATACGTATCGGACCTATCCCGCGCCGTACGCGATCCCTGACCATGGCTTCAGCATAGCGTAACTCGCTTTGCAGACCCTCGGCAGCCAAATCATCGACGACGGCCGCCGATGCGTCGCGATCAAACGCTCGAGCAACCAACTTGGCCACGAGTTCGGCACGCGCGTGCTCCCGACGCGCCAGTAATTTGATGGCCTGCGCGCGAATCGTGGTCGGATCAGTGGTGGTATCGGCTGAACCGTCATGTTCGGCCGGAACATGTTCGATCATGACTGCGATCAGCCGGTAGCGCTGTCCTTGGACTCGTTCAGCAGATCGGTTTCGGTCGCCTCGTTTTCCGACTTGCGCGGCTTCGGCATCAACAACTCACGAAGCTGGTCTTCCAACTCCTGCGCAAGTTCCGGATTATTCTTAAAAAACTGGCGCGCGTTGTCTTTACCCTGGCCAATACGTTGGCCGTTGTAGGAATACCAGGACCCGGATTTCTCGATCAGATTGTTGGCTACCCCCAGTTCGATCAACTCGGCCTCGCGTGAAATACCTTCGCCATAGAGAATTTCGAACTCGGCTTTCTTGAACGGCGGTGCCATCTTGTTTTTGACGACCTTGACACGGGTTTCGTTGCCGATGGCTTCGTCGCCGCGTTTCACTGATCCGATACGCCGGATATCCAGGCGGACCGATGCATAGAACTTCAACGCGTTGCCGCCGGTCGTGGTTTCCGGGGAACCGAACATCACGCCGATCTTCATGCGGATCTGGTTAATGAACATCACCGTGGTGCCGGTACGCTTGATGTTCGACGTGAGCTTGCGAAGCGCTTGACTCATCAGCCGCGCCTGGAGCCCGACGTGAGAATCGCCCATTTCGCCCTCGATCTCAGCTTTCGGGGTCAGCGCAGCAACCGAGTCGATGACCACGATATCCACCGCCGCGGATCGCACCAGCATATCCGCGATCTCCAGAGCCTGTTCGCCGGTATCCGGTTGACTCACCAGCAGATTGTCGATGTCCACCCCGAGTGCTTCNNGCGATGGCCTGGAGTGTCATCGTGGTCTTGCCTGATGATTCCGGACCATAGACTTCAACCACACGACCGCGCGGGTAGCCGCCTACGCCGAGTGCGATGTCCAGACCGAGCGAGCCGCTGGAGATGCTGGGCACGTTCGAGTGTTCGACGTCGCCCATGCGCATGACCGAGCCTTTGCCGAACTGGCGCTCAATCTGACTGAGTGCGCCTGCCAGTGCTTTCTTACGATCTTCATCCATAGTAGTTTCCTTGCGCCAGCGACGAGTTGCGCTGGACTAGCATAGCGAATCCAGCGTATCGAATTCGGCGATTTTTAACATTATTCGGCGATGGTTGAATTATTTATATATGTCCCAGCCGCAGGCTGATCAATACGCGTCAGCGTCCCAGAATTCACAGCCATTACTAGACTGTCATCGACGGAGGTTCTATCAACAATCAGCGCACGTTTTCGGGCCGGGTCACGCGTTTATTCAGACCCGCCAGTGTTTCGAACACGCTGGCATAACGCACGGCAGCACGGCCGCCGTCAAATCTATAAGTGGTTACGCTAGCTGGTTTGCCGTAATGTTGCCAGCCAATCACTACGGTGCCCACCGGTTTGTCAGGTGTACCCCCGCCTGGCCCGGCGACGCCGGAGACCGCCACGCTCCAATCCGCAGCACTACCCGCTAGCGCACCCGCACACATTTCATGGACTACGGCTTCACTGACAGCGCCGTGAGCGGCCAAAGTGTCTTCTTTGACTTCCAGACAGTCGCGTTTCGCAGCATTGGAATACGTGACAAAACCACGGTCAAACCAGACCGAGCTGCCGCTTCGCTCGGTACAGGCCGCCGCAATCAATCCGCCGGTACAGGATTCGGCCGCGGCCAGCATTTCCCCACGAGCATCTAACGCCTCAGCAATTGATGCGACCAAGTGATCCAAATTGCCGCTTTCGAGTATTTCTTGCCCCATCATCTAAACAGTGTGCCAGTTCTTTGATGTAAATCTGCGAAGGCGACTCCGAGACCGATACAATCCCATGTGAATCCATGTGTTGAACTCGCCAATGGCCAACACTGCCCCGCGCGAACATACCCCCATGATGCGCCAATATTTGGCGGTCAAGGCCGACTATCCGCACATGCTGGTCTTCTACCGCATGGGGGATTTCTATGAATTGTTCTACGACGACGCTGAACGTGCCGCACAACTGCTCGACATCACGCTCACCGCCCGTGGTGAATCGGCGGGTGAACGGGTACCGATGGCTGGCGTACCGTTTCACGCCGCCGAGCAGTATCTGGCGCGCCTGCTTGAACGCGGTGAGTCGGTGGCCATCTGCGAACAGATGGAGCCGCCCGGCGAGGCCAAAGGGCCAGTTCGGCGCGAAGTCGTGCGCGTTGTCACGCCCGGCACGGTCACCGACGAGGAACTGCTCGACGCGCGCCGCGCCAACCGCATCGTGGCAATAGCAGCAGCCAAACGGGCGATCGGAATCGCCGTCATCGAACTGGCGCGCGGTGACTTCGCGGTCACCGAAGTGGCAGACACGGCTGAGCTGGATGCCGAACTGACCCGTCTTTCGCCGAGTGAAATTGTCATCGCCGAAGGCAGCACGCCCCCAGCAGACCCAACAGGTACCGTCACCGAGCAACCCCCCTGGCTGTTCGACGCCGTCAGTGCGCGCCGGCGGCTGACGGAGCATTTCGATGTGGCCGGGCTGGACGCTTTCGGCTGCGCCGATCTGCCGCGCGCCATTGCCGCCGCCGGCGCGTTGTTGGTTTATGTCGGCACCACCCAGCAATCAGCCCTGTCGCACCTGCAGTCGATGCGGACGTACCGCATCAACGATACTCTGATCCTGGATCGGGCAACGCGTCGTCACCTCGCGCTGCACGCCGAACCCGAGAACCCGCAGTCGCCCAGCCTGATCGGTCTGCTCGACCACAGCACAACCGCCATGGGGGCTCGTGGACTGCGGCGTTGGCTGGCCGAACCATTAACCGACTTCGACGCGCTGGCCGCCCGGCATCAAGCCGTTGGCGCACTCGCGGACTGGGGCACTCGCGATCTGGGTGCCGCCTTCGCCCCAATGGCCGATGTCGAACGCATTGCCACTCGCATCGCGATGGCAAGCGCACGGCCACGTGACTTGGCCGGCCTGGCCAATACGCTGGCGCGTCTGCCGGAATTGAAAACACAACTCGCCGCCATCGACTCGCCCTATCTGTCAGCGCGTGACGCGAGGATCGACCCGCTTTCGGACTTGGCCGATTACTTGAAGCGCGCGGTGATTGCCGAACCGCCGGCCACCATCCGAGATGGCGGCGTCATTGCCGACGGCTTCGACGCGGATCTGGATGAAGCGCGCGACCTGACCCGGCATACCGACGCCTACTTGAACGAATTCGAAGCCCGCGCCCGCGAACATTCCGGCGTCGACAGTCTGAAAGTCGGCTATAACCGGGTCCACGGCTACTATATTGAAATGGGCCGAACGCACGCCGACAAGGCGCCCCCCGATTTCCAGCGACGCCAGACGTTGAAACAAGTCGAGCGCTACATCACACCCGAATTGAAACAGTTCGAGGACAAGATTCTATCCGCCCGCGAACGCGCATTGGCGCGGGAAAAAGTATGTTTCGAACAGATCATCGCGGAATGTGGTCAATACGTCGACCGGTTACAAACCGTGGCCACCGCGTTGGCCGACATCGACGCCATCATGGCGCTGGCACGCGCAGCCACCGAATACGGCTGGCGGGCTCCTAAGTTATCCGCCGAGCCGGGGATCGACATCCAGGGCGGCCGCCATCCGATCGTCGAGCACGCCAGCCGCGACTCGTTCGTCGCCAACGACACGCGACTCGATCCGAACAACCGGCTGCTTCTCATCACCGGCCCCAACATGGGGGGCAAGTCCACGTACATGCGCCAGACCGCGTTAATCGTGGTCTTAGCTCACATCGGCAGTTTTGTCCCCGCCGAGCACGCCGCCATCGGTCCGATCGACCGCATCTTCACCCGGATTGGCGCCGGCGACGATCTGGCCGCCGGCCAATCGACCTTCATGGTTGAAATGAGCGAAACCGCGCACATCCTGCACCACGCAACAAGCCATTCACTGGTGCTGCTGGACGAGATCGGGCGGGGAACCTCGACCTACGACGGGCTGAGCCTGGCGCGGGCTGTCGGGGAACGACTCCTCCACCACAACCAATCCCTGACACTGTTTGCAACCCACTATTTCGAGCTGACTGAAGCCGCCGAGGCCTGGCCGCATGCCCGCAACGCCCACTTCGAAGTCGCCGAATACACTGCCGACGGCGAAGATCGCATCGTATTTCTACATGCCGTGCGCGACGGCCCCGCGTCGCGCAGTTTCGGGCTGCAAGTCGCCGCCCTGGCCGGCCTGCCCAAACCCGTCCTGAAATCCGCACGTCGGACGCTGGAACGACTCGAAAAGAACCGGCCTGCTGAACAGACCCCACAACTTGGCCTGTTCGATCATCTCGAGCCGTCTGAAGAAGCTGTTGACGCGCCAGGTGCCAACTCGAGCCCCGACCCAATCCGTGAAACACTCGCCGAGACCGATTGCGACGACCTCACTCCGCGTCAAGCACTCGATCTGATCTATCGTCTGGCCGCAATGCTCGACGATCAAAACGAATAAAGCCCGGCCTACCAAGGCAATAGAACACATTGACCCTGATTTTCATGGGTGTCTTGTGTTGTGGCAGCAATCGGCCCTGGGCGATGGCCGGCATGCGACGTTGAATTCAGTCGGCTGCACGGCGGCGTCGCGCCGGCCAGTTGCGGCCAAGGGTGACGCCGTGCTCAACGAGGCGGCGGCCATAGTCCAACTGCGACGGTTCGACTGTCGCCAATGCTGCTTCAAGGCTCGACGTTTCACGGTGACTCAGAGCCTCGGCCAAAAGGCTCGCGTCGAAGCAGGCCTTGGCCGCCGCAGCCGCGGTATGCGGGCGGACCAGAAATGCGGCATCGCCCAGCAACATCACGCGATCGAAAACGGTACGTTCAACCGCTGCATCGGCGATCTTCTGGATGAAGGGCTCATCCGTGGCCGCCACGAGTTTCGCCATGACCGGCGCCAGCTCTTCTCGTGCACGCGTTCTCAGGTAATCGATGGCCGCATCCGAGGCATAGCCGCGTGGCAGCGACGAATGATGGCGTCTGCCGTGACGATCGGTAAGGTGATCTTCTAGCGCCTGGTCATCGGCAGCGACATACCAGACCCAGTTCAAGCAGCGATGACCGTAACGCGCATCCGCGCCCTCGCCCGGGATGAGATAAACCAGCATATGGCCGCCCGAGCGCGCCTCACAGAAGGTAAAGCGGTCGTCGAATTTGGCCAGCAGAGCGTCCGACACCGCGCTTTCGGGCACCGTGCCGCGCCAGGCGATATAACCGGCGTAAGAAGGTTGGGCCTGCGGCTGCAGCATGCGGCGAAAGCCCGATTGCATACCATCGGCTGCGACGAGCAAATCAGCCTGGACTGTACCGTGGCGCTCAATCTCGAAAGCCACGCCGTCCCCGGTCTGACGATGGTTTGTGACCTCGGCGCCCAGGTGATAGTTCGCATCCGGAAATACCCCGCGCATCGTCCAATAAATAGACTCCCAGGAGGTAAATTGCTGATGCGCCAACGCGACATGCGTCTCGCGGCCATCAGGCGCGAGGTGGCACCGTTGCCGACAGCGTGTCATAGGTAAAGGGGGCGCTTTCGCGCGCGCCAGGAGCCCGAGCAGGTCTGGCTGCACCACGATACCGGCGCCAGCACTCTGTAATGGTTCGCGCTTGCGTTCGAATATCTTCACCTCGCAGCCAATACCGGTCAAAGCGATGCCGGTCGCGAGGCCGCCGATCGAACCACCGGCCACCATGATCTTCAGTGTGCGGGGGTCTAGCATCTCAAAGCACCATATCGACCCTACTGCCAAATGACGATTTGGCTTTCGTGACATCCGTCGGTAGCCATCGGCTCGAAGTGGGCGCTATGAGCCATCGAACTTTTCAAAGGCCGCGCCAACTCTGTTCACTATTCATGCTTGGCCCATGTATTTCGAGGCCCAAAGATAAACGAATGCTTGAGTCTTGTCTTTGAGCTCTTTCTTTCGACCGCTAGAGCATCAGACATCAACGGCTCAAGGATCGGCGTTATTCATATTGGTCTGATTGTCCTATGAGCCACAGGTTTTAACGGACTTTGTCGACAGACCGATACGCTGCGCCGTCCGTCTTCCGAAGCTGGTGATCATAAGCCGCCTGGAGGCCCGTTTCGTTGTCGACATTGGCTGCAGGCACCTGATCTATGTTGCGTGGATAAAACGGCGACAACATCGCCACCAGCACACCGAGCGACGCAAACAAGGCGAATGCATGAGCGTAGCCGAGTTCTTTCACCAACATACCGGCGACGGCCGAGCCGGAGGCCTGGCCCAACGAAACCGCCATGAAGGGTAGTACCGGACCCATAGACAGCCGACCGGGCAACAGACGGACACCCGTCATCAGATACAGCCCCGTCAGACTCATATAAGCCAAACCGAAGACCAGCGCAGAAAACACCGTGATCTCCATATGGCTCGGACTGGCCGCAAGCAAGGCCAGACTCGCTGCCAGCATCATCAGCATCAGGGCCTGCGTTATCGGCGGATTGTTGCGATCGGCCAGATCAGCCACCACAGCCCCACCGAGACCGGCGACACCAACCGCGAGCCACAGCCAACCGGTTTCGCTGGATGGCAGGCCACCCAGGGTAACCAGCAGGTCGGGTGCAAAGATCCAGTACGCGGCGGACACGAAGCCCATCGCGAATGCAAACAGTGACAGCCGGATCAGACGCCGCCACTGCAAGGCACTGATGGGTGTCGGTGGCACGGCNNCCGAGGCCCGCCAATACAGCAAAGGAGATGTACGCCCATCGCCATGCGCTCGCCATCCATAGAACAGTAGGTACAGCGACCATCACGCCGATACTGGTGCCAGCATTCATGACCGAGCTGACGCGTGCATGCAGCGAACGGTCCACCAGCACCTGCATGGCAGCCGTGAGCGCCGGCATCATGAGCCCCGTACAGATGCCGCACGCAAATACCCCGACGCCCAGCGGCAGCGCAGAAGAGGCTTGGCTGATCAGTCCGAGCCCGCCCAAACCGAAAGTGCCGGATACCATCGCCGTATTGCGGGCCCCCAGGCGATCGGTAACGATGGGCGAAACCAATGTGGCCAGTACGAAGCTGATGAGCGGCAGTGCGCCGATGACGCCAATCACCGACCGGGTCAGCCCCAGATCCGTGCGAATCGGCGGCACAAACAGCCCGAAGGCGAACCGTGCCAGGCCGTAGCTGATCGCAGT
>DHHU01000058.1 GCA_002403445.1 Salinisphaeraceae bacterium UBA4764 | reverse complement strand
TAATCAGAACGCCGAGCGACGGAACCGGCGATACTGGGCTTTCCAGAAATTGCGTTCGACCTCGGCCTCGAGGTGCGCTTGCGTGGTGGCCAGCGCCACCCCATCGGTCTGGGCCTGAGCGGCAACCGCGCGTGCCACGGATCGGGCCACTGACTGCACTTGACCGAGTCGCGGGAGCAACGCCCCTTCACCGTCGCGCCCGAGTGGCGAGTGGGCCGCCAGCGCCTCGGCGGCCGCCATCAGCATTTGGTCGGTCACGCGTTCGGCCTGTGTCGCCACCACCCCAAGGCCCACACTGGGAAAGATATAGGCGTTGTTGCATTGCGCGATCGGAATCCGGCGGCCGTCGTATTCAACCGCGTCAAACGGGCTGCCGGTGGCGATCAGCGCCCGGCCCTCGGTCCAGTCCAACAGATCCGCCGGCTGCGCCTCGGCATTCGAATTGGGATTCGACAGCGGCATGATGAACGGGTTGGCACAGTGTTGGGCCATGGTCTCGATCACGGCCCGGGAAAACAAACCGGCTTGCCCCGACACACCGATCAACACCGTGGGCCGGACATGGGCCACCGTGGCCTGCAGCGGGTCGCCCTCGCCATCGTCCGGCCAATCGACCAGGTCGGCCTTGGGGACCGCCAGCCGGCGCTGGGCGGCCGACAAGTCGTCCATGTCATCGGTGATCAGGCCGTCGCGGTCGACCAGGTAAATGCGCCGCCGCGCCTCGGCTTCCGACAACCCCGCCCGGCCCATGGCGACCAGGAGCTGTTCGGCAATCCCACAGCCGGCTGATCCGGCACCGGCCAGCACGATGGTTTGGTCGATGATCGAAGCGTCCTTGGCCTTGCAGGCCGCCAACAACGACCCGACACATACGGCAGCCGTGCCCTGGATGTCGTCATTGAAACAACATATCTGCTCGCGATAGCGCGACAACAGGGGCAGCGCGTGGCGCTGGTCGAAATCCTCGAACTGCAACAGCACCCCCGGCCAGCGGCGCGTGACTGCTTGCACGAACAAGTCGACGAATGCCTCATATTCATCTTCGCCAATACGCTTGTGGCGCCAGCCCATATACATGGGATCGGCCAGCAGGTCGGGGTTGTTGGTCCCCACATCCAGAACGATCGGAAGCGTGTAGGCCGGACTGATGCCGCCGCAGACGGTATACAGCGCCAGTTTGCCGATGGGAATGCTCATGCCGCCGATGCCCTGGTCCCCCAGGCCCAGAATGCGCTCGCCGTCGGTGACCACGATGACCTTGACATTGTCCTTGGTGGCAGCGCGGATCATGTCGTCCATGCGGTGCCGATCGGGATACGAGATAAACAACCCGCGATGGTTGCGATAAATCTCCGAAAACCGCTGACACGCCAGGCCCACGGTCGGCGTATAAATCACCGGCAGCATCTCTTCAAGATGTTTTTCCAGCATGCGGAAAAACATGGTCTCGTTGTCATCCTGGATCCCGCGCAGATAAATGTGCTTGTCCAGATCCGAATCGCACTTGCAATACTGACGATAAGCGCGGTCCACCTGCTCCTCGATCGTCTCGACGTTCTGCGGCAATAACCCCGTCAGGTTGAAATCCACACGCTCATCGTGATCGAACGCGCTGCCTTTGTTCAGCAGCGGCATCTCAAGCAGGGTCGGACCGGCGTAGGGGATGTAAAGCGGGCGCTTGGGCGTCAGGGGTTTAGACATCGCGAGTCACTGTGGCGTACGGCAACATCGAGCATATCCCATGATCCGGCGATCAATTTGCAAAACCGCCTCCGATCAGGCCAGCGCGCCATGGACGTGGGCAACCAAGATGGCTGCGGCCATGGCCACCAGCGCGATTGCAAACAACAGCTGCAACGTGGCTCCCGCCAATCGGCGCGCCATCTGGCGCCCCACCCACATGCCGATAATGCCACCGCCGAGAAACAGCGACAATACGCTGAAATCGATTGCTTGGCCCGCCACGATACTTGTCCCAAGGCCGGACAAGCCGGTACAGCCAATCACGAGTAGCGAGGTGCCTACGGCGCGGTGCATCCCGAGCCGTGCAAAGCGCACAAGACTGGGGACAATCAAAAAACCGCCGCCGACGCCAAAAAAGCCCGACACCAGCCCCACACCGGCACCGATCGCGATCAGAACTGCCATCCTGATGGGCGGTGACACGGACCGATCCGCAGTGCCTGTCTCGTCAGAAAGGGGAGCCGAATCGGACTCGGCGCTTAGCGCGCCGCGTACGGCGCGGGTGTGATCGGGGGTCCGCAACGCAGTCCGGCCCATTTGCAGAGCCACCAACAGCGTCAATACCGAAAACGCGCCAAGCAACCAGGCATCCGCCACGAACTTGCCGGCATAAACCCCGAGCGGCGCCGTTACAACGCCGGCCGCAGCCACAACCAGGCCCGCGCGAACATCGACAACATCCCGGCCCAAGCCTTCGCCAACGCCAAAAAGCGATGTCACGGCCACAGTGGCAAGCGATATGGCAATTGCGGCGTGAACCGGCACTCCGACGACATACACCAGCAAAGGGACCGCAATGACCGAGCCGCCACCGCCGGTCAGCCCCAATGCCAGACCTACCAAAAGCCCGAGTGCGCTAATCATCGGTCAACAATCATCACGGACTTTTTCTCCAGTAAGTGTTCGGGAAGCGTCATGCTGGCTTATTGAATCACGCGCGCCGTCAAGCGGACAGCCCACCCCACGCTCAGCGGATGAGCAGCAGACCCCACTCACATAGCGTATAATTTGGCCCGTAGTAATTTTGGAGACTCCATATGCCGACTCGTATTGCCGATGCCCGCTGGCAGGGCGATCTCAAATCCGGCAACGGCCACATGGCCCTGGGTAGCGGGGCTTTCGATGGCCAGTTTTCGTACCAGACCCGGTTCGAGAACGGCACCGGTACCAACCCCGAGGAACTGATCGGCGCCGCCCACGCCGGATGCTATTCAATGCAGTTCTCGGCAATGTTGGCCGGTGAAGGTTTTACACCTGATTCAGTCGAAACCCATGCGGACGTCGAATTTTCCGTCAGCGGTACGCCAACCATCGAATCAGTGGCGCTGACAACCCGCGGCAAGGTGCCCAATATTGACGCCGATACATTCCAGCGCCTGGCCGAAGAAGCCAAGCGCGCCTGTCCAGTGTCGCGTTTGTTGCAAGGCGCCACCATCACTTTATCGGCAACGCTCGACTCCTGAGCTGCCCCAAAAAAACGACCCTCACCCCCCAAGTAAACTAAGAGATTATGGAAGTACAGCAAGACAGCGTCGTTACCATACATTATGTTCTGCGCGACGACGACGGCGAAGTCGTGGATCAGTCGGACGGTCAGCCGATTTCCTATCTGCACGGCCACAACAACCTGATTCCGGGCCTTGAAAAAGCACTCGACGGCCACGAACCTGGCGACGAAGTAGAAGCCAGTGTCAAACCTGAAGAGGGCTACGGCGAATACAACGAAGACCTTGTCCAAAACGTTAACCGCGACGCCTTCGAGGGTGTGGATAACCTGGAAGCCGGGATGAGTTTCCGTGCCGAATCCGATGCCGGCAACATGATTGTCACGGTCAAGGAAGTGGGCGACCAGGAAGTCACGGTCGACGGCAACCATGTCCTTGCGGGCCAGAACCTCAACTTTATGGTGACGGTGGCCGACGTGCGTGAAGCCACCCACAACGAACTCGAACAAGGCGAAGTGGCCGAAGAAGCGGCCGCCAACGACAGCGAGTAATCCATGGCCGCCTCCGATGCCCCTGTTCTGTTGATTACCGGTGGCTCGACGGGTATTGGCGCGGCCAGTGCCAAAGCCGCGGTGGCCAGTGGGTACCGTGTCGCATTAGGGGCACGACATCTCGATGCCGTGCAGCAGCTTGCCGAAGAACTCGGCGGTCCATCCACGGCTCTGGCCAGCGCCTGTGATGTTACCGACCCGGATTCATTGTCGGCATTCGTTGCCGCAACAGAAGCAGCGTTCGGAGGCATCGACGCCGTCTTTGCCAACGCCGGTGTGGGCGGCTCGCCAGGTGGCTTTTGTGGCGCCAATCCAGCGTCTTGGAAGACACTGTTGCTGACCAACGTGTACGGCGTGGGTTTGACGATCCAAGCCTGCGCCCCGGCGCTGAAGGCGAGTCGCGGTCATTTGCTCATCACTGGCTCGGCCGCCGGCCGAGCAACCATTCCTGGCTCCATGTACAGCGCCTCCAAATGGGCTGTTTCGGCTATCGGATACGGGGTCCGGGAAGAGCTACGCGGAACGGGGGTTCGGGTCACACTGATCGAGCCGGGTATGGTCGATACGCCGTTTTTTGATCAGCCGCCTGAGCACGCGCTCACCGATACCGATGTAGCCAACAGCGTCATATATGCGCTGAGTCAGCCTGAAAGTGTTGACGTTAACGAGATACTTCTCCGGCCCACCCCGCCTATCACGGAATGAATCGTTGGGATTGATTCACGAGATCTGACGTTCATTTGGCGGACACACGCCGGTGCCTACGCGTCATCCGCCATTACTTGAGCAGAAAACCGGCAATCCAGCCTTTGCGGCCATCGGGAAATGTGGCCAGCATCCAGCCTTTCCAGGCGCGTTCCACGGTCAGATGCCTACCCGCATTGACCTGAAACACGACCAACGCACTACGCGCAGGCTTGTTATGGACGTTGACCGAGTTAGCTCCGACCACGCGCTTGGCGGCCGCGCCACTCACTGCATGGCCAAGATTCCGGTCGTGGATCTTTGTACCCGGCGAATTCGCATTGGGCTTGGTGTGGTTTGCGGGCTTGGCCGTCGCCTGATTGGTACTCGGTGCAGACGCTGTTTTCGCGACTTGCGGCTTGGGCTTCTGGCTGGCCAAGTCTTGGCTCTTGACCCATCCCGGCCGCTGGTTGTCGAGTAACAGAACCCGCGTCCATTGCCCTCGCATGGACAGCCGAGCGACACGCTTGCCGCGGCCGAGAGTCGACTCGACGTGGGTCTGGTCATTCGGTGTACTCCGCACCGAAGTGCCATTGACTGCAACGTAACGTTTGGGCAATTTGTTAGCAATATGCGGCAAATTGTTCTTGGCCTCGGAGTTGCCCCGCCGCGCGGCACGCGCCGCCCAGATCGCGGCCTGACTCAGGTTCTTGGCCACGCCCTCGCCCCGTGCATACAGCACGGCCAGATTATTCTGTGCCGCGGGATCGCCATCGCGAGCAGCGCGGCCAAACCAGTGCGCCGCCTTGGACTGGTCAGTAGCCACCCCTTGACCCCGGTTATACATCACGCCTAAGTTCTGCTCAGCCTTGGCCTGATGTTGCGATGCTGCCTTCCTATACCAATGACGGGCCTTGGTCCAATTCTGCTTGACACCGTAACCGTTGGCGTACATGACGCCCAGGTTGTATTGCGCCTTGGCCCGGCCTTTCTTGGCGCGCGGTCGAATGTGTGCCAAGAGCTTCTGGGCTTCCGCGGGCTTCATTGACGGCGTATTCCCCGTTGATTGGCTGTCCACAGCCGCCGAAGAGGCGGCGGTTAGCATAAGGGACGGCGCAAGTAAGATCGCTGCAAGCCGCCAATGAGGGGAACGGAGGGATAGCACCATGAAGGGGTCTTTGGCTCTAGTGATGAAAGTCTAGCAGCTTCGTTTGAACGCTACCGACTCACGGTTGGCGTGGTCAACGTGCATCGGCTCTGCAGATGCTGTATTTGACAACTATCATCGCGACTCGCAGTGTCCAATTCTAGTCAGCGGATTCCAACTCGCCCACCGGCCTGACCCGAGCCTGTCTGAATGCAGTGTTGTTACATTTTTCGTTTGGCCGGCCCGGCCACTCAACTGGCCGTGTATCTGGCTATCAGCGGCCTAGTGGCCGGCTGCACGGTCGGGCCCCAGTACTCGCCGCCGACACCGCCAGCCAACAACGCCTACAACGTGCCGAGTGGCACCTCGAACGTGAAGGCATCACTGCGCCAGCAATTCAAGCAAAACGGCCGGATCGGCAAGAACTGGTATCGGGTTTTTGGCTCACACAAACTCAACCATCTGATCAACCGAGCTCTCAAGGGCAATCCCGACCTGGCGGCCGGTCAGGCTCGCATCGTCGCGGCCCGGCAACTCGTCAACGTGCACGAAAGTGCGCGTCGCCCGCACGTGGGCGTCTCGGCGGGTGTGTCTCGAAACCGAGCCAGCGGCGCCTCGTTTGGCATCAGCAGTCCACAGTTCGTCAATGTATTCAACTTGTACCAGGGCCAGATCAGCGCGAGTTACGATCTGGATCTGTTCGGCAAGACACGCCGTCGCATCGAGGCCAGTAAAGCGCGCTTCGATAGGCGCCGGTTTCGTGTGGCCAATACCTACATGACCCTGGTCGACAACGTGGTTGCCACAGCGATCACAGAGGCTGGCTTGAATGCCTCAATCCAAACCACCCACAAGATTGCCAAACTCTTGGCGCACAAGCTCCAGCACATTCAAAATCAAATCCAACAGGGTGCCGCGATCAAAGCCGACGCGACTCCGATTCGCACGGAGCTTGCCCAAACACGGGCCTCGCTCGCCCCCTTGAAACGTCAGAAAGCCGTCACGGTCGACCGCCTCGCTACCCTTGTGGGCAAACCCCCCGGGCAGTTCAATGATCCGGATTTCCGACTCGCGAATCTGAAACTGCCGGCCACCCTGCCGGTTAGCGCGCCGTCACAGCTGGTGAAAAACCGGCCCGATATACGAGCCGCTGCCAGTACGCTGCACGCGGCCAGTGCCGAGGTCGGCGTTGCCACCGCCAATATGCTGCCGAACTTTTCGATCACCGGCAGCTATGGGCGCACGGCACTGCACCCGAGTAATTTCGCCGATCCAGCGGCGGTGCTCTATCAGCTTGGGATCAATCTTACCGCCCCCCTGTTCGAAGGCGGACGCCTGCACGCCCAGACAAAAGCCGCAAAAGCGCGTTATCAAGCCGCCGCTGCCGACTATCGCGCCACTGAAATCAAGGCATTCGAACAGGTTGCTAACGGACTGAAATCGTTGCAAGCCGACGCGCGCGCATTGCACCAGCGAAAGATGGCGCTTAGCGCAGCGCAAACCAATCTAAAAACAGTCAAACATCAGCTCAACAACGGCGCGGCAGACAGTATCGACCAATATACGGCTGCAGCCCAGTATCAAAACGCCCGACTGGCTTATACCAACGCCCGCGCGCGTCGCTACCGTGACACGGCCCGCCTGTTCCGCGACCTCGGCGGCGGCTGGCCGCATCAACACCCCAGCCACATCGCATCAAGCGGTCCCCATCAGTCTCAAAGTCCATGACCGACCGGCTATCTCCAATACGCAGGATTTACTGGCCAAGCCAATAAGCGACGAATGCACCGTCGGGATCATAGCGCTTGGCTTGGGCGTCGACGTCAAAACCCCGGTCGCGTTTATCAGTGCCCACACCGGCAACATTGGCCCAGTTTCCCCAGTTGCTCGCCACGTCATAGTCCACCAGCATGGACTCAAACCACGCAGCCCCCACACGCCAGTCCTGACCGAGATCGCGGGCGAAATAACTCGCTGCGTTTTGACGTCCGCGATTCGACATATACCCCGTTTGCGCGAGTTGGATCATGTTCGCGTTCACGAAATCACTGCCGGTACGGCCTGTACGCCAGGCGTGGATCACGTCGGCATGGCGGGCCTGGGGCCGGTCATCGCGTTCCAGCAATCCCCCCAATCTGAACAACTGCGCGCCGTGCTTGACCAGTGTCCAATGAAAGAAATCGCGCCACAAGAGTTCGAAAATGAGGGCGTAAGTTGACCGCGTGGCACCCGATTGTTGCTCGAAAGCGCGAATTTCCGAGTAAACACGCCGGGGCGAAAGACAGCCGCGCGCCAGCCAGGGCGATAATTTCGACGAAAAATCGGTGCCCAGCATCTGATTGCGCGTCTCGGCGTAGTGGGTCACAGCGCGCGTCCCCCAGATATAGTTCGCTAGACGCTCTTGCCCGGCAGTTTCCCCACCACGAAACGGNNGCCTCAAGTGCAAACGGCAGTTGCCGAAGGCCGTACAAGCTGCGGTTTTCATGTTGGGTCAAAAGACAACGACTCTCTGCGGCCAGCTTATCGATCAGTTGGTCGAAGACGACATCTCTTTCGTCTGGGCCCGGGTCATTTCCGACATGGACCCTGTCGATAGCCGCGGCTTGGCACAAGTCCGGAATCACCACGACCGGATCCCCGGCCAATACCACAAGCCGCGAACCGGCCATTTGTATACGTTCACGCAGGTCAATGAGACACTGACGCAGAAAGCCTCGCCGGTGGCGACCAAGTTTAGGAGGCCCGTAGCGGCTGGCCGCCTGGTGTTGGGCGTCATCGACACAGTAAACGGCCAGGCACCGATCGGCTTGGGCGGCCGAGGTCACAACCGGATTGTCGTCCAGCCGCAAATCGTTTCGGAACCAGATCAGCGATGTGGTCATTGGTGACGCTCGCGTTTCGCAGCACTACGACACGCTTTGCTGCAGTAGATTACACACGGCCAATCACGCGCCCATTTACGACGCCAAGTGAATGACTTGCCGCACTGGCCACAGTGTTTGCTGGGCAGATCGTGTTTTTTTCGAGTCTTCGCCATACTTTGAATCCGTATACGGGCCATACGGATTAATGTCAGTGTCGGAGGCGAGTTTGCACTGACACCCACGCCTCGCCGGATATATCGGACGCTGGCCAGCTATAATGACTCTATGACTTTGTTCCTGACCCAACCTCGAAATCTCCGATGAGCGAGCGCGACGTCCTCGAATACGATGTCGTGATCGTCGGCGCCGGCCCGGCGGGGCTGGCCGCGGCCATCCGCTGCAAGCAAAAAGCGCCGCTCAAGCAGATCTGCGTATTGGAAAAAGCGGCCGAGATCGGTGGCCATACGCTTTCGGGCGCCGTTATAGAAACCGGACCGCTGGACCAGATCATACCCAACTGGCGCGACGCCCCGCCCCCGGTTTGTGTCGACGCCGTACAAGACAAATTTCGCTGGCTGACGCGGGATCACAGCATCACCTTGCCCACGCCCCCGCAGCAGCAAAACCACGGCAACGTTATCGTCTCGCTGGCCAGCCTGGTGGCCTGGCTCGGCGAACACGCCGAAGAACTGGGCGTAGAAATTTATCCGGGGTTTCCAGCCGCCGACGTGGTATTCGACGACACCGGTCGAGTGGCAGGTGTCGTGACACCCGACATGGGCCTGGACCGGAATCGCCAACCCAAACCCGGTTTTGCTCCTGGCGTCGAGATTCGGGCTCCCATCACGGTATTCGCCGAGGGCTGTCGGGGTCATTGCAGCAAACAGTTGATCCAGCGTTTTGAACTCGACCGGGATGCCGATCCGCAGACCTATGGGCTGGGTCTGAAGGAACTCTGGCAATTACCCGCCGGGCGCGCAACGCCGGGGCTCTCGGTTCATACCATTGGCTGGCCGTTGGACAACGCGGTCTACGGCGGTGGCTTTATTTACCATCTCGACAAGGATCGCGTTGCCGTCGGCTTCGTCGTCGGTCTTGATTATGCCGATCCGAGGCTCGATCCGTTTGAGGTGTTTCAACAATATAAACATCATCCCAGCATCGCGCGACTCCTTGAAGGTGGCGAAGTCGTGGCTGCCGGCGACCGGAGTCTGGTCGAAGGCGGCTGGCAATCCCTGCCGACGACCGAGATGCCCGGCGCTATCCTACTGGGCGACGGCGCCGGCACTTTGAACGTGCCCAAGATCAAGGGCGTCCACACCGCCATGACGACCGGTATTCTGGCCGGGGATCATCTCGCCGGCGATCGGGGCAGCGTCGGCTTTGACACGGTCATTCGGCACTCAGAAGTGGGCCAGGAACTCTACCGCGTGCGCAATATCCGACCCGGCTTCCGGCGCGGCCTTTGGCCCGGTCTGGCTAATGCGGCATGGGAAACGGCCCTGGGTGGACGCTCGCCGTGGACACTGCCCAATCGAGCCGACTGGCGTGCCATGCGATCACTGACCGAGACCGACGACGACGCTCCACCCCAGCGCGCGGAGTACCGTCACCGCGAGTTACCGCCCGCCACCCGCGAGTCGTCGGTTTACTACGCCCAAACCGAACACGACGAAAACCAGCCGGTGCATCTGCAAATACTCGAACCGGATATCTGTATGACCCGCTGCCGGGAGGAATTCGGGAACCCGTGTACCCGATTCTGTCCCGCCGGTGTCTACGAAGTCGTCGACGATGCGGCCGGCGAGCCCCACCTTCAGATCAATGCCGCCAACTGTGTGCACTGCAAGGCCTGCGACATCAAAGATCCGTATCAGATCATCAACTGGGTCACGCCCGAAGGCGGGGCTGGCCCTACCTATTACAATCTGTAGTCTTTACCCGTGTTCCGAAATCTATGAAAGTATTAGTCGCCATCAAACGTGCGATCGACTACAACGTCCGTATTCAGATTCGCGGCGACGCCAGCGGCGTGGTCACCGAAGGCGTCAAGCACAGCGTCAACCCGTTCGATGAGATTGCGCTTGAACAAGCCATCCGCTGGCAGGAAACGGGGGATGCCGACGACGTGATTGCCGTCACGATCGGCAGCGAGTCAGCGGTGGACCAACTCAAGACCGCCGCGGCTTTCGGCTGTCGCCGCGTCATTCACATCGCGGCCGACCGAGAGGTTCAGCCGCCCGTGGCGGCACGCCTACTTGCCAATGTCGCCGAAGCAGAACGCGTCGATGTACTGCTGATGGGCAAACAGGCTATCGACGACGACTGCGGCCAGACCGGTCCCATGACGGCCGCCCGGCTCGGCTGGCCGCAGGCCAGTTTCGCCTCGCATATTGAGCTGCAATCAAGCAGCGCACGCGTCACCCGCGAACTCGACGACGGCTTGGAAACTCTCGACGTCGACCTGCCGGCCGTCATCACCACCGATCTGCGGCTCTGCGAACCGCGCTATCTGCGCCTGCCCGACATCATGCGCGGCAAAAAACAAACCATTGAGCGGCGAAGCATCGACGAGTTCGATGTCTCGGAAGCGCCATCGCTTGAGCTTGAGCGTGTCACTGCACCGCCGAAACGTACACGCGGCCAGCTCGTGAACGACAGCGACGCGCTGATCGCAGAACTCCAAAACCGCCAACTGTTATAACGCAGGCTATATGAGACAAGCTAGCCTGATCGTGGCCGACCACGACAACCAACAACTCAACCCCGCTACTGCCAAGACCGTGGCTGCCGCACGGCAATTGACCCCCGAACGCATCGACGTCTGGGTGCGCGGACCGGCGAATGGGCCCGCTGCGATTGCGGCCGCCGAACTCGACGGTGTGAGCCAGGTTTGGGCAAGCGCCGACGCGGATCCCGAGTACACGACGGCCTCGAGCGTCGTCGCCTACGTTGTACCGCTGGTGGCTGAACACGGCCACAGCCATGTGATCGGCCCCAGCACCACGTTCGGCAAGGATGTGCTGCCGCGACTTGCGGCAGCCCTAGATCGCCCGATGGTCACGGATCTGGCCGCCGTCCACGACGCGTGGCGCTACAGCCGGCCAATCTACGCGGGCAACGCCGTGGCCAGCGTTTGCGCGCCACCAAGTACGGGCGTGGTCGCCTCCGTACGCACGGCTTCATTCGGCGCGGTTCCGGTCAGCACGACTGCTGCGCCCGTTTCGGCTGCCCCGCCACCGGCAAAATCTCTTCCCGACCATGCGCGCGTAGTGGACCACCAATCGAGCAGCGGCGACCGGCCCGACTTACAACACGCCGCGCGCGTTGTCGTCGGGGGCCGCGGGCTCGGCAGTGCCGAGAACTTCGAACAGCTTTTCGAATTCGCCGACGCCATCGGCGCCGCCGTCGGCGCCTCGCGCGCAGCGGTTGACGCGGGCTATGCACCCAATGAACTCCAAGTCGGTCAAACTGGGCGTATCATCGCACCGGAACTCTATATTGGGCTGGGCGTCTCCGGTGCGATCCAGCATTTGGCCGGTATCAAGGACGCGGGCACGATCGTCGCTGTCAATAACGATCCCGACGCCCCGATTTTTGAAATCGCCGATATCGGACTGGTCAC
>DHHU01000007.1 GCA_002403445.1 Salinisphaeraceae bacterium UBA4764 | reverse complement strand
CGGCTTGTATTGCGTGTCAGACGCGTTGCCGCTAGAGCAGCCAGTATCACGACGGCGCCGGCCGAAAGACGCAGGTAATCGGCGTGATGATTCCATATAAGCACGTTTACCAGCAGGCTAGCGGGAATCAATGCATTGTTCATTACCGCCAACACACCGGAACTGACCCTCGTCGCACCCGTGTTCCAGATCAGATAGCCCAGTCCGGATGAGCCAAGCCCCAGCCAAGCGAGAACGCCCCATTCAACGCTGGTGGTCGGCAACTGATGCCAATTGCCGAAAAAACAGAATGCCACGACTGCCACTGGGAGAGCGCCGATAAAAAACCAGCCGAAAAAGACGGTTGGGTTCTGCGACGGAATGTAAGCCGCTAAGCGGCGATACGCTACCTGACCAATGGCAAAGCATAGGTTCGCGCCTTGTACCAGCCCGAACCCGATCCAGAAGCCGTCGCCGACACCGTGGTAGCGGATAATGGCCGCGCCGATTACAGCTCCGCAGGCGGCCAGTAGATAGACCGGTCGGAACCGTCGCACTAATGCATCATCAAGCAAGCTAATGTAAAGCGGTGTAAAGATTGTGAACAGAACTACTTCCGGCACGCTTAGCCAGAGAAACGCTTGATAGAAAAACAAGTACATGAGTCCGATCTGGACCGCGCCGATCATCATCAGGCCGGCAATAGCGCGAATTGATGTGCGACGTGGGCGCAGAAACGGTGCGAGAAGTAGGCTGGCTAGCACGAGTCGGGTCAGAACGGCAAAATAACTGTCGACATGACCACTTAGGTAGACGCCGATCAGGCTGAAAGAAAAAGCCCATAGAGCGGTTATGATCCAGAGATAAGCCATGCGATCTCGCGAATTTTTATTGGGACATTCAACCATTTTGCCAGCGATCTGGTCTCGACTTGGAAAAGTCCGGGCTTTCGCAACAGTCATTAGCAACGGCGGACTTAACGGACAAGTGATTGGCCATATCGAAGGTGAGGCCTTGCCGACGCTGGATTCCGAGTCGCGTCATTTGCGAATCGCGGAGCGTGGTTGGATGGCGCTTGCTCACAATGCTCGAAGTTTTACCGCCACCAACGTTTATAACTGGCGATTTGAAGATCACAGTGTAGCGCTCGATTATGACCGTTCAAACGGCTGGAACCTTGTACCGTTGGTGATATTTCAACCCGTATCGGCCAGTGTTCTAGCAAGCCAGAGGCCGCATTATTGTGGGAACGATTGCTATTGGGCGCGGCTCGAGATCGCAGACGATGCCGTCATACTTCGCTGGTACATTACCGGGCCAAACAAACATTATGGTTTGACCACACGTTACACGGCCAAATGATATGTGGCTTATATGATTCGAGCGGTGGGGGATCATTAGCGAATTTAGTCAAACGTACTTTAAAACTTCGATTCACTCATCTGAACGCATTCATACTGTGCTTGGAAGAGCCGGCTCAGTATCTGCAACACCCATTTTCGACCTTACCGCTTGATNNGTCGCGGTCATTATGGTGCTTATCAAGCTCCATCAATAACTACAAATGCCGCATGTGCGATTGGCTCGAACAAACCCAAAACAGTCGAAACTTTCTTTTATGTTCTCTTTATTTTTGACGGAGCTACATGGTCAACTATGGGTTTGAGACACGTGTCCTAGACCGCAAGCCGGTTTTTAAATTGATTCTGCACGTGCCTTTGAAATGAGCGCGCACTCGTCGCTTTGGAAAGCCATAGGTTCTGTAGGGGGCTGGACATTTTTGTCGCGCATACTGGGCTTTGCCCGGGATGTGGCATTTGCAACGTTGTTGGGTGCCGGTACTGGTATGGACGCCTTTCTGGTAGCGTTCAAGATTCCCAACTTCTTTCGCCGGCTGTTCGGGGAGGGGGCCTTGCGGCAATCCGTCGTGCCGGTGTTGTCGGAAACACGTTCTAATGGGTCCGAAGAAGAAGCCGCCGACCTTGTCGCGGCAGTATCCGGCACGCTGGCGGTCGTATTGATAGTAGTAACAGCGCTTGGAGTGCTGGCCGCGCCGGCGCTGGTTTATATCTTTGCGCCCGGTTTCACCCAGGATGCGTCCCAGTTTCGGCTTACGGTCGAATTATTGCGGCTTACGTTTCCCTATTTATTGTTTATATCTTTGGTGGCATTGGCCGGCGGCGTACTGAACACGTATCAACGTTTCTCAGTGCCGGCGTTTACGCCCGTATTATTGAACGTTTGCTTGATCCTGGCCGCTGTGCTGGTCGGGCCCTTGTTTGCGCGGCCGGAAGTTGCACTTGCCATCGGCGTGTTGGTCGCCGGATTAGTGCAGCTCGGGTTTCAATTGCCGTTTCTGGCCCGTCTAGGCCAACTCCCACGGCCGCGCTGGGGGTGGCGCGACTTCCGTGTACAACGCATCCTGAAACTCATGTTGCCCATCATCTTTGGTGCATCGGTGACCCAGATTAATTTGCTGGTGAATACCGTTATTGCCTCCATGCTGGCAGCAGGCAGCGTCAGTTGGTTATATTACGCCGATCGGTTAATGGAGTTTCCCCTTGGCGTATTCTCTATCGCCATTGCAACGGTTATTCTTCCTAACCTATCGGGGCATCACGCCACACAATCTTCGAGCAGTTTTTCTGACACTCTGGATTGGGCCCTCAAGCTGTTACTGCTACTCGGCTTGCCGGCAATGATTGGCTTGTTCATGCTGGCCGGGCCATTGGTCACTACGCTATTTGATTATCGTTCGTTCACGCCGCACGACGCGCGCATGAGTGCTTACGCATTAATGGCTTATGCGTTTGGGTTCATGGGGTTTTCGCTGGTCAAAGTGCTGGTGACTGGTTTTTTCTCCCGACAGGATTCGCGGACGCCGGTACGTTGTGGTGTGATTGCCATGTCGACCGCGATTTTGCTGAACGGGTTTTTCGTCTGGCTTTTCGAGTGGCGCAGTTGGACGGCACCCCAAGCCGGTCTCGCACTCGCCACATCCGTCGGAGCGTTCATCAACGCTGGCCTCTTGTATTATCACCTCCGCAAATCGTGCGTGTATTTGCCCGGTGGCGATTGGCTCCAGCTCTTATGGCGTGTGGGGCTTGCCTGTGCGGCTATGACCGCTACGCTATTCTTTGGCGGTTGGGACTGGTCACGCTGGTTAGCATGGCCCCTCGTGATGCGCGTTGGTTGGTTGTCGGCCTGGATTGGCATCGGGGCGGTCGTGTATTTTGGAGTACTGTTTCTTGTCGGCTGGCGCCCGCGTCACATGCAGGGTGTAACGCAATGACCAAGTGCGCGACAATGCTACACAACTGGGGGTGGTGTGAAAGTCGTTCGTAACGTACAACGCATGGCGGCTTTGCCGCATCGTTCAGCTGTAACTATCGGTAATTTCGATGGCTTTCATCGGGGCCATCAGGCGATCGTGGCCCGATTACGCCAAAGGGCGTCGGAGTTTGGCGGTGTCTCAGTGGTTATGAGTTTCGAGCCCATGCCGCGAGCTTATTTTTGCCCGGAGGAGGCACCGGCTCGTCTTTTATCGTTGCACGACAAGATTGCCTGTTTTGCGGCGGCCGGCGTGGATTATTTTGTCTGTGCCCGTTTTAATGCTGCGTTGGCCACGATGCCGCCGCAGGTTTTTTTGCAGGACTTGCTCGTTGACCGCCTGCGCGCTGCGGTTGTCTCTGTGGGCGACGACTTCCGGTTCGGTGCCCGGCGCGCCGGTGATATCGAAACCATCCGAGAGTTTGGCAAAGCCCACGGGTACCAAACAGAATCCGTGCCCGACGTTATAGACAATGGGGAACGGATCAGCTCTACTAGGGTGCGGCAAGCCTTGGCTGCCGGTGATATTGTTACGGCCAACCGCTTGCTGGGTCGGTGCTATGCTCTAACCGAACGTGTCATTCGCGGTCAGCAACTGGGGCGTACCATTGGGTTCCCGACGTTGAATCTGTATCTTTCGCACAGCCCGGGGCTGCGTTACGGAGTTTATGCCGTGACGGTTCAAATTTGTAATGGAGACTATGCCGGAACTCGGCATCCCGGTGCCGCCAGTTTTGGCGTTCGGCCAACCGTAAACGGCCAGACGCCGTTACTTGAAATCTATCTGCTTGATTTTTCAGGGGATCTGTACGGTGTGCGGGTTTCAGTAGCATTCATCGACTTTGTTCGTGATGAGGCCCGGTTCGATGATCTCGATGCGATGACCGAGCAGATGCACAACGACATTGCCAGAATCAGTCGAATTGTCGGTTATCCAGATACTCCGTAATTAATGAAAATGACGGACCACACTGAGCCCGAATCGATGCCGTGGGTGCGAAATGTTCAGTGGTTGTGGCTTTCGGTTGCTGTGATTGCGCTCGATCAGACGCTCAAGCAGATCGTAAGCACAAACTTAAAACTCTATCGCCCCCTGGAACTCACTGGCTGGCTCAACGTTACCCTCATGCACAATACCGGGGCAGCGTTTAGTATCTTGCATGGTGCTTCGCCAAGTATTTTTGCAGCGTTGGCCGCTGTTGTATCTGCCGGTATTCTTTTCTGGCTGTGGCGACACCCTTACGGCGAACGCTTGAGCGCCGCTTCGCTGGCTCTTATTGCAGGGGGGGCCTTGGGGAATGCCATCGACCGCGTAGTCCACGGCTATGTCGTTGACTTCATCGACTTCCATATCGGCTCATGGCACTATCCGGCGTTCAATATCGCAGACAGTGCGATCGTCATCGGTGCCGTGGGTTTCGCACTTGTGACGCTGTTATC
>DHHU01000056.1 GCA_002403445.1 Salinisphaeraceae bacterium UBA4764 | reverse complement strand
TGCAGCGGCGGTTGATCGGCGTCTGAACTTCGGATCTGACCCGATCCATAACGTTCCGGTTTGCATTCCGAGTTTCGGGAAAACTGGGCGCGTTTACCAGCCGAATCCCATCGTCCGCAACTCGGACAACTGTTTTTTGACGCGGCAATAACTGAATGCCCAAACACATTCCATGTCAATACGAGCGGGGCCCTATTGGCTGCCTAGAGCTTGAGTTCACTCAACAACATGCCAACTTCCGTGCGGCTCACGGCAGGCGGTGCCTTTTTGATGCTTGGTGCGGCCGTGACGGTATGCGTACTGGGTAAAATGCCGGCATTCCTCTCCTTGGTCGTTTTTAAAGCGGCTCTGCGGTACAAATCGGTAATGCCAGTTGGTATTTGGATCCACCCAGATCACGGGTTGGCCCGGCGGGGCGTAGCGCAGCGCCGTTCCAGCGCAGTACTGGTCCGTAGCGTCCATACGCTCTCCGATGGTGTGGCCAATGAGCGCACCCAAAACCACGCCACCGACGGTGGCAATGGCCTTACCACTACCGGCACCGATATGCGACCCGATCACGCCGCCGAGCGCACCGCCTAGGGCGGTGTCGAGCTGACTCCAGGTGCATGCACCGCGGCTGTTGATGTATGGCCCCAAGCCGTGGTTTGGCTGGCGCTTGGGTTCGTGTTGATGGGCATGGTATCCATGGGCTGGCGCCCATGGCGGCGGTGAGGCGTTGGCTGCCGGCATGGCAAGCACTGCCGCGCAAAGCCCCAGCACAAGGGTGATCAGCGTGTGCAGGCCGACAGTGGTTTTTGGACGAAACCTCGACTCATTCCAGTGCATGGCAACAAAACCTCCCGAGAGTCTTTACCAACTCAGTAATAATAGATTGGCCACCCCCAATACGGCATTAACGTACTAGAGCCGCCGTTATGCATTGACTCGGATAAAAAATACAACTCTTGTCACATTACGACTGTCGGTGTTGGTTTGGCAAAATCGTGCTAAAGGCCCAAATCGTGGAATCCGCCGCAAGACCGCGCTGCGCAAGCAGCTCCGCCGCGACCAATGGGCGATCTTTAAAAAACAACGCCATCGCGCCAGGTCCTGAACCATGCCACAGGTTAGGCGCAACCTCCGGCCTGGCGTTTCTGCACGCTGGATCGGTGTAATTCGATCGCCGAAGCTACACGTTGTGCCTATGGCGCTTGGTAACACCAGTGATCAAGGTTTGAATACGACCATCAGGCGGGTTCATTCTCGGATCTGACTGTGGGGTTTAACGGCATCCTCACTGCCATACAGGTTGCACCCGTTCATCTGGGGCTGAGACTGGGTAACCAGTCAACGTTCGAGGTTGTTTCAGCCGAGACTGACCCCTACTTTTAAAGCAATCATTATTAGAGCGATCCGATGTCAGTAGACGAGTTTGAAGATTGGATGTGGGCTGAAGCGATGCGTCGCCAGGAGCGGGCCGATCGCCTTCAGCGTCAGTTCTTCCGACGTGTCGAAACGCACCCGCGAAAGCAGTGGGAACCGCCAGCCGATATTTTTGAGACCGCGGACGTGATCTATGTGGTCGTCGCCCTGCCAGGCGTCTCCGATCGCAGTTTGACCGATCTAGAAGTTGCCGGTGACACATTGTATGTGGCCGGTGATCGTCGCGTGCCCACGCCTGCCGGCGATGCGCTGCTGCATCGCCTCGAGATTCCGCACGGCCATTTCGAGCGGCGGGTTATTCTGCCTTGGCCCCGATTGGCCATTAAAAGTCATGAACTGGTCGACGGGTGTCTACACTTGACGCTCGTCAAACGTTGAAATCATGAGCGAACACGAAAACCACGAAACCCCAGAGAGTATCGATAGCAAGACAACCACGCTTGTCTATAATCAGTGCGCATCACAACGCCCGGATACTCTGATTATTCTACCCATGAGCGAGACCGTGCTCTTTCCCGAGCTGATTATGCCGATTGTGCTCGATCGCAAGCCGGTCATCGATTCCGCTCAGCGCGCGATGCGCGCTGAGCAACCGGTCGGGTTATTGCTTGGCGAGCCCAGTGGCGAATCGGGGCATCAGCCAGCCAATCTCCACAAGGTGGGCACCGCGGCCAATATTCTGCGTTATGTCACCGGCAACGACGGCCAGCATCATCTGGTTTGTAAGGGTATTTCACGCTTTCGAGTGCGCGAATTCCAGGAGGACGAGCGTGGCGGGATCATTGCGAGCGTCACCTGGATCGACGAATCTGAGCCGGAAGGTGACAAGCAGGTCGACGCGCGGATGACCAATTTGCGCAATAGCGCACTCAAAGCGATCCAGTTGATGGATCAGCCGTCAAAAGAACTCGCCAACGCGATTCAGTCGGTCGAGTCGGCCTCACTTTTGGCCGATGCTACCGCAGGCTATCTGGGGCTCAAGCCCAAGGAAAAACAACGCATTCTGGAAACGATCGAAATCGAGCCGCGGCTCGAGCTCGTGCAGTCGTTCATGGACTATCGGCTCGAAGTAATGCGGCTGTCGAACGAGATCAACCAGCAAACCCAGCAGCGGATGTCAGAGCACCAACGCAAGGCGATGCTGCGAGAACAGATGCGTTCGATCCAGCGCGAACTGGGCGAGGACGAGTCCGTTGCCGAGGAGGCGGATCGCCTGCGCGAGGCGCTGGACAAAGCGAATCTACCTGAGGATGCCGCCGAACAGACCGAGCGTGAGCTCAAGCGCTTGGAGCGTATGAACGAATCGTCTGCTGAATATTCCATGGTTCGGACCTATCTCGAGCTGATGGCCGAACTGCCCTGGGACAAGCTATCCGAGGACAGTATCGATATCTCGCATGCACGAACAATTCTCGACGAGGATCACTACGGGCTAGACAAAATCAAACATCGGATTCTCGAACATTTGGCTGTTCACAAGCTCAACCCAGAAGGCAAAGCGCCAATTCTGTGCTTCGTTGGACCACCCGGGGTGGGCAAAACATCGCTCGGGCGATCGATCGCGCGCGCCATGAACCGGAAATTCGTGCGCGCCGCGCTGGGTGGGGTGCACGATGAATCCGAAATCCGCGGCCACCGGCGCACTTACGTCGGTGCCATGCCTGGCACCATCATCAGCCAAATCCGCAAGGCCGGAACCCGGAATCCAGTGTTCATGCTCGACGAGGTCGACAAGCTCGGCGCCTCGGCGCACGGCGATCCGGCGTCGGCGCTACTCGAAGTGCTCGACCCATCCCAAAATGATTCGTTTAACGATCACTATCTGGGCACCCCGTTCGATCTATCCAAGGTAATGTTTATCACCACAGCGAACGTGATGGATACGATCCCGAGTCCGCTGCGTGATCGCATGGAAGTTATCGAGCTGCCGGGTTATACGCGCGAGGAGAAAAAGCAGATTGCCAAGCGCTATCTCATTAATCGGCAGCTCGAGCAGGCAGGCGTGAAGCGCGCGCAGTGTGATATATCGGATGATGCGCTTGACATTCTGATTTCCGGATACACCCGCGAAGCGGGCCTGCGCAACCTTGAGCGCGAAATCGGTGCCATTGCCCGACATGCGGCAGTCCACGTCGCCGAGGGCAAGCCTGGACCGGGTCTCATCGAGCCCGATGATCTGCATGACATCCTAGGTCCGCGCCGTGTCGACGACGAGGTAGCCTTACGCACCGGCGTAGCCGGAGTCGCGACCGGCCTGGCTTGGACACCGGCCGGCGGCGATATTCTGTTTGTCGAAGCCTCACGCGCGTCTGGCAGCGGCAATCTCACGATTACCGGCCAGCTCGGCGAGGTCATGCGTGAGTCGGCTCAGGCAGCCCTTTCGCTTGTCAAGGCTCGGGCCGATACACTCGGCATCGATCAAGACTATCTGGACAAATCAGATATCCATATTCACGTGCCAGCCGGAGCAATCAAAAAGGACGGTCCGAGCGCCGGTGTCGCATTATATACCGCGCTCGTATCGCTACTTACTGATCGAAAGGTCCGTGCGGACGTTGCCATGACCGGTGAAATCAGCCTGCGCGGTCAGGTCTTGCCGATTGGTGGCGTGAAGGAAAAAACACTGGCCGCCCACCAAGCCGGAATCCTGACCGTCATGCTGCCCGATCGCAACCGCAAAGACGAGGACGACATTCCGGACAACGTACGCGAGGCACTGAATGTCCGTTATATCTCGACTGTCGAGGAAGCTATCGAGGTTGCGCTGGAAAACGAGCCCGCGTTGGCCTGATTTCTTGTCCATTGCCCGGTAGGGCTAGAACCGCCACGGCAGACACAACACTCCGCGCTCATCGCAGTAGGCCGTGGCGAAGACCTGTTTCGTATGTGTAATAACACCACTTACTTAACTGTATCGACACCATCCCCCTCATAACGCCGGGCAAGCGATCA
>DHHU01000019.1 GCA_002403445.1 Salinisphaeraceae bacterium UBA4764 | reverse complement strand
TCGACCGACTTCTGGTCGAGTATTCGTTGATGATACGGATGTGACGCATCTCCCGATTCAAAAACGGGACATCGGCATGGTCTACCAACAGTTCGTCAATTATCCGTCACTTACCGTGTATGAGAATATCGCTTCGCCGCTACGCCTGCAGAAGGTCGAAAAATCGGAAATTGATCGGCGAGTTCGTGCCGAAGCCGAGCGGTTGCGTATCGGTGGCCTGATTGACCGGTTGCCGTCGGAGCTCTCGGGAGGTCAACAGCAGCGTGTTGCGATGGCCCGTGCGCTGGTTCGGGAAGCCGACCTGATTCTTCTTGACGAGCCGTTGGTGAACCTCGACTACAAATTGCGGGAAGCATTGCGCGAAGACTTGCCCAAAGTGTTCACTGGTCGTCATTCGATTGTGGTGTATGCCACAACGGATCCGTGGGAAGCCTTATCGATGGGGGGCAATACTATAGTTCTCGAGGAAGGCCGTATGATTCAAGCCGGGCCGGCAGAGAAAGTGTATTCCGCGCCCGCAACAACTCACGTGTCGCAGGTCTTCAGCGATCCGCCCATGAATGAGATCAGCGGGCAGATGCGCGACGGTCAAGTCTTGTTTGGTGATCAAGCAGTTTGTGAGATTCCAGAACATCTTGCCTCGCTGGGCGATGGCGACTATATCTTTGGTCTAAGGCCCGAACACATCGACATCTTCCAGCAGGGCGAACATGTCTCGCGGATGGATTCAAAAGTCGACGTGACCGAAATCAGTGGTTCCGAGACGTTTATCCACTTTGTTTATCACGACCATCCGTGGGTGGCCGTCGAAGAAGGTGTTGTTCGCATGAATCCGGGCGACGATGTGTCGTTCGGGTTCAATCCGGGGCGTTTGTTTTTGTTCGATTCTGAAGGAGCGCTTATTGTCTCGCCGGAAGGCTCTATGGAATCGGCCGTTGCCGAGAAGGAGGCCTCATGAGCCAGATCCATTTTGACCACGTCGCTCATTCATANNGGCGCCTATGCATTGTTGGGGCCGTCCGGCTGCGGCAAAAGCACCTTGTTGAATATCTGCTCGGGGTTGTTGACACCGTCTGAAGGGCGCGTGTACTTCGATGATCAAGACGTAACGCCCATGTCGCCCGAAGCTCGCAATATAGCGCAAGTGTTTCAGTTTCCGGTCCTCTATGACTCGATGACCGTGTTCGATAACCTAGCCTTCCCGCTTCGAAACCGGGGTATCGACAAGGCGCACGTGACCGAACGCGTTAACCGTGTGGCCGAAATGCTGGAACTCGAGCATGTGTTGCGGCGGGGTGCCGGCAATTTGGGCGCCGAGTTGAAGCAGAAGATTTCAATGGGCCGCGGGCTGGTGCGCGAAGACACCAGCGCGATCCTGTTCGACGAACCACTGACCGTCATCGACCCGCAGGAAAAATGGATGCTGCGGCGGAAACTCAAAGAGATTCACGCCGAGTTCAATAAAACTCTGATCTATGTCACCCATGACCAGACCGAAGCGTTGACGTTTGCCGACCAGGTCGTGGTTATGTCGGACGGCGCCATGGTGCAGGTGGGCACGCCACAGGAACTGTTCGAGCGGCCCGAGCACACCTTTGTAGGCTATTTCATTGGCAGTCCCGGCATGAATTTCCTGCCCTGCAAGTTCGAGGGTGGAGCCGCGCATGTTGGGGACCAAACCATTGATTTGGATCAGTTATCGAAAGATGCTGTTGCCCGCCATAGCGGCGAAGACCTTCAGCTTGGTATTCGGCCGGAGTTCGTGCGCTTGGTTAGCAACCAGGACGGTGACGAACGGGGCACGCCAGTAGACGTCAAGGCGATATCCCCAATGGGGCAATTCCGGCTTTTGACTTTGGATCTGGCCGGACACGAAGTTAAGGCGCGTATCCCCAACAGCCAGGTTGATGACCACGCGTCGCGTGTGGTCGTACGCTTTCCACCCGAATGGACCTGTATTTACGCCAAAAATCGGCTCGTGGGCAAGGAGACGAGCGAAGAAAGGGAGCAAGTCAATGGATAGTCGGCCGTATACCAACATGGCCTGGTTGCTGGTCCTGCCTGCAGCCCTCTTACTGGTGTTCAATGCGCTGGTGCCGTTCATAGCAGTTATCAACTATTCCTTCCAGCACATCTATAGTCCGCAGGCCCATCTGTTTGTCGGCTGGCAGAACTTCGAAGAGGTGATGCACGATCCAGAAGTGATTCACTCTCTGTTTCGTCAGGTTATTTTCACGGCTATTACGCTGGGTATTGAAATGCCCCTCGGTGTGGCGGTGGCATTGACCATGCCCCGCGGTGGCCGTTGGTCCGGCATCATCCTAGTGTTTTTGGCGCTGCCATTAATGGTGCCGTGGAACGTCGTAGGCTTTATCTGGGAAGTTATGGGCCGCGGTGACATTGGCCTGCTGGGTAAGTTTATTAATGATGTGCTCCACATCAATTTCAACTATGCGACCAACGGTCCGTCAGCTTGGTTTACGTTGATCATCATGGATGTATGGCACTGGACGGCCTTGGTCGCACTCTTGGCCTATGCCGGTTTGTGTGCCATTCCCGGGGCCTTCTACCAGGCGGCCCGTATTGATGCCGCCTCTCGATGGGCCGTGTTCCGGTTCATCGAGCTGCCCAAGTTGAAAGGCGTTTTGACCATCGCCTTACTGCTACGCTTCATCTACAGTTTCAAAATCTACGCGGCTCCGTTCACCGTGACCGGCGGCGGCCCGGGTGATTCGACTACGTTCTTGTCGCAAGCGTTATCGACCCTGGCGATCAACCAGCTTGAAGTCGGCGAGGCCGGTGCCTACGGAACGCTTTACTTCCTGATCATCCTGCTGATCAGCTATCTATTCTATGTCGTTCTCACACGCAGCGGCGTAAGCAATGAGGAGTCGGCCTGATGCGCAAGTTCATTCCCCGAGTAGGTCTCGGAGCGTTTCTTGTATTTCTAATGATACCGATTTATTGGATGATCACCATGTCATTCAAGACCAACAATGCCATCCAGACCTCGTTCCATATCTGGCCTGCGCATTGGACGGTGGAGCATTACGCGACCATATTCAGCGATCCGCGCTGGTGGACTACATTCGTGCATTCATTCGAATATGTCGTCCTGAATATGGCCCTCGTGTTGCCGCTGGCTTTGCCGGCTGCATATGCGTTTTCACGCTTTCGGTTCCTGGGGGACAAGCATTTGTTTTTCTGGTTGCTGACCAACTTGATGGCGCCACCGGCGGTCTTCCTGCTTCCGTTTTTCAATCTGTTCCACACCCTGCATCTTTTTGACACGGTCTTCGCCGTGGCCATTTGCGATACATTGTTCAATCTGCCGCTGGCAATTTGGATTCTGGAAGGCTTCATGTCAGGTGTGCCTCGTGAAATCGATGAAACGGCTTTCATCGATGGTTACTCGCTGCCGCGATTCTTTATTCGGATCTTTCTGCCTTTGATTCGATCGGGCATCGGTGTGACGGCATTCTTCCTGTTCATGTTCAGCTGGATTTCATTGCTGATACCCAGAACGCTAACGGCGAATGGTGCTATGCCATTTGCCCAGAAAATGACTAGTGCCATCAGCATGTCGGGAATTGACTGGGGCATCCTCGCGGCCTGCGGAACACTCAGCATCATCCCGGGCGCTGTTGTGATCTGGTTCGTGCGGAAACACATCGCGACGGGCTTTGCGCTCGGTCGCGTCTAGAGGGATAAGACGATGCATTGGATATCGTGGATGTATTGGCTCCTGCCGACGGCTCTGTTTTTCGGCGGGATTGCACTTCTGTTGGTTTGCATGGGCATCTGGGAAGCTGTGTCGCCGACGAATTTTCGCCAGGGCTACATCATTCCCATGAAAACCACGCGCGGTGACCGTCTGTTTATCAGTCTGTTGTCGATGGCCTATATCACTTGGCTTTGGGTGGGAGTCATTCCCCTGACTAAATTGATATTGATCCCGATAGCCGTTGTTTGGATCGCTACCTTGGTCCTGATCGGCTAGCGGAATACCACATAACGGTTGATGCGACGCATTCCCAGCGTTGCACGACTGTTGTGAACGGCCGGACGATTATTGCGGCGTCCGGTTTCTTTAAAGCAAATAAGGAGTAACGAAATGGATGACGAAAACAGCATGAATGAAGCTGACAAGGTCGGCGGTAAGCTGTCGAACCTGAAGGTTGACCGCCGAAAGGTTTTGCAGGGCGGGGCTGCAATTGCCGGTGCAACCGCTTTTGTAGGCCCACTACAGGCCTTTGGTAAGGGTGAACAGAGTCAAATCAAGGGGATGCCGACCTTGGGTCATATACCCAACAGTGCGAACCCTGCACAGGGCAAGACCGGGCACGATGCCATCGAACCCTGGGTCGAGTATCTGCAACCTTCTTCCTTATCGAAGGATGAGCAGCGAAAAGAACTCAAGTTCTTTGTCGAGGCGGCCAAGCCCTTCCAGGGTATGACGGTCAATGCAGTCTCGGAATCGTCCGGGACCCATAAATTTGAATCGAATGTGCTCTCCCAAGCCTTCGAGGATTTGACCGGCATCAAGGTCCAGCACTCTCTCATGGGCGAGGGCAGCATGGTCTCCAAGTTGGAGACAGAAGAACAGACCCAGCAGGATCTGTACGATATCTACACTGTGGATTCTGACTTCATCGGCACGTTCCCGCGTATGCAGACCGTGCATCCCGTTGAAGATTATATGAATGCTAATCCGGATGTCACGCTGCCATCATTGGATCTGGATGACTACATCGGCAAGAGTTTTGTCACATGGCCCGGTGACGGTAAAGTTTGGCAGTTGCCCCAAGGTCAGTTTGCCAACCTGTACTGGTTCCGCAAGGACTGGTTTGACCGTCCGGACCTTCAGAAGAAATTCAAGAAGATCTACGGGTACGATCTGAATGTCCCCGTCAACTGGTCGGCTTATGAAGATATCGCTGATTTCTTCACCAACAAGGTCAAGCACCTTGACGGCCAGCGTGTCTATGGGCACATGGACTACGGCAAGAAGGGCCCATCCATCGGCTGGCGTATCCACGACGATTGGTTGTGTATGGCCGGCATGAGTGACAAGGGCGTACCGGACGGACGACCAGTCAATGACTGGGGTATCCGTATTGGCGAAAATCAGACTATCAAGGGGGCCACGGTTGAGCGTGGCGGAGCCACGAACGGCCCGGCTGCTGTTTATGCCATTGACAAGTATGTGACGTGGCTTAAGAAGTATGCACCGCCGGAAGCTTCCGGTCTGACCTTCTACAGTGCCGGTCCGGTACCTGCCAAAGGCCATATCGCCCAGCAGATTTTCTGGTACTCGGCGTTTACGGCCAGCATGACGAAACCGGGGCTGCCAGTCGTCAACGATGACGGTACACCTAAATGGCGTATGGCACCGTCACCACACGGCCCTTATTGGGAAGCCGGCATGAAGGTTGGCTATCAGGACTGTGGTAGCTGGACATTGCCGAAATTCACCCCGAAGAAAACGCTGAAGGCGGCTTGGCTGTATGCCCAGTTCACCGACTGCAAGGCGTGCTCGCTGCGTAAGTTCTGGGCAGCCCTGACGCCGTTCCGTGAGTCGGACGTCCAGTCTGATGCCATGACCAAGGCGAAGCCCTATTTGGGCGGTCTGGTTGAGTTCTATCGAAGCCCCGCACGTAAATACTGGACACCGACAGGTACGGGCGTTCCAGCTTACGGCAAGCTCGCACCGGTGTGGTGGAAAAACATTGCCCCGGCTGTCTCCGGTTCCACGACACCTCAGCAAGCCATGGATAACGTGGCTGAGCAGATGGAACAGGTCATTGACCGGCTGTCCAAGGCGGGTGTATTCAAGACAGGCAAGGCTGATTTCAACCCCAAGAAGAGCA
>DHHU01000004.1 GCA_002403445.1 Salinisphaeraceae bacterium UBA4764 | reverse complement strand
GCTGGCTTGATACTGCGCGAAGCCCCGCGAAATCCAAGCAACTGGCGAAGTCAATCGCCGCTGGGCGCCTATTTAGCTGATAACAACACCGTGGGTATCGGGGGTATCGACACCCGAGCATTGACTATATTATTACGTGAAAAAGGCGCGCAGAGCGGCTGTATCCTGGCCGAAGACGAGCTAAACAGCGAAAATGCATTGGCCAAGGCGCGCGCGTTTCCTGGTCTGCAAGGCGCGGATCTGGCGGCTGACGCCGGAACTGCGAGCTCTTATGAATGGACGTTACCCCGTTGGCACGGGCCGAATAAAAGTCCGGCGATTGGGGATTTCAAACCGGAGTCTGGGCAAGACTTCCATATCGCTGTTTACGACTACGGGATCAAAACCAATATTCTTCGACGGCTGGTGGATTGCGGCGCGCGAGTCACTGTAGTGCCGCCTAGACAGCCACTTAACGAGACTTTAGCGCTTGGCATTGACGGTGTTGTGTTGGGAAATGGGCCAGGTGACCCGGGCCCATGTGATTATGCAATCGAAACGGCACGTGAATTGATTGCCCGCGGGGTCCCGACACTGGGAGTCTGTCTCGGCCACCAGGTATTGGCCTTGGCCGCAGGCGCCACGAGTCACAAGATGAAGTTCGGCCATCACGGCGCTAACCATCCGGTTGTCGAGATTGCTACCGGCCAAGTAATGATCACGAGCCAGAACCACGGTTTTGCCATTGACGAAGCAAGTTTGCCCGCAGGCGTAATCGCCACTCACCGCTCGCTTTTCGATGGCACATTGCAGGGGATCGAGATCGTCAACAAACCCATTTTCACGTTTCAGGGCCACCCCGAAGCCAGCCCCGGCCCTCATGACATTTCGTCTATTTTCCCGCGATTCATACGGGCTATCAAAGATCATATCGGTCCGCATTTAAACGCCGGTAAAAACCAATGAAAAGGCTTTTTCAAAGTGCTTTATCGGCCGGATATTTTGAGGTGCGGTCTATACACGAGGCGCCTGTTTTCCGGCGGAATCCCACAAGCTTGCATTTCCTGAACCGATATGTGGCCGAAGGTGTCAATTGATAGATTAATGCTGTTACCTGTTGGTTTCCGAGCAAGGTAAATGGGGGAATATGGTGATAATTGCATATTGCAGGGCAGTAAATCGATGAGATCAATGCAATCTTCAGCCCCCCGCCGGACCAAGATCACCGTGGTTGAACTATTGGCAAGCGGTCCGTTCGGCGATTCGCTCGCTGGAATGGGCACCGCACAGGTGTTTTCGTATTCGATGCAAAGAGTTTCAAAAAAAATCATGTTTGCTCCACCCTGTATTTACGTTAGCTCGCGTTCATTTGTGGCCAATGCGGCCTTTTTCTCCATAGTCGAACACGCATTGGAAGCCTGATCATGCCCAAGCGTTCCGATATCCAATCCATACTCGTTATCGGCGCTGGACCGATCGTAATTGGTCAGGCATGTGAATTCGACTATTCAGGCATGCAGGCGTGCAAAGCCCTGACTGACGAGGGTTTTCGCGTCATTCTCGTGAACTCGAACCCAGCTACGATCATGACTGATCCGGAAACTGCCGACGCGGTCTATATTGAGCCGATTACGCCGGCAACTGTCGAGCGCATTATTGAAGTCGAACAGCCGGATGCATTGTTACCGACTATGGGTGGCCAGACTGCCCTGAACTGCGCCCTTGATTTGTATAACGGTCAAGTGTTGCAGAAACACAGCGTGGAAATGATCGGTGCCTCTCAAGAGGCAATCGACACGGCTGAAGACCGCGAGGCGTTTCGCGAGGCCATGACCGAAATTGGTCTTGATACTCCGGCCTCGGGAGTGGCGCACAACGCGGCCGAGGGCGATGAAATCGCGGCTCGCATCGGCTTTCCCATTATCTCGCGGCCGTCTTTCACACTCGGCGGCAGCGGCGGTGGCATAGCCTACAATCGCGAGGAATTCGAGAGTCTGCTGGCCCGCGGTCTGGAGCTCTCGCCCACGCATGAAGTTTTGCTGGAAGAGTCGGTTCTAGGGTGGAAAGAATACGAAATGGAGGTAGTTCGCGATCATGCGGACAACTGCATCATCGTATGTGCCATCGAAAACATGGACCCCATGGGCGTGCACACCGGCGATTCGATCACCGTGGCCCCGACCCAGACCCTGACCGACAAGGAATATCAGATCATGCGCGACGCCTCGCTGGCGTGCCTGCGGCGGATCGGTGTCGACACAGGGGGGTCCAACGTCCAGTTCGCTATCCACCCCATCAGCGGCCGTATGATCATCATCGAGATGAACCCGCGTGTCTCGCGTTCGTCGGCGCTGGCATCCAAGGCCACTGGATTTCCGGTGGCGAAGGTCGCGGCCAAACTCGCGGTGGGCTACACCCTGGACGAGTTGTCCAACGAGATCACCGGCGGTCTGAGCCCGGCATCATTCGAGCCGTCGATTGACTACGTCGTGACTAAGATTCCGCGCTTTACGTTCGAGAAATTTCCCGCCGCTGACAGCCGTCTTACCACGCAGATGAAATCGGTCGGCGAAGCGATGGCTATAGGCCGAAGCTTTCCGGAATCGCTGCAAAAAGCCATGCGTAGTGTCGAGATCGGCTCGGATGGTTTCGAGCCGATCATGGCCGAGGCCGACGACGAAACCACGCTCGCCTACCTACGCACCGAATTGGCCAGCCCCAACCAGTACCGGTTATGGCAGATCGGCGAGGCCCTACGGCGCGGCATGCCGTTGGCCGAAATTTTTGAACTCACCCAAATCGACCCATGGTTCACGGAACAAATCGCCGAAATCATTGCCATGGAACAGGCCCTCGGTTCCGCAACGCTGTCGTCGCTGGACGCTGAAGTGCTTTACGACTACAAGCGCATGGGATTTTCTGATCGGCGGTTGGCGCGGCTTTTGGAATCTGATGAATTTACGCTGCGCCGCACACGGCGACTTACTGCCCATGTCACGCCGGTATACAAGCGAGTTGATTCATGTGCGGCCGAGTTCCCGACAGCCACCGCCTATCTATACTCGACCTACGAACAGGTATGCGAAGCCAACCCGACTTCACGCCCCAAAATTATGGTGCTGGGCGGTGGTCCGAATCGCATTGGCCAAGGTATCGAGTTCGATTATTGTTGCGTGCACGCGGCGCTGGCCATGCGCGAGGATGGCTATGAGACGATCATGGTCAACTGTAATCCAGAGACCGTGTCGACCGACTACGACACTGCGGATCGGCTGTACTTCGATCCGCTGACGTTCGAGGACGTGATGGCCGTGGTTGACGTCGAAAATCCTGACGGAATCATCGTCCAATATGGTGGCCAGACGCCGCTAGGGTTGGCGCGCCGGCTGGAGGCTGCAGGAGCGCCGATCATCGGCACCAGCCCCGACTCGATTGACTTGGCCGAAGATCGCGACCGGTTCTTAAATCTTATCAACAAACTCGGGCTTAAACAGCCTGCAAACCGCACCGCACGCTCGGAGTCGGAAGTCATCCGAGCGGCTGATTCGGTGGGTTACCCGATGGTGGTGCGGCCATCCAACGTACTCGGTGGTCGAGCGATGGAGATCGTGTACAACCGCGATGAGCTCGAACATTATATGGATAACAACGTGCGCACGGCCAGTGACTGGCCAGTTTTGTTGGATCGGTTTCTCGAAGAAGCCATCGAACTTGACGTCGATGCGGTTTCAGACGGCGAGGCGGTGTATGTTGGCGGCATCATGGAACATATCGAACAGGCTGGCGTGCATTCTGGCGATTCGGCATGTTGTCTGCCCCCTTACAGCCTCGACGAGGCCTTGCAGGCCGAGATACGCGAGCAGACCGGGATACTGGCTAGGGCGCTATCGGTGGTGGGCCTGATGAACGTCCAGTTCGCGATTACCGGGCGCGATGTTTATATTTTGGAAGTAAATCCGCGGGCTTCTCGAACTGTGCCGTTCGTCTCGAAAGCGACCGGTGTGCCGCTGGCGCGGATCGCGGTTCGCTGCATGGCTGGGCAGAGTCTGGCTGATCAGGGTGTTAGCGGTGAGTTTTCGCTGGGCCATTATGCCGTCAAGGAAGCAGTTTTCCCGTTCAAGAAATTCCCAGCCGTCGATCCGCTGCTCGGACCGGAGATGAAATCCACCGGCGAAGTGATGGGGGCCGGACGCACGTTTGGCGAGGCTTTTGCCAAGTCGCAGCTAGCCGCCGGCATGGGGCTGCCCGATCACGGCACCGCGCTGGTTACGGTACGCGATGCCGACAAGTCAGCCGCAGTCAAGATAGCCCAATCCCTTGCGGCTGCCGGTTTCGAAATCGTGGCGACAAAAGGCACTGCCGATTCGATTATGGCAGCCGGACTGGCATGTCGCACGGTCAATAAAGTCAAGCAGGGACGGCCACATATCGTTGATATGATCAAAAATGGTGAGATCGCGCTGGTCGTGAATACCACTGAAGGTAAGCAAGCCATTGAAGAGTCGCGTTCGATTCGGATTGCTGCGCTGCGTTATCAGATTGCTTATTTCACCACGATTGCTGGCGCCCGAGCCTGTTGTGAGGCATTGACAGAGTCGGCAACTGGCGCAGTGTATCGACTCCAAGCGTTGCAGCAACAGACCTCTTAAGCGGCGTGCCGANNGAAGAAAAGCCCGTTGGCTTTCGCTGTCCGGAAAAAGAAGACGGCGCCGATCTGATTCGACTCGTACGCGGCACCGGCGTGTTAGATGTGAATTCGGTTTACGCCTACATGCTAATCGGTGAGCATCATTCGCATACCAGTGTGATCGCGGAGATCGATGATCAGCCGGTAGGTTTCGTATCCGCCTATCGACCTCATTCGTTGCCTGAAACTTTGTTTGTCTGGCAAGTAGGTGTGGCCGAGGCTGGCCGTGGGCGTGGTTTGGCAACGCGTATGTTGCTAGATATTCTGACACGCCCGATCTGCGAAGACGTGCGTTTTCTTGATACCACCATAAGCACCGATAATGAAGCGTCGAAAGCACTGTTCCGTCGGCTAGCCGAGCGCATTAACGCCGACTGTGAAGAACAGGAACTGTTTTCGGCAGAAATGTTCGAAAACCAACAGGAAGCAGAACATCTATTCCGCATCGGCCCATTCGACACGACGGTCATCCGCGCCCAGAATCCGTAGTGAAAGCCCAATATAATCGACCAGTAGTTTTAAATACGCGAACCAGTCACCCACCGGCTAGCGTTAGCCAGACAGGGTAAGCTCCCGGGAGTCAGACCATGCAGACGATTGAACGTCTCGAATCCGAAGTCCGCGGCTATGTCCGCTCGTTCCCCACCGTGTTTTCCACAGCCAAGGCCAACCGGCTGACGGCTGAAGACGGCCGCGAATACATCGATTTCTTCGGCGGTGCCGGGGCACTAAACTATGGCCACAATGACGAGGCCATGAAAAAAGCACTTATCGATTATATTCAGTCGGATGGCGTTACCCACGGTCTGGATATGGCCACCGTGGCCAAGCGGGAATTTCTCGAGAAATTCGATGAAATCATCCTTAAGCCGCGTGACATGAATTACAAGATTCAGTTCTCGGGCCCGACCGGAACCAACGCCGTGGAAGCCGCGATGAAACTCGCGCGCAAGGTCACGGGCCGCAGCCGGATATTGCACTTTACGCATGGTTTTCACGGCATGACGTTGGGCGCCATGTCGGTGACGGCCAATGCGGCGATCCGTGAAAGTGCCGGTGTCGAGATCGCTGACACCATGGTCGCACCCTACAGCGACTTTTACGAAGACCCGCATCAAGCCATAACCTACCTCGACAAAATGCTGGAAGATCCATTCTCGGGCATGGATAAGCCTGCGGCCATGATCGTCGAAGCCGTGCAAGGGGAAGGCGGTATCAACGTTGCCAGCATGGAGTGGTTGCAGGAAATTCAACGTGTCTGTAATGAACACGACATCCTGTTGATTCTAGACGAAATTCAGGCCGGCGCCGGGCGTACTGGCCCGTTTTTTGCCTTCGAGCCATCCGGTATCAAACCCGACCTCATCACCATGGCCAAATCGATTTCGGGCTATGGCCTGCCGATGGCGATCGTTCTGATCCGTCCGGAAATCGATCAATGGGGCCCTGGTGAACACACCGGCACGTTCCGCGGCAACAACCACGCCTTNNTGGCCAACGACATTTCTCACGCGTGTTTCGAACGAGGATTGATTCTGGAAACCACTGGCGAACACGACCGCGTGGTCAAGATCATGCCACCGTTGATCACTCCTGACGCCGATCTGGATGCTGGACTTGATATCCTTGAAGACGCTGTCAAAGATGTCGTTCGTCAGCACGGGTTGACCGAAACCGCGGCCTGAAACCGAACTAGTTAGATTGAGTTAATTTTTTTATGCAAATCACCTCTTAGGAGGAATCATGAAGATTGTACGAACTGAAGAACTTCGTGGAACCGATCGCGAAGTGATCAGCCCCGACGGCTGGACTAGCGTCCGCTGGCTTTTGAAAAAAGACGGCATGGGGTTTTCTTTTCACGAGACCACGTTTCCGCCGGGGCTGGAGTGCGAGATGTGGTACAAGAACCATCTTGAGGCGGTGTTTTGTTACCAAGGCGAAGGCTCGATCCTCAATCGGGAAACCGGCGAAGAACATGAAATCGCGCCGGGTACGGTGTATGCACTAGATAAGCATGACCAGCATACGCTGAAAGCACGCAGCGAGTTGAAGCTAGTGTGTGTCTTCAATCCGCCGGTCACCGGCCGGGAAATGCACGACGAAGACGGCTCTTATCTCCCGGATCCCGATGGCTAGACATTATCGATAATCGAGTCGATCAGCCCGGCGTGGCCGGCCTGGCACAGTCGCAAGCCGATGGTGCCGGGTGGCTCGCCGGGTTTTTTATGATTTGTGCTTTTTTGCTGGGCGTATTACCCGCCGATAGGCGTGCTCGCAAGTGTTTTTAAAAGTTCGCATCTATCCGCCTCATGCCACTCACTGGCGGATTAGCCTCCGATGATTTGGCGTTGTGTTTCGACTTTGGCCAGTTGGGTATTCAGCCTGTACGCCCTCTGGGTGGCGCTGATTTGCAACCTCGCCACGTGGCCGTTTTTGTTGCTGGTGCCGGGTCTCGCCAGACGGCAGCGCATTGCACGTTTTGGCACCCGGATGGTCTTTCAGCTATCGGGTATCGGTCTTTCGGTTGGGGGGCGCACCAATGTACCGCACGAGTCGTGCGTAGTGGTCGCTAACCATCGAAGTTATTTTGACGGCTTGGCTCTAATCTGCGCGCTGCCGCCCGGGTTTTCCCCGCTGATCAAGGACGCGGTGCGGTGCATACCTGGACTCGGTACGATCATGGCGCGAGCCGGCTCGATTTATGTGCGCCGCACTCCGGCTGCCGTCGCCGGTTATGATACGTTGCGCTTGATTCGACGCGTCAAAACCGGGGCGTCGCCCGCTATTTTTGCCGAAGGCACGCTATCACCCGATCAAGGTTTGTTACCCCTTCGCGATGGGGCCTTCCTTGTTGCTGTCAAAACGGGCCGGCCCGTTGTGCCGGTAGCAATTCAGGGCAGTAGAACAGTTCTGAAGCCGGGCGGACGACGGCTTCGACACGGGCGCGTTCGAGTCACCATTGGGAGGCCGTGTTATCCGGAAGGCCGGGGTCGTCAATCTGTTCAAAAACTCCGCGAAAATGTGGAATCCGAGCTTTGGGCGTTGTTATCACCCGCAACCGCTGGTTGGCGAGCCACGCTATCCATGACTTCATACTATGCAAATTCACTTGCTGGAATCGGCGAGAGTGTCGTGGTGGATCTGGATACGCTGGCCCAGCGTCTACGTTCCAACTTGGGGCCGTTGCCTGCAAAGCCGTTACGGCTCGACACCCGCGTGATCTGCGATCCAGCGGTTGCGCGCCGTATTCTGCGCAGCGATGTCCGTGTCGACGCGGCGTTGTGCGTGGATTTTAAAATGGCCGATGATCTTCTGTCGCAGTGGGAGTTCAAGAATGTTGTAGTCGCGCCCTCAGATGGCAATACCGTTGATGATTTTGCAACGCAGGTGCTAGAGCGACACCAACCCAATATGGAGTTGATGGTCGCAAAGGCTTCAAGTTTTGACCGACTGGATGACCATTGTCTTGCGTCGCATCGACCGATACGGGTTTGGCTTTATATGCCGGGTCCAATTGTTGCCGGACCGGGCGGTACGTCAGAGCGCCAGTCGCTGTTTGAACGCTGCGCTGCGCATAATGAGACCACGCTTGTCGGGGTGCTGCTTGATTACGCCGCTTGCACGACGGCAATTGCTGATGACGAGGTCGAAGCCGATATCGACAAGATCCACGACGGGGCTGCCCAAGCCGGACTGAATCGGCCACCCGTCACACTAGCCGGCCCACCGGCCAGCGGACGACCTGGCATGAGTCGAAGCGTCGCCGAGCTTGTTGTAGGCAAAGAATTGATTAGCGGAAGTGCTGACAACGATTGGCCACTTGCTTTGCAATGGTCACCCGCTCACCAGAACAAAATAATCGCTTTGCCAAGCCTTGCTAGCGAAAATAAAGACGCCGATCGAATCTACCTTTATGGCGGTAGGGTTGTGGCTTCTCTCCTCAAAAGCAAGCGGGATCAAAACGCATAGCGAACCACCCTGATTAAGCGATACGTTTTGCGTTGTACTGTCTAATTCACAGGTTATGTAACGCCCGATTTAAAGAAGATAAAGGCCAGATCTACCAAATTTTAAAAAGCTATAGTGGGCTTTAGCATATTAATGTCGGTCGCCGCGGAAGCAGTGATCTACTTTAAGCGCAGCCTTGGCAAAGGGTCCTCCATCTATCTTATATTTTGTCAAGTTACTTTTTGAATCCATTCTATTTGCAAA
>DHHU01000003.1:208-46216 GCA_002403445.1 Salinisphaeraceae bacterium UBA4764 | reverse complement strand
GGCCTCGGTCTCGATTTCGGATCTGCTGGACGACATCCCGATCGGCCGCTTTCATCGTCGCCTGCTCGCCATCTGCGGCAGCGCTTGGGCGTTCGACGGCATGGAAGTCATTCTGATTAGTTTCACGCTCCCGATTCTGATCAAGGCATGGTCTCTGTCGGGGTTGGCCGCCGGATTTCTGGGCTCGGCCAGCCTGATGGGCATGGTCATCGGCAATTGGGCGTGGGGCTGGTCTGCCGATCGCTTCGGACGCCGCCGGGTATTTCAGTGGACCGTGCTCACCTATGCTGTTTTTGCCGGCTTAACGGCATTCGCAGGCGGGTTCTATTCTGGCTTTGTCCTTCGCTTTCTGACGGGGATGGGTTTGGGCGGTGCACTTGCCGTGGATCTGTCCTATCTCGCCGAGCACTTGCCCACGAGCAAACGCGGGCGTTTTCTGGTCTTGCTCGACGCGTTCTGGCCGCTTGGCAACCTCCTGGCGGTCCTGCTTGCCTGGGCGTGTCTATCGTTTTTTGCCTCGGCCTCAGGGGCAGTCGACATTCCGGTGATCGGGCCGGTCGCCGGATGGCGCCTGCTGTTTGTGGTCGCCGCATTTCCCGCATTTTTCGTGTTCGTCATTCGGGCTCGACTGCACGAGACGCCGTATTATCTGGCGTTGTCGGGCAAGACCGATCAGGTCAACGATCGGCTCCGTGCCATGGCTCGGGTCAACGGTGCCGCCCGGATGCCGGCCCAAGCGAGCACGGTCACGACGCCACCGCAAGCTGGATTATCTCGGCTTTTTGCCGCGGATCTGCGGCCGCAAACGCTGATGATCGCCGGCGTCTGGTTTGCAATCAACTTCGGCTATTACGGAGTTTTCATCTGGTTGCCGGAGACCGTCGGCGCAGCCGGTGTTGTCGGCAATATCTACGGCTATTTCGTGCTTATCGCACTCGTACAGATCCCCGGCTATGCCAGTGCTGCCTGGCTTGTGGAACGAATCGGCCGCAAGCCCACGCTGGGTGCGTATCTCATACTCTCGGGCATCTTCACGTTTGTTTTCGCAGCGTCTATGCCCGGCGTCGGATTCGGTCTGGGTCTGGGCGGTTTCTGGCCGTTTTTTGGGGGCCTGCTCGCTGCGAGTTTCTTCACGCTCGGGGCGTGGGGCGCGATTTACGCCTATACGCCGGAACTGTTTCCGACTGAGGCGCGTGCAACCGGCAACGGTTTTGCCGGCGGTGTCGGCAAGATAGCCGCCGTGATCGGGCCGTTGCTGGCAGGCGGTCTTGTGTCCCATGGCTATCTTGTTGCGTTACTGCCGCTGGCCATTGCATTTGGCATCGGCGGCGTCGTGACGCTTGGATTGGGCCGCGAGACCTTGGGTCAACCGCTTGTTTAACGAGACTGTTCGGATGGTGGGCCGCCTTGTTTCTGCTGCTCTACGGTCCCTGCCGCCAAATCGGGGCGCGTATGGGCTTAGGCGGCATTCCGGCTGTCCCTGACGTGTTCGATAATGAGCTCGGCCAGACACGCGGCTGCTTCGCTGGCACGCCCCGGACTGCGATAGAGTCGGATATCCATCGTCGGAAGTTTGGGCAAGCCGGTGGTTGCCGGGTCCAGTATCTCGAGATCCGGGCCTATCAGGCTCGGCAGGGTCGGTGCGATGGCCAAGCCGGCAGCGACCGGAATGCGCTGGGCAGCAAAGGCCTGGCTCTCGTACGCCGTTCGCCAAGCCATCCCTTGAGCATCCAGATGTGAAGTCGCTGCCGCGCGAAACGCACAAAGGCCTTCAGGGGAAATGGCCAATGGCAAGGGGTCCCGCTCATGGACGGCTGTGCCGGGGGCAGCCACCCATACCAGAGGCTCGCGCCGCAGTCGATTGCCGCCGCTAGCGTTCGACTCACGCGTCACGATCACCATGTCGATGTCGCCGGCACGCACCTCCTCGATCAAGGTAACGCTGAGCTCGGACCGGACTTCGATCTCGACGAAGGGATAACGCTCGGCAAACAGTGTCAGCGTGCTCGGGATGTAGGGCGCATAGTCGATCGGCAGACCCAGGCGCACTGTGCCCGCCACTTCGCGCTGCGCCAGCGTTTGCTGAAGTTCGCCGTTCAGCCTGAGCATTTCGCGGGTATAACCAAGGACTTCCCGCCCAGGCCGTGTGGGCTTGACCCTCGGCGAATCGCGGATGAGCAAGTCGAGGTCCAATTCGGCCTCGAGTCGTCGAAGCTGCATGCTCACGGCCGATTGGGAGTAGTTCAGCTGTTTGGCCGCGGCCGTGAAGCTGCCGGTGTCCACTACCGCGGCAAAACTTTGCAGGGCCCGAAGGTCGAGTGGTCGATTGCGCATGAGCGATCACAAAATTTGATAAATGAAACACAATTTATCGTTTAAAAAATAGCTCAATCAACCCCATGATCTTGGTTCATTCACAACGACTCCGGAATGCCTTATGACCCATAAAACCAGGAAACGTCTCGGCTATGGCCCAACCCCTCGTCATCATTCGACAGGTGATCCGACTCATGATCGGCCTTTGAACAATCCAGCGCGATCCGTGCCTTATCGGGCGGGTTCTACGGAGCGTTCAGAACCGCAACGCCCAAACCGTCATTCGACTTCCGTATCGCCACGCAAATTGATCGCTTCAATCAAAAGGCGGTTTCAACTCTGGTCCAACCGACACCAATTACGGGAATTGCTGACCTACGACGATCGGGTCCTCGCCGGACTGGGCCGGTGCCGCGAAGATCTTTCCCGGACTTTGCAACAGCCGTTGTCACTTGATGCGGCCAATGAAGCACCGCTGGACGATCGCACCTGGTCATCGAGCCGGCGCAGTCAACAAGCAGCGTGAGATGCGTCGGATCGATTCGATTAACGGATCGACTTGGCGAATCGCCGGTCTCAGCAGTTTGGTGATTCTGCTCTGGGGGATCACGGCTTGGCTGCGAGTACTGGCCGGCGATGTGCCGCCGCTAGAGTTGACCGGTATCGCGCTGATCGGCGCCGCTGTGAGTAGTCGGATGCTGCCCGGGACGCGTGGGGCGTGGGCTTTCGCGGTCCGAGAGCATCCTTGGTATGTGTGGCTTGTGGTCGCCGGCGGCTTGATCGGGGGTGCGGCATTCTATTTTGCAGCACTCGCCTTTGCGCCCGCGGCCCAAGTGGTGGTCATTACCTATAGTTGGCCGCTGTTGTTCGCCATCGCCAGTGATCTTTACAGCCGCCGGCGGCCGGCGCTGCTCACGTTTGTCAGTCTTTGTATCGGCATGGCCGGCGTGGTGGTCATGCACGGCCTGGGCCAGACGCCCACACCCGAAGCTTGGCTGGGCTATGCGGGTGGTTTGGCGTCGGGTCTGTGCTGGGTGGGATATTCGCTGTTCCTTCAGGTGTACCCGCGTCCGGTCGTCTCGGCCTACCCGGCTTTCTTTACGGTCGCCGCCGCGATTGCCTTGATGATTCAGGCTTGTCTGAACGGTCTCGTATGGCCGGGATCGTTCAGCGCTTGGATTGCTTGCGCCGTGCTAGGGGTCGGCTCCTACGGTTTCGGCTTTCTGGCTTGGGGTTATGTCCTGCGTCACGGCAACCCACACATCGTGCCGGTTCTGCCTTATGGGGTGCCCGCCGTTGCCGCGATCACGCTGGTGCTGGTCGGGCGGACGCAGCCTACACTTCCTCTGTGGGGCGGTTGCGCACTGGTTTTCATCGCCTGTACGGCGTCAACGGGCGCTCGATGGTCGCGTTAGCTTCGTGGCACGCAGCGGCTGTTTTAAATTCGCGAGCCCAGAGCCGATGATGCCCCTGGAACGAAACGATTGGGACCATGGGTTCCAAAAGCCGTGGACAGGATTACAGTGGCGGTTTCGGCATGCGAGTCACTTTGGCGATTGCGGCGATGAACAAGGGATTTGCAGTGCCGCTTTGGGTACTCCTGTTTGGCGCGGAACCAAACGCCCAGCTTTCGCCGGGCGATGCGACACGCACTACTGAGCGTGCGCGCAACGCCCGACTTGCGGGTTTACGGGATTACAGGGACACGGCCACGGCCTTGGTCTCGGTGTAGTTGTCGAGCACCTGTTCGCCCATCTCGCGGCCCCAGCCGGACTGCTTGTAGCCGCCGAACGGCAGTGCGGCATCAAAGATGTTGTAGCAGTTCACCCAGACGGTGCCGGCTCGGATCCGGGATGCCAGCTTGTGGGCCTTGCTGATGTCCTGGGTCCATACCCCCGAAGCCAGGCCGTAGGGCGTTTCATTGGCTCGTCGGATAAGCTCGTCGTCCATGTCCCGGAACTTCGTTGCGGTCACCACGGGCCCGAAGATTTCCTCCTGGGAGACGCTCATGTCATCGGCGACGTCGACCAGTACCGTCGGCTCGACAAAGTAGCCGTTGCCTCCGGCCCGCTCGCCGCCGACTGCGGCCCGGGCGCCTTCTTTCTTGCCGGCTTCGAGATAGCCGGTGACGCGTTCCAGCTGCGTGCGGGAGACCAGCGGCCCCATCTGGGTGGCCGGGTCGAGCCCCGGACCGAGCTTGATGTTGCGGGCATAGTCCGCAATGCCTTCGACGACCTGATCGTAGACGTTTTCGTGTACGAACAGACGCGAGCCGGCGGCACAGCACTGGCCATGGTTGAAGAAGATGGCATTGGCCGCCCCCGGGATGGCCTTGTCCATATCGGCGTCGTCCAGAACGATGTTGGGCGATTTGCCACCGAGTTCGAGCGAGACCTTCTTGAGGTTGCCCCGGGCGGCATCGACGATCATGCGCCCGACTTCGGTGGAGCCGGTGAAGGCGATCTTGTCGACGTCCGGATGGCCGGCGATCGGGGCGCCCGCCTCTTCACCGAAGCCGGTGAGTATATTGACCGCGCCATCGGGCACGCCGGCTTCCTGCATGAGCTCGGCGAGCTTGAGACCGGACAGCGGGGTTTCCTCGGCCACTTTCATGACCACGGTGTTGCCGCAGGCCAGGGCCGGCCCGAGCTTCCAGGCTGCCATCAGCAGCGGGAAGTTCCAGGGAATGATCTGGCCGCAGACGCCGACCGGTTCGCGTCGGGTATAGGCATGCCACTCGGAACCCGGAGCATAGGGGACGGTCAGGCCGATCTGCTCGCCGTTGAGCTTGGTGGCCCAGCCGGCCATGTACTGGAACAGTTCCGCGGCCAGCGGCACATCGGCGGCACGGGCAATGGAAATGGGCTTGCCATTGTCCAATGCTTCGAGCTGGGCCAGCTCTTCCTGATGATCCATGATGAGCTCGCCGATTTTCCAGACGATGCGACCGCGCTCGGCAGGCGAGATCCGCGTCCAGGGGCCGTCGTCGAACGCCTGGCGCGCCGCCTTGACGGCCTTGTCCACGTCGGGTTGGGCCGCGGACTGGGCGTGGGCAATGACTTCATCGGTGGCGGGATTGAACACATCGAAGGTCTGGCCCGATTCGGCGGGCACCCATTGACCGCCGATCAGCATTTGGTGGGGCTTGTCGATGAATGCTCGAACGCTGGATTCGAGTTCGACTTCTTCGGCTGTCGTGGCACACATAGAGGTCTCCTGTTTCGTTGGCAAGTCAACACCCCTGCCTGGCACGGCAGGGGTGATCGGTTGGGTACTTAACGAGTCATCAATTCTTGAGCGTGTGTTTACAACGCGTCTGATCCGGAGCGTGCTACTGCATGTCGAGGACCACGCGGCCTTCGATCTGGCCGGCGCGCATGCGATCGAGAATCGGGTTGATGTTCTCGAGCTTGTCGCCGGTTACCGTGGCGCGCACCTGGCCCTCGCCGGCGAAGTCCAGTGATTCCTGAAGATCTTTCCGCGTACCGACGATTGAGCCGCGCACGGTGATCCCGTTGAGCACCATGTTGAAGATGGATAGGTCGAATTTCCCGGGAGGCAGGCCATTGAGCGCCACCGTGCCGCCGCGTCGCACGACATCAAGCGCCTGACTGAAGGCGGTCTCCGAGACAGCCGTCACGAGCGCCCCGTGGGCGCCCCCGATCTCTTGTTTGACGGTTTCGCCGGGATCCTGTTCCTTAGCGTTGATGGTCATTTCCGCGCCAAGGCGCTCAGCCAATTTCAGCTTGTCATCGGCGACATCGATCGCCGCGACATGCATCCCCATGGCGCGGGCATACTGGACTGCTAGATGGCCGAGCCCGCCGATCCCGGAAATCGACACCCACTGACCGGGCTTGACCTCGCTCATTTTCAGGCCCTTGTAGGTGGTCACGCCGGCGCAGAGAATCGGCGCAATCTCCAGAAAATCGGCGTTTTGCGGCAGATGGCCCACGTAATCGGCGTCGGCCAGCACGTAGTCGGCATAGCCGCCATCCACGCTGTAGCCGGCATTCTCCTGCGATTCGCAGAGCGTCTCCCAGCCGCTCAGGCAATGTTCGCAATGGCCGCAGGCACTATACAGCCAGGGCACGCCAATACGATCACCTTCCTTGAGGTGTTTGACACCCGGGCCGACGGCATCGACGTAACCGACGCCCTCATGCCCGGGAATGAAAGGCGGATCGGGTTTGACCGGCCAGTCGCCCTCGGCCGCGTGCAGATCCGTGTGACAGACGCCCGACGCCTGGACCCGCATCAGCACCTGGCCTTGCCCGACTTCCGGTATCGGCACTTCCCGGATATCCAGTGGTTGGCCAAATTCCGGCACCACCGCAGCTTTCATGGATTGCATGGTGAACCCTCCTTGTCAGTCAGTTCGAATGGATCGTGTCGCGGTCAAAAAGAAGAAGGCACATCCCCTTCATCTGGAAGGCGGCTTGCTATATCAGGTGGATTTTCAGTTTCAACAAAAGCTATTACTTCCGAAGCTTCGAACATTTGGATCGATTTATTCCTTAGACATCAATTTAATGCTGCAGATCGGTAAAGGGATTACAACTTTGGTTGTACAGCCTCGCTGTATTAGATCTGACCTTGCTTAGANNCACGGATGGCTTATTTATATTGATCTGGATCAACGTGTGGAACAGTTTTGTTAAAAGCCTCTCATTGAGTGACGGGGTTCAAGCTTGTGGGTTATGTGTCACTGAATACAGCAACTCGGGGCATGCGCAAGGCATAATCAGTCGTCAGCAACCCAAGCTGTGCTGCCAGCACGTGTGTGCAATGCTGCTAAGTCAAGGATTTTGACTTCTTTTCTCTTACGATCGAGGATGCCTTGTGATTGAAGGTGGCCCAGAACCCGGCTGATGGTTTCAACGCGCATACCGAGATAGTTCGCCAAGTCAGCTCGTTTCATATTGAGGTAAACGGTCGTGCTATCCAGATTGCGCATCGCGCGTCGCCGGCTGAAATTCAGCAATAAGGTGGCCAACCGGCCTTCGCTGTTTTTTTGGCCCATAGCCAACAACTGTTGCTCATCGTCGGTTAGGGCTTGGCCCATCAAGCGCATTAGCCGTGATCTCAGCGAGGGCAATTGTGTCAAAAGGCCCTCAAGTTGATGGAACGGCAGGCGACAGACAGCGGCGTTTTCGATAGCTGTGGCTGTGCATTGATGCGTTTGCTCGCCCAGCGCATCGAGGCCCAGCAAATCCCCAGGGAAATAAAATCCCATGATCTGCTCCAGTCCGTTGGCATCGACAACCGCAGTTTTGAAGCTGCCTTTACTAATCGCGTAAAGGGCTTTGAGCTGATCGCCTTGTGCAAACAGTTGGTCGCCCGCGGTTACTGAACGGTCAAAACTGATTTGCGACTCGAGTCGGCTGATTTCTACCGGGTCGAGGCTGTACGGTAGACATAGATGGGCAACTGAACAGTGGCTGCAGGCTTGCTGAATCCGGCGGGCCGTAGCGACCATGAAAACTCCTGAATTTCCGAGCATGGAACCCGCTACTTATTGAAATTACCACAAAAAATACGTCATTAGTGGCGAAATTTACTTGTGAAGCAAATTGATAAATTCAAAACACTTTGGATTCCAACGGCGACTTACTGTCAGTAGGCGATTCATTGAAACTGGTAATTGGACCGTCGCGGTTCAGAATCTAAGAAGCCATTCGATGAGTCCTGGGGATCGGGCTTCAAAGCCGTATTCAAAGGGGGCAGGACCACTTCTAGCGGCGGCCTGAATTGTCCATTGGAGGTGGATGATCCGATAATTGAAAGGCACAAGGCGCCAGGGATCGGTATGAACCGCGATCTGTGGGCACGTTCCTGTCGACAACGTCAGACCGTTCCAATCCCGAACGTCGTCGGATCGATCCGGCGGTAGTTATTACAGCTCATTATCGTATGGCTCGCCGCGGTCGCACTTTTTGCAGTTGAGCTTGAAACCTAGCATTGATTGGCGTCCCTGGGGTGTGGTGACCCAGGCGCGAACTGTCCAGGGGGGATCATGACGGACGTGCTGGTTGTGGCCGCAACGCAATTTGGCCACCCAGTGCGCCTCGCTGTCGCGGTGATAACCGATTATCGGCTGGTACATGCCAGCTCTTCCAGATCGGGGGTGGACATCGGCTGTTTGTAGTGATGCCTGGAGTTTTTGCCTTTGTTACGGTTCATGTAATGCATTGGCAATGGCTATGCTGGGATTCCACCGTCATTGGGGTTAAGGCAGTGCTTTGTAGGGGGAATCGGGTTCATTTTCTAATAACTATACGATGATTATTCTGCTCTGATATGAACCAGTGTTTCGCAATAAACCGCCTGTTAAGTGATCTGGATCAAAAAAACTTCTATTGACTTGGATTAACTTATCTACACCAGCCTGCCGGCCTGTCCCGTGACCGAGCCGGCCGTCTGAATACCGACGAAAGAGGTGAAACGATGAGCCAAAAGATCCTAGCGCCAATCGATCTGTCGCAGGACAGCGCTATTGCCCTAACGATGCCTTATGCCGTGGAAATGGCAGAAACCCGGGGCGCGACCTTGGAACTCTTGACGGTGCTGCCTGATTTCAAAGCCGAGATGTATCCATACATGGAGGTGGATTCGACTGAAGCGTCCGTCAAGTCAGTTGAACAAGACCTGCAGAAGGTTGGCCAAAACCATGTACCGAGCAATGTGACCTGGAATATGGCTGTTGAGGTGGGTCGGATGCCGCGGACACTGGTAGCTCACATCAACGATACCCGGCCCGACATGGTGGTAATGGCCGCCCACGAGCCGGGACTTGCCGATTATTTTCTCGGCAGCGTTTCCGACTATGTGGTTCGTCATGCCCACTGCCCGGTACTCGTTGTGCGCGATCCGAACAACGCCGGTTGAAGCAACGATTTAGATGGTTTGAGTGCCGCCGATCATCGCCCGACCATCACCGCGCAGATTTTCCGGGCATCCAAAGTCATCCGAAATGCCAACACAGACTGCAAAATTACTGTCGTGGCGGGCGGCTGGGAGTTTCATCATCAAAAACTTGCTTGAGTGATCCCCTCTCAAGGGTGGCTCGGGCCGCATGTGTACGCGCAGATTGGAAGATCAGCCGATCATCATTTGGAAATCACTGTGTGTCGTTCAATGGATGAGATTTGGCACAGCACTCCCAGTGCGGTCAGACCGCTATCATGGATCAACTCGTGGTTGTGATACCGATTAACGCCGCCAGGGCATCGAGATCGCGGATGTCAATGGTTTTATTGTTGCGCCGCAGCACAATGTCGCGTGTCTCGAGTTCGTGCAGCGTCCGAGAAACAGTCTCCAGAGCCAATCCCAGGTAATTGGCGATTGATGCCCGCGACATCGGCAAGTACAACACGTCAGCGGGTTGGTTGTGATCTCCGAGGCGGCACGCGAAACTGAATAACAGTCCCGCCACGCGCCCCAGGGCGCTTTGCGTGTTGGTTAGCATCAACAACTGCTCATATTCAGTGACGTTTTCACTGAGCAGTTTCGTCATTGTTTCGGCGAGTGCTGGAACCTGGCGCATAAGCGCGTTCAGGCGATGAATCGGCAACACTTGAACTCGGCTGGCGACCACGGCCGTTGCATAGCAGTCGTGTTCCCGAGCCCGAAAGGCATCGAGCCCGATCAGTTCGTTGGGAAAATGAAACCCGGTAATTTGTCTGTCACCGTCGAGATTGACCAGTTGCGTCTTGAACATACCGGCACGCACGAGATAGACGGCATGTAGACCTTCTCCGGGAGAGAACAGCATCCCGCCGGCTTTTACAGAACGCGCGCGCAGCGGGATAGATTCGATCTGCCGGCGCCCTTGAGTGCCCAGAACATGCGGACGGCAAAGCGCATCGAGGCGCGCATCGCGGCTTCGCGCCAGCAAATCCGTCAGCGTGGGGTAAGATGAGACTTCGCCCGCGTTTACGGCGTGTTGAGCAATGCTCGGCATGCAACCTTGTGGATCGCACCGGTGTGTTTCGTGCGACGCTAACAAAAAAGGGCGCCTCGCTTGCTCATTGCCCAGGGGCGCACGGCCTTATCAAGCCACCCGTCACGTCCGATTGTATCGCCTAGTGATAGGCGATTGACCCGCGCGGCCCCATCGACCGTTACGGTGGGCAAGGGTAGCCCGAGAGTAGCGCTCCGTGGGCTCAAACCCGACACGCGCGATGTCATTCAGAGATGTCCTAACCCACGAGTAATGTCGGTATGTTCATCGTCCGCATTAGTTCAAAAGTCACCCCCCCGAACACCATCTCACGCAACCGGCTGTGACCATAGACCCCGATGACCAGCAAATCGGCTCCTGAATCGGCGACCTGCGACTGGAGCGCTTCACTGACGCTCAGTTCGCCGCGATAGAGGCGACGATAGATCGCGTGTGCGCCGTGGTGCGCGAGATAGCGTTGAATTTCGCTCGCCGACTGCGTGGGCTCCGATTCGGACTCGTTACCGGAACCGGTACCATCGTTGACTTCGACAAGTTCGACCTTTTCGGCGTGTTGGGCTATGGGCAGGGCTGCGGTCACGGCTCGGACCGACTCAATCGATCCATTCCAGCCGATAACCAGACGGCGTGCACTGAGCGGGTCGGGATCGGTGTGGGGCAAAACGAGCACCGGGCGAGCCGAGGCGAGGGCAATCAGGGCCGGCGTCTCGTAACTGGTTTGGCTCGCATGATCGCGAACGTCGTGCTTGTGCGTGATCACCAGATCGGCGCTCTTGGCATAGCGCGCCAACGTTTCCGCAATATGCGTCTCCCCGATTTCCCCTTGGTGAAAACGCCACTCGGTCCGGTCGAATCGCGCATCATCCGCGCGTTGCAAAAATTCTTCGCGTAACGCGTCGTCCAGCTGTCTGGCTTCTGTCTCAACACGATGCACGGATTCCGAGGTTGGCTGAACCGGATAGCTTCCGGCCGGAACATAGTGGTGATACCCCGGAATGTAGATATGGATCGCGGTGAGATAAGCCTCGAATCGGGACGCCAGATCTATCGCAACGCGCGTGGCCTCGCGGCTGTGTAGGTTATCTTCAACGTGTAGGAGCAGATTTGCGTAACTCATGAGCGACCCGACTGGTAGGGTCATTGCTTGGGTGACGCTTAGCCTAGCAGTCTGCTGTACATCAGTCTTGATCTACATCAAGCCAATCCAGGTGGAACTAGACCCGGACATATGTGGACTTGACTCGGTTCTGCTTGATCTGAAGCCGTGGTCAAGGACTTGTTTGTTGCCGCGCTTTCGCTAAGTCTGGCGCAGCAATCGCGCCGCAGATCATCACGGCGCCTTGCTGAATAACAAGCGGTAACGACTCCGCGGTCGCAGTCTATTAAGGCCGTCCGAGCCTCTATTGCCAATGAAAAAGGCATGGATTGATACAAGTCAAACCCAAAAATCGTGCGATTCCTAAGATGTGCGATAGCAAACGGCCCGCACCGTTTGTTTGCAACATTTAATGCAGGGGATCTGACAATGAATTGGGCGAAGCGAATAAGTTTAGGCGGTTTGATGCTAGTCGCATTGATTGCCACTGCAAGTGCAGGCGCGAAAGACTTGCAGGCAGGCGATTTCATCCTGCGTGCCGGCGCGACCCACGTGGTGCCCAACGAATCCACCGGGGGCATACACGGCCCTCTGAGTTCGTTGTTTAATGGTGCCAGCGTGTCGTCGGATACACAGTTCGGGTTGACCGTTGGCTATATGGTAACCAACCACATCGACTTCGAACTCTTGGCGGCCTCGCCGTTCAAGCACGATGTCGGCATCCAGGGGGGCGCGCTTGCTGGCACCAAGCTGGGCTCGATCAAGCAGCTGCCGCCTACATTGAGTGTGGACTATCACTTTGGCACGGGGACACCAATCCAACCCTATGTTGGCGTGGGCGTGAACTACACGATCTTTTACGATGAAGACCTCTCTCAGGCAGCCAAGAAGGCCGGGGTGACCGGTCTGAATCTGAGCAACTCGCTCGGGCCGGCCGCACAGGTCGGTGTTGATTGGAATTTGCCAGATCACTGGTTGTTGAACGCCGACGTGCGCTATCTCGATATCAAGACCAACGCACATGTCCATACACCCGGCGGTGATACCAAGGTTAATCTGGCGATCAATCCCTGGGTTTACACGTTGGCTGTCGGCTATCATTTCTAATGACGGGTGGTTACATGTTTTGACGGGTCAGACCCAGCAAGAATTGATTGGTCCATATGACCGTTAATGCTCAAGCTGCAGCAGCGGCTAGCCGTATCGTCGTTGTGGGAGCGGGCGCCGTTGGTGCGGCGACCGCATACACACTCATGCTGCGCCAGCGTGCTGCCGAAATCGTCTTGATTGATATCGAGACCGAAAAAGCGCGCGGTGAAGCGCTAGACATGCAGCACGGACGCGTTTTTGCTGGGGGAACCAACGTCCGCCATGGCAGCTACGCCGACTGTCGCATGGCCGATATTGTGGTCGTCACCGCCGGCCGCTCCCAGCGAGCCGGTCAGGGGCGAGATGTTTTGCTGGCTGACAACTCGGCCCTGACTCAGTCGATCGTCAGCGATGTTGTAGCCCATACCGAGACCCCCGGCATCCTGTTGATGGCAAGTAACCCGGTTGATGCCATCACACACATCGCCTGGCAGGTGTCGGGGTGGCCAGCTACCCGGGTATTGGGCTCCGGGACATCGTTGGACAGCGCGCGCTTTCGCGATCTGATTGGCCGGGCCGAGAACGTGGCTCCACACAGTGTAGAGGCTGAGGTTTATGGAGAACACGGCGACACACAGCGTGCGATTATCGACGGCGTTCGTATAGCGGGGGTATCACCCGCCACGTCGGTCGGAACTCTCGAATCGCTGGCCGACGACTCTATGCGTGGCGGGTACGAGGTGATCAATGCCAAGGGCAATACGTGCTATGCGGTGGCGCTGGCAATCGATGCGATCTGCGGCGCTATACTCAATGACGATCGGTCGGTAATGAATGTCTCGACGTTGGTCGATAACTGGCCCGAAACGGCCGAGGTTTATATGAGTCTGCCGTGCGTAATTGGCCGCCGTGGCATCGAACGTCGGATCGAACCGGCTCTATCCGAGTCTGACCGGGCAGCGCTTGTCACCTCGGCACGTATGCTGCGTCAACGAGTTGAGCCCTTTCTGGTTTGATGCCTCACGCTAGTGACCTGAGCTAGGCCGTTGACGTGTGTTGATGTGCACAGGTTGGTTGAAAAGCTAGGGCACGATGTCTGATAGATACACGACAAACGCCAACGGCCAGATCACGTATTTTTTGATGACCGGCCAAGGGATGGGTCGGTCTTTTAACCGTGATGAAAGCCGCTATCGCCCACACTGGGGGATCCCGGCGGTGCGTCTTCGAGCATTCTCACGGCTTGGGTCAAATGATTCATCAGCATATCGGCCATGTCGCGAGAAAATCCTTCCTTGACCACGATGCGCAGCACGTCGATATGGCCGGCATCGGCCGGCAGGTTGTAGGCTGGAACTTGCCAGCCGTGTATGCGTAACTGACGGGAGATGTCATAAACCGAGTAGCGTGAGCTGTCCTTGAGCCGGAAAGCGAAAACCGGAATGGCACTGCCGTCGCTCAAAAGTTCAAAAGGTCCGAGCTGCGCAATCCGCGATGACAGATCGGTGGCAACCCGGTTCAGGGCGGTCATGATGCGGGTATAGCCGCTATGCCCTAAGCGGAGAAAATTGTAGTACTGGCCGACAACAGGGTTCGCCGAGCGCGAGAAATTGAGGGTAAAGGTCGGCAAATCCCCGCCAAGGTAGTTGACGTGGAATACCAGGTCGTCCGGCAGATATTCCCGACCGCGCCACAAGGCCCACCCGACTCCCGGATAAACGAGGCCGTACTTGTGTCCGGAGACATTGATTGACACGACGTTCGGCAGACGAAAATCCCAGCGCAGATCGGGGTGGATAAAAGGGGCGACGAAGCCGCCACTGGCAGCATCGACGTGCAACGGGACCGCCCGACCTTGACGTGAATTGTCCTCGACAACGGCGTCATGGATGGCTTCCACGGGATCGAACTCGCCAGTGAATGTGGTGCCAAGGGTGGTGACGACACCGATGGTGTTGTTATCGATACGTTCGAGCACCTGCGCTGGGGTGCTCACGTAGCAGTTTTCACGTATAGGGATGTATCGCGGCTCCACGTTCCAGTATCGGCAGAACTTTTCCCAGACCACCTGCACGTTGGCACCCAGCACCAGATTGGGCCGGGATGCCGTGACCCCGGCCGCCTCCTGGCGCGCTCGCCAACGCCATTCGAGTGCCATCCCGGCCAGCATCACAGCTTCGCTGGAGCCGGCGGTGGACGTGCCAACTGCATCGTCGTCTTCGGGGGTGTTGAAAAGGCGCGCGAGCATGTTGACACAGCGGGTTTCGAATTCGGCGGTCTGCGGATATTCGTCGCGGTCGATCAGATTCTTGTCGAAGGCCTCCGCCATGAGGCGCTCGGCTTCAGGCTCCATCCAGGTAGTGACAAAAGTCGCCAGATTCAGGCGCGCGTTCCCATCGAGCATGAGTTCGTCATGGATCAACTGATAAGCCGTTCGAGGGTTGACCCCGTCGTCCGGCAAGCTGTTGCGGGGTATGGCTTGCGACATCGCCCGCGATCCATAGGTGGGAACAAGATCATCGTCAGGCTGAACCTTATAAACCATGTCGTCTCTCCGATAGCTGCTTACGGCGCGTGTCGGTGTGCTCGACGCCAGTACATCGGCCGGCATTATTACTTGATTACGCGATACTGCAGCATATCGAATGAACGTAGCCAACGCGCATCGACCGAATTCAGGCGCAATGACGCAACTGTTTCGTGTACCACTGCCAACAAACTGCGGATAGGAATCGGACAACGAATCGATGCCGGGTGTTGAACGCGTCCGCCTGATTGATTTTGATTCAAGTCAATTGGTAATTCATGGGGATGGGGTATGGTCTGGAGGTAACAACCTACCCGGGTCGGGATCACGTGATGACAAGCCCTGTCTATGCTGAAGCGATCGAGCGGTTGACGAATAGTATTCAGCAAGCCGAGAGTTCCGGCGAGTCCGAAGCCAACGCGGCGGCGTTGGCCACCGTGGACGTGCCGACCCAGCGGCCCTCGGTTCGGATGATCTACGTCCATGTCGACAATCTGGAACCGATCTTTTTCGTTAAGGCGCAAAGCGGTAAAGAGCGCCAGCTTTACTGGAACGAATCCGCCGGCCTTTGTTTTTTCTGGCGCGGCCTAGGTGAACAAGTGGTATTGGATGGGCGCATTGAACAATTGGCAGATGACCGTGCCGATTCTGCCTGGTGTCGATACCGGTCACGAGAAAGTGCGCTCGTTCATCACGCCTCGGGTCAGCAAACTCACGAACACGCGGGGGATCCGAGCGCTTTCGAACAACGTTATCGTCAAGTTGCACAGCAAAGACGTTACGGCCACAAGGATATAAAACGGCCGTCGGATTGGGTGGGATACCGTTTGCTACCTGACCGAATCGAGTTCTGGCACACCGGCTGGCAAAATCCCGCCATGCGCGAGCTGTATTTTTACAACCCTGACGGCGAGTGGCAGTTTAAGGAACAGGAACCCTGAATCACCGACGCCTCAAGGATCGAGTCGTATCCGAGATGGTTACTGTGCCTAATTCGATTCACTCGCGCCCGTTCCGCTGGTCAATGGTTTTGGGGTTTTGATGGACACGAATTGGGTTAAGGCTGCAACGGCATTAATTTTTCGAGGTGAAAACGGTCATGCCGAATGTATTGGCTCCCGCACGTGACATCACTTTAATACGTTATTAATCATGGCGATTCGGCTCAAACGTGCCTACGACGATGTGAGTGATGATGACGGCTACCGTGCGCTCGTGGATGGCATGTGGCCGCGGGGTGTGGCCAAGGCCGATGCGGCACTCGACGAATGGTGCAAGCAGATTGCGCCCTCGAAAGACCTGGTGAAGTGGTTTGGCCATAAACGCGAGCGCTGGCCGGATTTTCGCGAGGCCTACCAAAAAGAACTTGCAACAGCCGACGCTGGGACCCTCGATCGGCTGCGTTCCAAGGCCCGGGATCCCGGCCTCACCCTCGTTTTTGGCGCGAAAGACACCGAATGCAATAACGCGGTNNCGACGGCTATAACGAAGCGGCGATGGCCGGTCTGTGCGGCGAAGGGGCGTTGGAGGCCGCCATCAGCGCGATGGAAAAACTTGACGTCCAGCCATTGCTGGGCGACGACCCGCCTATTGGACAGCCCACTCAAGACCTACTGCAGGAGTAGACCATGACCCGCGACAGTTTCCACACTCGTGACCAGCTCGTCGTTGATGACACCGAGTACACCATCCACCGGCTCGATCGGATCGACGGCAGTCAACGACTCCCGTACAGCCTCAAGATCCTCCTCGAGAATCTGCTGCGCAACGAAGACGGCGATCAGGTCACCCCGGATCAGGTTGAAGCGCTAGCAAGCTGGCAACCGAAAGATACTGAGCGAACCGAGATTCAATACAAGCCGGCCCGGGTGCTGATGCAGGACTTCACGGGTGTGCCCGGTGTCGTGGATCTGGTGGCCATGCGCGATGCCATGACCCATCTCGGCGGTGATCCCGAGCGCATCAACCCGCAGATCCCCACCGAACTGGTGATTGACCACTCGGTGATCGTCGATGACTTCGGGCGACCCGATGCGTTCCTGACCAACGCTACCAAGGAGTTCGAGCGCAACGCCGAGCGTTATCAACTATTGCGCTGGGGCCAGCAGGCGTTCGATGATTTCAAGGTTGTGCCACCGGACACCGGTATCTGCCATCAGGTCAACCTCGAATATCTTGCCCGCGTGGTGTTTACGCGCGACACTGACGAAGGTCGAATGGCTTATCCGGATACACTGGTTGGCACCGACTCCCATACGCCAATGGTCAACGGTCTGGGCGTGCTCGGTTGGGGCGTCGGGGGTATCGAGGCTGAAGCGTCGATGCTTGGCCAGCCGGTGAGTATGCTGATGCCTGATGTGGTGGGCCTTAAACTCACGGGCGAACTGCAACCCGGCACCACGGCGACCGATCTGGTGCTGACCATTGCCGAACTGTTGCGTCAGACCGGTGTGGTTGGCAAGTTTGTCGAGTTCTTCGGGCCGGGAGTGGCCAACGTGCCGCTGGCCAACCGCGCGACTATTGGCAACATGAGCCCTGAATACGGCTCCACCTGTGCCATCTTCCCGATCGACGATGAAACCTTGTCGTACCTCCGCTTGACCGGTCGCGATGAACACCAGATCCGGCTGGTCGAGGCTTATGCTAAGGAACAGGGTCTGTGGCATGATCCCGAACACGAACCCGAGTATACGCAGGTCGTCGAACTGGATCTGGCCAGCGTGGAACCGTCGATCGCCGGCCCCAAACGACCCCAGGATCGCCTGCCGCTGCGTATTGCTCCCCAAGTGGTGGGCGCACTGCTCGCTGGCAGTACCCAGACCGAAGCCCTCGAGGTCAGCCTCGACGAAGCATCCGAGGAATCATTTCCGGCTAGTGATCCGGTCTCGGTTGATGATGACGATGCCGGCGATCGCCCGCACACGCCCAACGCCGGGCGCAAAGCGTACGACTGGCCACGCAACCCGGCGTCTATAGAATTCGATACCGGCGAGTCAGCAGAAATCGACCACGGTGCGGTAGTCATTGCCGCGATTACGTCCTGCACCAACACCTCCAACCCCTCGGTCATGATCGGAGCGGGCCTGCTGGCACAAAACGCGGTAGAAAAAGGCTTGGCAACCCAGCCCTGGGTCAAGACCTCGCTGGCGCCCGGCTCGCGTGTAGTCACCGACTATCTTGAGCGCGCCGGCTTGACGCCGCACCTGGAAAAACTGGGCTTCAACCTGGTGGGGTATGGGTGCACCACCTGTATCGGCAATTCCGGGCCGCTGATTCCACAAGTCAGCCAGGCGATTAACGACAATGATCTATCGGTCTGCGCAGTGCTGTCCGGTAATCGCAACTTCGAAGGTCGCATTCACCCCGAATGCCAGATGAATTTCCTGGCTTCGCCACCACTGGTGATTGCCTATGCTCTGGCCGGCAATCTACAGATTAACCTGAGCACTGATCCACTCGGTCATGATGGTCAGGGCAATCCGGTGTACCTGGCTGACATCTGGCCGTCACCGCAGACTATCGAGCACACGATCGCGGCCCACCTTCACGCCGATATGTATACCCATGGGTATGCCAACATCTACGAGGGCGACGAGCGCTGGCGTTCGATGTCGGTGCCCGAAGGCAAGACATTTGAATGGCAGGCGGACTCGACCTACGTTCGTCGGCCCCCGTTTTTCGATGGCATGGGCCCCGAGCCGGGACCGCTGACCGATATCTGCGACGCCCGGGTGCTGGCCAAACTCGGGGATTCGGTGACCACCGACCACATCAGTCCCGCCGGCGCGATTGCACCCGACTCGCCTGCGGGCCAGTATCTGGCCGAACAAGGCGTGGCGCGCAAGGATTTCAACTCTTACGGCGCCCGCCGTGGCAACCATGAAGTCATGATCCGTGGCACCTTTGCCAATGTGCGCTTGCGTAACCAGCTGGCGTCGGGCACCGAGGGAGGCTACACCCGGGATTTCACACAGGACGAGGCGCCGGTGACCACGATCTATGAGGCGTCGGTCAACTATGCGAATGCCGGAACCCCGCTGGTGATTCTGGCCGGCAAGGAATATGGCTCGGGATCGTCACGTGATTGGGCGGCCAAGGGCACGGCGCTGCTCGGCGTGCGAGCGGTGATCGCTGAATCCTACGAGCGGATTCATCGGTCCAATCTGATCGGCATGGGCGTGCTGCCGTTACAGTTCGCCGACAGTGAAAACGCCGACTCCCTTGGCCTGACCGGCGAGGAGACGTTTTCGATCACCGGCCTGGAAGGCACCCAAACTCCGGCTCGAGTGCTGCAAGTCAAGGCAATCGATAGCGACGGCAGTGCCCAAACGTTCGAGGCCACGGTGCGAATCGATACGCCTGCCGAAGCCAACTATTATTGCCATGGCGGAATATTGCCGTACATGCTGCGACAGTTAATCTAGCGCCCACGCTCGCAGGATCAAGCAGGAAATACTGGCCCGGCGCGCATCGCGGAGTCAGCCCTTCGCGCGGCAACCGACTGTTGCGCGTCGGGTGCAGTTGCCAAGAGTCCATAGCTCCCCTCGAATGCGGGCGACGTGAAATGCAAACTATCATCCTTTCTGACCACACCGGCGGCAAACAACAAGCAGCCCGGGCGAGGCGGCACCGTGAGAACGAGCGGTTGATCGCGGATTATCAAGCGCGTTTGCAGGCCAGAAAGGACCGGCACGCGGAATCGATCGAGCGTTCACGCCGTGCGCGGCAGCAAGGGGCCTATGGCCGGGCCATATCGATCGCTTTTCAACGCGTGGTCTGTTCGCTATCGAGACCTAAACCCAAAAAACCCAGACTGGCCAAGCCCAGTCAGCAAGAGCGCGTCTGGGCGGCGGGCGATGCCGGAGAACAACGTACCCACTCGGTCTTGGGCCGCTTATTAAGCGACGATTGGACGCTGTTGTCCGGTTACAAGAACGCCAAGGGCGAAATCGATGGCGTACTCGTGGGGCCGGACGGCGTGATCGCGATCGAGATCAAAAACCTAAGCGGCATCATCAGCGGTCACGGCGATCGATGGTGGCGTGATAAATTTGGCCGACGCGGGATGCCGGGCGAAGAAAACGTGCCGGTCCGCGATCGCGGGGGGCGTGCTCCTAGTGCTCAACTCAACCAGTCGGCCAATAAGCTCGAGTTGATGCTGCGTCGGCGGCTGGGCGAAACGGTGGTTATAAGACGCATCGTGGTTTTTGCCCACGACCGGGCACAGTTGCGCAATTTCAGCGATCTGACGATCGATTGGGTCGGGACGCTCAAGGCACTTTGGCAAACGCCCGACCACGCCCTGTTTGACAATCTGCACAAGCCCGACACAGCCAGCGATACGATCGTGTCGCTTATACAACGCGACCATCAAGACCACGCCTCGCAGTCAAGGCGCGGATCGCAGGGTAAGCATCGCCATTCGAAGCCGAAATCAAAAAGGCAACGCGACTAGCCGGCGCACGCCCGGGTGACGACCGAACGCCTTGTTTGAAATGGTGATCCGTTAGGCTAACTTGCGATGCTTGGCCTTGCTGGAGCCTTCCGCCGCGCTTCCCAAGCGCCGTTTCCGGTCAGCTTCGAAATCCTGGAAGTTGCCCTCGAGGAAGACCACGCCATCGGGTTCGAACGCCAATATATGTGTGGTGATGCGGTCGAGAAACCAGCGGTCGTGGGAAATGACCATGGCACAGCCAGGAAAGTCGAGCAGGGCTTGTTCGAGTGCCCGCAGCGTTTCAACGTCGAGATCATTGGTCGGCTCGTCGAGTAACAGGACGTTGCCTCCTTTCTGCAGCAACTTGGCCAGGTGCAGGCGGTTGCGTTCGCCACCGGACAACTCCGATACCCGTTTTTGTTGATCGGAACCCTTGAAGTTGAAGCGGCCCACATAGGCGCGCGATGAGACCTCATAATTGCCGATCTGCAACAAATCCTGGCCGCCTGAGACTTCTTCCCAAACGGTCTTGTCGGGATCCAGCTCGTCGCGTGACTGACTGACGTAAGCCAGCTTCACCGTATCACCGACGCGGATTTCGCCGGCGTCCGGTTGCTCTTCGCCGGTGAGCATCCGGAAGAGGGTGGTTTTGCCGGCGCCGTTCGGACCGATAATGCCAACGATCGCCCCTTGGGGCACGGTTAGCGAAACGTCTTCATAGAGTGTTGTGTCGCCGTAGTGCTTGCTGACGCCGTCGAGCTCGAAGACCAGCTGGCCCAGCCTTGGCCCAGGTGGAATATAGATCTCGTTGGTTTCGGAGCGTTTTTGATACTCCTGAGACTGGAGTTCCTCGAACTGTTTCAGACGTGCCTTGTTCTTGGACTGCTGGCCCTTGGCATTCGAGCGCACCCATTCAAGCTCGGCCGCGACGGCTTTCTTGTGCGCGGCCTCGGCGCGTTCTTCCTGGGCCAGACGTTTTTCTTTTTGTTCCAGCCAGGATGAATAATTGCCTTGCCAGGGGATGCCGTGTCCGCGATCCAGTTCGAGAATCCACCCGGCGACATTGTCCAGGAAATAGCGATCGTGGGTTACGGCCACGACGGTGCCGTCGAAATCGTCGAGATAGCGTTCCAGCCAAGCCACCGATTCGGCGTCGAGATGGTTGGTCGGCTCATCGAGCAGCAGCATGTCGGGTTTCGACAATAAAAGTCGACAAATCGCCACGCGTCGGCGCTCACCGCCGGATAGACTGGTGACGTCAGTGTCCCAGGCCGGCAGGTTCAGGGCCTCACCAGCCCGGTCGAGCGTGTTGTTGATTTCCCAGCCGCCAGCGGCATCGATGGCGGATTGGAGTTTGGCCTGCTCGGCCAACAGGGCTTCGAAGTCGGCGTCGGGGTCGCCGAATGCTTCGCTGATTTCGTTGAACCGCGTGAGTTGGCTAACGACTTCTCCGAGACCGTCCATGACGTTGCCACGGACATCCTTGCTGGGGTCCAGTTCCGGTTCCTGGGGCAGATAGCCGATCTGGGTGTCGGGCATGGCTCGGGCTTCGCCGTCATAAGTGGTGTCGATACCGGCCATGATGCGCAGCAGCGTGGACTTGCCGGCACCGTTGTAGCCAAGAACACCAATCTTGGCCCCCGGGAAGAACGACAGGGAAATATCACGCAGAATTTGTTGCTTGGGGGGAACGGTCTTGGACACGCCGTTCATGGTGTAGATGTACTGGGCCATCGGAATCCTCGAAAGAAAGTGAGTCACTGCGCCGAGTGCCGGCCCCGGCCGACGAACGACGGTTGGGGCCACGGCGTTTTCAAAAAACGCTCGGCGCTATCGATATAATTCAATAATATCAGCGAAACGCTTTAACATATTGCTTGTAAGCATTAAATGAAGTCTACACACGGTTGCGGAGGGTATTCGACCCAAACATCCTCGCCCGGCATCTCAAGGAGTTTCTTTCGACCATGAACATTGATGTAGCAAAAGCCAACGCCGAGCTCGCTGGTCAGCATCCCCAGTCCATAATCGAGTGGGCCACCGACCTCGGCGGCAAGACGATCGTGACCACGAATTTCGGGCCCTACGAAGCCGTGATACTGCACCTCGCGACGCAGGTAAAGCCCGACATCCCCGTGGTCTGGGTCGATTCCGGCTACGCCACCCGTTATACCTATATCTTCGCCGAACAGCTCATCGAACAGCTCGGACTCAACATGCACGTGTACAACCCGCTCGCCTCGGCCGCGCGGCGAGACGCGATCATGGGAATTCCGGATGTCGATGATCCGGCGCACGAAGAGTTTACGCGTCAGGTCAAACTTGAGCCGTTTGGCCGGGCGATGGCGGAAATGGCCCCGGACGTGTGGCTGACCGCCGTGCGGCATGATCAAACCGACTTCCGGCGCAATATGGATATCGTCACCCAGGACACGCCGGACAGTGTGATCAAAGTGGCGCCGGTGCTGGAGTGGACCGAGCTCGACATGCAGTCTTATTTGCAAGAGCATGGCTTGCCCAACGAAACCCGTTATTACGATCCTACCAAGGTGCTGAATAACCGCGAATGCGGACTGCATGACCGGTTCACGGCTTAAGCCATGTGGCTCCACGCTCGCAGGCTAGATGCGGCCCGATAATAGATTGATACAACCCGCTGCGTACTCGCACGCGGGCCGTCGCGATTTCTGTCCCCGGTCGTATAGGGACAGCTTCCACGGCGTCAGACTGGCCATCCATGCAAGGTGGCCGGAGGCCGCCCCGGCACGGCCCAAGATCCGGTGAAAGTCCGCCTGGTGTTCAAGCTTGGCTTCATTCGGCTCCGTGTTGCGCGGGCCTGGACCATGATCCGGCACCGCTTGGCCACGTTTTGATTGATTGGTCCGGATCGAAGGAGGCGGCGGTTATAATCGGACGATGACCTTATTCCGCTGGTTGCCGGACCGATTTATATCGGCTCTTCTCGGTGCTGTGCTGATGGCAACATTCGAGCCGGCGCGCGGCGGGGTTGCCGAGGTCTACGGTGTCATCACCCTGCTCGCGATCGCGCTGTTGTTCTTCTTACACGGGGCACGTTTGTCGCGGCAGGCCGTGGCCGCTGGCGCGTCGCACTGGCGGCTGCACGGCGCGGTTTTGGCGACGACGTTCGTCATGTTTCCAGTTTTGGCGCTTTGTTTGCGGCCTGTGCTGGCCTTCATCCTGACCCCGACGCTGGCTGCCGGCGTGCTGTATCTCGCGACAGTACCATCGACCGTGCAATCATCGATCGCGTTTACCTCCATTGCCGGCGGCAATGTGCCCGCGGCGGTGTGCAGCGCCAGCCTGTCCAACATGCTAGGCGTGGTGCTCACCCCCCTCCTGGCCGGGCTTTTGATGGGTACGGCCGGTGGCCAAGGCATATCACTGGACGCCGTAGTGCATATTGCGTTGGAATTGGTAGCGCCGTTCCTGCTCGGACAATGGCTCCGGCCCGTAGTGGGCGGCTGGATCGAACGTCATCCGCGTCGTGTAAAGTTCGTCGACCAAGGCTCGGTTGTGCTGGTCGTTTATGGTGCGTTCAGTGCGTCAGTCGTCGCGGGCCTGTGGACGCAAACGCCGGTTTATGCCTTGTTTGCACTCGCCGGTATTGACGCTGCGCTACTGGCCTTTGTTCTGGCGGTGACTTATATTGTGGGGCGATTGGTCTTCCGCCGCAGCGACGCCATCGTGTTGTTGTTTTGCGGCTCTAAGAAAACATTGGCTGGAGGCATTCCGATTGCCAAGGTGTTGTTCGCCTCACCCCGGCTGGGCGCGATTATCCTGCCGCTTATGTTGTTTCATCAGATACAGCTGATCACCTGTGCCTGGATCGCCCGCTCTTATGCTGCTCAAACGCCGGCCGGACGTGACTCCCAGCCGGTTTGACGGGCGGCTGAACTTTTCGCGCTTTCACAGTCTCGAAACGTCGACGTGAATCACAGAGCGCAGAGCTGGCTGATCGCCGGCATCGCTTGTCTGGGGGGTATTGGTGGTGGGACGGTTTTTCCGATTCTGCCGGTGATCGGTTTGCAACTAGGCATTTCCGGCGTCATTGTCGGCGTGATTCTATCGGCCAATCGCGTGACGCGTCTGGCGTTCAATCCGGTCACGGGTTGGTTGGTGGATCGATTGGGGCCGAAGTGGCCGGTCGCGGCCGGTCTGGCCATCGAGGCCCTGGGGACGCTGTGTTTCGCCGTGGCGTTGAGCGCTGATCATCCCGCCGGTTGGTTTCTTTTCGGCCGGTGTGTCTGGGGTGTTGGCTCATCACTTTTACTCGTCGGCGCCGTGGCGGGGGTGTTACGCATTGCCGAGCCGAACGTTCGGGGCCGGCTAACGGCTCGGGTGCGAAGTGCGATCAGTCTTGGCCTGCCGGCTGGTTTGGCACTCGGAGGCCTGACGGCGTCGATCGGGTCGGATTTGCTGGCGTTCTGGCTCGCGACAGCGTTGACGCTGCTTGGGGCTGTGGCCGCGGCGTGCGGATTCCCGACTGACAGTCAGGGCGCTGACCGAACCGCCGGTCGAAACAATGACGCCCAAGCGTCAGCCGTGACATGGCGTCAGGTGCTCACGATTCCAACGCTGCAGATTATCTGGTCCGTCAATGCGCTCTTGTTTTTCGCCGTGTCGGGCGTTTTCCTGGCCACCTTCTCGGTGATGCTTGCCGCCCGTGATATTGATCTGTTCGGCCTAGGCCCCGAAGGCAGCGCCGGATTGTTGATGGCCGTTTTGATGGTGGCGCGCGCCGGTGCTTCGCTTGCCAGTGGCCGCTACCTCGATGTCTCAACCTCCCGAACGCGCACCCTCATGCCGGCTATGGCCCTGGTCGCCGCCGGATTTGTCGGGTTAGGCTTCGCAGACGACAAGCCATTGCTGACGCTAGCACTGGCCGCTATTGGCGTGGGCGCCGGTGCCATGACGATTCCACTTTTGACCCTACTTGGCGATGTTGCCCCGCCCAGCGCTTATGGCCGGGCGCTATCGGTTTATCAATTGTCGAGTGACGTCGGTGGGTCTCTCGGCCCGGCGGTGGGTTTGGTTCTTGGCCACGAGTTTGGTTTTACCTGGACCTACGGGGCCGTGGGTTTATTGATGCTGCTGATGATCGGGCCCCTTCGCACATTGGCCCGTCAGGCTTGATTGGCCCTGCGACTCACTCTGAAAGGTCAGGTCAATTTTATCTCAAACTATTCTCTCGCTCATGTAGACTGACGGGCTTTTGAAGACTGAGTTACGAATGCGAATGCTGGACTACCGACTTGCTGGCGTTATCGGCGTGGCCCTGACACTGGTCACAGTAGCGGCGTCTGCTGATACGGTTTATCTCAAAGACGGCAGTCAGTTGAAAGGCAGCGTTGAGACATTGTCGCGACACAAATTGAAGGTTAAGACCCACTTTGCCGGTATGCTCAAAATCGATCGGAAAAAGGTTGCGGGCATCTCGACCAACAAGCCTGTGCCGGTCAAGCTGCATGGCGGCAAACGCACGGCGACGCGCCTCCACTACAATGCCCAGACCCATGTTCAACACGCGAGGCGCATGGGGGGCGGATCGGCCTCGAAAAAGCAAAAAGTCCAAATTGCCGAAATCACTGCCATTCGGCCGCAGGCCATCAGCAAGCAAAAACGTATGGCACGCGCGAAAAAATTCACCTTACCCGGATACGAGACCAATAGCAGCCTTAGTCAAGTGAACTGGTCGGGCAATGGGCGCTTCGGCCTCAACGGCAGCACCGGCAACTCCAAGAACATGAACATTACGGCCGCGGTGTCGGCCCTGCGCAACACCGGTTTGACCCGCTTGCATTTGTTGGCATCCGTCAATCGCGCGACCACCAACGGTAATCAGACCGAGGCCGACTATCTGGGGCAGGCGACCTATGAACGTGATATCAGCAAGCATTGGTATCTGTTTGGCGAGCAATCATTGGAGCGCGACAAGTTCCAGAATTATTCGCTGCGCAGCCGTTCGCTGGTAGGTCCCGGCTATTTTGTTATCCGTCAGCGCCGCTTGATATTCAAGCTGCATACGGGGCTTGGTTATGAATACACCAAATACTATGACACGGGCAAGACAAACAATGCGTTGGCGGCGTCAGCAGGTTGGCATTACGCCGAATTGTTCGGCAATTATCTGAAGCTGAGCGACGATTTCGATATCTATCCGCAGTTGACGAACGCGCCGAGCCGTAACTTTTCTTTGAAAAACGTGTTTGCAGCGAGCGTACCCATCGCCAACAGCTCGGTCTGGGCCATATCGGCGCAGGTGGAAAATGACTACAACAACAGTCCCAGGAAATCCAGTATTGATAAACTGGATACAATATACTCGCTGGCACTCCAGCGTTCGTTTTAGCCACTTGAGCTCGCGGCGGTGGTTTTCAAACTATGCGTCGCGCTGTCGCCAAGGATAAGGATCGCCTGTTGATGGCTGACTTCGACACAGCCGAGGCACATGCGGGCCCGCGAGAGACTGTCGCCATAGGCGATCGCGAGTACCTGCTGCTGGGCACGGCACATGTATCGGCCGACAGTGCCGCTGAAGTTCGGGCCGCAATCGACAGCGGCCAATTCAATCGTGTGGCGATCGAGCTCTGCGCGCCTCGTTATCAAGCCCTGACGGGCGCCGACCAATTGGCCGAGCTGGATTTGTTTCGTGTGTTGCGCGAGGGTAAGGCCGGCATGGTGGCCGCAAGCCTGGCGCTGGGCGCCTATCAGCAGAGGCTCGCTGATCAGCTCGGCGTGGAACCCGGCGCGGAAATGCGCGCCGCTATCGAGGCCTGCGAACAAAACGGCCTGCCCCTGGCCCTGATCGACCGTGAAATCGGTACGACACTCAAACGCGTCTATCGACGGATCCCGTGGTGGCAACGCCTGTCGATGATTGGCGGTTTGATGGGCAGTCTAGTAACGAGCGAAAAGATCACCTCCGAGGACATCGAACAACTCAAACAGGGCGATATTCTGGAGTCGACTTTTAGCGAGTTTGCCGCGGAGTCATCAGCAATGCACGCCGCGCTAATCGACGAACGCGATCAATACATGGCGGCTTCGCTGCTAGCGGATAACGCAGAAGCTGGCCGCACGCTTGTCGTGGTGGGGGCAGGTCACCTCAAGGGCCTCGCGGGCTATATGCGCCAGGGTTTGGGCGATCCGGCGGCGGTTTGTGAGCAATTGCGTGCCGTGCCGCGTGGCGCGCGCTGGCTGAAATGGTTGCCGTGGGTGATCGTGGCGCTGGTGATGGCGGGGTTCGCTTACGGATTCTGGAAAAGCCCCGCGCTCGGCACGCACATCGTTATCGAATGGGTTTTGATCAACGGGGCGCTGTCGGCACTGGGGGCTGTAGTCGCACTCGCGCACCCGCTGACCGTCGTGACAGCATTCGTAGCGGCACCGTTGACCTCGCTGAACCCAACCGTTGGGGCCGGCATGGTGACGGCGGCCGCCGAGCTGTGGCTCCGCAAGCCCCGTGTGGGCGATTTCTCGACACTGCGCAACGATGTCAAATCGGTCCGCGGCTGGTGGCGCAACCGCGTATCGCGCACGCTGCTGGTGTTCTTGTTTGCGACCATCGGCTCGGCAGTCGGTACCTACGTGGCCGGTTTTCGTATCGTCGGTCAGCTATTCGGTTGAGCCCACGCCGGCGATTCCAAACCGTCGGCGTGGGCCGGTAGCGCTGACTGTCCGGGCTAGCTGTGACCCACCACCGCGTGCGGTCGATAGTGCCTTTCCAGCTCCTCGCATTCGTCGTCGGTCAATTCGATTTCAAGTGCGGCAATCGCCTCGTCCAGATGCCGGGTCTTGCTGGCGCCGATGATCGGAGCAGTCACGGTTGGTTGACGGGCGACCCAGGCCAGGGCGATCTGCGCCATCGATACGCCGCGGTTGTCGGCGACGTGGCGTACGGCATCGATCACCGCATCATCCGATTCACTGGTGCCCAGGCCCCAGCGCTGGGTCCCGGCATCATTCTGGCTGCGCGTGCTCAGGCCACTGCCCTGCGCCTTGCCCGCAAGAACACCGCGCGCCATAGGCGACCAGGGAATGACGCCCACGCCTTGATGGGCGCATAGCGGCAGCATTTCGCGCTCTTCCTCGCGATAGATCAGATTGAGCATGGGCTGCATGGTGCTAAAACGCGTCCAACCGTTGCGTTCGGCGACGTGCTGACATTCGGCGAACTGCCAGGCCCACATCGATGAGGCACCGATATAAAGCGCTTTGCCGGCCTTCACGACATCGTGCAGGGCTTCCATAAACTCTTCGATGGGCGTGTCGTCATCCAACCGATGGATCTGATACAGATCGACGTAATCCGTGCCCAGTCGTTCCAGTGAGGCGTCGATGGCGTCCATGATGTGTTTGCGCGACAGGCCGCGATCATTGGGCCCATCGCCCATGGGGTTAAAGACCTTGGTGGCTAGGACATAGGACTCGCGCGGGGCATAGTCGGTTAGCGCCCGGCCGACGACGCGCTCGGATTCACCCACCGAGTACATGTCGGCTGTATCGAAGAAATTGATGCCGGCATCGAGTGCCTGCTTGATGAACGGCCGGCTTTCAGCTTCGTCCAGTACCCAATCCCGCCAGCTCGATGAGCCGTAGGTCATGGTGCCGAGACAGAGCGGAGAAACCTTGGTGCCCGTGGTTCCGAGTCGACGATAGTTCATGCCAATATCCTTTGCGTGCTGATCAGCAAAGGATAACTGATCGAGTCCAGTTGCAAGCACACGTTGACGTGTTGAGCTGCGTCCGACGACAGAGGAGATTATGGGGATGTGCCTTGGGGCACTGATTCTTGTTTGGGCCGCCGTTTCGCCGGGTCGAAACGTGGCCAGCGTGTCTAAGGGTCGTGAGCGGTCTGCGTCACTAAGTCCCTATCTCGTTGGCACAGGCTGGCAGGTCGGGCAGTAATACAGGCGGCGACTGGCCACGGTAGTCTTGACAACCGGTGTGTGACAGGCATAACAGGGCAGCCCGGCCCGTGCGAACACCGCGTAACGCCGGGCCCCAAAGCGCACGCCGTCCTGCTTGAGCCGCTCGGCGCGTAGCGGGTCGTTGGTCATGCCTCTGTACTTGTAAGCCCGGTCAAGCAGCCTCAAAACGACGTCGATAAAGACACTGCGCTCACTAATGGCGAGCGCGCGCGGTTTGCGCGTCGGATGCAGGCGGGCAGCGTGCAATATTTCACTTCGCAGATAATTGCCTATACCGGCGATGAATCCCTGATCCAATAACAGGCCACCCAGATTGCGTCCGGCAAAACGTGGGTCGTCGAGTTGGGGCGCGAGCCTTTTGCGGTCGCTGGGGCGGTTGAGTGGGTCGGGCCCGAGTCGCGCCAGATAGTCCACCTCACCGAGCGAATCCGTTGGCAGCACGCGGATATCCGAGGCGCTGTAAAGGCGCGCCGCTTTGGCCCCGGCATAAATGGCGAAGCGCAATTGTCGATTGGTTTTGGGTTCGGTGTGGGCTTGGCCGGTACGCCATTGACCATAGAGTTGGTTGTGGCTGTACACACACCAACCCGCGTCGTCTTCGGCCGCGTCGAAAAACACTAGTACTGCCTTGCCGCGCGCGTCTACCGAGACCACCTGGCGACCGGCCAGGATTGATTCGAATGGTTTGTGCCGTTCGAAAGCGAAAGCCACTCGATCAGCGCGGCGACGACCAACCGATGCGTTGATGCGATCAACCATGCGTCGTATTTCAGGCCCTTCGGGAATTGCCTCACTCTCCTACAGAATCGAGCGGCTGGATCCCCGCCCGNNCGCTGACTAGACGCAGGGGCACCGCGCATTGCGGACACCGCTTAGCACGGCTCTTGTCGATCTTTTCCCGAAACACGCCGATTGCCGAGAAATTTTTTTGTGTCACAGGCGACGTTGCATCAGAAATGTGTTTTCGACGAGTCGCGACATACCACTTGACTGGATAGGATCGTTATCGGCGAGTGCGTCACGCGCGGACAGTTTGGTAATCGTGAATGCTTGGCCGTACAGTGCGTGTACGTCATTCTCGGTTACGCTAAACGGTGGCCCGGTCATCTGCCCAGCCGGGTAATCAATCGTAATCAAAAGCCCGCGCGCGTTTTCGGCTAAATCCTCGATCAGACGCTCGACGTAACGCTCCCGCAACGACGCGGGTAGGGCGATAAGTGCCGCGCGGTCGAAGAACAGTTCGCAGCCCGACCCAGAGATCCCAGCGCGTTTGAAAAAATCTGCCACAACGATCGAAACCGACCCGCCGCTAGCCCATTCGCCCTGATAGCACTTGCCGTCCGCTGTCTCGAATATCGCGGGTGACACGTCGCTTTCCTCAAAGAAAGCCTGCGCGGCGTGCTCGCTGAGTTCAATGCCGTGAACGGCGTGCCCGCGATCGGCCAGTGTTGCCATGTCGCGGGCCTTGCCGCAAAGCGGGGTGAGCACGTGCTCGTGGCTGTTTGGATCGAGCCAGTCCCAGTACGCTGCAAGCGCGGGATGGCCCTCGGGTTGATGAAAACCGATCCGGCCGTCCTGCCAGCGGGCAAGCCATGACGCATTGTCCATGTTTAAAGGTCCGGGTCACTATTGTCTGGTTCGATCGGGCCGTCCAGCTCGGGATAATGCCGGAACACGCCTTGCTGGTTAAACGATTGGCGGCGCGGCGATTCCAGATAGGCTGCGATACCGGGGCGTTCCGATACAGCCGCACAAAGCGCCTGGATGTGACCAAGCGCGTTGTCGAGATGTTCGATAGCCGTGGGAAAAGCATAGCGCAGACCGGCCATGACCTGAAACAAAGAGAGATCAACCGTTGTCGCGTTCTCTCCGATCAGCCACGGTGACTGCGGATGGCTGGCCAGAATGTCTTCGAAATAACCGAGATATTTGGGCAGCCGGTGGGTGCGGAACAACGCCGCGCGACGCTTGGATACCGTGGTCTGTTCCTCGTAATACAGTTCCGGGCCGAGTGGGTGGTGCGTGTCGTGAATCTCGGAGACGAAATCAGTAATAGTGAGCTGCAGTCCGTGGGCAAAATTCTGCCCGTCGGCGTTGTCGGGGGCCAGATGCAGTTCCGGGCCGATCACGCGCAGGATGTTGGCAACGTGCGACAGTCGAACCTTGCCGTCAACTTCGAGATACGGCGGCGCGAAAGGTGGCGCGTCAGTGTGAGCGACGTCGAGATACCACGCTACAGCTCCGGCGCCATCCCGGCGACCGATATCCACATAGTCGGCTCCCGCATCTTCCAGCGCCAGCCGGATGAATTCGCCGCGTCCTGGAATGCCGGGCCAGTAATAGAGATCGTACATTGCGTATTGACTCGTTGTTGTCTGATGCTGAAATCGAGAACTGGACGGCAAGACCGGACTAATGGCCGTTCTGGCGTGATTCGAGTTCTTCCCAGCGCGCCATTAAGCGTTCCAGTTGTTCGCGCCGGTCGGCCAGTTCGGTACTCTTGGTTTCAAGTGCAGCCGAATCGCCGGCTAATACGGTAGGCGATGCAAATTCGGCTTCGGCGGCAGCGATCCAGTTTTCGAGTTCTTCGATTCGACGAGGTAATTCTCGCAGTTCTTTTTGTTCCGCGCGCGAGAGCGTCTGGTTGACGGTTTTGGGTTTTGCTGTGTCTGGACTCGCCTTGTTGGTTTTCGACTGCGGCGCTGTCGTTTGTGTTGCCGGCCTCTGTGCCAACCAGTCCGAGTAGCCGCCCACGTAGTCGCCAACGTGGCCGTTACCCTCGAAAACAAGACTGGAGGTGACGACATTGTCGAGAAACGCGCGGTCGTGGGAGACGAGTATCAACGTCCCCTGGAAAGCCATTAGCCGCTCTTCGAGAAGCTCGAGCGTTTCGATATCAAGATCGTTGGTCGGCTCGTCCATGACCAAGAGGTTGGCCGGGCGCGTAAAGAGTTTGGCCAGCAATAGCCGATTGCGTTCGCCTCCGGACAGTACACGTGCCGGCGAGCGGGCGCGCTTGGGTGAAAACAGGAAATCGCCGAGATAACTCATCACGTGCCGATCCTTGCCGTTCACGGTGATGCTGGTGCGGCCCTGGCCGACGTTGTCGACGACCGTGGCATCGTCGTCGATGGCGGCGCGCTTCTGGTCAAAGTAGGCAATCTCAAGATTGGTTCCGAGCTTGACGCTTCCCGCATCGGGGGCGAGGCGGCCGAGTAAAAGCTGGATTAGCGTGGTCTTGCCGCAGCCGTTGGGCCCGATGATGCCGACCTTGTCGCCGCGTTGAATCGTGGTCGACAAGTCCTTGACGATCGGCTGATCGCCCCACTGATAGGCCACATTTTCGGCCACAATCACGTTCTTCCCCGAACGCTCAATGTTCTGGGTGTCTATCTTCGCGGTCCCGGTTTTTTCACGCCGGCGGGCGCGTTCGGCTCGCATGGCTTTGAGTTCGCGCACGCGGCCTTCGTTGCGTGTGCGGCGTGCCTTGATGCCTTGCCGAATCCAGGCTTCCTCCTGTGCCAGTTTCTTGTCGAACTGCGCCTGGGCTTCGGCCTCGTCGGCCAGGGCCTTGTCCTTGTCGGCCAGGAATTGGTCGTAATCGCCTGACCAGGAGGTCAGGACCCCCCGGTCGAGATCCACTATCCGTGTGGCCAAACGGCGTAAAAACGCGCGATCATGCGTGATGAACAATAGCGCGCCNNATCCGGATCTTGGACCAGAGCCCGACCCAGCAATACCCGGCGTTGCTGGCCACCGGAGAGGTGTTCGAACTGGGCGTCGGCGTTCAGAGCCAGCCGCGAAACCGTGGTCTCAACGCGTGTGGCCAGGGTCCAGCCCCCGGCGGCCTCGACTTTGGCTTGAGCCTCAGTGAATGCGTCCATCACATCCTCGCCTGCCGATAGCCGCGCAGTCAGTTCGTGGAAGCGCGCGAGTGCGTTGCCGATTTCACCTAGGCCGGCCGCCACGACGTCGTAGACGCTGCCCGCCGTGTCCGGCGGCACGTCTTGCGTCAGGCGTGCGATACGAATGTCACCTCCGGATTCGATTGACTTCTGGTCGGGTTCGAGTTCACCGGCGATGATCCGAAGCAGGGTCGACTTGCCGGTGCCGTTGCGGCCCACCAACGCGACACGTTCGCCGCGCCGCAGGGTGATTTGGGCGTTGTCGAGCAGGGGGGTCGGCCCGTAGGCCAACGAAATGTTTTTGAGAGTCAGCATGGTGGCGTCGGGATCGACGGTATTAAAAATTGCCAGGGCATTCGGCCAGCGCGAGAGGCTGGAGCGCGTCGGCTTGTATTGCCCCGAATTGGGCAGAGTAATGCCATTGATTATACGTGCCCCGCTCGTGAGTGCGTGGTCCTGAGGACCGGTGGGCGCGTAAAATTTATTTTATATAACATTGATTATGATAAGAGACTCGGGCGGATGACGATAGCCTTGTTCATTGTGGGGCTCGCGGGCCTTATTGCAGGCAGCAGCCTTGGCGCACTGGTTGTTTCGGTAGCAGCGCGGGGCCGTCGCGCTGCTCTGGAGACGCAGCTCAACAACATCACGAACGAGCGCGATGCGCGTTCGTCGGAACTCGAGCGCGAGCGCGCGGCAAGCCAGCAGTTGCGCGACGCCAAAACCCGGCTGGAGACGCAGATCGAGGCCGAGCGCAAGGCCGCCGACGACAAGTTGAAGGAGTTGACCAACGCTCGAGACGCCCTCACGCAACAGTTTAAGACCCTGTCGCAGGAGATACTCGACGACCGCAGCAAGAAATTTACCGAACACAGCAAGGCCGATCTGGATTCGCTCATCAAGCCGTTGCGCGAACACATCGATCGCTTCGAAAAACAGGTTCGCGAGATCCACCACGCCGAAACGCAGCAGCGCTCGGCATTGGCGGAACAAGTTCGACTACTGGAGCAATCGAACAAGGCCATCGCCGAAGATGCGACCCAGCTGACCCAGGCGTTGAAGGGCGAATCTAAGACCCAGGGCAACTGGGGTGAAATGATTCTGGAGACTGTACTCGAGAAATCCGGTTTACAGCCGGGTATTCACTATGACACCCAGTTTCATGCCGCGGGCGAAGACGGCGGCCATCAATATCCCGATGCGGTGATCCATTTGCCGGAGTCGCGCAGCATCGTGGTGGACGCCAAGGTCTCGTTAAAAGCCTATCTGCGTATTCAGAACGCTGAGGATGACGCGACGCGTCAAGCCGCGCTTAAAGACCATATCGAGTCGGTCCGGCGCCACCTGAGGTCTCTTTCTCAGAAGAATTATCAAGCGCTGGACGCGATTCGGACGCTGGATTATGTGTTCATGTTCGTGCCCTCGGAAGCAGCCTACGTGGAAGCCCTGCGCGGTGATTTTTCACTTCAGCGCACAGCGTTGGATGCCAATATCGCACTGGTCTCGCCCACCACGCTCATGCCGATGCTGCGGGCAGTGGCCAACCTTTGGCGGCTGCAACAGCAAGAAGAAAACGCCGATGAAATCGCACGCCGAGCCGGCAAGCTCTACGATAAATTCGTGGGTTTTATCGAAGATCTCGACAAACTCGGAAAACAACTTGAAACCACACAAAAAACCTACAACCAAGCCCGGGGCAAACTCACCAGCGGTCGCGGCAACCTAGTGCGGCAAAGTGAAATGCTGCGACAAATGGGGGCCAAAACGGGCAAACAGATCAGCTCTGAATGGCGCCGCGAGGCCGCGATCGAAGACGAGTCATCGCTTGAATCCATCAGCGGGGATGACGCGGCCGATCCAGAGGCTGACAATCAAGCGAGCGGGTAACATCCATGAGTACAGCAAGTCTGAAACAAACCCTGGCCGATATTCGCGACCGTCTACCCCCGGTGAGCGCCGAACGCGCGTCTGAACTTGCGGGTCGTGGTGGGTTGCTGATCGACATTCGTGAAGCGGATGAGATTGCCCAGGGCACGCCAGTGATTGCGGCACGTTACGGGCGCGGATTTCTGGAAGTCCAGCTCGATCGCAACGGCATCAAGTCAGATCGCACGATCTTATTGATGTGTGCCTCCGGTACGCGTTCGTTGTTAGCCGCCGATCAACTGCAACGGCTGGGCTATCAGGACGTTCGCTCCGTCGAGGGGGGGTTTGACGCCTGGAAACAGGCCGGGCTTGCATTTGAAACACCGACTACGCTGAATACCGCTGACCGGGCGCGCTATGCTCGCCAGATCACGCTACCGGAAGTTGGCGAGGCCGGCCAGCACAAACTGGCCAGCGCACGGGTGCTGATCATTGGTGCTGGCGGCCTGGGGTCACCGGCCAGTTTCTATCTGGCGGCGGCCGGCGTGGGCCATATCGGTATTGTTGACCACGACATCGTCGATCGTTCCAACTTGCATCGTCAGATCGTTCATCGTGACGCAGCGGTCGGTGAGTCGAAAGCCCGCTCGGCCCGCGATACGCTCGCAGCACTTAATCCGACGATTCACATCGAACCGATAGAAACACGGGTCACGCCGGAAACCGCGCCCAACTTAGTGGCCAGTTACGACCTTGTCATCGACGGTTCGGACAATTTCGACGCCCGTTTTTCGGTCAACGATGCTTGCGTCACGGCTGGCATCCCGCTCGTCTTCGGGGCCGTGGAGCGTTTTGCCGGGCAGGTGGGGGTGATTCCCGCCGGCGGCAGGCCGTGCTATCGCTGTCTGTTCCCGGACGCGCCGTCGACCGACGCCGCGCCGAGTTGTTCGGACGCGGGTGTGATCGGTGCCGTACCCGGGGTTGTGGGTACACTGCAGGCAGTGGAGGCTATTAAAATTCTTGTGGGGGATGTCGAGACATTGGCTGCTCGTCTCCTCACGCTCGACACCCGGCGTCAGCGCTGGCGAACGATTGCGTTGACTGCGGATAAACAATGTCGAGCGTGCAGCGATACGCTCGGGGAGCAAAAAGCGGCATTAGCCGACCACGCTGGCTGATCGCCCGCGAATCAGGCCAACTAAACCAGCACGAGGTGCAACCGATTGACTGCGTTTGAACAGGGTTGCGGCTGCCCCGAATTTGTGCCGGGTCAGATGTCTGTAGCCGTTTGCCCGGCCCAGTCGCGTGCGAACTGTTCGGCGGTGCGTCCGGAGCGGTTGCCGCGCGCAAGCGCCCATTGCAGTGCAGCGCGCTCCCAAGGTTGTTCGACGCCAATGTCGGCTGTCAGGCCGAACGCGTTCAAATGTTTCGCAGCGATCTCGAGATAGCGCTGCTGATCGAAAGCGTAGAACGACAGCCACAGCCCGAAGCGCTCGGACAGCGATATCTTTTCCTCGACTGCTTCGCCATGGTGTATTTCGCTGTCGAGCGTTTGCGTAGCCTGATTCTCAGATTGGAATTCCGGCATCAGGTGACGCCGGTTGGATGTGGCGTAAATCAGAATATTGTCCGGCGTGGCCGCCAGCGACCCATCCAGCACGGCCTTTAGTGCCTTGTAACTGCCATCGCCGGACTCGAACGACAGATCATCCGAAAACACGATGAATCGTTCCGGACGCTCGGCCAACAGAGCCACCAGGTCCGGGAGGTCGACCAACCGGTGTGTCGGCACTTCGATCATGCGCAGCCCCTCATCGGCGAACATCGGCAACAAGGCCTTGATCAGCGATGATTTACCGGTACCCCGCGCGCCCCAGAGCAGGGCATTGTTGGCCGGTGCGCGGGCCAGGAACTGTCGAGTATTGGCGATGAGTTGCGCTTTTTGCCGCGCAATACCGTGCAGCCGATCCAATTCCAGCGATTGCGGCGAGTCAATAGCTTGCAGACGGCCGTTATCACGCCAGCGAAACGCTTTGGCATTCCAGTTTATCGGCCCGTCAATCGCATGGCGCGTTTCGGCCAGCTGTGCTTCGTGGGCTTCCGCCAAGCGTGAGAGCTGCTTCGCGATGTCTTGTAAAGTATCGGAATCCTTCATAAAGCCATTCTAGCTACCTTCGGCAACCCAGCAAAAATTCCAGATTTTTTATATGGATTAAGCCTTCAGGATGGTGGTGTGAGGTACTTATGACATCTTTTAATGCAGGCTCTTCGCCATTATGTTTCGTCAAACTGAATGACGGTCGGAATTTTAATATCAGGATGAGTGCCGGACGGCCCTAACTATTCGTATGACGCTAAAGCCTATTTTGAACGGGTGCTTAATAAGTGCTTGCTATATCGATTGACAAGCACCCACTAGCGCTCGCTCCGTCCCTGCTTCGAGCCATCGAGTGCACATGAGGTTCGTGCTATGGCTCGAGACGCTATAGATGTCCCATATACCGGTGCAATAGTGCAGACCAGGCGGGCGTTTGCATGTATTCCAATATGGCTTGGTCCAGCGGCTCGCGCAGCGGACTATGGGTCGGTAAGACAAATGCATAATCCTGCCGATCAAAGGTGTTGTCCAGCACAGTGATGTGATTGGGATGATCGTTTTTAACGCGGTAGCGCAGAAGCGGCGCATCATAAACCACGGCATCTGTCTTGTGATGAGCCAGGGCGTCGAGTGCATCGGTAAGATTCGATTCTGTATTAAATCCGATGCCGCGCTGGTCCAGCGCCGAGGCAGCCGATGAATGCGCGACGGTGGTCACGCGCGCGTGAGCGAGATCGCTTTCGCCCTTTATGCCGGAAGACAACTGGCCAACGGTCAGAGAGGTTGCGATGGCGGCCGTAAAGCCGGAAATGATGATGATTGCGGCAAACATCCAGATCAAACCGACCAGGCGGCCGCCCAGCGTTTGGGGCGATTTGTCACCATAGCCGACAGTGGTCATGGTAACGGCCGCCCACCAAAGCCCGCTGCCCAGTCCTTCCACAACGTTACCACCAAATTCAGCGGGGTTACGGCGGCGTTCGAACAGCCAAACGACGGCGCCAACGCCCAATAAAAGCGTCAACAGCGCCCCCAGTGCCGTAAAAAAACGCCATGAGAAAAATCGCTCCACGAAGCTGACAAAACCGCCGCTTGCCCTTGGCACTGCGATCGCTAGACCAGTGGAATAAAAAGGATAAGAGAAATCGACATTTTTCTCGCGTTCCGCGGTCACGGTGAGTGCCCCGACCGACGCATTGAGTTTGCCGCTTTCAACGCCCTTGAATAGATCCGGCAGCGATCGTTTAACGTACTGAGTTTTGAAGCCGATCTGTTTTGATACGGCATTCCAGAGCTGAATACTGATGCCCCTCAGATCCCCATTGTTGCTGGTAATGACGAAAGGGGGCGCGTTTTTATAACCGACGGTGAGTGTCTGGCCGGATAACGGCGTTTGAAGGCCATCGGCATATGCACCGAGGGTAAACAAAGCCAATGTCAGACCCAACAGGGCAGCTGGGAAACGTCTCATATGCAATAACGGCCCTTATAAAAGCAAGGATGTTTCGGAACACGTCCGGCAAGATCGGCTCATGCGACAACCCTCAATGACGATAGCCGGACAGCACGGATCCTCAATCCGTAACTAATCGAGCGGTGAAATAAGGTCAAGCCTTAAAAAGCCTGTCTGTCGTCGAGCTGCAGAANNACGCTTGTAACGGATGAGGAGACCTAGACTTCAGTGTCAGTAATTTTTCTTGATTATAAGCTGTGTTTGGCCCCGTTCGGCGTTGTGAAAACATCATATTGAAATTCTCGGGGGCAGTCGGCTGGCCTGCCCCCGAAGATACCGGCGTCCGGCTAAACATTTTTAAGTCTAGGCGAGGTTTAGCTCGCATTGATACGAACTATTTTACAAACCTCTTATCCCACTTTATGGGGGTATCCGAACGGTATCGGCAATAGGCAACCATTAAAGGGGCACATGCATCCCTAAGGCGATATTCAGCGTGATGGCCCAGGTGAGATACATGAGCCAGAGCCCGGTTAGTGTATGGGAAAGACCCAGGGCTTTTTCACTCAGGGGCATTAAGATCTTGAAACTGGCGAAGAACTCGGTGAAATAAACACACAACAAACCAAAGAACAGGACCGCGACGGGCCAGTCGTCCGCGCTAGTGAACACCACGAAGCCGAGCAGTGACAGGATAAAAAACGCGACGCACATAAAGCCGTTGGGACGCGGGTCCCCCTGGCGAAGCCGGCCCAGGCCGAGGGCGAACCAGTGGATGCCGAATAGCGTCGTGATGATGCCGGCCGCGTAGAGGACAGGATCACCTTTGAAGACATGAAACCAGGTCAGACCAACAAGTATGTATGTGCCGTTGACGAACTGACAAAAACCGGGCATCCAGACGCCCCACCAGCCGTTGCTCCAATCCGTATCCGGTGTCTTTTCCGGGAAACCGAAAAGCTCTTGTGGCCCAAAGATTAAATACCCGCACCCCAGGCCGAAAAAAGCCAATGCTAATGGCACAAAGGCCGAGGCCGAAAATGAAAATGAAACCGCATTCCCTGAGTCCATGTAACTCTTCCTTATTAGTTGATGAGGACTTTGTTGCGCTATGAGCGCTGTTTTACACCGGCAAAACGACGAACCGCCGCAGGCCCGATGATTCAATTATCCGCTTCAGTCGGTTTTAACCTCGATACTTCTGGCGGCTTTCAATACGAGTGGATCCAGACCTTCGCCACCTTCTGCGACATAATCGAGCAGCTGTTGCCGCAGGGTGGGGGCCATGAATTTTTGTATGTGGCCTCGCACGCCTTCCTCGGCCCGCTGTTCGGGATAAACCTCGAAATACGCCGCAATTTGATTGACTTGGCGGATCATTTTCGATTGTTCCACGATTAACCTCTGCTATCGTCGGAATACGTTAGGAATGCAGGCTTTGGGTTGACCCGTTTTCATTCAGCATCCTCCGTATTGATATCGGCAGCCACGGTTTCCGGTGCGCGCACCGACTGCGCGTCGTCCGCGATGCGCTGCTGAAGTTCGCGTTGATCCATGTAGCGTTTTTGCCACTCGGACAAGGTGTGGGACGGTGTAACTTCAACTGCCGTGACTTTGTACTCGGGGCAGTCGGTCGCCCAGTCAGTGAATTCCGTGGTTACAACATTGGCCGCCGTTTCCGGGAAATGGAAGGTGGTATAGACCACGCCCGGCGTCATTCGTTCGCTGACCTGCGCATGCAGCGTGGTCTCACCCATGCGGCTGGCAACCGCGACGCGTGTACCGTTGGTTATACCGCGTGTCTCGGCATCGCTCGGGTGAATTTCTAGTACGTCTTCGTCGTGCCAATGCCGGTTGGCTGTTCGCCGTGTCTGGGCGCCGACGTTGTATTGCGACAATATGCGGCCGGTGGTGAGCAACAGGGGGAACTTACGGTTGGCGCGTTCCTCGGTGGCGAAATAGGGCGTTAGCATGAATTTGCCCTTGCCGCGCACGAACGTATCGGCGTGCATGACCGGTGTGCCTTCCGGATGCTCGTCGTTGCACGGCCACTGCACACTGCCCAAGGCATCGATCTTGCTGAAGGATACGCCCGCGAAAGTGGGGGTGGTGCGTGCGATTTCGTCCATGATTTCGCTGGCGTGGCTATAGTTCATGGGGTAGCCCATAGCCTGGGCCATCATCTGCGTGATTTCCCAGTCGGCATAGCCCCCTGGTGCGGTCTGGATTCGGCGTACGCGGTTGATGCGGCGTTCGGCGTTGGTGAACGTGCCGTCTTTTTCCAAAAACGTCGAGCCCGGCAGGAAGACGTGTGCATAGCTGGCGGTTTCATTGAGGAATATGTCTTGAATGACCACGCATTCCATGGCGTCGAGGCCGGCCGCGATGTGCTTGATGTTGGGGTCGGACTGCAAAATGTCCTCGCCCTGTATATATAATCCCTTGAACTCGCCTTCGGTGGCGGCGTCGATCATGTTGGGAATGCGGAAGCCGGGTTCGTTATCCAGTTTGACGTCCCACTCTTTTTCGTAAATCTTGCGAACGCTGTCGGTCGACAAGTGACGATACCCCGGATACTCGTGCGGGAACGAGCCCATGTCGCACGATCCCTGGACGTTGTTCTGACCGCGCATGGGGTTCAACCCCACTCCGGGGCGGCCGATATTGCCGGTGGCCATGCATAGATTGGCCATGCCCATGACCATCACCGACCCTTGGCTGTGCTCGGTCACACCCAGGCCATAGTAGATTGCCCCGTTGCCGCCGGTGGCGTAGAGCCGGGCAGCAGCGCGCATCTTCCAGGCCGGCACGCCGGTGTACTGGGCCATGGCTTCTGGACTGTTCTCCTCGCGCAGGATGAAGTCGTACCAGGCGTCGTATTCGTCGATATCGCAGCGCGACTCGATAAACGCACGATCTTCCAGCCCCTCGGAGAGAATGGTATGCGCGATGGCGTTGATCAGCGCCACGTTGGTACCGGGCTTGAGCTGCAGATGATAATCAGCTTCGATGTGGGGCGAGCGCACCAGGTCGATTGCCCGCGGGTCGGCCACGATGAGATGCGCGCCCTGGCGCAGACGCCGTTTCATCTGCGAAGCGAATACCGGGTGCGCGTCGGTCGGATTGGAGCCGATCACGAGGATCACATCCGCGTCTTCAACTGAGTCAAAATTTTGTGTGCCGGCCGACGTACCGAAGGTCGACCCCATGCCGTAGCCGGTAGGGGAGTGGCAGACCCGCGCACAGGTGTCGACGTTGTTCGTACCGAACACCGCCCGCGCGAATTTCTGCATCAGATAAGTTTCTTCGTTGGTGCAGCGCGATGAGGTGATCGCACCCAGGCCGTTGCGGCCGTAACGTTCGCGAATGGACTGGAAACGCTCAACGGCGAAATTGATGGCCTCGTCCCAGCCGACTTCACGCCATGGCTCGTAGATCGATTCGCGCACCATCGGGGAGGTGATGCGATCGGGATGATGGGTATACCCCCAGGCAAACCGGCCCTTGACGCAGGAATGACCATGGTTGGCTTTGCCTTCCTTCGAGGGCACCATGCGGATGACTTCGCCGCCTTTCATCTCGGCATCGAACGAGCAACCGACGCCGCAGTAGGCGCAAGTGGTTTTTTCGATGCGATCGGGCAGGCCCTTGGTCACAACGTCCTTTTCGATCAGCGCTTCGGTTGGGCAGGCCTGGACACAGGCGCCGCACGACACGCACTCCGAACTCAGGAAGTCGTTGCTGTCGGTTCCAGCGCTTATCATCGACGCGAAGCCGCGACCGTCGACCGTCAGCGCAAAAGTGCCTTGGGTTTCATCACAGGCGCGTACACAGCGTGAGCATACAATACAGCGCGTGGCGTCAAATTCGAAATAGGGGTTGGACGCGTCGATTTCGGCGTCTTGATGGTCGCGAGATGAGTTCGTGGGGTAGCGGACTTTGTCAACGCCCAGCTCCCGGGCGTAGCGCAATAGGTCATCGTCACCACTTCCCTCGGGTTCGGCGCGGCTGGAACCGGCGTGATCCGTAAGATACAACTCGACTACCCCACGCCGAAGCTGGCCGAGTTTGTCGCTCTGGGTGTGGACTTTCATGCCTTCGGCGACCAGCGTTGTGCATGAAGCGGGATAACCTCGTTTACCCTCAATCTCGACCAGGCAAAGCCGGCAAGAGCCGAATGGCTCAAGGGAGTCGGTGGCGCAGAGTTTGGGAACCTCGGCGCCCGAAAGGATAGCGGCCCGCATAACCGATGTGCCTTCCGGCACGGTGACCGAGCGGCCGTCAACCTCGAGCGTGATCTGCTTGTCGCTGTGGCGCTCGGGGGTTCCGTAATCAATGGGTTGGACTGTGGCCATGACAGCCTCCGATATTTAGGTGATTAATTGATTTCGGCGGGCTCGCGCACACCGAAGTCTTCTGAAAAATGGTTGAGTGCGGACAGCACCGGCGCCGGCGCCATGCCGCCGTGAGCACACAGCGAGCCCTGGGCCATCAGCTCCATGAGCTCGCGCAGCAGATCGGCATTGGCCTCGATATCGTGGCCGGCCACGATTTGGTCGATGACTTCCTGCGCGCGTACGGAGCCGACACGACAGGGCGTGCATTTGCCGCAGGATTCCAGATCACAGAACTCCATAGCGAAGCGCGCCTGTTCGGCCATGTTCACCGTGTCGTCGAACACCACGACGCCGCCATGGCCGACCATGGCATTGCGCTCGCCGAGTTCTTCATAACCGATCGGTGTATCGAAATGGCTGGCCGGCACATAGGCGCCGAGTGGGCCGCCGACTTGAGCCGTACGCACTGGCCGGCCCGAGGCCGAACCGCCGCCAAGTTCGTTGATGACGTGTTCGAGTGTCGCGCCGAAGGGAATTTCATATAGCCCAGGCCGGGCGACGTTGCCCGAGAGTTGTAGCGTTAGTGTGCCGCGGGACTTGTTGATGCCCAGGCTGTGATATGTGGCCGCGCTATGGGCAAGAATTGTGGGCACGCTGCTCAGCGTGATGACGTTATTGATCACTGTGGGTTTGGACTGAAATCCTTGGATCGCCGGCAGCGGGGGTTTGAAACGCACCAGGCCTCGCTTGCCTTCGAGTGATTCCAGCATCGAGGTTTCCTCGCCGCAAATATAGGCGCCGGCGCCCAGCCGAATTTCAACGTCGAATGACTTGCCGGACCCCAGGATATTGGAACCAAGCAAGTTGTGGCGTCGCGCGATGTTGATTGCTTCGTTCAACGTTTGAAACGCGTCCGGATATTCCGAACGCAGATAAATATAGCCTCGGGTGGCTCCGGTTGCTACACCTGCAATCGCCATGCCTTCGAGCAGCGTGAACGGATCGCCTTCCATCAACATTCGGTCTGCAAAGGTGCCCGAGTCTCCCTCGTCGGCGTTACAGACGACGAATTTTTCGGCACCTGGTGTATCGTGAACGGTCTGCCACTTGATACCGGCCGGAAAACCTGCGCCGCCGCGCCCCCGCAGGCCGGATTCTTTCACGGCATCGATGGTTGTCTGACCCGACTGGTCCAACGCGGTCCGCAGCCCGGCAGTGCCGCCATGCGCCATAAACGCGTCAAAGTCAATCGGCTCAATCACGCCACAACGCGCGAATGTGAGTCGCTGCTGCCCCTGATCACGGAGCAGCTGCTCGATCCGGCCGACATATTTGGGGTGTGATTCAGGTTTTCCACCGAGGATAGTCTCGACCAAGCCAGACACTTCATCGGTTTCGATCGGCCCGAATCCGATGCGCCGGCCGTCATGTTCGATCTCCACCAGGGGCTCCAGCCAATAGAGCCCGCGTGAACCGGTCCGTACAATCTCGGCGTCTGGTGCGGCTACAGTTAGAGCATCGGCGACTTGCTCGGCGCCGATCGATACAGCAGCGCTGTCCTTGGGGATAAAATATTTCATGACGGTGCCCTCGTTTGATTGGCGCCGGTGACTATATTCGAGACCCGGTCCGGCGTTACTCGGCCGATCGTATGGCCATCGAGTTGGATGGACGGCGCGCAGGCACAATTGCCAAGACAGTAAACGGCTTCGACGTCGACACCGCTGCCGTTATCTGCCGCTGAAGCTGCTGCCGACCAAACGGCGCGGCCTCCCACAGCCTGACAGGCCTCGGCTCGGCAGACTTTGAGCTGGTGGCGACCGGGTGGTTGTCGTCGAAAATCGTGATAGAAGGTGAGCACCCCGAAAATTTCGGCGTGGGTTTGATTGAGTGCGTCTGCTACTTCGCCAATCGCGATGTCCGGGACATATCCGAGACGACTTTGTATGGCGTGAAGAATCGGTAGCAACGGCGCCTGTTGGTCGATGTGATCAGCGCAAATATCGCGAATCTGGTTGCGCTCCGTGTCTGAATTTTGTTCCATGATCGACCAGTTTCTCCGGGTGGTCTGTTCTCAAGCATTGACATTACGCTTTGCGTCGACCGTGTCAATGTATTGGCATGAAATGTTCGAAGGTGTTGATGTCGTTGGTTCAAATGAAAATCTAAAGGGAAACCAGTTGACTCAAGTTAATTGTTTTTGAAAATCAATGGCGTGCTTTTGCGTGCCAAGCTCCATGTCCGCGTTTCTTTGAATTAGGTACTGCCGATCTACCGATCTTGTTTTAGAAAACTCAAGCCGTCGAGCCTCCTGTTTTCACGGTCACTGGGCGGATTTGTGTAATAGACCGCGCAAGGTTGCGAGCCCTTATCCGGATCAACGGTCTTTAGGCGCGGTGATTGGGCCTGGCCTGAAACGATCCATGCCNNAGTCCGGCATGTCGAACAAGCTTCGAATCCGTAATGGCCTCTTAACTCATTGCTGCGATTGATTGGGGCATTTGTAGGCCGTGCCTTGTGCTCGCAAGCCTTCCGGGGTAACCGCGACTTGGTTGATGTGCACAGTGTTGGCGTCGTACCGATAGGCGGTGTTTTGTCGTAGATCAAGTCGCAAAGCATCATATGCGTTCGAAGCCCGATCCTGTGTGCTGCTGGCTTCGATATCACCCTGCGCTTTGCAGCCACTCGGCACCGAGGCATTTTGATCGAGAATGCGGACGCTGGATGATTTGACCGGATGCGTCGCGCAAGCTGACAGGGCTACCGCACTGCCCAGACAAGTGATGAGTAACTTCAGGCGCATACCACATTCCTAGATAACGATTTATAGATGAATAACGTGTAACTGCACCGAATAGATGCTGGCCCCGGTGGCTGCCGAGAGCACGCTGCCCTCAAGGAATATTGCGCGCAAAAGACATGGAAACTGGCCCCTGCGTTGGCGCATGCTTCCTAATTTATTGAACTCATGGC
>DHHU01000003.1:0-196 GCA_002403445.1 Salinisphaeraceae bacterium UBA4764 | reverse complement strand
CCGGTGGCGCAATGGCAGTCGACCCACAGCACAATCCGATCGAATCAACGGTGCTTCGGAACGTATTCGAAAAGCCAGGACAAGCGGTTAAGTATGCCGCCATACAATCCTGACTTTGTATCCCATGCTCGCACTGTCGACGGCCTAAAGCTGCCGCGGACTTCTTCGCGGCGCTCAATGGTTCAAAGCCCTAGAT
>DHHU01000017.1 GCA_002403445.1 Salinisphaeraceae bacterium UBA4764 | reverse complement strand
AAAGCCGCTGGCGTAGCGAATGTAAGCGCAATAGCAGCCGCTAGCGTGGTGCGCTTGAATGCAACTGGCTTTGAAGTTCTATCGGACATGTGTTGTTTCCCCTGATGAAATTTGGATCAGCAACTTAGGATGGCAGTTTGGTGTTAAGCCTCAACGCAAAAGACTAAAGTTGGAATGCATCACCTGCCCTGAGACTATAAAAAAAAGAATTTGGAACTTCAAACGAGGCACGAGATTATCCAATCACTGGGCTGGTTCGACGGTAACGGTGGTTCATAGCCCGTATTCAGCGAGACATTTCGATAGATCAGTATCCTGTTTTAGCGGCATTAACTAGCTTGGGTACACAAAGCATTTTATTGACGATTTCACCCGAACACGAAGGAGACAACATAACGTCTAGCTAAAAAAATCAACCTTTCCAAATAATAGGGCTAGTCATCGATATCAGGCACGATTTCTATCCAGAATTGATTTTATGGCAAATCAGGCTCCCACCAAAATTAATTGGTATCAAGATGCGGCGGCCAGTCATGTTCCGTTATTCCTTAGGGTGCGCTATTGACATCAGCTCCGCTAACATCGGTTTTCGTGCCATCAAATCCGTTGAAGGTGATCAAAGTTTTCAGATGACCGCTTATCGCATTATAAGAAAAAAGCATCCTGTCATTCGTGTTGCCGCCACCGGCCGTCATACCTTACAAAATGTCATAGCCACCGCTTGCCCATTGGGATACACACTTTTGGATCCGCTGAAACTATCCCGCATTTCCTGGCCGCCACTCGACGAGCTACCGAAGCCGCCGGTAAAGACCACGGTCCCGAATTCGGGCTCGACCTGCTGCACGTTTCCGTTTCATGGGCACTTTTTACTTCTCTCATGCCCGGCTCTTTATTCGCAACTCGGCTCTTGAGTTGCGACCTCATAGTGCTCGCCAGCGCTAAAGGCAGTTGGCGATGACCTTCCACGCTACTGTTTCGCAAAGACCGAACCCCGGGGCTGGTGACTGGCGAGAGCGTGCTCGAAGGTGGCTATATAGCCCTCGATGGATGATTCCAAGTCGAAAACGCGAGCTCGGTCACGAAGTGCCTGCCGGTCGACAGGTTCGTCCAGCGTGGCAAAGATCGCCTCGGCCAAGGCTGCGGGATCGCGACAGGGAACAAGCCTGCCGTACTTGCCCTTGTCGAGTATTTCTGACGGGCCGCTCGGACAATTGGTGCTCACCACAGGACAGCCGCAGGCGAGCGCCTCGATCAGCACACAACCCAGCCCTTCCCATGCCGAGGAGAGCACGAACATAGAAGCCCGCGCCATCCAGGCATAAGGGTTCTCGGCATAGCCGAAAAGGCAGACGTCGGATTCAACACCATGCGCCGCGATCAAGTCTTGCAACCCAGGCACTGATCCGGAGCCCAGTATGACCAGTCGCACAGGGCGTCTGTTGCGAACCTGGGCAAATGCCCTAATCAGCGTCGGATAGTCTTTCTGCGACCGGAGTTTACCGACGGCGAGGAGGACCGGCGGTTGCCCCGGCTCAAACCAGGGGTGGACCAACGGCGCGTTCGCCTTCTCGGCCACCGCGTCATCGATGACGGGCTCAAAAACCGTATTGATGGCCTCGCGCGGCCGGTTCGCCAGGCGCACGACTTCCTCGGCAACCCCATCGGAAACCGCAACGGTGTGTGTCCCCGGCCGGCACACAAAGCGCGACAGGCCACGTAAAGAAAGATCCAGAGTCAGGCGCAACGGCGCCCAAAGATTGAGATTTCCAGAGAGTAAATTGGTGGCACGCAGTATCAGCGGCATCCGCTTTCCGGAGCTCCGCCAGGCGATCGCCGCGGTCAGGTGAACTCGGTTCCCGCAAGACACGAGGATGTCCGGCTGCCGCACTTGCAGATAGTGCGTCAGAGGCAGAGCACTCAGGAAGACCCGCTTGATCCGACGGAACGGCAGATAGCGGTACAGTGCGGTGTGCAACTTTCCCCATTGCGGCTGATTGAGCACAACGAGACGTATGTCGGGTGACAAAGATTCCGCGTATGGGCTCCTCTCGTTGACTACTACTACATCCACAGCGTACCCGCGGTCCACCAATCCATTCGCCAACTTAACGGCACTGCGCCAGGCGCCGCCGCCTGACATCCGGTACATGAAAAAGGCAATGCGCTGGCAGGCCCCATTGCGAGGTGGGGCAACTAATGCTGGGGCGGCTGGCGGGTCGCAATCGGGCGCATCATTCATAGAACTCTCGTCTCCGGCCGCGCCCCATCTTGTAACTGTATGAGAATAAATGTTTTGTCCCACATTTAAAGTAAAAGAACTCGAAGTATTGACGCGCATTAAAGGGAGCGCCGAGGCGCCCCATTCGAGGATAAAAAATCGCGCAGAATCTTACCTGTCTCTTAATGACAAATAAATGACAAGGTGGCCCACCTTGTTGAGCTGCTAACAAAAGAGATCATGCTCTATACAACGGAATGAGCAGCGGCCCTGTTCGATCACTGCAAACTGGGGGATTTCAAGCGCACCTAACGCTTGATCGATTTAGCCGACACCTGCAAGCCAGTGGGCGGAACGCCCTCTTAGTCTTGCCAGGGCGAACCCGCCACTCAATCAGGCCCAGCTCAATACGGCGATAGGCATTCGCCCCTTCCAGCCAGACCTGAATAGAGATGGACAGCGGGATACATGGCATGTCCAACGCAGGAACAACCGGCCTCTTCGCGGCCCAAGACCCCTACGCCATGCCCCCCCCTTTTGTCGGCTGTAATCTGTCTCGTTCTGGTATCTGCCAGCTTGAATGCGGCCTCAATCCAGTCCATCCACGTCCNNAAGCAAGGCGATGCCTACCCGATCAAGGCCCATGTGGTGATGGCCGTGACCCAGAAAACGGCATTTGACGCCGCCACGGATTTTGCTCAATTGCCGGCCTATTCACCGGCCATCAAATCCGAGCGTCTTCTGGGCCACCATAAATTGGGGTCCAAGATGCATCTCTGCGTGGCCTTTTTCTGTCGCACGATCCATCCAGTCATGCGCTACAGCACCCGACCGGACTCGCGACTGGATA
>DHHU01000067.1 GCA_002403445.1 Salinisphaeraceae bacterium UBA4764 | reverse complement strand
CCACCTGAGAGCCACGGTATTGCAGACCCGGGTCGCACTCGAAACCGTGTTGGGCATGACACTCGGACCCGCGGCCCAACAAGGCTAAAAAATTACATAATGATGGAGTGGTTGAGTGGTCTCACCCTCCTCGAACAGAGATCTGAGTATGACTTGGTCGGCTATTGACAGAATCCACTTATAGATTTTTCCGGCCGCCACACTGGTGTCTTTAACAGACATCAAAACCGCGGTTACCAAATGTCTTGGCAACAAAACTGTCCCGATTCAACGGTCGCTGGTAAACATCACCATGTCGCATTCGCTCAATGACCGGTGTGTCTTCATTTGTATCTTAAGTACTATCGAACAGCGTACCGACAGTCGCGCGATAACGCGCGTAGCAGGACATGATGAGCAACAGACGGCGACAGAACTATTCGGCGTTCAGCCTGTTTACCCAAGGCATGAGCCATCACAAGCATTGGCAAAAGGCCTGGCGCAGTCCGGAACCCCGATCGCATTACGACGTCATCATCGTCGGCGCCGGAGGGCACGGATTGGCTACGGCGTTCTATCTGGCCGCCGAGCACGGCATCACGAATGTTGCCGTATTGGAGAAAGGCTGGCTTGGTGGCGGCAATACCGGGCGCAACACAACGATTGTACGCTCGAACTACCTGCAGACCGAGTCGTCGGATCTTTACGACAAGTCCCTGCAACTCTGGGAAGGGCTCAGCCAGCACGTCAACTACAACAACATGTTCAGCCAGCGCGGCGTTTATAACCTAGCGCACACGCCGGGTGATGTTCGCACCACGCTAAGACGTGTCAACGCCAACCGACTGAACGGCATCGACGCGGAATACCACACTCCCGCCGACATCCGCGCCAATATCCCGTATATCAACACCTCGCCGGATGCGCGCTATCCCATTCTCGGCGGGTCATTTCAGCCACGTGCCGGCGTGGCTCGCCACGATGCCGTCGCCTGGGGTTTGGCGCGAGCCGCCGACGAACGCGGCGTCGACATCATCCAAGACTGCGAGGTTACCGGCATCAACCGTGACGGCAGCCGGGTCACCGGCGTTGAAACCACCCGAGGTACCATCAACGCACCCAAGGTGGGCGTGGTGGTCGCCGGGCACTGTTCGGTGCTCGCGGAAATGGCTGGTTTAAAACTGCCCATCGAGAGCCACCCACTCCAAGCCTGCGTATCCGAACCGGTCAAGCCGGTGCTGAACACCGTGGTCATGTCGAACCAGGTTCACGGCTATTGCAGCCAGTCCGACAAAGGCGAACTGGTCATGGGCGCCGGCATCGACAGTTACGCCGGCTACGGCCAGCGCGGCAGCCCGCGCGTGATCGAGAATTTTCTGGCCGCGATCAAGGAGATGTTCCCGATCTTTTCGCGCATGCGGATGCTGCGCCAGTGGGGTGGCGTAGTCGACGTCGCCCCCGACGCCAGCCCGATCCTTTCCAAGACCGATATCCAGGGGCTGTATTTCAACTGCGGCTGGGGTACCGGCGGCTTCAAGGCCACACCCGGATCCGGCTGGGTTTTTGCGCACACGATTGCCAAAGATGAGCCGCATCCGATCAATGCCCCGTTTTCGCTGGAACGCTTCGTGACTGGCCGGCTGGTGGATGAACACGGCGCAGCGGCCGTCGCGCACTGACTCGTAACGGCCAAGGAGATCCAGATATGCTCGAAATCAAATGCCCATGGTGCGGCCCGCGCGATGAAAGCGAATTTGCCTATGGCGGCGAGGCCCACATCAACCGGCCCGATCCAGAAACGTCGGACGATCTTGCGTGGGCGCACTACCTTTATTTCCGAGATAACGTCCAGGGCCTGCACGCCGAGCGTTGGAACCATGCCTATGGCTGCCGGCGCTGGTTCAACGCCGTTCGAGACACGGTGAACTATCGATTTCACGCGGTCTATGAAATCGGCGAAGATCCACCCGTTGAGGTAGCCAAATGAGTGGCCCCTATACAAAACCCAGCGGCGGCTACCGACTGAACACCGGCGGCCGGATCGACCGTTCTCGGGAACTGCGGTTCTGGTACAACGGCCGGGAACTGAGCGGCTACGCCGGTGATACGCTAGCATCGGCGCTGATTGCCAACGGCATCGACGTGGTGGCGCGCAGTTTCAAGCTGCGCAGGCCGCGCGGTGTCATTACCCATGGCGCCGCGGAGCCGAATGCCATCATCCAGGTCGACCGAGGCGCCCGCTCACGCCCCAACCAGCGCGCCACTCAGACGGAGCTGCATTTCGATCTCGACGCTCGCATGGTCAATGTCTGGCCCAACGCCCACTACAATGTTTCGGGCTTGATGGGCTTGGCCGGACGTTTTTTACCGGCCGGATTCTATTACAAGACGTTCATGCGGCCGGCACGCCTCTGGCGCCGCTATGAGTCGGTTATTCGTCAAGGCGCCGGGCTGGGTTATGCCCCGGACCAACCGGATCCGGATGCCTACGATAAACGCTACGCTCATTGTGACATTTTGATTGCCGGGGCCGGACCAACCGGTCTCACCGCCGCGCTGACCGCTGCCCGCAGCGGCGCACGGGTTATCCTGGCAGATGAACAGAACGAATTCGGCGGCAGCCTGCTTGACGCTCCGATCACGATTGACAACGAACCGGCCATGGAATGGGCCGCCGCCACGATCGACGAACTCAAAACCTGGCCCGAAGTCACGCTATTGCCGCGATCCACAGTTTTCGGCTATTACGACCACGGCCGCGTGCACATCCAAGAAAATCGTACCGATCATCTGCCCACCCATCAGCGCGACAACCCGCGCCACCGACTCTGGAAAGTGCGGGCCCAGCGCGTGATCTGTGCCACCGGCGCGATAGAACGGCCGCTGGTTTTCGCAAACAATGATCGGCCCGGTGTAATGCTGGCTTCAGCAGCCGCGGCTTATGCCCATCGCTACGCAGTGGCACCGGGCCGGCGTGCGGTTGTGTTCACCAATAACGACAGTGGGTATCGTGCTGCATTAGATTTACACGCTGCCGGGGTGCCTGTCAGCACTATCGTAGATAGCCGCGATCCCACGGGACATGACTGGTATAACCGGGCACTAGCCGCCGGTATCCGCGTGATCACGCGTTCCGCTGTCTTTGACGTTCGGGGCAAAACGCGCGTGAGCGCCGTACACGTCGCACCGCTTAACGACCATAATGACGCCTTGTCCGGTCGCCAGGAGATCATCGACTGCGACCTGCTTGCAGTCTCCGGCGGCTGGAATCCTGCTGTACATTTGCACTCGCAATCCGGGGCACGGCCTCGATATGACAGCGAACTGGCGACATTCGTACCCGGGAAATCGGTCCAACCCGAACAGTCGGTCGGTGCTGCTAACGCCACGTTCGACCTGGCCGCGGGCTTGGCCGAAGCCGCCGAGGCCGGCCGCGCTGCCGCTAAGGCTACCGGATTTGTCGTCGATGACATACCGGCCCCCAAGGCCGATTCGGCGGCCCCGGAAACCGCCCTGANNGTCGACTATCAGAACGACGTCGGGGCGGCCGATCTGTGGCTGGCGGTGCGCGAGAATTATCAACATATTGAACACGTCAAACGCTATACGGCGATGGGCTTCGGCACCGACCAGGGTAAGCTCGGCAACATCAACGGCATGGCGATCGTCGCCGAGGCCCGCGGACTGACGCCGGGCGAAGTCGGCACCACGACGTTTCGCCCAGCCTACACACCGGTCAGTTTTGGCGCGATCGCTGGACGTGAACACGGCGATTTACTGGATGCAACCCGCAAAACGCCCATGCATGATCGGCATGTTGCCGCCGGAGCGGTTTTCGAAAACGTGGGCCAGTGGAAGCGGGCACGCTACTATCCAAAGCCTGGCGAAACCATGCAGCAGGCCGTGGACCGCGAAGTCTGGACTACGCATGTCGGACTCGGGGTATTGGACTATTCGACACTCGGCAAGATCGACGTCAAAGGTCCGGACGCCGCGAATTTCCTCGATCGCATCTACGTCAACAACTGGCAGAAATTGAAAGTCGGCGGCTGTCGCTACGGCCTAATGCTGCATGAGGACGGCACGATTCTAGACGACGGCGTCACCGCACGTCTGGCCGATGATCGTTTTCTGGTGCATACGTCGACCGGCGGCGCAGCATCGGTGCTCGCATGGATGGAGGACTGGCTCCAGACCGAATGGCCAGACATGCGGGTGTATCTAACGTCGCTGACCGACCACTACTCGACCATCGCAATCGGCGGACCGTACAGCCGCCGCCTCTGTGAACAAATCTGCGAGGGCATCGATCTTTCGGCAGAAGCCTTCCCGTTTTTCTCCTGGCGCAACGGCAAAGCCGCCGGCATCGACGCGCGTGTCATGCGCGTGAGTTTCTCGGGAGAATTATCTTTTGAGATTACCGTACCCAGCCAGTATGCCGGCACCCTCTGGGACGTGATCATGGAAGTCGGCGCAAAGTACGGCGCGCAGCCCTACGGCACCGAGACCATGCACCAACTTCGCGCCGAGAAAGGTTTCATCATCGTCGGCCAGGACACTGATGCGACGGTTACGCCCGGCGATCTCGGCATGGCCGGACTTTTAAGCAAGAAAAAAGATTTTCTTGGTAAACGGGCGCTAGCGATGGCCGAAGCCTCGCGCCCGGATCGGCAAAATATAGTCGGTATCAAAAGCGCCGATCCAAACACGATTATCCCCGAAGGCGCGCAGTTGGTCACCGACCCGCATGCTGAAAAGCCCATGCCGATGGTGGGCCACGTCACGTCCAGCTACTACAGCTCGCGGCTCGGCTATGCCCACGGACTGGCATTCGTAAACCGCGGTCGCGAGCGCCATGGCGAAACGGTGTATGCGCCGCAAGCCGATGGTCGCGTGCTGGCTGCCGAGATCTGTTCGCCCGTGTTTTTCGACCCTGAAGGCAAGCGACAAAATGACTGAAGCCGAAACACACCCCGCTTTCGCCGGCGCTGTTCTGGCCACACGGACACCCGGCCAACCAGGCGTTTCGGTGGCTGAGCGCAGCGGCATCGGTACCATCAACCTGCGCGGGCAACCCGACAACACAGGCTTTATGGAGGCCGCGGCGGCCGTACTCGGTAACGCTCTGCCGACCACGCCGAATACAGTCGCATTCGCAGACGATATAGAATCTCTGTGGCTGGCGCCAACAGAATGGTTGGTGCGGTGCGACTTGGATCAACAAGCCCGACTAGAACAGGAACTGGAAGATGCCTTGGCGGATCAATTCACCGCGATCAACGATCTCAGCGGTTATTACACGACCCTGACCATCATCGGACGCAACGCGGCCGAATTATTGGCTCGGGGGACGCCGCTCGATGTGCATCCGCGTGTTTTCGCGCCGGGCCAATGTGCTCAAACGGTATTCGCCCACGCCGGCATCATCCTGATGCCACGCATGGCGGAAACGTCCTGTTTCGATATGCTGGTTCGTCGCTCGTTCGCCGACTACGTCTGGCGCTGGTTAGACGACGCGATGCGCTGTCTCGACTGACTTAGGTCGATGGCGCTTGGGGGCGCACCGAGGCGAAGCCAACGCATTCTATTTCCCTGAAAGGCATTGAGCCATCAACATCTCCGCAGTCAATAATCGGGCTGCGCCAGAAATGCGGCGCAGCCCGACTAATCAGAGGGTCCGCGATAAGCAGACCGTCAGGCGACGGCCGTTAGTAAGCGTAATCCCGACCCTGGGCCTTGGCCTGCTCGCGTGAACTCTTGTGGACTGATTCACGGAACGGCATTTCAACCACTTCGGCGGCCACCGGTTGGCCGGGGATGGATTGATAAACCTCGGGCAGCCAGGCCACGAACTTGGTGCCCAGCGCAGTGCTTTCCACCGGTACATAAGCCATGGCGATATTGGTATCGAGCTCTGGCGAATACCACGGCGAGGTTATGTAACCGCAGGGCTGACTTTCGGCGTCCTTGGCCAAGAGCCAGAAGTCCGAGTTGTAATCATCGATCGGCCTGCCGCCGAGCTTGAGACCGACCAGCTGATACTTGAAGGGCGGATTGCCTGCATTAATCTGTTCACGGGTGCGCTCAAGGACTTCCTTGCCAATATAATCGGCCGTCTTTTTACGCGGCACCATGTGGCCGAGATTGCACTGGAACGGGTTGGTTTCGGCATCCATATCCTGGCCGTAGGACAGGATACCGGCCGCGATGCGGCGGTGATGCGCGGGGGCAATAACCATCAGATTATGTTTTTCGCCAGCATTTAAAATCGCATTCCATATGGTTTCAGCGTTGATCGATGAATTATAGGCATAGACTTCGTAGCCTTTTTCGCCCGTGAAACCAGTCTGTGAGATGATTACGTCGACACCGTCGATCACGGCTGCCATAAGGCCATAGTACGGAATGTCATGCACGCCCGAGCCGACCAGATCTTCCATCAAGCCCTCGGATTTCGGGCCTTGGATCTGAAGTGGCGAGACGTCGATTTCGTCGATTTCGACATCGAAATCCTTGGCAATGTTGATCCCCTTAAACCAATAGGCAAGATCGGCATCAGCCAAGGTGAACCAGAACTCATCGTAGGTCAGACGCAGCATGACCGGATCGTTGAGTATCTTGCCGTTCTGATCGGTGAGGATCACGTAACGTCCGCGCATGGGTTTAACGCGGGTTATGTCTCGGGTGCAGACATAGTTGGCAAAGGCTTCGGCGTCGGGGCCCTTCACTCGGATCGGACGTTCGACGGAGACGTTCCAGAGCGTGACATCATTGACCAACGCGCGATACTCAACCATCGCACCGCCGTCTTCCGGTTTGACGTAGCCGCGCGGATGATACATGCGGTTGTAGACCGTCGCCCGCCAGCAACCCGCTTCCACGGACAGATGCCAGTAGGGGGATTTGCGGACCCGCGTGGACATCAGCATCTGGATGCCCGGATCGCCGGTCTGGCGTAGATTAACCGGCACATGACGATCGCTTTGATCGACATCGTTCTCATAGTTGAGGTTTTCTGGGGATGACATGGTGTGGGCTCCTTAATTAAATCGTGAGTTAAGTTCCGGCTAACGCTTTTGCGATACTTCAAAATATTTGGCTGTTGCCACTGCGATACTAAATCGAGAGCAACTCGCCGAGCGTCGATGTACGCATCGTCAATTCACGTCATCCAGAACCGCCGTGGCGCCTTCGGCTCGTATCGTTTTGCCACAAGCAATAGATTACGTCCGTGACGCAGCGCCCGGCGTTCCCACTACGACGCTGGATTGGGCAACCGCGACATGGTGTCCCAAAACCGTATTTTTGAATTTGGATAAGCGTTGACGAAGCCTTTTCAATGCAGTGCTCTCACCGAATATTCACAACCCGGCCATAAAAAACGGCTATGAAAAAAATCAAGTTGTGCCCCGACCGGAGACCAGTCGAGGCCACAGAATCAGTATGATGATCTGGTTAAAACTTTTTCGCGCTATGGGATGTTTATGCGTTTTGCCATTGTTGTTCTTGCGCCTTTATTTTTCGGTGCGTTTTTGTTGCCGGCTGCCTCAGCCAACAGTTTTGGCAACCTCACACACAACGCCACCAAATTTATGCAGTCGGGCTCGTCCACGTTTAACAGCAGCAGCAGTGGGTCAATGCTCAATCAGCTGACACCGAACGCCTCTGCATCGACTAGTAGCGGTGTCGGGTCGCTACTGGGTAAGATGGCGTCCGGCACATCCGCATCGAAAACTGCCGGCAGGGCATCATTGCTGACTCGATTGGCTTCGGGCTCGCTCGGCCTCGGGAGTATTCAAAACGCTGCCGGCGTGCTCGGCTATTGCTACAAAAATGGCTACATCGCGGGGCCGGGCCAACAAGTCAAGAACAAACTCATGAGCTTGGTCGGAGGCCGAACGCAAGTTCAGCAGAGCCCAAGTTATCAGAGCGGCCTGAACGGTTTGCTACGAGACCAGAGCGGGCAGGCTTTTAGCTTGACGACTCTTAAAAGCATGGTCGGCAAACGTGTCTGCAGCTTCGTCGTCAATCAAGCCAAATCATCTTTTCTCGGCGGCTAAAGATCGGAGCTGCGTAAGCGGTAAAGTGGGAGCCTTCTTAGCGACCCCCTTAAACTACGGAACGTGGTGGCTTCCGGGGGATCTAGTGCTACCCGCCGGTGTCTGGGGCGCGTTCTTCGGGATTGCCGGTTGCACTAGGCCCTTCAAAAAGTAGGCCTAGCGGTGCGGGGTTCTGCACTTGATACTGACTCATGAACTGGCAATACCAAATCCAACACGCCCGTTCGAATTCAATCTGGTCATGACCGCTATAGATCAGAATCTCATCTGAGGTTGAGTTGGTTAACTTACAAAGCGTNNAAAGTAACAGGGCGGCCGAGAATTCGGCTATTAATGGTAAATTTCATGCTGACGCCCTCTGTTAAGGACTGACATTTTGACACAGGCCGGATGGAAAAGTTCATTGAGTCTGGTTTGAGTGACCCGCGGGTCGCGCCCGAGGAACCAAGCCGAATATTTGATCCCTTTTCCCTGTCCCAATGATCAAAAGGGAATTTCATGCTTGGATAAGGCATGGCCTGTGTTCCAAAGACTGTTCACGCCATTCGGCCCTGCGCGGCGACAAGCCGAGCCACAATTCCGCGATATGCTGCGCTTTGACGCCCGCATATACAGTTGGGCTCGTGGCTTGGAACGCCGGCGGACTCATTCAAGGCGCCATAATCTAAAACACCATCCCCACTCGGGACGTGTTTTTGCTATATTCAGTATTGACCATAAGGTTACCTGCCAAAGGAGCCTAGATCCCTCCAAAAGGAGCCTATGGTTGTTGGCGACGGGTCGGACCAATTGGCCAAGGCACGAACCGTCGCCTCCTTTTCCTATTATTTCTCTGGGACCGACATCTCGCTTTGTTGGTACTACGAAGAGACACTACAATCCTTGCTCGATCACGGCAGGACACAGGGGCATGAACCCTCTAGAGCGCATCAAGGACACATTGTTCGTCGGTGTCGTTTCTACTGGTCGTTATACAGGGCAAAAACTTCCCATTCGTTGAAGCGGAAGTCGCCTGACCATTTCTGGTCTTATCCCCTCACCAGATTTCCGGAGCGGATGTAAAGGACGCAGTGAATGCAGATTCCCTTCATCTAAAAACTTGGTTAGAACGACCCCCGACAAGCACTGTCGTCAGCGATTTAATATGTGATGAGGGCCATGGCTGGGTTGAGTAGACCCTTTGCGCCAGGCTAGCCAACTGTAATGGTGGCCGGAGGTGGAATCGAACCACCGACACTGCGATTTTCAGTCGCATGCTCTACCGACTGAGCTATCCGGCCATCAGAGGCAACTTGAAGGGCGTATTAAACCGTCACTGCACGCCGGGGTCAAGCGCCCAGCTATTGTTCGGGCGGAACGTAGTGAGTTTCGGCGGTCTCGCCCTTTCCAAAAAAATATTCCTCCGTCTGCTCCGCGAGGAACTCGCGGGCCTTGGGATCGGCCAGATGCAGCCCGTATTCGTTGATCAGTCGAGTCTGCTCGACCAGCCATTGCTGCCAAGCCTGTTGCGAGACATTGTCGTAGATCCGCTGGCCTAGTTCACCCGGCAGGGGTTTGGCCGGCAGACCCTCGGCGTCAATGCCGAGTTTAACGCAGTGGACGGTATGACTCATAAATCTAAAACCCTCTGTCGCGTTGCGACGATACGCTGGATGGGTGCCGGTACACCCGGCAGATCGGTTTCGTCGAACCAGCTTTGATCTTTGGACTCTATGATACGGGTCGCACGCTTGGCTTGCAGCAATGTGACCTCGATGTCGAGTTCAAAGTGCGTGAAGGCATGACGGAAAGAGTCGCCTGTCTGGCTGGTAACGATATCGAGCCCCAGTCGTTCGCGGCAATACGCAGCCGCATTCGTGTTGTGGGGCAGCTCGGGCAGACTCCAGAGACCGCCCCAGACACCGTTGGGGGGTCGTTTTTCTAGCAGGATGCAGTCGAATCCATCAACGATCAGCATCATGCGTGCGTTGCGGACGGGTTTGCGACGTTTGCGACGCGGCACGGGCAACGCGGTCTGCCATCCTCGGGCGTAGGCCAGACAATCCGCGTTCAGCGGGCATCGATCGCATTTGGGGCGGCGTCGCGAGCACACCGTTGCCCCCAGATCCATAATCGCTTGGGTGTAGTCGGTTACGCGCTGGCCGGGCGTATAGGTTCGAGCCAATTGCCACAGGCGCTTATCAAAAGCGGCCGTGCCCGGCTTGGCCTCGACTGCCGCAAGACGCGCGAGTACACGCTTGGCGTTGCCGTCGAGTATCGGTGCCCAATCACCCCATACTTGTGCCACGATCGCACCCGCCGTCGACCGGCCGATGCCCGGTAATGCCAGCAGTGCCTCGAAATCCCGCGGCAGTTTCCCGCTGTGATGTTCAACGACCTGCCGCGCGGCGGCGTGAAGATTGCGTGCTCGGGCATAGTAGCCCAGACCAGACCATGCCTGCATGACTTCATCCAGATCGGCGGCGGCCAATGCGTTGACATTCGGGAAACGGGTCATGAAAGCAGAAAAGTAATCGACGACGGTCGCAACCTGGGTCTGCTGAAGCATGATTTCTGCGATCCAGACACGATAAGCGCTACGCGGATGCTGCCATGGCAAATCGTGTCGACCATTGCGATCGAACCACTCCAGCAATGCCGGATGAATAGCCTCCGGCAGCACGTTACGTTGCGAGTTCGAGGACTTGTTGGGGGATGCAGTCATATTCGACAGTGTAACGACCCTGTCTTTAACAAAGGCGGCCGCTCATAGCCGACGGCCTACATCAACCGGAGAAGCGCTTGAATCACCCGCTGATGTGACCGGTGGCTTTCTAGAACATCCAAGTAGTGGGGTTGGAATGCGGTTGGTGCTGATCCAGCGATTTGATGCCTTTAATGCAGCGCGCAATAAGCCAAATTAACCACAACAACAGTATCAAATAGCCGATCAAGACGGACGACAACAGACAACCAACAAACAAATAAAGCATGCCGATCCAGAATGTACGCACTTGAAATCGATAATGGCTCTTGAGCCAATCGGGTGCGTCATCTTTGTAAATATAGGCCATAACGACGCCGATAATGCCGGTTATGCCTAGGACGACACTCCCCAGATAGAGTATGTAGACCGTCTTGGCAGATTGACCGCCCGAGCGATCCTCACCAGCGACAAGGCGGTTTTCACTCAATCCTTTCTCGTTCCAATGCGTTTGGTTCAGGCCTTGTTATTTGCCAAAGAGATGCGACAAACTCTGTTGGAGCCTGTTGCCAGGCCCATTGTTACTGCCGGATGTGCCTTGTCCGTTATTTGAACCGGCATTACCCAGCTGTTGCTTGAGTTTGTCGCCAAGCGACTGTTTTAACTTGTTCAAGTTCTTGCCGGTCTCGTTCTGGATCTGGGCGCGGATAAGTTTTTGCATGTCCAAACTGACATGCGGCGATGTCAATGCACCGGTCAAATGCACCGGAACCGAAAGACCTGCCACTTGAGCAAGTGTCCCATTGGCATTGGGAGGGACATTCAGATTGACGGTGTAGTCCAGATCGTTTTTCGGCAAGTCATATTGACCACGGCCTTTCACACCTAGCGCGCTGGTATTCACGGTCAGGTTGTGGCCGCGGACAACACCGTTGTGGACTTTGAAATTGGCGCTTAAGTGATGAAATATCGTGCTTTTCGAAGCGGCGAGGGCCTTTTTGAACGAGTGTCCCTGCACAGCGGATACCAACCCCTCGCGGACATCGATACCGTGTAATGCGCCCTCCTTTACATTGATCTGTGTGGTGCCGTTAAGCTTGCGCTCGATCGCGGGAACGGTGTTGCCGGCGCTATCGAGATTCAGCTTGAAATTGCCGCGGCCCGCGAATCGGCTGGTGTTCATCAAATCTTTCAACAGCGGTTGGAACGCGACGTTCACCAAATCGACTTTAGTCGTGTAACGCGGGGTCCCCTGACGTGCATCGATCTGGGCACTGGCCCCTAGATGGCCACCATAGAGGTCAGCTTTCAGCGGATTTATGTTCAAAACACCGTTTTTGTCCCTAATATTGACATTGGCGTTGTGAATCGTCATGCCCTCGGCAATCAGCGTATCGATCGATGCCTGGCCTTTTAGGGCCAGTCCACGCAGGAATGACAAATCCAGCGACTGCTGCTTGGGTGAAGGGGCCCCGCTAGATGTTTTGCCGGCCGAGTGGCCACCCCCCGAAGTCAGCCCGTATCGATCCAGATTGACTTTCGTCAGATTCAGATCAAAGGTATAGCTGTTTTGAGCCAGATTCGCCGAAGCCGAACCGTTAAGGTTGGTCTGATCCAGGCGTGCGTCGATCGGCTTGAGCGTAATTCTGCTGGGCGAGCCTTTGAATGCCGTATTCAACCTAGCATTGGTGAGTGCGCCTTTCGCCATCCCGGCGCCAGGGGCTTGGCCAAGCTGCCTGAGCACCTGGCGTGGATTGAACGGTTGGACCGTCAGCGATCCAGACACCGACGGTGTGGCCATGATCTTGCTCGCGTTTAGGTGCAACTTTGCGATCAAACCGGCCAACTTGAGTGTTGTCGGCTTCAAAGTCAGGGTTCCCGCCTCCATATCAAGCGTGGCGCCGCCGTCAAGACTGGCCTGCTGCTTGCCGTTTGGAAGCGAGGGGCCTTTAGCGGTCAAGGTAACGTGAAACGGATCAACCCTATAATGGGATTTATTCAGGTCAGCCTTGATCTGAGCGTTGGCGATCAAACTGGCATGGAGCTTCTGGTGAGGCACTTCCAATTGGGCGCCAAACTTGAGTTTGAACGGCTTTTTATTTTGAATGACGCCGGTGTGCAAACTGACCTTGTGTAGCCGGTAGGTTGTGTTGGCGGTGCTATAGATGATGGCGGCATTTTGAACCGCTACCGACTGTACCGCCAGCGACTGGAAGAACGAGCCTGAAGATTGAGAGGCCGATTGTTTCGGCTGACTTGTATTAGCAGACGCATTTTTGGCGCGCGACCCTGGGGTACTGCTGATCTGCTTGATCACCGACTGGTAATTGGTCTGCCCGTTTGCATGCCGAGTCAGACGCAGTGTAAGTCCGTCCAGCGAGACTTCGCCGATTTTGATATTGCCGCCCAAAAGCGGAATTAGACGAACGCCGCCGGCCGCTGAATCGATCGAAGCCAGAGGCTTGCTGCCAAAGCCTTTGGCGTTGGCCACAGTAACCTGGCCCACTCGGATGTCCAACCAAGGGTAAAACGACCAGTGAATCTGGCCTTGAATCTTGACCGGCCGCCCGATTTGTTGAGCCAATGCTTTGTCAATTTGCGGTTTGTAATTATTCGGGTCGAAAAAAAAGACCAGCGCCACAATCCCGACCACGAGCAGAACAATCAGCACGCCGACCAGCCATGCCAGCAGCTTGAGGGTGCGTCGAATCGGACCGCGGGGTTTATTCGTTCGATTTGTGCTAATTGTCGTTTCCCTTGAAACCAACCGCAACTATGGCGATTGTTGTACCGAGTTTAGAACGGAATCTATCAGATCAGGCTATCCATGGATAATTGGCTTTTAGTCGGTGTCCTCGCCAATGAACCGAGTCCGCGTTAACCTATCGAATTGACCGTTTAAAGACTTCAAGCAACACGGTGTCATGAATATCCGCATCAACGGCGAAACAACCGAGTGCCGCGAGGCGATCACGCTCGCGGAGCTATTAACCGAACTCGACTATGGCCAGCGCCGGGTCGCGGTCGAACGGAATGGCGAAATCATACCGCGAGCCGAGCACGCCGAGACCCGGCTTACCGAAAGCGACGAACTGGAAATCGTACAAGCCATCGGCGGCGGCATGGCAACGGCTGAATCCGATACCCTCAGCATCGCGGGTCGCCGTTTCGATTCGCGCTTACTCGTGGGCACCGGCAAATACGCCGATCTCGACGAAGCCGAGGCCGCGCTCAAGGCCAGCGGCGCCGAGATCGTGACCATGGCAATCCGCCGCACGCCAGCTTTCAACGATCCGGCCGCGCGCGAGCAACGCAACCTGTTGGACATTGTTAACCCGGAGCGCTTTACCGCACTGCCCAATACCGCGGGCTGTAAAACGGCCGATGAGGCAGTGCGCGCCTGCCGCATGGCGCGCGAACTTCTGGACGGCCACAATTTGGTCAAGCTAGAAGTCATTGGCGATGAAAAAACCCTCTATCCCGACATGGCCGAGACAATAATCGCCGCTGAAGAACTCGTTGCCGACGGATTTGACGTCATGGTCTACACCAGTGACGACCCGATTGCCTGTCGCCGGCTGGAGACCATGGGCTGTGTTGCGATCATGCCGCTGGCCGGCCCGATCGGCTCGGGTCTGGGGATCCAGAATCATTACAATGTCCTCGAAATTGTCGAGAACGCGGAGGTGCCGGTTTTGATCGACGCCGGTGTTGGTACGCCCTCAGACGCTGCCATCGCCATGGAACTCGGCTGCGATGGCGTATTGATGAATACGGCTATAGCACAAGCCGGCAAACCGATATTGATGGCCCAAGCCATGCGTCACGCCGTGGTCGCCGGCCGCCAAGGCTATCTCGCGGGTCGGATGCAGCGCCGACGGTATGCATCGGCCTCATCGCCGGCTTCCGGCCTGCCGTTCTGAACCCAACTCTGGCGTGTACGGCGAGAGCACCAGCGGCTACCGATCGATCCGCAGCTTTGCCAAGCGGGAAGGACGACTCACACCGGGCCAGCAAAAACGTCTCGATACTCTTTGGCCCATCTACGGTGTCGACGATGCCGGATCACAGGCCAACTGGGCAACGGTTTTTGGGCGCACTGCGCCCATCACACTGGAGATAGGCTTCGGAGCTGGAGAAGTACTCGCCACTCGTGCGCAAGCTGAACCCGAACGAGACTTTATCGGCATCGAGGTCTATCGAACCGGCATTGCACGTCTCATGGGCGCATTGCACGATTCAGGGGCGCTCAATGCGCGCGTTTTGTACGGTGACGCATTCCATTTGATTGATGCGGCATTCGATCCCGGTGAGCTGGATGAAGTGCTGTTGTACTTCCCCGACCCCTGGCCCAAGAAACGTCATCACAAACGCCGTCTCGTGACCACCCGATTCGCCGACAGTGTTGCGCGTGTTCTGAAACCGGGAGGCGTTTGGCGGCTGGCCACCGACTGGACGGACTATGCGGAGTGGATGCGCGAGGTTATCGACCCTCACACGGCATTTGACAATATCGGCGACGCCAGCGGCTTTGACCGCACCCCGCCGCGGCCGGCCACACGCTTCGAAGCCCGCGGCGAGCACCATGGTCATACAGTGCGCGACTTGATTTATCGGCGAAAGACTGGTGCTTAAAGTGATTCGTATACAGCGCTGGTTAGATCACTAGCAACCAGCTGCCCCTAGGGCACGATCACGCAAACGAATGCAAAGCGCTGATATTGCACGATATCCACGCCGATCGTATCCGGCAATCCCATACACACCCTTACACGGTATCGGTCCAGTGCGTTGGTTAAAGGGCATATTTCCTTAATCGGTGAATATCCTCAGCGATCAGGACTGGGCCTCGCTGCCAACCTTGGCTTTTTTGGCGCCGGTCACCCGGCTCAAAAACTGGCGGGTTCGCGCTTCAGTCGGCTCGGTAAAAATCGTTTCCGGTTTACCTTGTTCCAGGATTTGGCCATCGCAGAAGAAACACACACGGTCGGCGACTTCTCGCGCAAATCCCATTTCGTGAGTAACAATCAACATCGTCAGGTCGTATGCTTGCGCTAGATCCTTGATGACTTCCAGTATGTCGCCGACCATTTCGGGATCCAGCGCCGAGGTCGGTTCGTCGAACATCAAAAGTTTCGGCCGCATTGCCATGGCGCGGGCAATGGCGACACGCTGTTTCTGGCCACCCGACAGCGACAACGGATACGCATCACGTTTGTTGCTCATACCCACCCGCTCCAGTAATTCATCAGCACGCTCAGTGGCTTCGGTGCGTGACAAACGCTGCACATTCATAGGGGCTTCGATCACGTTCCGCAGCACCGTCATGTTCGGAAACAAATTGAAGTGCTGGAACAACATGCCAATACCGTTGCGCATACGGCGCAGGTGCGCCTCGCGCGCCGGCTTCAACACACCATTGCGATATTCGTGCCACAGCGGTTCGCCCTCGACATAAACGACGCCATCCTGGATTCCTTCCAGGGTCATCAATATCCGCAACACGGTGGATTTGCCGGAACCGGATGGCCCCATGAGCACGACGTGCTCACCGGATGTCACTTCGAAATTGAAGTTATGGAGAATAGACGTGTCACCAAAGCGTTTGGTGACGTTTTCGAACTGTGCTAGGTATGTCATTGCTTTTAAGTCACTTCAATGCAACACCGCCGCGTGGCATCCGGCGTTCGACAAAACGCACGCCCCAGGCCGCAATCACGGTGAGTATGAGGAACAAGATGCCAACCAGGGTCAACGGAATCAGGTAACGAAACGTTCGATCGCCGATGATTTTGCCAACGCCAAGCATTTCCAGGACCGTGATTGCCGACAGGATCGGCGTGTCCTTGATAATCGAGACCAGATAATTGGCCAGCGCTGGCACGATGCGCGGAATCGCCTGCGGAATGATGACGTCGCGATACGTACGAAACGAACCAAGATTAAGCGCCCTGGCCGCTTCGCGTTGGCCAAACGGAACGGCTTCAAGGCCCGCACGATACACCTCTGACGTATAGGCACTGTACTGGATGCCAAGCGTAATGACCCCCGTCTCCAGCGCCGGTAAGGAGATCCCGTAGTTCGGTAACACGTAATAAAGAAAATAAAGCTGTATCAGAAGGGGCGTATCGCGAACGAATTCCACAAAGATTGCCGTAGGCCACGAAACCGCGCGTAGGGGCATCGACCGCAAGAGCGCGAACACCAACCCCAACGACATGGCAATCAGGAAACCAAAGACAGTTGCCTCGACCGTGACTTTCATGCCGATCAACAGAATCGGCGTGATCGACAGCGCAAACGACCACTGTGAGGCCAGGTTCCAATGAATCCCGAATAACATCAGCGCGCCGCCTCACGGCCGGAGACCCGGCGCGCATAGCGTTCGACAAACCGCATGGCGACCATCAGCACCAGTGCCATCGCGAAATACAACAAAAGTGTCAACGTCAGGATGGGCAGGGTTTCCAGCGTCTGATTGCGAAGCTGATCGGCCTGAAACGCCAGGTCGGCCAGACTGATCAGCGACACCAGCGATGAATCCTTGAGATTCTGGATCACTAAATTACCGAAAGGCGGCATCATCTCAACCAACGCCTGCGGCATGATGACCCGCCAAAGCGTATGCAGTGGCGACAAATTGAGGGCCGTCGCGGCCTCGATCTGGCCGGTGTCAACGGATGCTAGCGAGCCACGCACCACTTCAGCGCCATAGGCCCCGATATTGAGCGACAGCCCCAAAACACCCGCAACAACCGGTGACAGACTGATTCCGATTATCGGGAGCGCGAAATAGAGCCAGAAAAGCTGAACGAGCAGGGAGGTGCCCCGAAATATTTGAATATACAGCCCAGCAAGCCAGCGAAAACCGCGAAATCGCGAACGAACACCGATCCCAGCAGCAAACGACAGAAAAGCGCCGCCAATCGTTGAAGCAACGGTGATCCACGCCGTCACCTCGGCACCGCGCAGCAGCGCTGGCAGCAGATTAAGCCAGTTCATGAGGGGTTTCTAGGGTCAGCTTCCAGCCCGACTAGATGCCAGATGCGGCTGCACGCGAGGCCGGCATGGCAACCGGCCCCAAGTGCGCCGAATCGGCATCAGCCGACTAGGAAGAAGAACTCGAACTGCAGAGTTGTTTTGTGGTCTTTTTGTGCACTTCATCGATCGAGTGCTTGTTCATGCCGAATTTCTTCAGCGTTTTCCGCCAGATCGGCTTGGACTGCACGGCATCGAGATTCTTGTCAAAGGCCTTGCGCAATGCGTCGTCCGATTTGTTGAACGTAAAGGCTCCCCAGCTCCGGATTGGCTTGCCATTGATGACCGGATCATGGAATGGCTGGGCCGGCACGACCTTGCTGGATTTTTTGGCCAGTCGCACGACCGTGAACTGGGTTCCCGCGTAGGCGTCAATACGGCCGGTGGCCACGGCGGAAGCCGCATCGGTATTGGCCCGCAACATGACGAGTTGATTGTCCGGAATACCTATCTTGTGGGCGAATTCCAGTTCATCTGCACCGGAGACGATACCCATCTTGAGGTTCTTGTTCTTCAGGAAAGCCTTATAACTATGGATATCCTTCGGATTCCCCTTTTTCACCATAAGGCCTTCGCCATAGGTGGTGTTGGGATGCGAATAAGCCACCTGGCTACAGCGTTTGGGAAGGATCGCCTGGGACGCCGCTACCATATCCACGCGGTTGGCTTTGAGCGCCGGTATGAGAGAGCCGAACGGCATGACCGTCCACTGATAGTGGGTGATGCCCATGCGCTTCAAAACCAGCTTGGCAATGCTCGGCCCAAAGCCTTTGGCTGTCCCCTTGCTGGTCATGAAGCCATACGGAATTTCGTTGGCGACCGCTATCCGGATATAGCCCCGGTTCTTAATCTGTTTCAAAGTCGCGGCGTTTGCATTGCCGACAACGGCGGTCAACGCTAAACCGGCAACTAGCCCGGCCAGTAAGCGGGCAGGAATTTTAGACGAGGTCATAACATGACTCCCTGATTGAAATGAACGGCGCCAGGCACCACTAATGACCATGCAATATCGAAGCCAATAGCGCAATGCGACTTGTGTCTATAGGACATACTAGCGAGCAGGAATAATGTCCCAACGTCATCCGATTGTCGCGGTCACAGGCTCGTCCGGCGCGGGCACTTCCACCGCGCGCATAGCGTTCGAGCACATCATTCGGCGCCAGAATCTGCACGCGGCCTTTATCGACGGGGATGGGTTCCACCGCTATGAGCGCGACGCCATGCACGCTGCCGAAGCCGAGGCGGATCGGCACGGTGAAGCATTCAGCCACTTCAGTCCGAGTGCCAACCGGCTGGATAAACTGGACGAGCTTTTCGCCGAATATGGCGCAAACGGCACTGGTAAGACGCGGCGCTATCTGCACGATCAGAACGAAGCCGCCGAATACGGTCAATCACCCGGAACTTTTACCCCTTGGGAAGCCTTGCCTGATGACACCGATTTGTTGATGTACGAAGGCCTGCATGGCGGCGCCGTTACAGCATCTGTCGACATCGCCTCGCACGTCGACTTATTGGTGGGCGTGACGCCCACGATCAATATAGAGTGGATACAAAAAATTCACCGAGATATCCGCGATCGCGGATACGCCCCGGAGCGCAGCGCCGACGTCATCCTGCGGCGCATGCCGGATTATATCGAAACCATCACGCCACAGTTCGCGCGCAGTGACATCAATATCCAGCGCGTGCCACTGGTTGACACATCCGACCCTTTCATCGCCAAGGATGTGCCTGGCCCGGATGAATCGATGGTCGTGATTCGAATCCGCGATCCCCAAAGTTTCGCGATCGATTTTCCCTATCTGTTGACCATGATCCACGGCGCGTTCATGTCACGCCCAAACACCCTTGTGGTACCGGGCACAAAAATGCGCATGGCGATCGAGATTATCGTGGGACCAATTATCGAGCGGCTGACAACGAAACGCTAGCCGAACCTGGCTCGCCACGGGCCTCATTGTCCTTCAGCGCCAGCAGAGGCGCCAGACCACTGACCTCAATGATAGCGCGAATTGTGTTCGGTACATTGACGAAGCCTACCGTCACATCGGCCGCCTCGGCACGCCGTTGCCATGCGAGCAACAGCGCGACGCCAGCGCTGTCGGCGCGCTCGACACCGCCCAGGTCAATTGTGAGCGGCCTTTTTTCATGGAACCAGTCCGCTGACTTGTCCAACTCGTCTTTAGCATTGTGTTTGTCGAGGGACGCGCCCGGCATCACTCTACGAGCTTCGTTGTCCTCAGTCACCCGCTGCTCGTACCGTAACGCTGTTGCATCTGCTGGATGAACTTACTCAATCCAACCTGCTGAATGCGGTTGGTGAACTGCTCCTTGAAGTTGGTCACGAAAGACAAATTCTCACCGCTTGCATCGTAGATTTCCCACTGGCCATGCACCTTGTGCATTTTCAGCGCCAGATGAACATTATGCCCATTAGGCGAATGATAAATAGCGTTAAAGGTGACATTGCTGGCATTAGCCGGCGCTCGAACAGGTAAATACTGCATGTTATCGCCACTCTTGAGCTTGAGAAGCGCGTCGCCGTAGTTCTGAATGAGCATGTTCTTGAATGCTTTTTCAAACTTGTTTCGCTGTTCCGGGGTCGCCTCTCGCCAGTAGCGGCCGAGCGTGAGTTGCGAGGTATAATCCAGATCAACAACCGGCATCAAATCCTTGTTGATCAACGCACGTAACTGGGCCGAATTGTTACGCAACTGTTGCCGATGTCCTTTCATGTCCTGAAGAATTTTCTGGACGGTCTGCTTGGCCACTTGCTCCGGCGACTGAGAGGACGCGGATGCCGGCATTGGCGTGATCACGGCAACAAACAATGCGGCCCCCAACATCAGAGTAGCGCTCTGAGCTAGGCGCTTGGGTAATCGTTGACTCGATCGGATCATGGATGACTCCTGTTACTGGTCTGTAGTTGGACTATGCCTCGGGCATATTAGTTCGATGAATGACTGTTTGAGCCCTGTGAGCCACCACTTCCGCTGCCCATCTTCGTCATGAACTGGCCAATCAGATGTTCCAACACCAACGCGCTCTGCGTGTCCGCGAAACTATCGCCATTTTTCATATTCTTCAGCGAGCCACCGGGGCTGACACCCAGATACTTGCTGCCCAAAAGGCCGGAGGTGAGAATCGACGCAGTTGATCCTTTGGGAATCTGATAGCCCTTGTCGATGTGGACCTTAACCACAGCCTGAAAGGTTTTCTGGTTAAGATTGATAGCGGTGACTTGGCCGATTTGGACACCGCCCATCTTCACCGGCGCGCCTTTTTTCAAACCGCCGATGTCATTGAAGGATGCGGTGAGAGTGTAACCCGCACCTGTCGAAGCACTAAAGTTGCTCACCCGCATGGTCAATATGAATATTGCTGCCACGCCGAGGCAGATGAACACACCGACCAGAATCTCCATGGCTCGGGATTGCATGTCAGAACTCCGTAAAAATAATCATCGATCAGCCGCCGGAAAACAGCATGGCGGTGAGAATAAGGTTAGCGCCCAAAATGGCGAGCGAGGCGATGACCACAGTATTCGTGGTCGCACGTGAGACACCTTCGGACGTGGGCGCGGCATAGTAGCCTTCGAACACCGCAACCCAGGTCACGATTGCGCCAAACGTGCCAGCCTTGATGAACATGTCGATGATGTCGCCGATACCCACACTCGACTGGATACCGTGCCAATAGGCGCTGGCGTCGACACCCAACAGCGTGACGCCCACAAAATATCCCCCACCAGCCCCGATCGCCATAACCGAAAAGATCGCAGTCAACAGTGGCAGGGCGATGATGCCGGCTACGAATCTTGGCGCAACCACGCGCCGCAGGGGATCGACGGCCATCATTTCCATGCCGGAAAGCTGGTCGGTGGCTTTCATCAGGCCGATCTCGGCGGCCACTGCGCTGCCGGCGCGACCGGCAAACAATAGGCCTGTCACAACTGGCCCCAGTTCGCGTATGACCACCAGTGCTACGGAAGTGCCCAGTGCGTTCGAGGCGCCGAACTGAACCAGTGCCCGATAACCGGACAGCGCCAGCACCATCCCCACGAAAAGGCCCGAGACCACAACAATGACCAGCGACAACACACCGACCGAATAAACCTGCTCCACCAACAGCCGAGGCTTGCGACCCAGCATTGGCAATGCCGCAATGATCCGCAACAGAAACAACACGCTCCGGCCCAGCTCGGCGAGCCAGTCGAGCGCGGTATAGCCAAGTTGGGCCAGGCCCGATTTCATCGCGCACTCGTCAGCAGATCGTCGCGGTACGACTGGCCCGGGTAGTGAAACGGCACCGGGCCGTCAGCACGGGCGTGCAGAAATTGATCCACCCATTCGGAATCCGACTGGCGCAGCTCATCCGGGGTACCGTGGTCAACAATCTCGCTGTCGGCGATCACATAAACATAGTCAGCGATTCCAAGCGTCTCGTTGACGTCGTGAGAAACCACAATGGATGTCAGCCCCAGTGCATCGTTCAACTGCCGGATCAGTCTCAAGAGCACGCCCATCGAGATCGGGTCTTGGCCAGAAAATGGCTCGTCGTACATCACCATGTCCGGGTCCAGGGCGATCGAGCGGGCCAGCGCCACGCGTCGCGCCATGCCACCAGACAATTCGGCTGGGTAAAGATCTCTGGCGTTACGCAGCCCCACGGCTTGGAGTTTCATCAGCACGATATCGCGCACTAGTTCGCCGGGTAAATCGGTGTGTTCACGCAGCGGAAAAGCCACGTTGTCGAAAACCGAGAGATCGGATAGCAAGGCACCGGACTGGAACAACATACCCATACGCTTGCGTATATCGAACAATCGTCGTTGGGATTGTCGCGCGACATCTTCGCCGTCAAATAGCACTTGCCCTTGGCTGGCGCGCCATTGCCCCCCGATCAGCCGCAACAATGTGGTCTTGCCGGAACCACTCGGCCCCATTATTGCTGTGACTTTTCCCCGCTCGATATCGAGATTAACCCCCCGATAAATCGGCCGTCCGGCGATGGAGAAATTCAGATCACGGACTTCAACCAGAGGCGAATGCGAGTCATGGATGTCGGCTCGTTGGGTCATCACGGGATTATCCGGGCTCAATCGCCTGGTTACAACATCAACCCGTCACCGGCACCGAAAGCCGGGACGTCAGCGCCTCGATGAGCCGATCCGCAACCACATCAAGTCCGGGGCGAACACCGAAATCGGCCAACTGCGTGATGGGCATGTCAGTATAGCCGCACGGGGCGATACGCCCGAACGGTTCCAGATTCATATCCACGTTCAGCGCGAGGCCATGGAAACTACAGCCGCGTGAAACGCGCAATCCTACCGCCGCAATCTTGCCACGCGACGTATACACCCCGGGTGCCGATCGATTCGACCACGCATCCACCCCGAATGTCGCCAATGTCTCGATGATACTGTCTTCGAGCGCGCTCACCAGCCGCCGGATACCAAAACCGCCGCGCTTTAGATCAAACAACACATAGGCCATGATCTGGCCGGGCCCGTGGTACGTAACCTGACCGCCCCGATCGATCGGAATCACCTCGATGTTGCCAGGGTCAATAACGTGCTCGGCACGGCCGTTCCGGCCCTGGGTAAATACCGGCTCATGCGACAGTAGCCAAAGTTTGTCGGGGCTCTGGGGCGTGCGCGTCGCGCAATACTCGCGCATGGCCAACCAGACGGGACGATAGGCTTGCGGTGTCCAATCGTCACGGTCGATCTCGATGGACAAGGCCTGGCTCACAGGGACATGATGACCGACGGACTGGCACTTAGATCCCGATAGATGGCGTCGAGCTGGGCTTTGCTTTCGGCATTGATGGTGGCCGTAACCGAGACATATCGGCCGCGTCGGCTGTCGCGCATTTTCAAATCGGCCCGGCGCAGGCCTGGAGCATGTTGTTTGATCAACTCGTACACCGTCTCCTTGAATTCGGCCTCGCTGCGTCCGAAAGCCTTGACCGAAAATCGACAGGGAAATTCCAGCAGCGTTTCGCCAGTGTCATTCATGGTCGTTGCTTTGCAGTTCTTGGTGGACTCTGGCCCAGATCGCACCCGGTGCTCCATCGCCAACGAAGGCGCCGTCGAGCTGGGTGACCGGCAGGACTTCACGGGTTGACGAACATATCCAGACTTCTTGAGCCTTACGTAACGCAAGCAGCGGCAGATGATCAACCTGGGCATGGGCGATGCCCAACTGCCTGAGAATAGTCAAAACCACGGTCCGGGTAATGCCCGGCAGGATGGTTTCCCGCAGCACCGGCGTCAGCACCCGACCCTCCACGACCGCGAACACGTTAGAGGAGGCGCCTTCCACCACGCCGCCTGCGGTATCGATAAACAAAGTCTCAGAGGCGTCGTTTTGGTGCGCCTCGGCGGTGGCCAGCACGTTGGCCAGCAACGATGTCGACTTGATGTGACACAACGGCCAGCGTGTATCGCGCTGCGTTATCGCCGACACGCCGCGCGTAAGTGCGGCTGCCGATGGCGCGTTTCGGCTCTGACAAAACGCCACAACGTTCGGTTGTACGCCGGTCGGCAGGCGATGTTCTCGCCGAGCGGGCGCGCCGCGCGTGACCTGTAGATAAACACTGACATCACCACCGCCGTTGACCTCGATCAAGGCCCTGATCAAGCGCTGCCATTCGTCTCGGTCGTGCGGATTGGGAATGCCGATGGCGTCCAGACTGGCTTCAAGACGCTGGATGTGTGCGGCAAGCTTGAATGCCCGTCCGGCATACACCGGCACAACCTCGTAGACACTATCGGCAAACAGAAATCCGCGGTCGAATATCGACACCGATGCCGTCGATTTCGGCACATATTCGCCGTTGACCAGGGCCGTATCCATGACCGGGCGCCCTAGAACATCATCCAGACGTCATCAACCAGGCGAGAGAACAGGCTGCCCTGGCCGATTTTCTTGCCAGCATAGAGCGGGGCCCGTTTCAACACATGGTTGCCGTATTTAACCGTCAATGTCCCCATTTTTTTGCCCTTGGCGATTGGCGCTACCAAGGAATTGGGCAACTGGGCCGATACCTGGACCTGCTTACGCTTGCCGCGAGGATAGGCCGCGACGACATTTGTATGTGTCACCACGGGGACGTTATCGGCATCGCCCTTCCAGACTTGGACGTGGGTCACGGGCTGACCGGCCTTCACGAACGTCCCATTCCGGAAATACCGGAAGCCATAATTCAATAGCGCGTCGGCTTCACGGTTTCGGGCGGAGTCCGACCCGGTGCCCGTTACAGCCGCAACAAGTCGCATCCCGTGGCTGTGACCTGACGCCACGAGGTTGTAGCCGGCGGCCTTGGTATGGCCGGTCTTACCCCCGTCCACCCGAGGGTCGCTCCACAGCAGCTTGCAACGGTTGTACTGTTTGATGCCGTTCCAAGTGAAGTGTTTGATGGAAAAATAGCGCTTGTAGAGTTTCGGAAACTTTTGCGTGATATCAGCCAGCAATTGCGCCATATCTTTGGCGCTCATGTAATGANNGTCGACGTCGAGCCCCCGATATACTGAGCCAGCTGCACCGCCGCATCGTTGCCCGAATCAGTAATCAGGCCATCGAGCAACTGATCAACGGAGACTTTATTGCCGACCCGAAGAAACATCTGTGAGCCATGCATCTGCCACGCTTTATTAGTGACCTTCATGGTCTCCTTGGGCGACAGGTTGCCTTTCTTGATTTCATCGAATGTGATGTAGGCCACCATCAACTTCGTGACACTCGCCGGTTTCACGTGCTTGTCGGGTTTTTTTGCGGCCAGTACCTGGCCGGATTGGGCATCAATCAAGGTATCGGTCTTGGCGCTAAGCGACGGAGCCGATGGGATCGGCAGCGGATTTGCCTGGGCAACAACGACAAAGGCAAACAGCAAGGCGCCCAACAGAGCGCGCGTCGGATAAGTCATATATCGATCGTGGTGGCGGGACGAAAAAGAGCGGCCGGCATAGCGGCCGCGAGTTACCAGATTTTACAGCAGTTTAGACAACAAACGACGAGGGCATTTCCAATACTTGAGGCCGAGCGTGCCATGAGTTTTTGATACCTCCAACGATACATTCGAAAAATTAGACGCGAATTCGGGTCCCTCACCTCGCGGCGGGTTGGTCAGCCCACAGTGGGCCGAGTGTCGCCAGGTTTCGCGGCCTGGCCACAGACTTTGACCAGAACACACCCACCGGCACCTCGCGGCGTCGGCGAAAGAACAGAAGGCCCCGTGCCGCGATGTTATTCACCGCATTGAGCTCGGTTTTACCGCGTTTCACCGTTGGGAATGTGCCGATGCTGGTGTTTCTCTCGCATCGCGGTGGGCTTCGCCTGATTCATCGAACGCCTGACGNNCGGCGCCCGCTCGGGGCCGATAGCCGATCATGAACGCCCGAACCTGACCGGCGGCATCGAGCATCGCCGCTCGGCGCCGGGTGCTCCGGAACTGGGAGTCGCATGGGGTAATATCGGTCTAGCGAATGACCGGTCGTGGAGCAAACCGACGCCTCGACCGAGGCAACGATCGCGTTACCGCAGCACTGGCCCCGCCGGGGCCAGTGCTCGATAGCTATCGGACGTAGCCTGATGCGCGCCACGCTGATTAGCCATATCGGTCTTGAGGGCAAGCTGGTCGTTGCGGATAAGATCTATGGTTTGTATGAACTATTAGTGCCTATCAGACGCTGTAAATGGTGTGTAGCGCCTTGGCCCGCGACTCATTCAAGAGTTGAGTCGGGACATGCGGCGCCTTTTGGTCAATCAGCCGCAATAGTGCTGACGCCACCGGCTCGCAGTTCGTGCCGCACATGCTGACGGGTACGTGCAGTAGCAAATGGGCCGATACGCACGTGATACAGACGCTGGTTGCCCGGGGCGCGGCGTATCTGGACTTGGTGAACGCCGAGCTTGCGAATCCGGCGCCTTTGCCGCATGGCGTGGTTTCGTTCCTTGAACGCGCCGGCCTGCAGAAATTGGCCGTGGGACGATGTCGCTTGCTTGGAGGCCGAGTCGGATCGGGCCCGGTTCTGGTGGCCGGTGTGTTTCGACAGTGCTGGGCCTTTTGATCCTGCAGCCACGATTCGCACCCGGGCGCGGCCATTTTTGACCATGTGCAGTTTCTTGGCGGCAGCATAGGATAAGTCGATGATCCGGTTGCCGTGAAACGGCCCGCGGTCGTTGATCCGCACATCCACATGGCGGCCGTTGGACAAGTCCGTTACCCGCACTCGAGACCCAAGCGGCAATGTCTTTTGTGCCGCCGTCATCTTGTCCATGTCGTAAATTTGGCCACTTGCGGTTCGCCGCCCGTTGAACCCGGGACCGTACCAACTTGCCTCCCCGGTCCGTTGAAACCCCGCTACGTGGGAGCGCACACGATAGGTATGGCCACGGACCGTGTAGCTCGACGGTCCCGAATGCGTACCGCCCGTCACTTGTGGCGACCGGCTTGCACAGCCGGTCACGACCAGCAGTGCGGCCAGCAGCAGGAGGGCGATTGCAAGGCGCGGCCAAATCATAATGATTTTTATGGATCGATATCCTTGATTGTCAATTCAGTCGTTTGGCAATCGCTTGTGCCAACTGGTGCACCGCCATCGCATATAAATCACTGTGGTTATAAGTCGTTATCACAAAAAAGTTGTGTTCAGCCAACCAATATTCCCGACCGTTTTGACCCTGCAGACGGAGCAACGCCACCCGAGTATTGCCGTCCGGGGGCTTCGATGCACGCGCTCCTTGACGAGCCAGGTGCCGCCAGCTTGTATTGGTTTGACCCGGCCGGGCTCGGGCCAGATTAGTGTCCGACGAACCGTCGGGAATCCGAACAGACGTTGCAACACCGGCACCCTGTTGCCAGTGATGTCGCGACAGATAGCTGGCAACCGAGACAATGGCATCCGCCGGCTGCCATAAATTACGCTTACCGTCGCCGTTGCCATCGACTGCATAGGCAACATAACTTGACGGAATGAACTGTGGCATGCCGATGGCGCCCGCATAGGAGCCCTTGAGCTTTTCGCAGTTTAGATCGTTCTTGACACAAAGCTCGATAAACGATCTCAGTTCACGCCGAAAAAACTGTGAACGCGGCGGATAATCAAACCCAAGCGTGGCCAGCGCATCGAGCACCCGATCGTGGCCCATATGCTGACCGTATCGCGTCTCGACGCCGATAATCGCTGCGATGACCGGTGCCGGCACGCCGTAATGGCGCTGGGCTTGCTTGAAAACGGTCTGATGGGCCTGAATGAAAGCCGCACCCTGACGCACGCGACTGGGCTGCATGAATATGGCCCGATACTGGCCCCAGTTCAGTCGTTTCTCAGCCGGATTTTTGATTTTGTCGATCACGCCCGGCTGCTTGCGAGCTGCGTTTAGCAATCGTCGCGTGGTCTTGGCCGGGATCCCTTGGGCAGCGAGCTGATCGACGAGTTGATTCGCACCCGGTTTGTGCAAAAACCCGGCAGCCGTAGCCTGCCCCCCAATCCCCAGAAGAGCCGCACCGATGAGAACCCCCAAACCGGTTTTAAGAATCTGCGTCATTGGCTTAGAAGCTCCCGATGGGTCTGGATCGACATCAGCACCCCGAAAGATGCCAGCAGCGTCACCAGGGAGGTCCCACCGTAGCTGACCAGCGGCAACGGCACCCCCACAACCGGCAGAATACCCGAGACCATGGCAATATTGACAAACACATAAAGAAAAAACACAACGCTCAGGCTGGCTGCGGCGAGTCGTTCGAAGGTATCGCTGTTGTTCAAGGCGATGACAATCCCCCGGCCCAGGATGAGCAGGTAGATGAGCAACATGCCCGCCACACCGAGAAAGCCTGTTTCTTCGGCGTAGACCGAGAATATGAAATCGGTGCTGGCTTCCGGCAGAAAGCTGAGCCGCGCCTGACTGCCGTCAAGCCACCCCTGACCGAACAGCCCGCCCGAACCGATCGCGATCTTGGATTGCAGTATGTGATACCCGGCCCCAAGCGGTGCGCGCGAGGGATTGAGAAACGTCAGAACGCGTGCTTGTTGGTAGTTCTGCAGTGAAAACCAGACCACTGGCGCAGCGGCCAGCAAAAGCGCAATCACTGCAAATATAAAGCGCCAGCGAAGGCCGGCGAAAAACAGGACTGTGGCACCTGATACAGCAATCAGAACGGCCGATCCAAAATCGGGTTCAATCACCACCAGTCCTGCCGGAACAGCAATTAGCAGGGCACAAACCATGATCTCGAAAAGCCGCGGTGGCAGGGGTCGCGCGTACAGGAAACTGGCCAGGGTCAAAGGCACCAATATCTTGACGATCTCGGACGGTTGAAACCGAACTACCCCAAGGCTAAGCCAACGGCGGGCGCCGAGACTCGAGTGGCCCAACCCGATAACGATCACCAGCAGAATCACCCCGATACCAAGCCCCCACGGCGCGCCGATTCGTATCCAGCGCGGTGGAATCTGCGCAATGACAATCATGGCAATTAGACCAACCCCCAATCGGATCGCCTGTCGAGCCACCATGGATTCGGATTGCCCCGAAGCAGTGTAGAGAACCCACAATCCCAGGCAACAGCCCATCAACAGAGTCAAAAAGAGCGGCAGATCGATATGCAATGCACTGACGCGCTGGGTGAGGGTCGGCTCGGGCCGGTTGGCAACACTCACGGTTGATTTGACGTCCATTTTTTCGGCGTTTTCATGGCATGCTCGGAGCGTTGGTCCAGGTATTGATCAATCACCTTGCGGCACACGGGCGCTGCGACACTCGCACCACCGCCGCCATGGTCGATCACGGTTGCGACGGCGATCTTGGGGTGCTTGATCGGCGCAAAGGCAATAAACAATGCGTGGGGGCGTTTGGCACGCGGCACATTATTTTCATTGGGCGCTGGGCCACGCGGCAAGTCAGCGACCTGGGCGGTGCCGGTCTTGCCAGCAATCGGATATTCCAGATGCTGCCCGATCGTATGGAATGCTGTTCCGTGTGGCGCCGAAACCACCATCCGCATCCCTTTGATCACTTCATGCCAGTCGTTGGCTGTAGGTTGAGTTATAGGTCTGAGGGCCTGTGGCTTATAGTTATGAACAGTCCCGTTGGCCGAACGCCACGCCTTTAGAAGATGCGGTTTGTAGCCACCGCCGCGCATGGCGATTCTCGAGACCATCGTCGCCAGCTGAAGAGGCGTGGCCGTGGTTTGGCCTTGTCCGATGACCGTATTCAATGTCTCGCCGGGATACCAGGGCTTGCCGGTTGTCGCATGTTTCCATGCCCGGGACGGCATCAGCCCCGCACTCTCATGCGGCAGGTCGATCCCGGTCTTGTGGCCAAGCCCGAATTCGGTCGCATAGTGGTGCATGGCATTTATGCCAACCTTTTCACCCAACTTGTAAAAGTATACATCCGCCGAGCGCTGAATCGCCTGCGGTAGATCGACCCACCCTTGGCCCGAACGGTCCCAGCCTCGAAACCGATGATTGCTGTGCGGCAACGTAATATAAGGGGGGGCATAGACTTTTTTCTTGGCTTTTATTTTCCCTGTTGCCAGTCCGGCAATCCCCATCACGGGCTTGATGGTCGACCCCGGTGGATACTGACCCTGAATCGCCCGATTCAAGAGCGGGTTGTAAGGAGCGTTCAATAACTTGTTGTACTGAGCCTGGCTGATACTGTTGGCAAACAGTGACGGCTTGTAGCTGGGTTTGCTGACCATCGCCAGAACGCCCCCCGTCTTGGGATTCAGCGCCACCACGGCGCCTTGCTTGTGGCCAAGCGCCTGGTAAGCAATACGCTCCAGTTTAGTATCCAGCGTCAGTCGCAGATCGTCGCCCGGCGTTGGCGCCTTTCGATGTACTTGATGCAACACCCGGCCGGCGGCGTTGGTTTCCACCATTTGCCGGCCGGGGTAGCCATGGAGTTTGGATTCGTGCGATTTCTCGATCCCGGCCTTGCCGATCCGGCTCGAGCCGCGATACCGCTTGCGATTGACTTTAACCAGATCGTGCGCCGTGATGCCGCCCACGTAGCCAATGACGTGCGCCCCAATCTTGCCGAGCGGATAGTGCCGAGTCAGCCCCGCGCGGATGTGCACCCCCGGGAAACGCGTCTGATTGACCTCGAACCGGGCGACTTCAGTCGATGACAGATTCAACTTCAGATTGGTGGCCTGAAAACGGGCGCGTTGATGAACGCGTTTGTAGAACTGTTTTTTTTGCTGCGGCGTAATCGACAACAGCTTCGATAGGCGGTTGACCGTCTGTTTCAAGTTACCGGCCTCTTCGGGCACCACGCTGAGTCGATACGCGGGTTTGTTATCGGCCAACACCCGGCCCTGTCGACCGTAGATCAGGCCCCGCACGGGCGCGATGGGCTGCACTTGCATCCGGTCCGCTTTGGAACGGGCCGTGTAGAAATTGTGTTGATGAATCTGGAGATAGGCCATGCGGGCCAGCAGAACCAGCACCAACAGTGCCAGTAGTCCGCCCATGACAAGAATGCGGGCGAAAAACACCTCTCGCTCGCCAGCGTGATCCTTGAGTGGACCGTCGCGACTCATATCAGGGTCTGCATAAAGTTTGGGTGAGATGGATCCAAGTGCCTCGCCTCGAATCGACGTGGCCTTTTATCTGACCTCCATCAACGCCACCCGTTCCAGAAGCGCGCTCCAGACCGGCCAGATTACCGCTGTCGTTAAAACAGGAACCCAACGCCACCACATTGCGGATGACTGCCCCATCACCCCGTCAATCCAGAACAGCATGAACTCGTATCCCGCAAAAATGGGGAGTAAAAGCGCCAACTGTTGCAACGGGGCGAGCGTCCACAAAATCCGTCGAAGACGCACCACCGCGTAGGCCGCCAAGGCCAGTGCCAAACCGTGTTCCCCCAGCGGAGTGCCAAATAAGACATCCAGAAGCAGCCCGCCCAGCCAGGCCACGCCCACACCAAACCGGGTGGGCTGCATCATAATCCAGAATAACAACGTGGCCGGATACATCAGCGGCCGACCGGCGGCAATGGACGTGGGCAGTGGCATCAAGGTGATCACCAAACTCAGGCTGATCGAGAATGCAATCCAGAAAATGCCCACGCGATCGTTTTGTATCACGGTGAACTATCCGCTTTTGACTTCGCTGCCTGGGACGGCGATGAGTTCGCTGCATGAGACGGCGATGTGTTGCGATTCCAGACCAATAAAACGGCACGGCCACGGCCCAGCGAAGCCGTTGGTTGAGCGGTCACTTGAAGAAATTCTCGGCCGGGTGTGTGCTTTACCTTGGTCACGTGTGCCACCGGATAACCTGCGGGATAACGCCCGGCCAATCCCGAGGTGACCAGCAAATCACCCTTTTTTACATCGGCGTTACTCGGCAGGAAGGGTAGTTTCAGCGTGTCGGCACGGCCAGTCCCCTTTGCGATCGTCTCCTGGCCAGTTCGGTTGATCTCGACCGGAATACCGTGGTTCGGGTCGGTTAGAAGCACCGCGTGCGAGGTCGCGGGGGCAACACTGACCACCTGGCCGACAATCCCATGCGCGTCGATCAACGCCTGGCCGACAAACACGCCGTCCTCCCGTCCTTTGTTGAGCTTGACACGATGGCGGTACGGATCCGGATTGCTGGATAGAATCTGGGCAATCTGCACATGACGGTCGATCGACGCAGCCGATCCGAGCAGCGAACGTAACCGCTCGTTTCGACTCTCCAGAGAGGCCAGTTGCTGCAGTCTTCCCTTGAGCTGTAGATTTTTCTGCTTGAGCCGATTGTTTTTCGCAATCAGTTCGCTGCGATCGAAATAGCGTTCAAGGTAATTGACGGTCTGGGCGGGTAACGAGGCCGCGATCTGAAAAGGATAGCCAACAGTGGCGAGCGCACTCCGCATTGGAGCCATATAACTACCACCCGCGTCGGCGCTCATCATGACTACTGAGGCAATAACAACAACGCCCAGCATCAGGCTGGGCGGAACACGCCGCAGGCGCGCCAAGGATTCCCGGTAGTCGCTGTTGTCTGCCAATAGGATCTGAGGTTGGAGCCAGTACTACCGCCCGCCAAGTAAACGGGACGGCCCGGAATCGGTGCCGAAAACTTACTCGAGTGCGAAGATCTGGCCGGACTTGCGGTCAATCATCTCGAGCATAATGCCCCCACCGCGCGCGACACAGGTCAGCGGGTTGTCGGCGGTAATCACTGGCAAACCGGTTTCCTCGGTAATCAATTTGTCCAGGTTCGCCAAATTGGCACCGCCGCCACTCAGTACGATACCGCGTTCGGCCACGTCCGACCCCAGCTCCGGCGGAGTCGATTCCAGCGCCAGTTTGACGGCGCTAGTGATATTCGACAATGGTTCTTGCAGTGAGTCAAGAATCTCGTTGGAGTTAAGCGTGAAACTGCGCGGCACGCCCGCTGATATGTGCCGACCGACGACCTCGATCTCCTTGACCTCATGACTTGGGAACGCGCTGCCCACCCGGTGCTTGATGGATTCAGCCGTGGCCTCGCCAATGAGCATGTTGTATTGCCTGCGCAGATAGTTGATGATCGCTTCATCGAACTTGTCGCCGCCCGTACGCACCGACGCTGCATAAACAATACCGTTCAACGAAATGACGGCCACTTCCGAGGTGCCGCCGCCGATGTCGAGCACCATGGACCCGCGGGCCTCGCCGATGGGAATGCCGGCGCCGATCGCTGCCGCCACAGGTTCCTCGACCAGATACACCCGCCGCGCCCCGGCATTGGCGGCCGACTCGCGGATGGCCTTGCGCTCCACCTGAGTCGAGCCGTACGGCACGCAGATCAGTACACGGGTCATGGGCCGCAAAAGACGTTTTTTCTGCACCTTGCGGATAAAGTGTTGGAGCATTTTTTCAGTGATCGTGAAATCGGCGATCACGCCGTCTTTCAATGGCCGAACCGTAGAGATTTGACTCGGCGTGCGCCCGAGCATTCGCTTGGCGTCGTGACCAACCGCTTCGATACGCTTGGCGCCGCGTGAATCCGTACGTACAGCCACCACCGAGGGCTCGTCCAGCACAATGCCGTGATCACGCGCATAAATCAGCGTGTTGGCAGTGCCGAGATCAATCGAGAGATCGTTGACGAAAAGACCGCGAAAATTGTCGACCATTAAAACGACTCGGGCAAAAAGTTTAAAATATGGGGAGCCGCAGACTGCGACCAAAACAAAGGCAAAGGATACGCGACACTCGCGGGGTCTGCGAGCCCCGAGTTTTTGCAATATCGAGTTCGCCCAAAGAGTCTCGGCCCTGATTGACCGCATTGTCTATTAACGACAGCCCACATCGATCGATGAAAGTGAAACAATCTGTCTATCGGCCACCTTCCAACCAATCATGACATTGCACAATGACGACGTGCGCGCAATCGCTGCGCTCAACCGTATCCGGATCGAAGACCGCGACGTTGAAGCAACAGCCGTTGCTTTATCAGGCATATTCGGTTTGTTTGATGCCCTGGCCCAGGTTGACACGACCGACGTGAAGCCCATGGCGCATCCGCTGGATCTGGTGGCCCGACTGCGCCCCGACCGCGCCGAGCCAGTCACTCAGAGCGGGACCTATCAAACACTGGCCCCGGACGCCGACGACGGGCTTTATCGCGTGCCCAAGGTCATCGGATGAGCCAGCCCGAAACGATCGCCGATATTGTGTCCGGCCACATTGCCTCGCCGGATACCGCCAAGGAGCGGATCCAGGCGTGCCACGCAAAGATCGAGCGAAGTCAATCGCAGCTTAACGCTCTGATCAGCCAAGACCACAGCGCATCGAATAACGCCAATGGCGGGTCATTGAGTGGTCTACCGATCCTGCACAAGGACCTGTTTTGTACTGACGGGCAAGCCACGACCGCAGGCTCGCGCATGCTGGCCAATTTCGTCGCGCCTTACGACGCCACCGTGGTCTCCCGCTTGGCAAAGGCCGGCGCCGTATCGCTCGGCAAGGCCAACATGGATGAATTCGCCATGGGATCGTCGAACGAAACCAGTTATTTCGGTGCCGTCGCCAACCCGTGGGATACGAGCTGTGTGCCGGGTGGCTCCTCAGGCGGTTCGGCCGCTGCCGTGGCCGCCGGCCTGGTACCCGCCGCCACCGGCACCGACACCGGCGGCTCGATTCGTCAACCGGCAGCGCTCTGCGGCGTGACCGGCATCAAGCCCACTTACGGCCGGGTCTCGCGCTTTGGCATGATCGCGTTCGCCTCGAGCCTGGATCAAGCGGGTTGTTTCGCGCGCTCGGCGGCCGACTGTGCGCCGGTTCTGGGGGCGATGGCCGGCTTCGACCCCAACGACTCGACCGTCGCCGACCAGCCGGTGCCGAACTACCCGGCCGCGCTAACCGGGGACATCAATGGGCTGACCATCGGTCTGCCGCGACAATATTTCGACGCCGAGGTCGAAGCCGAAACCGCCCGAGCCATTCAGACCGCGATCCGCGAGTTCGAGGCCCTCGGCGCCCAGGTGGTTGATGTCGACATGCCGCACACCGATCTGGCGCTGTCGACGTATTACATCATCGCGCCCGCCGAAGCCTCGTCCAATCTGGCGCGCTACGACGGCGTACGTTATGGACACCGCTGCGAGAACCCAACGGACCTCACCGACCTCTACGAGCGCTCGCGAGCCGAAGGCTTCGGCCGTGAAGTCCAGCGCCGTATACTCACCGGTGCTTATGTACTATCGGCCGGATACTACGACGCCTACTACCGCAAGGCACAGCGCACGCGACGATTGATTGCCAACGACTTCCAACAAGCCTTCGAGTCGGTTGATCTGTTGGCGACACCGGCCACGCCCGGTCCCGCGTTCAAGCTCGGCAGCCAAATTGACAACCCGACCACAATGTACGCCAACGACGTTTTTACCCTGCCGGCGAGCCTCGCAGGCGTGCCGGCAATGTCCGTGCCGGCCGGTTTTGCCGGCCATCTGCCGGTCGGCCTGCAATTGATCGGGCCATGGTTCGAAGAATCACGTCTGTTGAACGCGGGTCACGCCTTTCAGCAAGCAACGGACTGGCACACGCGACAACCGCCGGGGTTTGAATAATGCCGGATGCAAGCTGGCAACCTGTCATCGGCCTGGAAATCCATATCCAGCTGGCCACGGCCAGCAAGATATTTTCCTCTGCGCCCACCGCCTATGGCGCGGCACCCAACAGCCAGGCCTCGGCGGTCGACATCGCCCTGCCGGGTGTATTGCCGGTAATCAATGCCGATGTCATCCGCATGGCAGTCCGTTTCGGGCTGGCGATCGACGCCGAGATTACCCCGAACTCAGTGTTCGAGCGCAAGCACTATTTCTATCCCGATCTGCCGAAGGGCTATCAGATCAGCCAACTCGCGCTGCCGATCGTAACCGGCGGTCATCTCGATGTCGCCGCCGAAGACCAGACGCAGCGCATCGGCATCACGCGCGCCCACTTGGAAGAAGACGCTGGCAAATCCCTGCACGATGCGTTCGACAACGCCACCGGTATCGACCTTAACCGAGCCGGTACGCCATTGATCGAATGTGTCTCACAACCAGATATCCGCAGCGCAGCCCAAGCTGCTGCTTATGCCAAACGCCTGCACACGCTGGTCCGCTATCTGGGCATCTGCGACGGCAACATGGCGGAAGGTTCGTTTCGCATCGACGCCAATGTGTCGGTCCGCCGCGGCGCGACCGACGAATTCGGCACCCGCACCGAGACCAAGAACGTCAACTCGTTTAGGTTTCTGGAACAAGCCATCAACTACGAGATCGAACGTCAGATCGATGTGCTGGAATCGGGCGGCACTATCACGCAGGAAACGCGTCTGTTCGACCCGGATCGGGGTGAAACACGCGCCATGCGAAGCAAGGAAGAGGCCCACGACTATCGTTATTTTCCCGATCCGGATCTGTTACCAGTAGCGATTACGGCGGATGACATCGAGTATGAACGCTGCCGGTTACCCGAATTGCCGGCAGCCAAGGCCAAGCGGTTCGAACGCGACTATGCACTAGCAACCGCCGACGCCAATGCGTTGACGGTCAACCCCGAAACCGCCGACTATTTCGAGACAGCAACAGCTGCTGCCGGTGACGATCCTGCCGCACTGGGACGACCGACGGCCAACTGGATCAACGGCGAACTGGCCAGCGTTCTCAACCGTGAAGGCCTGACCATAGCCGAGGCCCCGATCAGAGCTGGACAACTCGGCGGTCTGGTTCATCGTGTAGCCGACGACACCATCTCCGGCAAGATCGCGAAACAGGTCTTCGACGCCCTGGTCGCCGGCGAAGGCGAGACCGCCGATGCCATCATCGAAGCCCGCGGCTTAAAACAGATCACCGACACCAACGAAATCGCCGGCTACGTGGATCAGGTGCTGGCCGAAAATCCCGAGCAAGTCGAACAATACCGCGCCGGCAAGACCAAGGTTGTCGGCTATCTGGTTGGCCAGGTCATGAAAGCCTCGGCCGGTCAAGCCAACCCCAAGGAAGTCAATCAGTTGATCGTGGACAAAATCGGCTGATTGCAACACACCACAAAAGAGCCATGCAGCACGTACTGACCTACGCAACCGACGGCCGTTCCACGTGCGACATCACCGATGACGTGCGCACGGTGGTACAGCGGACCGATCTGACCATTGGTCTGGCCCACGTATTTATGCGACACACATCGGCATCGCTTATGATCTGCGAAAACGTAGATCCTACCGTGCGCGGCGACGTCGAGCGCTGGTTTGCCAAAAACGTCGTGGACGGTGATGCCATGTACCAACACCAGATTGAAGGCCCGGACGACATGAGCGGCCACATCCGCAGCATCCTCACCGGCATGGATCTGACGGTTCCGATTACTGACAACGACTTGAATCTGGGCGTCTACCAGGGCATCTATCTCTACGAACACCGCACCGACGGTCGCGAACGCCAAGTCGTTGTGACGCTCTTGCCAGCTGGTCCATAGTTGGTCAATTCTTCGGGTTGATTCGCTTGTAAACCATGTGCACAGGGCCGACCGGACCGAAGTTCCGCACGGTATAGATGCGATTGGGTTTACTCGGCATTAGATGATACGTCTGTTTCACGGTCTGTTGCTTTCGCTGCTCGATCATGGTGACCGTACTATCGCCAACGTCGACGTGATAATGCACCGGGTACGAGGTCTGTTTGCCCCCGGGCTTGGTAAGTGTCAACTTGTTGGTCCCGAAATGGACTGTGATGGTCCGCATCGGGGCGACCGCAGCCCGCACGCGACGCAGGTTGGCGTGTTTGACATGCTTGGCCTGCGGCTGAAGGTGGTCGAACTGCCAGTGGCCAAGTATTGGATTGCCTGGTGTCTTGCCCGTCGCGCCGTTCGAGGCGCAGAGGCCGGCTAGCGGCAAGACACCCGCCACGACCATCACGACCCACGCAATGTTGTGCACACAGCGCCGTGTCGCACTATTCGGCCCGATTGTTGTGATTTTACGCATAAGCATTCAGTGTCGGAAATGGCGGATCCCCGTGAATAACATCGCCACACCGGCTTCGTTGGCGGCCTCGACGACTTCGTCATCACGCCTAGAACCACCGGGCTGAATAATGGCTGCCGCGCCGGCTGCAACGGCCGCGTCGACACCGTCGCGGAACGGGAAAAAAGCATCCGATGCCAGCACGCTGCCGTTCAGATCCAGCCCCGAGTCGGCGGCTTTCTGACGGGCAATGTGCACAGCGTCGATGCGGCTCATCTGCCCCGCGCCGATACCGAGTGTCTGCCCCTGTCGGGCGAAAACGATGGCATTGGACTTCACATGTTTGGCCACCCGGAAGGCGAAAAACATATCCTGAATTTGATTGCCGTCAGGCGTGGTGTCGGCCACATTTTCGAGTTTCTCACGGTCAATGTCCTGGGTATCGGGCTGCTGACGCAGCAATCCGCCTTGGATTGAGCGCGTTACACAGCGATCAGACGCGGCGCCGTGAAAGTCGCCCACTGCAAGCACCCGCAGGTTCTTGCGGCGCGTGAATACTGCCAATGCAGCCTCGGTCAACACCGGCGCAAGCACGACTTCAGCGTACTGGTTGTCAATAATCTGCCCGGCCAGGTCGCCGTCGAGGGCATGATTGAAGGCAATGATGCCGCCGAACGCCGACATCGGATCGGTCGCGAATGCGCGGTGGTACGCCGTGGCCAAATCGGGGCCAACCGCCACCCCGCAGGGGTTGGCGTGCTTGACGATGACACAGGCCGGCACCTCGCCGAAATCACGCACCGCCGCCAGGGCCGCATCGGCGTCGCCATAATTATTGTAGGACAAGGGCTTGCCCTGACAAAGGCGTGCGTTGACGATACCGGTGGCGTCGCTGTCGTCGACACGGTAGACCGCAGCCTGCTGGTGTGGGTTCTCGCCGTAACGCAGATCCTCGACTTTGACGGCGTTCGGCCGCCATTTTGCCGGCAAGGCATTGCGCCCCTCCGGATTTGTTGCTGCTTTGCCCTGGTCCGCTGGACCGTGGGGCGAGAGATACGTGGCGATGGCATGATCATAAGCTGCAGTGTGGGCAAAGCCCGCGGCAGCGAGGCGTCTGCGAGTCGCTAGCGTGGTGCCCGCATTTACTGCCAGTTCATCCAGCACCGCCTGCATATCGTCCAGATGGACCACGAGCGTGACGTCGGTGTGATTTTTAGCTGCCGCACGCAGCATGGCCGGACCGCCGATGTCGATGGTTTCGACTGCGGTTTCAAATGTCGTGTCAGCAGCGGCCACAGTCTGTTCAAACGGATAGAGATTAACCATGACCAGATCGATCGGCGGGATGTCATTTTCACGCATCGTGGCCTGATCGAGCCTACGGCGGGCAAGTATGCCCCCGTGAATACGGGGATGCAGGGTTTTGACCCGGCCTTCCATAATTTCCGGCGCCCCCGTGTAGTCGGCCACGTCGACCACCGGCACGCCAGCCTCGCGCAGCGTTTGGGCCGTGCCGCCCGTAGACAGGATCTCGACACCATGGTCTTGGTTCAGCTTTCGGGCGAATTCTGCCGCACCGGTCTTGTCGGACACGCTGATGAGCGCACGCCGCACAGGCGCTATATCGGTCAAGGTAAAAAACTCCGGATTATGATTGGGCTGAGAGTCGATCAGCCGTTAAGCGCGTATTGGCGCAGTTTCTTTCTCAAAGTGGCGCGATTGATACCAAGCATTTCGGCCGCCCGTGACTGGTTACCGTTGGCGTGGTTGAGCACACGTTCAAGCAACGGCTTTTCGACTTCGGCCAGAATCATTTGGTAAAGATCCCGTGGCGGTTCACTGCCGTTCAAAGAGGCGAAATATTGATCCAAGCTGGCGGCGACGTATTGGCGTAGGGGTTTGGTTTGCTCACTGGCAGGATCTCCAGAGTCGGTCGACGACATGCAGCGCGCCGCAGTTGGTTTGCTCGGTCAACCAATATAACCGCTTTCGGCGGTGAGCTAAAGCCCGATAACTGCGTTGCTCGGGAGCCCAAGACAGAACACGGCACACAAGCAATCCAATACGGCATAACCGGCCTGTTCAGATCAGGCGGACGTGTCTTGGCGGCGACCGGCCAGTGCCACCCAATCACTGTCGAAGCGTGGCTCTTCGAAGGTCAATAGGTCAGCATAAGCCGACCTGACATCTGCAACGTGACGGGATAACAGGCCGGACAGTACCAGCCAGCCGTCGGGCGCTACGTGGGCGGCGATCGTGGGCGCCAATTCAATCAGGGGCGCAGCCAATATGTTGGCCAGCACCACGTCATATCCAGACGCGGGCACATCGTCGATTGCGGGCGTGTCGATTTGCTCGGCAACCCCGTTGAGGGCAGCATTATCGCGTGTGGCAATCAATGCTTTCGGATCGGTATCGACAGCCACAACTTTTTTGGCTCCGCGGTGAGCCGCAGTGATCGCGAGAATGCCCGAGCCACAGCCGTAATCGAGAACCCGCTTGTCAGCCAAATCGGCTTCGGCCAGCCAAGCCAGACAGAGAGCAGTAGTCGGGTGCGAGCCCGTGCCAAAGGCCAGACCGGGGTCAAGCCGGATGATGGTGGTGGCCCTATCCGCAGCAGCGGGCAAGGCACTGTCGGTGGGCGCCACCCACAAATCCTGGCCGAAACATCGCGGTTTTTGATAGGCCCGCCAGGCGTTGGTCCAGTCGGCTTCGGGGAGTAATTCGCTCGCGATGGTCACGCACGCGTCGCCGATGGCCTCGCGCAGCGCGTGCTCGATCGGCGCGGCGTCGGTTTCCGGGGGAAACTGGCCTACCACGCGTGCCGAGTCGAAAGCGGGGGTCTGACCAGGGGCGGGTTCAACGGTTAGTGCCTCGGTTGCGTCAAGCACGCTCACGGCTTCAGCGCCCTGTGTCTCGAATACCAGTTCAGCCAACGCGGCGTGATCGGTTAAAGCGATAACCTGTAACCGTTCCAGATGGGACTGCGGGCTCATTTGCCGGATTCGGCCCGCAGTTTCTTTTCCAGATAATGAATAGAGACCTTGCCGGCCACAAAGTTCGGGTCGGTCAGAATTCGGTGATGCAAATCCAGATTAGTGTGGATACCTTCCACCACCATCTCCGACAAAGCCATCTCGGCCCGCGCCAGTGCCGTGGGACGATCCGGGCCATGGGCAATCAGCTTGCCGATCAGCGAATCGTAGTACGGCGGCACGCTATAGCCACCGTAGACATGCGAGTCGATCCGGATCCCCGGACCGCCGGGCGTGTGATATTCAGTAATGCGACCCGGCGACGGCACGAAGGTTGCCGGATGTTCAGCGTTGACACGACACTCGATGGCGTGGCCCGAAAACCCGATGTCAGCCTGGGTGTAGCGCAGCTTTTCGCCGGCCGCAATGCGCAGTTGTTCCGCAACCAGGTCGACGCCCGTGATCATTTCGGTTACCGGATGCTCGACCTGAATACGCGTGTTCATTTCGATGAAGTGAAATTCACCGTCTTCGTAGAGAAACTCGAAGGTCCCCGCGCCCCGATAACCAATCCGCTGGCAGGCCGCGACGCAGAGCGCGCCAATGTGCTCCCGTTCCGCGTCGGTGATCCCGGGTGCCGGGGCTTCTTCGACCACTTTTTGATGTCGTCGCTGGGACGAACAGTCTCGATCACCCAGATGGATGGCGTTACCGAAGTTGTCAGCCAGAACCTGGACTTCCACGTGCCGCGGCAGTTCCAGGTATTTTTCCATGTAAACCAGCGAGTTGCCAAACGCACTGGCCGCCTCCCGCCGTGCCTTGTCGACCGCGCCGGCAATCCCGGACAGCTTATGGACAACATGCATGCCACGGCCGCCACCCCCACCGACAGCCTTGATGATGACCGGCAACCCGATCGACTCGGCGATTTGTCGATTGACCCGGTCATCGTCACCCAGCGGGCCGCCGGAGCCGGGGACGCATGGCACGCCGGCCGCACTCATTTCCTGGATTGCCGACGTCTTGTCGGCCATCAAGCGAACAGTCTCAGCTTTGGGACCGATATAAATAAAACCCGACTCCTCGACGCTTTCAGCAAAGTCGGCGTTTTCGGACAGGAATCCATAGCCCGGATGAATCGCCGTCGCCCCCGAAACTTCGGCCGTACACATCAATGTGGCCATATTCAGATAGCTGCGATCGGCGGCCGGCGGCCCAATACACACGGCTTCTTCGGCCAGCAGGACGTGTTTTTGATCCTGATCGGCGGTCGAATAGGCCGCCACAACGGGGATATCGAGTTGGCGACAGGCCCGTAGAATGCGCAGCGCAATTTCGCCGCGGTTGGCGATCAGTACTTTGTCGAGCATTACGAGATCACGAACAGGGGCTGATCAAACTCCACCGGCTGACCGTTGTCGACCAGCACTTGGCTAATTTTACCGGAGGCTTCAGCCTCGATCTGATTGAGCATCTTCATGGCTTCAATGATGCACAGCGTATCGCCGACTGATACGAAATCGCCGATGCCAACAAATGGATCGGCATCCGGCGACGGCGCACGGTAAAAAGTGCCCACCATTGGGGAACGAATGACCGTACCCTCGAGGGGCTGATCGGCCGGGGCCGGACTATCGGCAACCGGCGACGCCGGCTCGCTCGACGCCTGCGCCGGCGCCTGAGCCGCGGCCGGTGGCGCCGCGGGCGCCGTGCCGACCGGTGGATAGCGCCCGATGCGTACCGATTCCTCGCCTTCCGAGATTTCGAGTTCGGCGATACCCGATTCCTCGACCAGTTCGATCAATTTTTTGAGTTTTCGAATATCCATGGATCTCCCTTTTTAACGGCGCGTATCAGGCAAGAGCGTCGGCACGCATCAAGGCCTGGAGTGCCAATTCGTAGCCGTGCGCGCCGAAGCCAGTAATCGTGCCGAGCGCGACGTCAGAAAAATAAGAATGTTGACGAAACGGCTCTCGGGCCGAGATGTTCGATAAATGCACCTCGACAAACCGTAATTGTGTCGCCGTCAAGGCATCGCGCAACGCTACGCTGGTATGCGTGTACCCCCCCGGGTTCAGCACGACCCCGTGGCAGCCGTCACGCCCGGCGACTTGCAACCGGTCGATCAGCGCGCCTTCGCTATTGGCTTGAAACGTATCTAATTCGTGGCCCGACTCTGCGGCGATTACGGTCAATCGCGACTCAATCGAGGCCAGCGTATCCCGCCCGTATTGCTTCGGCTCCCGTTCCCCAAGCAGGTTCAAATTCGGGCCGTTGACAAGTAGATATTGCGCCAAATCACGCACGGGTCAATGTATTACTAGGCCAGTGTGCACCAAGCATACGCTCTCTACAAGACCACGCTACTCATTCGGCGACGTTCGTTCCACAATCGACGAAATTGAAGCGCTAATAGCGTACCGCATACACACCACTCAATTGCGTCGGCGGGCCCAATGACCGCTACACAGTGCAATGCAACTCCGTGATACTTAATGCCCGAACGATCAGTGGCCGTGATCTCGACCTCAGCATCGATCAATGCGCCAGCCGCCCACAAATCCCGCAACGGTCACGGCAATCCAAGCTTGACCCTCACGATGCAGCATTCGTTCCATGGTGGGGGCTGGTGCTCGCTTATATGACCGGCTTTGTGTGGCGATCCATAACAGCCCGCCAGCAACCTTTTGAGGGTTCGAGTCGCCGATTTGTCGACACCTGAATACCGCGCGCTACCGCACTATATACGCCTCGAAGCCGTACCTTTGAACGTTTCGGTGGAATTTAGAGGCTCAATGATTCTCGCTCGACAATAGACTTATCGCGCCGGAAGCTACGCCGACAGTCCGCAAGCAGTCATTAATCAGACGGCGGTCTCGGCCACCAGCCACGTCAGATATTCGGGTGAGCCATCGACAATCGGCACAGCCACGATTTCGGGGGTATCGTCGGGATGAATCTCCGCAACTCGATTGCGCAGCTCCTTCAAGCGTGTCTGCTGGGTTTTGATTAACAGCAGTACCTCGTGATCCATCTGGGTTTCGTTTTCCCAGCGATAGTATGATTTCACGCCCGGCACAATGTTCACGCAGGCCGCTTCGCACGCATCGACCAGGGCTTGGGCCAGCGAATCGGCTGTCTCGGAATCGGGGCACGTCACATAAACCATGACCGGATGGTAGCGCTCTTCGGATGGTTCCATTTTGTTCCTCTGTGATGGATGATTGAGCCCACGGCCGATGGGTTGGCCCATCAGGCTCGACAAAAAGATTACCAGCCCAAAGGCCACACGCCCATGATTCGGTTGCGGGCAGCTTGTGTATGCTTAACCATAAAACATGCGGTTATTTAGAAATCAAGCTTTCGGGTGGTATCCTTTGATCAACATTCATTCCGGAGAGGTTTCATGGGTCTACGTCTGGGCGATACCGCACCGAACTTCACGGCCAAAACGACCGAGGGTACGATCGACTTTCACGAATGGCTGGGCGACAGCTGGGGCGTGCTGATGTCGCATCCCGCTGATTTCACACCGGTCTGCACGACCGAACTGGGTGCCGTGGGCGGCTTGGATTCGGAATTCGCCAAGCGCAACGCCAAAGTGATCGTGGTCTCGGTTGATTCAGTGGATGACCACTACAAGTGGTCGCAGGACATAGCCGAGACCCAGAACAACAGTGTCACCTTCCCGATCATTGGCGATGAAGATCGTAAAGTCGCCGAGCTGTACGACATGATCCATCCGAATGAAGGCGACACATCGACCGTGCGCTCAGTGTTCGTGATTGATCCGAACAAGAAAATTCGCATGACGCTGACTTATCCGAAATCAGCCGGCCGTAACTTCGACGAAATCCTGCGGGTGATCGACTCACTTCAACTCACCGATAATTACAAGGTCACCACGCCGGCAGACTGGCAATACGGCGACGACGTTATTGTCTCGCCCGCTATCTCGAACGAAGAAGCCGAAAAACTTTTCCCGGCGGGTTTCACTGAGCTCAAACCCTACTTGCGCATGACCAAACAGCCGAACTTATAAGCTAAAAGCCTCCCTTCGGCAACAAGGCGCGACCCGTGGGTCGCGCTTTTTTTGTGCGCAACCCGTCGAATTGATCATAATAGGCCGACACCGATCGGAGCCGAGCATGAGCGAGTCCAAAAGACCTGAACGCCGAAGCGCCAACATTACCGAGGGCACGGCCCGCGCCCCCAACCGCGCGATGCTTCGCGCCATGGGGTATACCGACGCTGACATGACCAAACCGATTGTCGGCATTGCCAACGGCTACTCTACGATTACGCCCTGCAACATGGGCCTTAACGCACTGGCATTGCGCGCCGAACAGGCGTTCGAGGCCGGCGGGGCGAAATCCCAGATATTTGGCACCGTCACAGTTTCCGACGGCATCTCGATGGGCACGTCGGGCATGAAATATTCGCTCGTCTCGCGCGAAGTGATCGCCGACGCAGTCGAGACCGCCGTCCAGGCCGAATCTATGGATGGCGTGCTGGCCCTGGGCGGCTGTGACAAGAACATGCCGGGCGCGATGATCGGCATCGCACGTATGAACGTTCCGGCGATTTTCGTCTATGGCGGCACCATCAAGCCCGGCCACCTCGAGGGCGAGGATTTAACCATTGTCTCGGCATTCGAAGCCGTGGGCCAGCACTCGGCCGGCAAAATCGACGACGCGCGGCTAAAAAAGGTCGAGTGCCACGCCTGCCCTGGCGTGGGCTCCTGCGGCGGCATGTTCACCGCCAACACCATGTCGAGTGCGATCGAGGCAATGGGCATGAGTCTGCCCTACTCTTCGACAATGGCTGCCGAGGATGCGGAGAAAGCCGACAGTACCGCCGCGTCGGCCGAGGCGCTTCTCACCGCGATCGAAAACAACATCCGCCCGCGCGACCTCCTGACGTTCGAGGCATTTGAAAACGCCATCACGCTGGTCATGGCGGTCGGCGGATCCACCAACGCCGTTTTGCATTTGCTCGCCATGGCCCACGCCGCCAATGTGGATCTATCCATCGACGACTTCGAGCGCATCCGCGCCAAAGCACCGGTTCTATGTAATATGAAACCTTCCGGCCAGCACGTGGTCACTGAACTGCACGCTGCCGGTGGCATCCCGCAAGTGCTGAAAATACTCTACAACGCCGGACTGATCCACGGCGAGTGTAAAACCATAACCGGTGCCACGCTGGCCGAAACCCTGGCCAATGTACCGGATCAACCACCGGCCGGTCAGACCGTCATTCACCCCTTTGATCAACCACTCTACAAAACCGGGCACCTGGCGATACTCAAAGGCAACCTGGCCACAGAAGGCGCAGTCGCCAAAATCACCGGCATCAAGAAAACCTCGATCACAGGCCCGGCACGGGTCTTTGATTCCGAAGAAGCCGCCATGTCGGCGATCCTCGGTGAGCAAGTCGGGGCCGGTGACGTCGTGGTCATCCGTTATGAAGGCCCGAAAGGCGGACCCGGTATGCGCGAGATGCTGTCCCCCACGTCCGCTATCGTGGGTCGTGGATTGAGTGACCAGGTCGGCTTGATTACCGACGGTCGTTTTTCCGGCGGTACCTACGGCATGGTCGTGGGCCATGTAGCGCCTGAAGCCGCGGTGGGGGGCGGTATTGCGCTTATCGAGGAAGGCGATATGATTACGATCGACGCAGAAAAGCGCCTGCTGCATCTCGCCGTCGACGACGCCACCCTAGAAAAGCGACGGTCCGCCTGGCATAAACGGCCCAGCAACGCGACCCGAGGTGTGCTCAGCAAGTACGCCAAACTGGTCGGCTCTGCGGCACAAGGCGCTGTAACCGACGACGCGGGGTAAACTTACCATCAGCGCGTGCAGGCGCCCGTGGAAGAAATGGGCCCTGCACATTGACTGTTGAGTAATGGGATGCAGGTTGGCGCTATTCGCGGTCGNNAGCGTCCCGCGCAGACTCGGACTCGCTGACACTACGATACCTGCAGCAAGGGCGGCCATCATGGCACTGCCCGTGTTGTCACGGGCCCAATCAGCCGCTCTGTCGCCAATGATTGGCCGAATCTGAGCGTCAAGGGATTCGGGTTCGGGGCTTTGATCGGCCGCCGCACTAGACGGCTCATGGGCCGATGATTGAACGGTTCCGAAAAAGCCGAGGCTAAGCATCAAAACGATGAACAAGAGGGCTGCCCCGGACGCAGCAATCGCACCGGGCGCCCCGATCTGCGGTTCGATCGTTAGATAAAGCGCGCTTACCAAGGCCAGTACGCCGGCCGTAGCCAACAACATCAACATCCAGAACAGCATGTTGACGGCCAGCGCGCTGGCCAACTTGGCGCGGATATTCACGCGGCTACTCCCTACTTATCGTTTAAGCAGGGCACCCAGCAACAAACCTGCCCCAAACGCACTAGCGATGCTGGCATAAGGCCGGGCTTCGATCTCGGCGCCGAGTTCCTTACTGCGCTTTTTTGCCTCGTCGGCCAAGTCTTGGCTTCTCTCGCGTGCTGCATTGGCACTGTTACGAGCCTGCTTTTCGCTGATTTCCCGGACATCGGTAGTCAATGTCTGAAAATCGTTTCGCAGCGAGTCGAGATCTTTTTTCAGAGTTTGCGTTTCAGTTTCGGCCATAGGAACACCCTCCTACCTTTTAATTCGACAGACATTTTAACATTTTATGAATTTACCGTGGCGTCGCACCTCACTAGCGCCTTCAGCCCCCCTCCGCCAGCGCAAAAAAAGCCGTCGCGTTGGCCGTGGCCTGTTCAGCCAGCTCTTCCACACTCTGATGGCGTGCGTTGGCGGCCGTCTGGGCAACTACCGGCAGATACGCCGGTTCATTGCGGCGACTGTCGGGTTTGGGTTTCAAGTTGCGTGGGAGCAAATAAGGGCAGTCGGTTTCAAGCATCAGCCGATCGCTGGGAATGTCAGCCAATAAATCAAATACAGGCCGACCCCGGCGTTCGTCGCATATCCAGCCAGTCACGCCAATATGGCAGCCAAGCGCAAGATAGGTTTCCAGCGCCTCGCGATCGCCGGTAAAACAGTGCACCACTGCCGCAGGCAACTCGTGTATGGCGTTTTTCAGAATCGCGGTGAAATCGGCGTGGGCCTCGCGCTGGTGTAAAAATACCGGCAGCTGATAGGTGCTCGCGATTGCCAGCTGTGCCTCGAAGGCCTTGGCCTGTGCCCGCCGGGGGGACAAGTCACGGAAGTAGTCCAAGCCCGTCTCACCAACGGCCACGATGCAGCGTCTGGCCGCAAAATCAGTGATCTGCGCCGATAAACGAACAGACCATGATTCAGCCTGATGGGGATGCAGGCCAGCCGTTGCCGACAAGGCAGGGTTATGCTCGGCCAGCTCAACGGCCGCCGCGTTGCTGTCGGCGTCGCTTCCCGTGACAACCATTGCCTGAACCCCAGCCTGATGCGCGCGCTCGATGACCGCGTCCCGGTCGGCGTCGAAGCTGTCGTGTGCGAGGTTGGCGCCGATATCAACTAGGTTCATGAACTCGATTCTGGCTTTTGAAACCGTCACATTCTATCCGACCAGTCAGCTCCTTAAAGGACCGCACCCCGAGCTATAAGGCCTTGGCTGCCCGCACGGTTTTGCTATCATCCGGCGTTGACCAATAGCTCGGGCCATCATGTTGAATTCACGATCCTTAAAACGCCTTGTCGCCGCCCTGTTGTTAGTGCTGATTACCGGGGTTGCGGGTGCCGCGACACGTTATGTTAGCGATCAATTGTCCATCAACCTGCGGCGCGGTCCAGGCACCGGCTATCGAATCAAGAAACTCATCAAAGCGGGCGACAAAGTCCAAACGCTGTCGAGCTCCAACGGCTGGACCAAGATTCGCACCTCAAAAGGCACCACGGGCTACGTACTGACTCGTCTACTATCCAAAAAGCCCGCAGCAAGCACACGGCTCGCCCAAGTTAAGCAAGAAAACAAAAAGCTCAAGGCGAAGAACAAATCGCTTAGCTCGAATCAGAGCAGTAAGCAAAAAAAGATTGCCAACCTGACCCAACAGAACAAGCAACTCAAATCCAAGAACCAAAGCCTCAGCCAAAAACTGGAAAAGCTGCGGGAAACTTCAGCCGACGCGGTTCACCTCAGCAAGCAGAACAAGCAATATCATCAGCAATTGATGTCCCTCAAGTCGAAAATGCAACGCTTGAAGCACGAAAATCAATCCCTCAAAAGCCGGCGTGAGGGCATGAAGATCGGCGCGTTGATTCTTTTCGTCGGCATTGTCATCGGCCTGTTGCTGTCAATGATCCGTAAACGCCGCTCCAGTAGCTGGGGCGACTCGTTATGATGTATTGGCGCAACCCGGCCCGATCCCAATGACACACGCCTCGATTGAATTTCCGGCACCGGGGCATCAGACGCGCGGCGTGATTCCCGGCCCGGTGGGTGCGCTGGAACTCGTCGTATCCTCGCCCCAGGCTCAAGCCCGCGGGTTGATTGTGGTCGCTCACCCGCATCCCCAACACGGCGGCACACTGGATAATAAAGTGACCTACATGATCGCGCGTGCTGTGGTTGAAGCCGGGTTTGTAGCCGTGCGACCCAACTACCGAGGCATTGGCCAAAGTCAAGGCGCCTATGATCAGGGGGGCGGCGAACTCGAAGATCTGCGTGCTGTCCGACGCTGGGCACTCGCCGAATCGCAGCTGCCGGACAGCGGGTTGGCCGGTTTCTCCTTCGGGGCCTGGTTGGCCCTAGAGCTTGCCAAAGCCGATGGTGCGCCGGCCCTTTTGACCGTTGGCTTACCAGCGGAATATTTTGATGGCCAATTGCCGCGACCCGATACGGCCTGGCGCGCGATATTCGGCGATGCCGACGAGGTGATCGATGTCGATAATGCCATCAATTCGGTCAGGGCACTGCGGCCCGCGGTAGATCTCCAGATCATGGCGGGAGCCGGGCATTTCCTGCACGGCCGCCTGGGCGAACTCCGGCGTCTGGCCAGCCATCATTTCGACACACACGGCGACTGATTCCAATCGATCAATGAACCTGCTCAACCAATTAAAAAATGCGCTGGCCCCCACCGAAACCAGTCAGCGTGACCCGGAACAAGCCAAGCGTATCGCGGCGGCGGTGCTGATGCTGGAAATGGCCCACGCCGATCATGTACACGCCGACGTCGAGTATCAGACGATCCAGCGTGAGCTCGAGCGTTATTTTCACTTGGATCAGGCGAGCGCAGCGGATCTCCTGGCCGCCGCGCGGCCGGAAGCCGAGCATGCAGTTTCTTTATACGATTATCTGAAAACCCTCAACGAAGGGCTGAACGCTAGGGAAAAACGCGAAGTCGTGGAAATGCTGTGGCGGGTAGCCTATGCCGATCAGGAGATTGCCACCGACGAAGAAGCACTGCTGCGTCAAGTAGCCGACTTGCTCTATCTGCCGCACAATGAGTTCATTCGTGCCAAGTTGGCGGTTCTCGGCGATTGAGCTCAAGCCAATGCGGGTTTAATCGCCCGCCGCGAGCTCGTAAAGTGCAATTTCCCCGAACAGGTTTGGCCACGCTCGAATCAACGGGCTGCTCCGGTGAGCATGATTGACAACGTGGCGTCGTGTGATCGCTAGATTCTTTTCATCACACAGCAGTTCGAAGTCACGCACCGTGCACAGGTGGATATTCGGCGAGTTGTACCAGCGGTTGGGTAGCGACCTCGACACGGGCATCAACCCTGACATACCCAATGACCAGCGCGGCCGCCAGTGGCCGAAATTGGGGAACGTCACAATCGACGCGCGGCCAATACGCAGCATTTCGTCAATCAACTGATCGGGGCGGCGAACTTCCTGTAACGCCGAACTCATAATCACGCAATCAAAACTGGCCGCCGTGAACTCGCCCAGCCCCTCGTCTAGATCAAGCTGCATGACATTGACGCCGCGCCGTACGCATTCAATGACGTTGTCGGCGTCGATCTCTAACCCATAGCCCCGAATATTTTTGGTCTGGGCCAAATGCGCCAACAGAGCACCGTTGCCGCAGCCGAGATCGAGGACTCGCGCCTCCGGTGGAATCCAGTCGGCAATCAGCGCCAGATCGGCGCGCAGGCCGTTGGTGGTCGGCGTGGTCTCGGTATTCATATGCCGAGCTCATCGGCCGCCCGGCCGAGATAGGCCCGCAGCGTGTCGATGTAGTGCGGCATGGTCAGCAAGAAGTCGTCATGGCCGAGGTTGGACGTGACTTCGGCGTAGGTCACGTCCTTGCCCGCGCCGACCAGCGCATCCACGATTTCGCGCGAGCGCGATGGCGGGAAACGCCAGTCGGAAGTAAACGACAACACCATGAAACGCGCCGTGGCGGGCGCGAATGCCTCGGCCAGGCCGCCGGGCAGGCCTTTGGCCGGGTCGAAATAATCCAGCGCCTTGGTCATCAAAAGATAGGTGTTGGCATCGAACTTGTGCACGAACGACTCGCCCTGATGGCGCAAGTAGGACTCGACCTGAAACTCGACGTCAAAACCGTAGCTCACCGCATCACTCCGCAGATCACGCCCGAACTTGGCGCGCATTGCCTCATCCGACAGATACGTGATGTGCCCGAGCATCCGCGCCAACATCAGACCTCGCCGGGGAACGGTATCGTAGTCGGCATAGCGACCGCCGTGAAACTCTGGGTCGGTGACGATCGCCTGGCGTGCGATTTCGTTGAACGCGATGTTCTGGGCCGAGAGTCGTGGCGCCGCAGCGATCACAATGGCGTGGGCAATGCGGTCCGGATAGGCGAATGACCACTGCATGACCTGCATCCCGCCGAGACTGCCACCGATGACGGCGACCCAGCGATCGATGCCCAGTGCGGCCCGCAGTCGATCCTGCACCCGGACCCAGTCGCCAACCGTGACGACCGGAAAATCCGGCCCGTAGCGACGACCGGTTTCGGGATTGATACTAGCCGGGCCGGTCGATCCGTTGTAGCACCCGGGATTGCCCGGACTGACCACGAAAAACCGATTGGTATCGATCATCTTGCCGGGACCAATGCACTTGTCCCACCAGCCAGGTTTGGCATCGTCGCTGGAATGATACCCCGCTGCGTGGTGATTGCCCGATAGGGCATGGCACACCAGAACGGCATTCGATTGATCGGCGTTCAATTCACCGTAAGTTTCATACACCAAATCTAGCCGCGCCAGTGTACGGCCACAGTCCAGTGCTACCGGCTCGTCAACCTGTAGTGTTTTGGGCGTAACCTGCCCGACCGATCCGGGCGTCATAAGGCGATCTCTTCATAAATCGTGACGGTCGCGCCAGCATGCTTTGCGCGCGACTGACCCCAAAGCGAGAGCGTGACGGACCCAAGATACTGATCAAGTCGCTCGGTAGCGAGCGCTGCCGTCCGNNCGCCAGGCCCCCAAGACCCCGCTACGGTGGTGCAACGCTTGATCCAGGACCACTCCGGATACGCCGCACTTCGTTTGGGGCCTGGGCTCTTGGAACTCAAACACGCTCCGTACGAATTCATACTGAGATCCCGTAACTCAATGCAGAGCACCGGGCAATGGCAGCAGGATAATGATGACCTGCAATCCAATGATGACCACCAGCGGTGACAGGTCGATACCGGCCAGCGGCGGCAGATAAGTCCGGACCGGCCGCAGCAACGGCTCATTCAGTGTTTGCATGAGTGCCGTAGCCGGCGAATGCTGCTGCGGCGCCAGCCATGACAGTAATGCCTGGATAAGGATGGTGAACGTATAAAGATTGCAGACCAATTCAACGACTTTGAATATTGCCCAGGCCAGCGCCACCGCCGGTCGCAGCTGGGCGCCATCCACCGGCAAACCATGCATCGACGCCGTGAGGGCCAGAACCACTTCTATATCGAAGTAGCAGATTGTGAGCGCCAGCACCAGCGCGGGTACATCCAAATTGGCCCGCCGCGGGATGAAGGTGCCGATCCAGCGCACTGGTACACGCGTGGCCTGCCAGACGAACTGTGACAGCGGGTTGTAAAAATTGGCGTGGACCAGCTGCAGCAAAACACGCAGAAGCACAACCAGGGCATACAACGACAACAATGTGTCGACAATAAAAACCAGGGCGCTAAAACCGTTATCCAGCATGAATCAGGAGGAAGGATCGAGTTCGTCGGCCAACTCACCAGCACGAGCCACAGCAGCCTGCACGGCGCGCGCGATCGTCGCGTTCAGATCGGCTTCGGCTAGCACGTTCAATGCTTGCTCGGTGGTGCCGCCGGGGGATGTGACATTAACACGTAACGTGCCCGCATCATCGCCCGACTCATCAACCATGCGTGCGGCGCCCAGCGCTGTTTGCGTCACCAACTGCCGTCCGGTTTCCGGCGGCAGCCCCTGGGCTTCGGCGGCCAATTGAAGCGCTTCCATGATCGCAAAGAAATAGGCCGGACCGCTGCCGGAAATGCCGGTAACGGCGTTCAAATCAGCTTCGGACTCGACCCACAGCGTTTGCCCGGCCGCCGCCAGAATCGTCTCGGCCAGGTGCCGAGTGTCCGAGTCCACGCCAGGTGGCGCATACAAACCGGTCATGCCGGCGCCAATCAGGGCCGGCGTGTTGGGCATACAACGAACGATGGGCCGGCTTTGACCAAACCAGTAAACCAGCGCGGAGAGCGGCACGCCGGCCGCGATCGATATGATGACACCGCCGCTTTCGGCCATCGACGCCGCCAGCGCCGGGGCCACATCGGGCAGCACTTGCGGCTTGACCGCAAGCACCACGGCGTCGGCATTCAAAACTTGTGGCGAGGCTTCCGCAACGCAGTCCACCTCCAGATCGGCCGCCAGCGCAGAGTGCTTGGCCATATCCGGTTCGACAACAGTGATCGGCGAGCGATTCCCCGATTGTCGCAATCCGCCGATCAGGCTCCGGGCCATGTTGCCGCCGCCAATAAATACGAGCTTGCGCTCCATCGACATCTCGAATCTTGAAACAGCACGTATGATACGACACGCCGACAACAGTCGGCGAGCCCGACGCATGTCGGCGATTATGTCAGGCGACGCGCTCGCCGCTATCGGGATCGAAGTAGACGGCCTTTGCCATGTCGAAGCTCATCTCAATGATTTCGCCCACGGGCGTCGAAAAACCCGGCAACGAACGCGCTGTGATCAGGGTTTCACCGACCTCAGATGTGATGAACGTATCCGGTCCCGTNNTCCTTCTCGATCGTTGCCGGAATGAAATTCATTTCCGGCGAGCCGATAAACCCCGCAACATAGCGATTGGCCGGGTTTTCGTAGATTTCATGCGGTGAGCCGAGTTGCTGGATCACTCCTTGATTCATGACCGCGATTCGGTTGCCGAGCGTCATGGCCTCGATCTGATCGTGGGTCACATAGACCATGGCCTTGCCGAGCCGCTGCTGGAGCATCTTAATTTCGGTACGCATCTCGACCCGCAACTTCGCATCAAGGTTGGACAAGGGCTCGTCAAGCAAGAACAACGCCGGATCACGCGCCAAGGCCCGCCCGATCGCAACCCGCTGGCGCTGACCGCCAGACAACTGCGACGGTTTGCGGTCCAGCAGTGGCTCGATCTGCAGCAGCTGCGCAACTTGATGGACCATCTTCGTGCGCTCAGCCTTGGCCACCTTGCGCATCTTGAGACCGAACTCGATGTTGCCGCGCACGGTCATGTTCGGATACAGGGCGTAAAACTGAAACACCATGGCGATGTTGCGCGCGCGTGGCGAGCGATCGTTGATGCGCTCGTCATTCAACAGGATTTCGCCTTCAGTGACCGGCTCAAGGCCGGCCAACATGCTCAATAACGTGGATTTACCGCAGCCAGACGGGCCCACCAGGATCAGAAAATCGCCGGCTTCGATTTCGATATTGATGTTTTCAAGCACGCGCGTATCGCCAAACCGCTTGCTGACGTTCTTGATTTGTAGAGCTGACATGTAAGAGAACCTAGCCTTTGACGGCGCCGGCGGTGAGACCGCGAATGAAATAACGCCCGGCGACGATGTAGACGATGAATGTGGGCAGCGCCGCAATCATGGTGGCGGCCATGTCGACGTTATAGTGCTTGACACCGGACGATGACGTGTTGACGAGATTATTGAGAGCCACCGTGATCGGATGCGATTGGCCCGAGGTGAACACCACCCCGAAGAGGAAGTCGTTCCATATCTGAGTGAATTGCCAGATAATCGAGACCATGATGATGGGCACCGCCAGCGGCAACGCAATACGCCAGAAAATCGTGAAAAAACCGGCCCCGTCGACGCGTGCGGCCTTGACCAGCTCACTTGGCATGGTCACGAAAAAGTTACGGCAAAACAGTGTCGTAAATGCAATGCCGTAAATCGAATGTACCAGGATCAGCCCGTATATCGAGTTGGCGAGGCCAAGCCGGCCCAACGTTGACGCCATGGGCAGCAAAAACATCTGGAACGGCACGAACGTACCGACCAACAACAGGCCGAAGAACAACTCCGAGCCACGAAATCGCCACTGCGTCAGAATATAGCCGTTGATTGCCCCAAACCCCGTGGAAATCAGAACGGCGGGCACCGTGAACGACACCGAATTCAGGAAAAAGCCCTTCAGCCCATTACAATTCGCGCCAGTACACGCCGAGCCCCAGGCCGCCAGCCATGGCTTGAATGTCAGGGGAATTGGCAATGAAAACAGATTGCCGTTTTGAATCTGGTGCAAAGTCTTGAAAGACGTTGTCACCATGACGTAAAGCGGCATCAGGAAATAACCTGCGGCCAGGATCAAAACGGCGTAGATCAGCAGCCGCCCGAGCGTGAATCGTTGCCGGATGTCAGCCATTGCGGGCCTCGCGTTTTTCGCGCAGTTCACTGATCAGCATGGGCAGGATGACCAGACCGATCGCCACCATCATCAGCGTCGCAGCGGCAGCCCCAAGGCCAATCTGGCCCCGGTTGAAGCCGAAGTTGTACATGAAGATTGCGGGCAGCCAGGTCGAGTAGCCCGGCCCGCCGCCGGTCATGGCAATAATGAGCGCAAAACTCTTGATCGCCAGGGCCACCAGCAGAATTACTGCCGAAAACACGACCGGTCGCAAGGTGGGAATAATGATCGACAGATAGACCCGCGGCAGCGAGGCGCCATCGAGTTGCGCCGCCTTGATGATCGAGTCATCGATGTTTCGGAGCCCGGCCAAAAACAGCGTCATGACGAATCCGGACGCCTGCCAGACCGCCGCAACGACCACGGCATAAATGGCCATGTCCGGCTTAATCAGCCAGTTGAATGTGAAATGACTCCATCCCAAGGACCGGACAACGTGCTGAATGCCCAGGCCCGGATTCAGAATCCACTTCCATACGACCCCGGTGACCACCATCGACAAGGCCATGGGATAAAGATAGAACGTGCGAAACAGACCGACCGCCCGAATCTTCTGATCGAGCAAAATCGCCAGAAAAAGCCCGAGTGCCAGGCAGATGACGATATAAAGCAGTCCGAAAATCGCCAGGTTGGCAAGTGATACCCACCAGGTGTCCAGCGTGAACAGGGCCTTGTATTCGACCAGCCCGCCGAAGTTGTTGGTCGGCAACAGGGTCGACTTGGTAAACGAGAGCCAGATCGTCCAGGCCACGAAACCATAGACGAACACCCCGACCGCAATCAGTGTCGGGATGAGGGTGATTTTGGGCAGAAGCCGGTCGAGCCAGGCGGCAAGTTCGAAGCGCCGACTGGGCTGTATCGCTCCAGGATCAGTAGTTGCCATGCGCGGGGTATCTCTTTAATGCGGAATCATTGATTGATCCGTGACGTAAAAAGGCGCGGCCCGAATATGGACCGCGCCCCTTTCACCACGCGGCGAGCATGATCAGAGTTTAGACATCTGATCAGCCTGCTTGACCCGTGAGGCCAGTGTTTTAGCCGCTTCCTGAGCCGTCATGTTGGGCGAGTTGTAGAACTTGGCGACAACGTCGAATATCGCGCCTTTGACTGCGCCGACTTCTGCCATGTCCTGCGACATCGAAGGCACTAGATCATCGTTTTTCTTGGCCTTGTGATACGCCTCCGACGACTTGTGTGCGCATTGATCAAAGCCCTTGAGCGAGACTTTTTCATTCACCGGAATGGAGCCTTTCACCTTGTTGAATTGGCGCTGGAATTGAGGCTCCATCACGGTTTTGGCAAAAATATTCTGAGCTTTTTGCTTGGACTTTGAGTTGACCTTGAAGGCCTCGAATGTATCCACGTTGTAGATATAGGCGTTTTGCGTTCCCGGCAGCGCAATACAGGCCACCTTTTTACCCGGCGTGGCGCCATCGTTGGTAATGGCCCCTTTCGCCCAATCGCCCATGATCTGCATCGCGGCCTTGCCGTTGACCACCATGCCCGTGTCGTGATTCCAGGACAGGCCCGACCCATTTGAATCAGTATATTTTTCGATCACACGCAGACGCTTGAATGCCTTGACCATTGTCTTGCTCGAAAGCGCGCTTGAGTCGAGATCGACGAACGCCTTGCGATAGAACTGGGCATCCCCGACCGACGCCACCAAGGCGTCGAATTCCGTGCCGACTTGCCAAGTGTCGCCACCGCCGGCAATCGGTGTAATCCCAGCGCTTTTCAATTTGCCGAGGTCGTTGACCAACTGGTCCCAACTCTGCGGGATCGGGGCATTGGCTTTTTTCATCAAGGAGCGGTTGATCCAAAGCCAGTTGATGCGATGGATATCAAACGGTACGGCGACATATTTGCCGTTGCATTTGAGGTTTTTATTGATTCGTGGTGCAAGTTTTTTGGACCAGTTGTCAGATTTGGCGACGTTATCAAGTGAGCCGATAAACCCCGTTTTGCACCACTGCTGAATTTTCGGCCCCTTGATCTGGGCCATGCCCGGCATGTTGTGCGACTGAATGCGCGACTTGAGAACCGTACGCGCATTTCCGCCGCCACCGCCGGAGACGGCATCGTTGTTCATCTTGATGCCTTTCTGGGCCAGCATCTGCTTGAGAACCCCCATGGCCTTGGATTCGGATCCTGAAGTCCACCAGTTGAGGACATCGATCTGGCCCTTCATGTCCCCGTTGCCACTGTTGCCGGCCGCGTTGGCTCCACCGGCCACGCCGACCGATCCCAGCGCGACGGCCAGCGCGGTTGCTCGCGCAATGCGCGTCAAGGAAGTAGAAATCATGCAGTGTCTCCGTGCGACGGCGTCGCTCTGTAAATAGTGCACATAAATCGTATTAACAGGACATGTGTTCGGCAATTAACCTTAAGTCGTAGCCCGGCCCGATTCAGCCCGTCAGGATCGCCGCCGCGCCGCGCAGAGCAGGGTTTTCGGCGTCGATGACGTACGCGGGAATGGCCCGCAGGTAGTCCGAAAACCGCCCCCCATCCTCGAACCGCTCGCGAAATCCACTGGCGGCAAAGAACCCGCCGAGGCGAGGCACGATCCCACCGCCGATGTACACACCGCCGCGTGCGCCCAACGTCAACGCCAGATCCGCAGCTACCGTACCGAGCAGCCGGCAGATCATCGTCAGGGCTTCGACAGCCCGGGGGTCCCGGCCCGCCAGCGCGGCCTCACTGAGTGCGGCCGGCGTCGTAAACTGCCTCGACGCCCCATCCAGCTGGGCCAACGCTTGATAGACCGTCACCAGCCCGCTCCCAGTGATCACGCGTTCGGCAGACACACGATCGAATTGTGTGGCCAGCACATCAATCATGGCGCGCTCGCGCGCCTCGACTGGAACGATGCGCACATGGCCGCCTTCACTATTCAACGGTACCCATTCCCGGCGTCCAGGGACCAGACCGGACACGCCCAGTCCAGTGCCGGGTCCGATCACGGCGCGCGTCGCACCGGACACCGGACTGTCGCCGCCCACCTGTGTGCATTCAGCTGGCGTGAGCCACGGTAGCGCGAGCGCCAGCGCCGTAAAATCATTAACCACTTCCAGCCGCGTCAAGCCAAGTGCCTGTTTCAAGCCGGCAATGGAAAATGACCAGTCGCGGCGGTTGGTCCACGTGATGCGCTCGCCATGAACCGGCGTGGCAACGGCCATGGCCAGCTCGTCGATGTCGGCAAGATTCACAGCGTCCAGATAGGCCCGCACAACGGCCTCGGGTCCGGCATAGTCCTCGCACTGGAACGTGATCGACACTGATAGGCCGCCCGTGGCGTCAAGGTACGCAAAGCGGGCGTTCGTGCCGCCAATGTCGGCTACCACTCGAACAGTCATTTTTGCTCCGCATGGTTTTGATCGGTTGCGCCAGAACTATATCCAAGCATGGATCAACAACTTGAAAGGCCCGTGTCTTGCATCCCCCAACGTCGGATCAACAAATACTCGGGTATGACAGACCATATGAACCACGCTTCGGCTCCGGACAATTACCGAGCGTCGCGGTCGCCGGCCAGAAGCGCATCGACTTCCTGTCGAGTAGGCGCGCTGGCACCCGTGCGACAACAGGCAGCACCTGCCGTAGCAGCAGCCTGACGAAGGTGCGTGGCCAGCGCCGCGTCGGGCTGCGCGATAGTACCTGCCACCAGACCCCCGACACAGGCATCGCCAGCTCCGACGCTGTCGCCGTCGAATGTATTCATGGTGAATGCGGGTTGCCAGGCCGCATGGTCACCCCGATAGCCCGCCATGCCTTTGGCCCCGCGGGTATAGACGACAGTCGCCTGCGACGCGATCTTACGCACCCGGGCCAGCGCTTCATCCGGCGTCAGCGCTGGGTAAATGGCAGTCAGGTCTTCGTCGGAGAATTTGATCAGGCGCGCCAGCGCGGCCAGCTGTTCAAACAGCGCCGGATAATCCGGCCCCATCAGATTGCGCATGTTGGGATCGAAACTGATCATTACCCCGCGACGATGCAACGCCTCGGCCAACGCAACCAGCCGCTGGCCAAGTCCCGGGCGCACCAGGCTGATGCAGCCGAAATGGGCCACCCGCACGGCCTCGATCCAGCCGCTGGGCAACGCCTCAGGATCAAAGGCCAGATCCGCCGCGTTATCCCCCAGAAACTGATAGGCCGGCGGCTGGGTGTCGTGGACCATCGCTATCAGCGGCGGCTTGTCCACGCGCTGTATGAATCGGGCGTCCAGGCCGGCCAGACGGGACTTTGCCGCGATTTCGTCACCAAAACGGTCAGCGCTGATCGCACCGGCCCAGGCGCTGGGAACTCCCAGCGCGGCGGCGCTTCGTGCCACGTTCCAGCATGACCCGCCGGCGGCACTTTGCCAGGTTGTGGCGCCAGTCCGCACAAAGTCAGTCAACGCTTCGCCCAGACTTACGAATTGAGGCAGATCCGACATGGGGGTTTTGAAGCCTTATTTGGCTCAGATTGTAGGCCTTGTTGACGGTGCGCACGACACCGCACTGCGACTGGGTGGGTTAGCCAGTAAGATATATGAGTTAATCCCAATTTTTACCGTGCCCGCAACGCCGTAACGCCATGACAAAAGAAGCCAAGGCCGCATTCAACACATCTTCCACGGCCCGGGGGTCATCGGCCAGCGAATCATCGGTCGATTTAGAAGACTATCGCCGGCGCATCGAATCGGCCCACGTCTACGATGCGGCAATCAAAACCCCGCTGGTTCCGGCAGCCCAACTGAGCGCTCGGCTCGGCAACACAATCCTGCTCAAGCGCGAGGATTGTCAGCCGGTGCATTCGTTTAAACTGCGCGGCGGCTACAACAAAATGGCGCTGATGGATGCCAAATCGCGCGCCCAGGGCGTAATCTGCGCCTCGGCGGGCAACCACGCCCAGGGCGTGGCGCTTGGCGGACAACGACTCGGGGTGCGCGCTGTCATCGTCATGCCCCAAACCACCCCGGCGATCAAGGTGCGCGCCGTCGAAGGCTTTGGCGGCGAGATCGTACTAGCCGGTAACAATTATGACGAAGCCGCCGCGCGCGCCGCCGAAATCCAAGAGCGTGACGGGTTGGTCTATATCCCGCCCTACGACGACCCGGATGTCATCGCCGGCCAGGGGACGATCGCCCGCGAAATACTGGATCAGCATCCCGACAAACTCGACGCGGTTTTCGTCTGCGTCGGCGGCGGCGGCATGCTGGCCGGAGTGGCGGCATATATCAAGGCCGTGCGTCCAGCGATCCAGGTCATCGGCGTCGAGCCGGAAGACGCCGCGAGCATGGGTGCGGCCCTGAACGCCGACGAGCGCGTCATTCTCGATCGCGTCGGGCCTTTCGCCGACGGCGTGGCGGTTAAACAAGCCGGCGCATTGCCGTTCGCGATTTGCCGGCAAACCGTGGACGCCATGTTGACCGTATCCACCGACGAACTCTGCGCGGCTATCCGCGACATCTACGAAGACACGCGCGCCCTGGCCGAACCGGCGGGCGCGCTCGGCGTAGCGGGCGCAAAAGTCTGGATTGAGCGCACCGGCGCGCGCGACACAACCCTGGCTGCGATCGTGTCAGGCGCCAACGTCAACTTCGACCGCCTCTCGTACATCGCCGAGCGGGCCGAAATCGGGGAACACCGAGAAGCCCTATTAGCCGTCACCATCCCCGAACAGCCGGGCGCTTTCCAGAGGTTTTGTCATGCCATTGGCGATCGCTCGATCAGTGAATTCAACTATCGCTATGCCGACGCGCAGCGCGCGCAAATCTTCGTGGGCGTTAAACTCGCCCACGGCATAAGCGAGCGCGAAGAGCTCATCCAGCGCCTGACCGGCGACGGTTACGACGTGCTGGATATGTCGGGCGACGAAATGGCCAAGATTCACGTCCGCCACATGGTCGGCGGCCGCGCGCCTGGCGTGGGTCACGAAATTTTGTTTCGCGTGCAGTTCCCCGAGCGCCCCGGCGCGCTGCGCAAATTTCTCGATCAGTTGGGCGATCGCTGGAACATTTCATTGTTCCATTACCGCAATCACGGCCACGCCCACGGCCTGGTCCTTATCGGCATGCAGGTTGCGCCAGAACAACACGCCGACTGTCGCGCCGCGTTGGACGCCATCGGCTACGACTACGTGGAAGAAACCGATAACCCCGGCTATCAGCGTTTTCTGCATGGTGAGTAAGGACGCAGCCACCTCACAGACCAAACCCTGCTGAAGCATGTCGGATTCCGGCTCCCGGACCGTGGTTCTGACCGCGCTGGCGGGCAACGCCGCGATTGCACTCTCGAAATACGGCGCTGCGCTTTTAACCGGAAGCGCGGCCATGCTCGCCGAGGCTATCCACTCGAGCATTGACACCGGCAACCAGGGCCTGATGCTGCTGGGAATGGCCCGCGCTCGCAAACCACCTGACAGCGACCGGCCTTTCGGTTACGGCAACGAAGTCTATTTCTGGAGTTTCATGGTGGCGGTGTTGTTGTTCACTGTCGGCTCGGGACTGTCGATTGCCGACGGTATCGACCATCTTCTCAACCCGGCGCCAGTTAGTGATCCGTGGGTTAATTACGGCGTACTCGCCCTGGGATTTGTCTTTGAAGGGACCAGCTGGTTCGTCGCTGCCCGGGAATTCAACCGGATCAAGGGCCGCTGGGGTGTTTTCGAAGCGATCCATCGCGGCAAGGATCCCAACAAGTTTCTGGTGTTGTTCGAAGACACCGCCGCGTTGGCCGGCCTGGCTCTGGCACTCGCGGGCCTGATCGCGGCCCAGCTCACGGGCAACGAAATATTCGACGCGCTGGCCTCGATCGGCATCGGGGTCATTCTGGCCCTGGTGTCGATCGGACTCGCCGTAGAAACCCGAAGCCTGTTAATTGGTGAATCCGCCAACCCGCAGGTTGTCGACGCAATACGCGAGGTGCTCAACGCCGAGGCTGCGGTGGCACGCGTCAATGAGATCGCCACCCTGCACTTCGGGCCGGAATTCGTGCTGGCAACCATCAGCGTTCGGTTTCGCGCGGGCTTGAGCGGCCGAGAACTCCAAAATGCGATCGAACGCATGGATCGACAGATCAAAGCCCGCTACGCGCTGGTTCAACGCATCTTTATCGAGGCCGAATATGAAGCGGACACCGTGCCCGTGGATCCTGAATAACGAGCGGCACTACTCCATCGACAGAATCAAATCCCACTGGGCCTTGGACACCGGCATGATCGACAATCGATTGCCCTTGCGAATGAGCTGAAAGTCGCCGAACTCATCAGCGCGCGCCTTGATTTCGCTCAAACCGATAGTCCGCGAGAGTTTGCGCTCGAATCCTACGTCGACGTGGTACCAGCGGGGGTTGTCGGGGTTCGACTTGGGGTCGTAATGCTTGTCTTCCGGGTCGAATGCCGTGGGGTCGGGATACGCCTCGGACACGATCTTCATGATGCCGACCACGCCCGGCACTTTGGTGTTGGAGTGATAGAACAGCGCCCGATCACCCACCGACATGCCATCACGCATGAAATTGCGTGCCTGATAATTGCGCACCCCGTCCCAAGGCTCGGTTTGATTCGGTCGATTTTCCAGATCGTCGATGGAAAAATCGTGGGGCTCGGATTTCATCAGCCAATAGCGCATGGGATAGTCGTTTCGGAATGCGATTTAACGTAGCTTAACCGGCTGTCGGGCGACAACGATACACACCGGCCTCGGTGGCGATCCAGTCCAGCGACACGTCCCAGTCGCGCGCCGGGATGGATGGCATGTGCTGTACCTCGAAGGCCAGCCCGATCAACGTCGGCCGCCGCCAGCCCGGTGCGCGCCCCGTTGCGGCCAGGGTGCGGTCGTAATAGCCGCCGCCCATGCCCACACGGTGGCCACGTCGATCGAACGCGGCCAGCGGCATGATCAGGACATCGAGGCAGGCGGCGGATCGGCCCCACCCGTTGCGGGGTTCATTCATGCCCAAGCGGCTGCGACCAAAGCGCAGCCCTGGTGTTTGATTGGTAACAAAGACCAGGCTCTGATCGAGCACGCGCGGCCAGTACAGCGACTGAGTCGCTCGCATATAAGGCCTCAACCAAGCCGGATCGGATTCGCTGGCCAGTGCCCGGTAGATGCCGATACGTCGCGCGCGGGCGATAACGGGTAGCCTGGCCAATCGCCGACAGGCGCACCGGCTTGCGTGACGGCGGCGGCCAACGGATAGCGCGCGCCTTGCACGCAGACCTTGGCGTCGCAGATCGTCGACGGATTCGCTCAAGCCAGAAAATCGGGGCTAAAAGCAAGAGGTGTCGAAGCGTCCGCCGCTGCCGCTAGGCCTTCAACTACCTTGAGCGCGAGGCTCAAGTGGGGCGTTCCGCGTGACTTTAGGCTTCCCGCTCGAGGGCGGGCATGCTCACCGGCCACGTTTTCACACCCCCGGTTCATAATTAGGCTCAAGGGGACCGTGAAGGTTACACGCACAGGGCAGGCGCTACGACAGAACTATGCTAGCGCCACTAGCCCGCATCATCAAGCGACTGGTCAATGGTGAGCTGCAGTTGCGCCAGCCGCTCGCGCATGGCCTCGTCCGACTGGTTCGATTCGGCTTGCTCGGCGTCGCATTGTTTTTTCAGTTCAAGCAAGTCCCGCGTGATATTCAGCGCCGCCATGACCGCCACCTTGTCCACACCCAAGGTTTTGCCCCGCCGCTGGATGGATTCCATGCGCTTGGATAGATACTCTGCCGAATGCAGCAGTCTCTCGCGCTCACCGTCCGGACAGGCAACGGAATAGTCGCGCCCCAGAATGCGTATCGTCAGGCTGTTGGTGGTGCCCTTCTTGGTCATGGTTCGCTCCCCCGATAATTATTGTCGGAACCGCTGTCTTCGGCCTGGGTTTCCAAGGCACGAATACGCTCGATGATGCGCCCAAGACGCTGCCGTGTGTGCTCGTTTTTACGCTGCTCGGCCTCGAGTGTGGCTTGCAGCGAGCGATAATCGGTTTTCAAGCGCTCGTAAGCGTCCACCAACGCCTTCAATCTGGCCTCGAACTGTTCAATATCGAACTCGGTCACTCGAAACGGCTCCGCCAATCTTTTAAAAATAAGTATAGCCATCGCGGCCGCGCTGACAAAACGACGGCCATTCAGGCAGGTGTAGCATGGCGTCGATCGATGGCAATCCGGAGATTTTCAGATGACCGCACACCCCGTATTTAAAACGCGCGAACAAGCCTTTGTCGGCGGCCGATGGCATTCAGCAGACAACGGCGACACCATCACCGTCAATGACCCGGCCACGGGCAATCCGGTGGGCACTGCGCCGTCGTTTTCGGCCCCCGAAATAGACAACGCGATCGAAGCAGCTGTCTCGGCATTCGGCCGCTGGCGCGCGCGCCCGGTCCGGGAGCGCGCCGACTGTCTTTTGGCCTGGCACAACGCTATGCGAGACAACCGCGAGGCCTTGGCGGGTCTGATGACCCTCGAGCAGGGCAAACCCATTGCCGAGGCCCGCGGCGAAGTCGATTATGCCGCCAGCTTTTTGCGTTGGTTCGCCGAAGAGTCGCGCCGTACCTTCGGCGCAACGATCCCCCCCGAGGACCCCACATTCGCGCTCGGCACCCTGCTCGAACCCGTAGGCGTGGTGGCTATCATCACGCCCTGGAACTTTCCGCTGGCCATGATCACGCGCAAGGTCGCTGCTGCCCTCGGTGCGGGCTGCTCGACGNNCAACAGTGCGGCCTGACCGGCGGCGAGTTCAACGTCGTAACGGGACCGGGCAAGCGCTTCTCCGAGCGGGTTTGCGCCGATGAGCGTGTGCGGGCCTTGTCATTCACCGGCTCCACCGAAGTCGGCCGGCAACTGATCCGGCAAGCCGCCGACACTGTCAAGTGCACGTCGATGGAACTAGGCGGCAACGCCCCGTTCATCGTCTGCGACGACGTCGATATTGAGGCAGCGGTCGACGGCGCCATCGCCGCCAAATTTCAGACCAGCGGCCAGGACTGTATTGCTGCCAACCGCATCTACGTGCAACGACCGCTATACGACGATTTCGTCGAACGGTTCGCCGAACGCATGAAAGCGCTTCACGTTGGCAACGGGTTCGACGAAAGCAACACCATCGGCCCGCTGATCCATGAAGACGCCGTAGCCAAGGCCCAGGAACTGATCGACGATGCCCGGGCCAACGGCGCTCGCATCATCGGCCGCGACCAATCCGAAGCACCCGGCCCGCAGTTTTTCATGCCCACGATCGCAGCCGACTTCACGGCGGCCATGCGCGTGGCCGAGGAGGAAGCCTTCGCCCCCGTGGTGCCCATAACCGTCTTCGACACCGATGACGAAGTCATCGCTGCCGCTAACAACACCGTCTATGGTCTAGCCAGTTATATCTATACCCACCGCGATGCCCGGATCCGGCTTTTCCTTCGCAATCTGGAATTCGGCATGGTCGGCGTCAACACCATGAAACTGACCGGCCCACACGTGCCGTTCGGTGGCGTCAAACAGTCGGGCCTCGGCCGTGAAGGCGCTCACATCGGCATCGAGGAATATCTGGAAACCAAGTACTACTGCTTCGGAAGCCTGCCGGCAGATTGAAACGATCGGGAACCCGCAGGTGAGCCTTGTTGCGCTGGCCTCCAAAAACAGGGTGCTTGCTGGGTTCGCATGGGCACAGTCAAGTCATGCGTCAGTGTGAGCCGCAATACGATCCATCGATCAGCCGGGGTTGTCCGACCCTAGGGTTAAAACAGAGGAATCCCCGGCGGGCGATCAGCTCGGCCGGCGCCAATCGACGGCCACACCGCCACCGTTGCCGAGCCGATTCAACAAACGGGCTGCTTCGCCGGTCATGCGTTGCCAGACCGAACCTCGCTCGCGGCTGTCGATGGTGTACACGTTACGCTGGTCGCGCGCCGCAGCCAGCATCACGTCGTCGCTGGTACCGATTTCATCGATCAGGTTCAAATCCAGCGCTTGCGTACCGTGCCAGTGTTCACCAGTGGCTACCGATTCGATATCCAGGGAAGGGCGATAATCGGCGACAAACGACTTAAACAAGCCGTGAACGTCTTCGAGCTCCTCGACGAACTTCTGGCGACCGGCTTCTGTGTTTTCGCCGAATACAGTCACCGTTCGCTTATGCTGACCGGCCGTATAGACATCGAAGTCGATATCCTTATCTTTGAGGAACCGGTTGAAGTTGGGTAGCTGGGCCACGACCCCGATCGAGCCGACAATGGCAAACGGCGCGGCCACGATGCGCTCGGCGACGCAGGCCATGAGATAACCGCCGCTGGCGGCGACCTGATCGACCGCCACAGTCAAGTGCATGCCGGCATCGCGCAGACGCGCCAGTTGCGAGGCGGCCAGACCATAGCTGTGCACCATGCCGCCGCCGGACTCCAGCCGCAGCAGCACTTCGTCGCCGACCTCGGCAACCTGTAACAGCGCGTTGATGGATTCGCGCAGGCTGTCCACCGGCGAAGCCCGGATATCGCCCTTGAAATCGATCACGAACAGACGGTTCGGCTCGTGCTTGCGCCCGAGTTTTTCTGCTTTCTGGCGTTGCTTGGCCTCGGATTTCTTCTGTTTGTTCCGGGCTTTTTTCTCCTTGGCGTTCAAAAGCGTCTCAGCCAGTTTGTCGGCCTTACGCTCCAACTGCTCATTGACATGGGTGATTTTCAGAGTTTCCTGCTTACGCGACCGCAGCTCGGCAGCTGCCGTCAAGAGCCAACCGATCACCAGCCCGACCGCGATGACGATCGTAGCGGCTTCCAGAAGAAACAAGCCATAGTCGATGGCAGCGTTAATTAAATGCGTCATGCCCACGCCGCCTCCGACGGCGCATTTGAAATGGGGCTGTCAACGTGTGACAACCAAGGACCGAGTTCGTGCTCAGCCAGGTTAGCTAGAAAATCCACATGATCGGCGCGATCATTCAGCGCTGGAATATAACGCAACTGGCCACCACCGGCTTGTTCGAAATAATCGCGATTTTCACTGCCCACTTCTTCGATGGTTTCCAGACAGTCGGAAGAAAATCCCGGGCAAATCACGTCCACTGTGCCTACACCGGCCGCGCCCCAGCGCTTCATGGTTTCGTCCAGATAGGGTTTGAGCCACGGTTCGCGGCCGAAACGCGACTGGAAACACACCTTGTAATCAGCGGTCGTCAGCCCCAAACGCCGCGCAACATAGTAGGCCGTCAGGCCGCAGTCGCGCGGATACGGGTCGCCCTGTTTCACATAGCGCTTGGGTATGCCGTGGAACGAGAATACCAGCCGGTCCGGCCGGCCGTGCTCGGCCCAGTATTCGCGAATCGAGTTTTCGAGCGCTGAAAGGTAGCCCGGCTCCACGGCATAGCTCGTGATGGTATGCAACGCTGGCTGTTCGGCCCAACCTGCGAGAATGGAACCAATCTTGTCGTAGGTCGTAGCGACGGTAGTCGCCGAATACTGCGGATAGGCGGGCAGAATCACCAGTCGACGACAGCCCGCGGCATACAACTCGGCCAGGCCGTCGGCCAATGATGGCTGGCCATACCGCATTCCGACGGCGACCTTCACCGGTTGCTCAAGCCGCTGATCGAACAACCGCTGCATGGCCTCGGCCTGGCGCCGGGCATAGACCAGCAACGGCGAACCTTCATCCAGCCAGACTTCGCGGTAACTCTCCGCCGACTTGCGGGGCCGTATCGTGAGAATGATGCCGTACAGAATCGGCAACCAGAGCGCCCGGTTGAGATCGATCACGCGGCGATCGCTCAAAAACTCGCGCAGGTAGCGCCGCACGGCTTTGGTCGAGGTGTTGTCGGGCGTGCCGAGGTTGGTCAGGAGCACGCCCAACGGTTTTGAGCGGCCCCCGGGCGCTGGCACATCGGGAATCGTTGACTCATTCATGAAGTTTCGGTGCACCGTTGGCATTGGACGGATCCAGCGACTACTGCTGGTCTGCGGTCGCTGGCCGTCTTTGGATGCAGTTGGCAGTCGTCAAGCCTCGAGGATCGCGGTCACGCCCTGGCCCCCGGCAGCACACACGGAGATCAGCCCGCGCCCGCCGCCTTGGGCGTGCAACAGCTTAGCCAGCGTCGCCAGTATACGCGCCCCGGTTGCGGCAAACGGATGCCCGAGTGCGATCGACGAGCCATTGACGTTCAGTCGATCACGGTCAATGGGGCCGAGGGCCTGATCACGACCGAGCCGCCTGCGGCAGAACTCGTCCGACTCCCACGCCGCCAGCGTACACAGCACTTGCGCCGCGAATGCTTCGTGGATTTCGTAATAATCGAAGTCCTGCAGCGTCAGGCCGGCAGCGTTGAGCATCCGGGGCACCGCGTAAGCCGGCGCCATCAAAAGCCCTTCATCGCCACTGACAAAATCTACCGCGGCGCTGCGCGCGAATGGTGTCAGGTAGGCCTGAACGGGCAATTCGTGGGCAGCGGCCCAATCCTCGCTGGCCAGCAACACACCGGCCGCACCGTCGGACAGCGGGGTCGAGTTGGCTGCCGTAAGGGTGCCGTTCCGGCGATCAAAAACCGGCGGCAATCGGGCCATTTTTTCCACGCTGGTATCAGGCCGAAGGTTTTCGTCCCGTGTGACGCCGCGGTAACTGTCAATGAGATCGTCGAAAAACCCGGCCTCGTAAGCACGTGCCGCGTTGGCATGGCTGGCTGCCGCCAGCTCATCCTGGGCGGCGCGCGAGATCGCCCAGGCTTTGGCCATCTGCTCGCAGTGCTCACCCATCGACAGCCCGGTGCGGGGTTCGTTGACGTTGGGGAAACTCGGCTTGAGTTGGCCGGGCCGCAAACGCGCCAGCTGACGCAATCGATCCGTCATGCTGCGTGCGTGGTTGATATCAAGAAGAATGCGCCGCAAGTCGTCGTTAAGCGCAACCGGGGCATCCGAGGTACTGTCAACCCCGGCGGCGATGCCGGCATCGATCTGGCCGAGCGCAATCTTGTTGCCAAGGCCCACGGCTGCTTCCAGGCTCGTGGTACACGCTCGACTGACATCGAAAGCCGGCACATCGGGCGCGAACCCGGCTCCGAGCGCGGCTTCGCGGACCAGGTTGATGTCGCGCGCATGTTTCAACACAGCGCCGCCAGCAATCTCGTCGACGCGTCCGCCCAGATCAAATCGCCCATCGATTCCCGCGAGCGCCGCTGCGAGCATGTCCGTGTTCGAGGCCTCGGCGTAGGCGCTGCCGGCGCGACAGAACGGGATGCGACTACCCCCTAGGATGGCCACTCGTCGGGATGTGGAATCGGTCATGGTCCGCAGGCTATTGATTTATTCCTTGGCTCTATTCTATCGCCTCCCTTGACCGCACGTCGGAATCCTGTGGATAAAAAATAAAAATAAGCGGCCAAGGTCTTGAAAAGACAATTTCCGGCCGCACAACAGTTGTCGATCAAGACAACATCGTCGACGATCTTGACGGGCAAAAAGCGCGTCGATAACTAGCGTTTAGTTACAACCTTACTTAAATCCAACGTATTAAGGAGAAGGGTGGTATGAATATCCGTCCTCTGCATGACCGGGTCGTTATCAAGCGTCTCGAGGAAGAGCAAAAAACAGCCGGGGGCATCGTGATTCCGGATACGGCGGCCGAGAAGCCGCAGCGCGGCGAAGTGCTGGCCGTGGGCAACGGTAAACCGCTGGACAACGGAGAAACGCGCACGCCCGCGGTCAAAAAGGGTGAAACCGTGCTGTTCGGAAAATTCTCCGGCACCGAAGTCCAAGTTGAAGGCGAAGATGTCCTCGTGATGCGCGAGGACGACATTCTCGCAGTCCTCGGCTAAAACCGGCACGAACACACAACACATTAAGTTTCAAACACAAGGGTAATGAACAATGGCTGGTAAGGAAGTACGTTTCGGGGATGATGCCCGTTCTCGGCTAGTCAACGGCGTCAATACGCTCGCCAACGCAGTAAAGGTCACGCTCGGCCCCAAGGGTCGCAACGTGGTCATCGACAAAAGTTTTGGCGCCCCAACCGTCACCAAGGACGGTGTTTCGGTCGCCAAAGAACTCGAGCTTGAAGATAAGTTCGAGAACATGGGCGTCCAGATGGTCAAGGAAGTGGCCTCGAAAACGTCCGACGTCGCCGGCGACGGCACCACCACGGCTACGGTACTCGCCCAGGCGATCGTGCGTGAAGGCATCAAGGCCGTTTCCGCGGGTATGAACCCGATGGATCTCAAGCGCGGCATCGACAAGGGCGTGGACGCCGCAGTCGAAGAACTCGCCAAGCTGTCCAAGCCGTGCAATGACCAGAAGTCGATCGCCCAGGTCGGCACGATCTCGGCGAACTCCGACGCCGATGTCGGCCAGATCATTGCCGACGCCATGGACAAAGTCGGTAAAGAAGGTGTAATCACGGTTGAAGAAGGCTCGAGCCTTTACAACGAACTTGACGTTGTCGAAGGCATGCAGTTCGATCGCGGCTATCTGTCGCCCTACTTCGTGACCGACAACCAGACCATGCAGGCAGAGCTGGACAACCCCTACATTCTGCTGCATGACCAGAAAGTCTCGAACATCCGCGACATGCTGCCGCTGCTGGAAAATGTCGCCAAGCAGAACCGACCGCTGTTGATCGTGGCCGAGGAAGTCGAGGGCGAAGCCCTAGCCACGCTGGTGGTCAACAACCTGCGCGGCATCGTCAAGGTCGCGGCCGTCAAAGCGCCCGGCTTTGGTGATCGGCGCAAGGCCATGCTCGAAGACATGGCGGTACTCACCGGCGGCACGGTGGTGTCGCAGGATCTCGGCATGAGCCTCGAGAACACCGATCTCGAGCATTTGGGTGAAGCCAATAAGGTCCAGATCACTAAGGAAAACACGACCGTCATCAACGGCAAGGGCCAGAACAAGGACATCGAGGCCCGAATCAATCAGATTCGGACTCAGATCGAAGAGTCCTCCTCCGATTACGACAAAGAAAAGCTGCAGGAACGCGTGGCCAAGCTGGCCGGCGGCGTTGGCCTGATCAAGGTCGGGGCAGCCACCGAAGTCGAAATGAAGGAGAAAAAGGCCCGCGTCGAAGACGCCCTGCACGCCACTCGTGCGGCGGTCGAAGAAGGCATTGTGCCGGGCGGCGGCGTATCCCTGCTTCGCACTCTGTCGGCTATCGAAAAAGTCAAGGGCGACAACGAAGACCAGGAAGCCGGCATCCGTCTGTTGCGGCGTGCCATTGAAGAGCCGCTGCGCCAGATCATCTACAACAGCGGCGCCGAGCCGTCCGTTGTGGTCAACGAGGTGCACGCCCACGAAGGCAACTACGGCTACAACGCCGCTACCGGCGAATATGGCGACATGGTCGAGATGGGTGTGCTCGACCCGACCAAGGTCAGCCGTACCGCACTGCAAAACGCAGCCTCCATCACCAGCCTGATGCTGACGACCGAAGCAGCCGTGGCTGACATCCCGGAAGACAAGGATGACAGCGGCGGCGGCGACGCCGGCATGGGCGGCATGGGCGGCATGGGAGGTATGGGCGGCATGATGTAAGCCATCCTGCCGGCCCATCACACCCATCCGTGTGACGCCAGAAAAAGCCCCGCTTCGGCGGGGCTTTTTCGTTTTTTAAGCGTCATTTTTAATCTTTCGTACATTAGCACTGTGGTATTGTCCGCCGTCATGTTTAGAAAAACCAAGATCCTCGCTACGCTCGGTCCCGCTTGCGATAACGAGACCGTCCTCCCCCAACTGATTCAGGCGGGCGTGAATTGCGTCCGCATCAATTTTTCACACGGCGATGCCGAGGAACACCGCGGGCGCGTCGAGCGCGTGCGCAAGGCCGCTGATGCACAGGGGCGTCCGGTCGGCATTCTGGCTGACCTTCAGGGCCCCAAGATCCGCATCGAGTCGTTCGCCGACGGCGCCGTGGACCTCGAAGCCGGCCAGACCTTCACGCTCGACACCCAAAAGGCTGCCGATGCCGGTGATCAAGCCGGTGTGGCGCTGTATTACGAACCCCTGCTGGCCGATGTCACACCGGGCAGTGTCATCCTGGTCAACGACGGCGCCATTTCACTGACGGTGACCGAAGTTACCGAGACCCAGATCGTCACGCGCGTGGACCTGGGCGGTCGACTATCCGGTCGCAAGGGTGTCAACCTGCGTGGTGGCGGCCTGTCTGCCGGTGGCCTCACTGAACAGGACATTGCCAACATCGACGTCGCTGCCGACATCGGGGCCGATTATCTGGCGGTATCGTTCGTCCGTAACGGGGACGACATTCGCAAGGCCCGCGAACTGCTTGAACAAGCCGGCGGTTCCGCGCGTCTGTGCGCCAAAATCGAGCGCGCGGAAGCACTCGACTGTCTAGACGACATCATCGAAGCCAGTGATGCGGTCATGGTCGCCCGGGGGGATCTGGGCGTTGAAATCGGCGATCCCGAACTCCCCGCTGTCCAGAAGCGCATCATCGCCCGCAGTCGCGAGTTGAATCGACTGGTTATCACCGCCACCCAGATGATGGAGTCGATGATCGAGAACCCCACGCCCACCCGCGCCGAGGTGCTGGACGTGGCCAACGCCACTCTCGACGGCACTGATGCCGTGATGTTATCGGCCGAATCGGCGGTTGGCGCCTATCCAGTCGCCACCGTGACCGCCATGGGCGAAATCTGCGCCGCCGCCGAGCGCCAGATGGCCACCAGTCGCTCCGAAAGCTCGGTCGACAAGCATTTTCAAAAGATCGACGAAGCCATCGCCATGGCCACGATGTACACCTCGCGTCACATGCACGCCGACGCCATCGTGGCCCTGACCGAATCGGGTGCCACCGCCATGCTGATGTCGCGTCAGGATTCACACATCCCGATTTACGCCTTGACGCAATCCCCGGCAACCGAACGCTACCTCACCCTGTGCCGTAACGTATTCCCGGTGCACTTCAAACCCAGCGTGCTCGAGGGCTTGACGCCGGTCAACGAAGCCCTGGCGCATCTGCGTCAACTCGAATCCATCCAAACCGGCCACCGGGCGCTGGTCACCAAGGGCGATTTCAATGGCCCCGGCGGCACCAATGCCATGAAGATCGTCACCGCCTGAATGGGCCTTGAGCCGGCGACCGACCCGCAGCCGATACTGATTCTGGCGTCGGCCTCGCCGCGCCGGGGCGCGATTCTCGAGCAGATGGGCGTGGTCTATGAACGCCAGCCGGCCCAACTCGACGAGTCGGCCCATCCCAGTGAAAATGGCGTGGAACTGTGTCGGCGTCTGGCGCGCCACAAAGCCGCAGCGGTTCACGAGCAAAATCCGGGTCGCGTCGTGCTGGGCGCCGACACGCTGGTCGAGCATAACGGCAAGATTATGGGCAAACCGCGCGACGCCAATGACGGCCAGAGCATGCTGGCGCGTCTGGCGGGTGACCGACACTACGTTCGAACCGCCATGGCCCTCATCGACATCGACGGCCACTGCCACGAGCGCATGGTTACCAGTGTGGTCGCGATGCGCGCCATTCCGGCCGATGAAATTTCTGCCTATTGGGCAAGTGGCGAGCCCGTCGACAAAGCTGGCGGTTATGCCATCCAGGGTCGTGGCGGCGTATTCGTTGAACACTTGAGCGGTACCGGCTCGGCCGTGGCGGGGCTGGACTGCTGCCAGACGTGGCAGCTGTTACAAGCCGCGGGCCTCGGGGCCCATACGGCGTAAGCCGCCCAGCAATTCAAGCTTATTCCACTGCGGGCAAGCCCGGCGCCAGAATCGCTGCCGCCAGTGCCGGAACCGCCAACACGGCGATGGCCACACTGGCGCCAGCCGTGGCAACAAACGCAATAAAGCCGCCGCCGGCAAGCAGAATCACGCCGATCAAAGTGTTGGTCACGGCCGTGAGCTGGGCCCGATTATCGGCGTCGCCGAAATCGGTAAGCCAGGTCTTGCGCCCCAGACGCACGCCGTCATGCAGCCCGGAAAGCAAGAAAAACCCGATGGCATAGGGCCAGACGCCCAGCAGTGCACTGGCGTGAAGCCAGGCGCAGATCGCGATCAAAATGTTAATCAGCGCCACGCCTGCCCCTGCTACAGCCATGACGTGTCGCGACGAGCGATCGGAAAAACGACCCCAGAGCGGGGCAAACACAAGCGAGGCCACACCACTCAAGCCCAGCAAAAGGGCCAGCGCCGTCATTCGGCTTGAACTGCCGTGCGCCAGTGTCGCGTAATACGGCGCAGCAAGCGCGCTGGCGATCAACAGCCCACGCACCGTAATGAAACGCGCCAGCCCCGGCTTGTGCCAGACCAGTGATAAACTGCGCCAGGCGGTGCCCAGCGCGTTACCGCCGCCCTCCGTCGCACCGGCGACTTCGGTGAGCCGCGAAAACACCGCAGCGGCCATCAACCAGAGACCGCCGGCCACCGCCAGAAGGCTCACAATGGGCACTAGCCGGGCGTTGGCGCCAGGCCATAACCAGAGGCCAACGGCCACCCCGATAGCTGCCGCTCCGGCCGTGCTGGCGGCAATCCCCGACAACGTGCCACGTCGGTTCTTCGTAATGGTTTTACCCAGAACATCCTTGTAGGCCGCCGAACAGACCCCGCGCGCCAGTGAAAACCCCGCCAGCAGGACCAGAATCGCGATTCCAGCCGCCAGGGCAGGCAACAGTACGGCCGCTGCAATCATCAGCAGAACCGAGACACCTTGCGCCAGGGCTCCGAATGCCCAGAAGCCCTTACGGCGCGGGGTGCGGCGAATCCAGCCGGCCACGGCCAGTTGCGGCAACAAAGCCAGCGACTCACGCAACGGCACCAGCAACCCGATAATCCACACCGGGCCGCCGATGGCGCTGATCAGCCAGGGCAACACCAGTTTGGGACTGGCCAGCAGATCCCCGGTTTTGTTGCCGAATAGAGCGATCAGGTGGATGAAAAAATTCAGCGGTTGGGCGCGACACGCGGATTCGGGAATGTCCCGGCACACCCGCGCATTTTCATCGCCGGTCACTAAATCGTAAAGATCGCGGGCCGGCCCCTTGGGGGGCGTGGACGGATCCTGGGTCGTCTCAGTCATAACGTGTTTTGTTCATCCGATGCGGTTCAGATCGCGGCAATAGCGGTTCCAATCGCCGTCGCTGATACACGGCCAGTCGCCCTTTATTACCCGCTGCCATAAATACAGCCACGTCAATCCGTGCTCGGTTTCGATTCGGGTGCGCTGATAGTCGACCGGCACGTTCTCGAGCAAGTCGAGTTTTGCGAGGGTTGCGTCATCAATTAAAAACACATCACCCTTAAGACGCGTCGTGCCATGCTCAACCGCCGCCGGGTATGGGCCAGTATCATAGAGTATATAGCGCGGCGACGATCTGCATGTTCCGCAATGGGTGGCTGTTGCCAACAGGTCATGATTCCGGCCGCCAGGCCGCAACGTGCCATAGACGAAGACGAGGTTGTAATCGGGAATCAACCCTTCGCTCAAGCTTCCGCAGGTTGCGACTCGGCGGCGATGCGTCGAAACGCGTCCACCAGCGCATCCGGCGGCTGGGCGCCGCTGATCAGATAACGCTTATCGACTACAAATCCCGGCACGGCGGTCACCCCGGCTTTTTGAAAGCCTTCGATATCAGCCCGGACGGTTTCAGCGTAATCGTCGCTTGCCAGCACGGCCTGAATCGCGTCATCGTCCAACCCCAACGTACGGCCAATACGGCCCAGTACCGCTGGATCGGTGGGGTTTTCGGCGCGACCGAAATAGGCCTCGAATAACGCCCGTTTGAAGGGTTCATAACAGTCGTTTTCCTTGGCATAGGCCAAGACTCGATGGGTATCGAAGGTGTTCCACGAGCGGCGTTCGGCCGCACGCTCGAAGTTCAGCCCGGCACGATGCGCGGTCTCGATAATCTGCTGCTGCGACTCGCGCACTTCCTCGGCCGACTTGCCATACTTGGCCGCCAGATGTGAAACCATGTCGCGGCCCTCAGGGGGCACGTCCGGGTTGAGCACGAAGGGATGCCAAACCACATTGATGGTCATTTCGTCCGCGAGCTGTTCGCGGGCTTGTTGTAAATAGGCATCCCCAATGGCGCACCATGGGCAGACCACGTCGGAAACCAGATCCACAGTCAGGCGCATAACAATTACCGCGCAGTAAACTAATATAGCTATTGTTGTGGTGACCGCCCGGCATTCCAACCGGATGGGTTCAATACTTCATGTGCCTTCGGCTTGTGGACGGTTGTCTACTGACGTGTCGACACAAAACATGACCCCTACCGCAGAGCCCCGGCCTACGGACTGTCCGTTCGGCGTTTTACCCGATGACGGGTCGCCGGCGCGGAGACTTTGGCTTGCGCCCCAGCACGGTGTCGACCTCGCGCGCGAAGCCTGTCCGTTGATCGGTTTCGCAAGACACGTGCAGCGAGCCGGCGCCAGGCCCACCGGATCCACAACGCGTAGACCGTGAGCGCAGCCAGGGCACCGACCAATCGCTGCCAGATCGGCACCCCGAAAGATTGCATCAAGGCGCCGATGCCCATGAAGCAACCGGCGCAGCACAGCCAGACAACGCATGTCTGTCCCGCTGTGCAACCACTGCGCAGCAGCAGATGATGAAAATGCTGGCGATCCCCTCTGAGGGGGCTGCGGCCGCGGCTCAGCCGCATGGCCATGACGCAGCACAAGTCAGCCAGCGGCAGGCCCACAAACCAGACTGCCGTAATCGGGGCAATACTGGCGCTCGCCCCCTGAGAGTTATGGATCAAGAACCAGCTGACGACAAACCCCAGCATCAGACTGCCGGCATCACCCAGAAAACTGCGGGCACGCGCTTGCCAAGGCAGATGCATGTTGAACAGCAAAAACCCGCCGATAGCGCCGATGATGACGCTCAAAAACGCGATCTGGGTCGGCGAGGCTGTGAGGGATTCGCCCAGCAGCGCACACATCACCAGCAAACCGAATCCGGCCGCCAGACCATCGATGCCGTCGATCATATTGATGGCGTTGATCAGGGTCAGGGTGCCGAATACAGTCAGCACAAACGAGAATGCGCCCAGCTCAGGATTAACACCGCCGAACAATGGTCCGACCCTTGATACGTCAACGCCGCCGATGGCCACCATACCCAAGGCAACCGAAACAAACTGGCAGAGCAAACGAACCACCGGCGGCACATGCCTCCGGTCATCCCGGGCACCGAGGAGCAACAAGATCACAATACCCACCAGTAAACCGAGGGTTTCACGACCCGGCACCCGGATCGGCAGAATAACCACGAGACTCGCCGCAATCGCAAAGCCGCCACTGAGTGGCGTCGGNNGGCCCTGTTGGTTAATCTAGTTAAGAAGCGCTGAAAATGATTCGCTTGCGCGACCCCCGATCTATAGCGCCACATTCTTGTTTTTGAACGCTATCAGATCTTGATAGCCAATATACAGGATTATCCATTTCGTCGGCTGCTACCGTCTTCCGGGGACCACATGGACTGAACCGCACAGGCCGACCCAAGGGCGACCTCGGCCCGGAACGTGGAATAATCGGGCCCTGACCTGCTGCCAGCCCAATCGAACATGCATCGGGAATACCCCACCGTCGATCCCGCAATTCCAAGGCTACGCCAGGCCGCCACCGTGGCTTGCGTGCGGGATGGTGACCACGGCTTGGAAGTGGTGTTGTTGCGGCGCGCCGACAGCCATGTTTTTTGTCCGAGCGCCCATGTATTTCCCGGCGGCGCCGTCGACCCAGCCGATTTCGAGCTGGCTCAGAAAACTATGTCGACCGCTGCCGGTCCGGCGATTGACCTCGACAACACCGCCCACCGTATTGCCGCGACCCGTGAAGCGTTCGAGGAAGCCGGGCTGCTTGTGGGCCTGACGGCCCCGGCCCGCATCACGCCAGCGGCATTGCAAAACGCTCGGGATCAACTCAACGCCGGGCGAATCCGGTGGCAGGCCCTGTGTGCCAACCTGAATCTGATGTTTGCCCTGGAAAACCTCATAGCGTTATGGTCCTATCAAACACCGCCCGGCCAACCGCGGCGCTACGATACCCGATTCTTTCTGGGCGAACCCGTATTGCCAGGCGAGCCGGCGTGTGACGGCCGCGAAACCGACAATGCCGGTTGGTGGCGTCCAATCGATGCACTAAGCGCCGCCGATGACAGCCGCATTGTGCTGGTCAGGCCGACACGTCGCTCGCTGATCGAGCTGGCACGCTACGACAGCGTGGCCCATATAAAAGCGCACTGGCACAACAAGCACTCAATCCAGCCATGACCCGCCCAACGTTAGCACCTGGTCCCGTCGAGATCGTGCCGGCCGTACAGCGCGTGACCGCTCCCAACGCCGGGCCCATGACTGGACCGGGCACGAACACTTATATCATTGGGCGCGATCCGGCCATCGTTGTGGATCCGGCCGTTGACGACACAGCGCATTTTGACGCCCTTGAAACCGCGGCGGGCCGGGTTGCCGCCATTTGGCTCACGCACCGCCATCCCGATCATGCCGGCGGCGCTGAAGCATTTGCATACCGCACCCGTGCCCCGTTGCGGGCGTGGCCCCAAACCCGGCCGGGGCGGTTTGATGTCGACGTCCCCATCGATCGCCCGCTGGCCGACGGCGAACGCGTCGAATGCGGCCCGGTTGCGCTCCAGGCCATCCACACGCCNNATCCTGCCGCCTGAAGGCCGCATGACCGATTACCTGAACAGCCTGCGAACAATCCGTGGCCTGCCGCTGGTGAGTATCGCGCCGGCGCACGGCGAGCTCATGACGCAACCCATAACGGCCATCGATAACGCCATCGACCATCGAACCAAGCGCGAAGCCGAAGTCTTGGGCCGCCTGTCGGCGCATGAACCGCAACCGGTGGCCGCCATTACAGAGCAGCTCTACCCCGGCCTCAGCGGCGACTTGCGCCAGGCGGCGGGCGCACAGGTGTGGGCCCACTTGATCCGACTGGGCGAGCGAGGCAAAGCGCACAGCGATGATGCCGGTTGGTATGCCGCAACCGGCTAATCCGGTCGGCTAAAGTTTATAATAGGTCTTATGTACGACCCTGCCCCTGAAATGGACGTGTCACCCCCCGTTTCCCGCGCCGACTTCGACGATGTCATGGTGCCCACATACGCGCCTGCCGACCGCGTGCCGGTCTCGGGCCAGGGGTCGCGCGTTTGGGACCAGCAAGGCCGGGATTACGTTGATTTTGCCGGCGGTATTGCCGTCACCGCGCTCGGCCACGCGCATCCGGCGCTGGTGGCCGCGCTACAAAAGCAATCCGAAAAACTCTGGCACGTCAGCAATCTACTGACCAACGAACCGGCCCTGCGCCTGGCCCACAAGCTGTGCGCGGCCACGTTTGCTGAGCGCGTTTATTTTGCCAATTCCGGTGCCGAAGCCAACGAGGCCGCCCTAAAACTCGCGCGCAAATACGCTGCCGACCACTACGGGTCCGACCATAAAAATCGCATCGTCAGCTTCAACGGCTCGTTCCACGGACGCACGCTGTTTGCGCTGTCGGCCGGCGGCCAGAGCGACAAGGCCAGCGGGTTTGAGCCACTGGTGCCCAACATCGACCACGTGGCCTATAACGACATCGACGCCCTCGAAACGGCGATGGACGATGACGTGTGCGCCATCATAGTCGAGCCGATCCAGGGCGAAGGCGGTGTGATTCCCGCCAAGGCGCATTTTCTGCAGCGTGCTCGGGATCTGGCCGACCGGCACGGCGCACTGCTGATCTTCGATGAAGTGCAAAGCGGCGTCGGCCGTAGCGGCTCTCTCTACGCCTATAGAAGCTANNCACGGCAGCACTTACGGCGGCAACCCGCTGGCCTGTGCCGTGGGCGAAGCCGTCATCGACACGGTGAACACCCCCGAAGTGTTGAACGGCGTTCAGGCACGTGCTGAAACCCTGCATGCCGCGCTGGCGGAAGTGGGACAGCGGTTTGGCGTGTTCGAAAGAGTTCGCGGTCGGGGTCTGCTGATCGGTTGTGTACTGACACCGGCCTGGCAGGGCCACGCCAAGCGCCTATTGAATGCTGCCCTGGAACGCGGCCTGCTTGTGCTCGTGGCCGGCCCCAACGTGATTCGCATAGCGCCTTCGCTGGTGATTCCGCAGGCGGATATCGAGGACGGCCTGGCACGTTTCGAAAAAGCCTTGATTGACGTCACGAGCGAATCTGGAGTGTGACACGGCACGGGCCTACCCGTGAAATTCAAACCTCAGAACATAGGCGGGTGCGTCGTAGACCGGTACTCCAGCGCGATTGACTGGCTCAGCTGGCCGGTACAGGCACTACACGCTAGATTAAAGCAGACTGATGGACATGGCGCTTGCCAACCAGCCAGCTCACGCGCCGTGGACAATTTCTCTCAACACGGCTTCATGATGCGCTGCACTCGCTTCCATCGTGTAATCCCGCACAGTAGCCCGCAGTTCATCCATCGGCGGGCGGGGCCAGTCAAGTGCCTCGTTCATGGCATGGGCGAGCGCTTGCCGGTTGCCTACCGGGACCAGACGCGACCAGCGATTATCCGCAAGCACTTCCCGTGGACCGACCGGGCAGTCCGTGGCGACTACAGGCAAACCCGCCGCCACGGCCTCGACGAGAACGTTGCCCAGACCCTCGTATCGAGACGACAAAACAAAAAGATCAGCGGCNNCGAAGGCGGGCAAATGCGCGCAGCAGATCATCAAAATTTTTGACTCGGGCTAATCGCCCCATGGCGATGACCACCGGCACAGGCTTGTCGATCAGCCAAGGATGCTCAATCGGCGCCTGCAATTGATCAAAAAACTCGGGCGTAATCACAGACGAGCGTATTGTGCGGATATGGTCGCGAGGGCAGCCGATAATACGGGCCGTGTCACGCGCCACGCCGTCAGAGACGGCGATCAGCCCATCGGCCTGCGGATAGGTGGCCTGCACTTCACGAACCTTGCGCTGGCGTTGCCCAAACGGCGACCAGTACTGACTTGCCGACAACACAGTGCCGAGGTACATAACGAGTTTTGTGGAAACGGCGGTTGCCGAACCCGCCGCCAGCGCGGTGTGGTTTGCGTGATCCTTGCCGCTGATCAGCACATCGGGCCGATACGTCCGGAGATAATCCATGAATCGCCGGTACGAGGCGTCATCAGTAGNNGTCGAAGCGGTTGGTGATGAAATCGACGCGACACCCCCGATCAGCGAGGCCACAAGCCGTATTCACAAAGTTGCGCTCAACGCCTCCATCGCCGAATGAAGGGATGAAAAAAGCCACGTGTAAAAGCGACAAGCCAAGAGGCTTAGCCCACTCAGTAGGCATTTGGATTCAGGAATCCATGAATAACCGTAAAGAAGATGATCTTGGCATCTAATAAGAGAGACCAGTGCTCAATGTAATAAAGATCGTATTCGATCCGTTTACGCAGGTCGGTATCTCCGCGCCAACCATTGATCTGGGCATAACCGGTAATACCTGCCTTGACCATATGCTTATGCATATACAGGGGGATTTCTTCCTTGAACCGATGAATAAACTCAGGCCGTTCCGGTCGCGGGCCGACAATCGACATACTCCCGGTCAACACATTTATAAATTGCGGCAACTCATCGAGCGAAGTGCGACGCAAAAAACTGCCTAAACGCGTCGCTCGATTTCCGGATTTGCGCGCCCACACCGGGCCGGAACTGGCTTCGATCCCCACCGGCATCGAGCGAAATTTAAGCATTCGAAAATTGCGCCCATTCCATCCAACGCGCTCTTGAATATAAAACACCGGGCCCCGCGAATCGATTTTAATCGCGATGGAGATCACCAAAAGCAACGGGCTGATCAACAGTAGAATCAACGCCGCAAGACCGCGGTCTTCAATAGCCTTCAGCACACGGTTCAAACCCCGCATCGGCGTGTCATTGAGGCTCAGGGCCGGCAGGCCCACAACTTGCGTGAAACCGTGACGCAGCAACCGAAAGCCCTCGGTATCCGGAATAAAGCGCTGGACGACCATGGTGTGTCGGAGCTGATACTGCACCTCGCGCAATTTCTGTTCGTCCTTGAGCGGCAAGCAAAACCAGACCTCATCAATGGCCGCGCGGTCAATGAACCCCGCGAGAGAAACGTGGCGACTTAGAGTGGGAACANNCGATAGTGTTCACTGCCACTGTCCTGTGCCCGACGCACCACGCGTTGTGCCATGTCACCGGCGCCAACCACGACCACGCGGCACTGGGTGTTGCCGTTGGCTCGAAACAGCCTGATGAGGCGGCGCACCAGTGTGCGCCCCAGCACGAGCCCTATTCCCCCCATCACAAACCACAAGCCGAACCAAAGGCGCGAAAAGCTTTCGTTTTCCTTGAGTAGGACGCCGAGCACNNATCAAAGCAGCTAGAACCCCGAGTACCACGACACTGCGGTAATGCGCTGGCATGAGCAGTGTTGCGAAGCGGAGGTCATAGGCCAGATAGCCCGTGGCCACGATCAGGAGAATATCGACCCCCATGTATAACGACTGCGCCAGCGCTTTATATTCGAAAGGCACACCGCGGCGGTTCAAACGACTTCTGAGCCCACGCATGACAGCCCTTTTTATCTGGTTTTATCGGGTTGAAAGGTATGTCCCGAGCCGTTCAGCACATAGCCATACATCAACCCCAGAAGCAGAATCGTGAAATACCGGTAATACTCGTGAATCACCCGAAAATCGCTAAGGTTGGTCAATGCAGCCAACAAACCGGCAGCGCCGAAAAATAAAGCTATATCTTCCGGGATGGCGTTGCGGCGCCACCCCCGGTAAAGGCCCTGCACGAACAGCGCCGCCAGAAACCCTGCCAACGCTAACCCGACCACGCCGAACCGAACTAGCACTTCCAAATAGCCATCGTGCAGATGGGCAAAATCTTCGTGTGTTTGGGGAGAAATAGGCGCACTCGACAACATTTGTGTTGCTTCCATGCCCGTGCCCCAGCCCCAGACCGGGCGCTGCAGCCATGTCTTAATGCCGAAGTTATAAAGGTGTACGCGAGCGCCGAGCGAGGACTTGGACACGTCGCCCAATTTGAGCTTTGAAGCTTGTTCTAATGTCGCCAGCGTCTGATTCACGCGATGGGCAACCGGCGCCCGGCGGATAAACCCGAGCACCAGAGCTGCAAGCACCAAACACAAGAACACCCCACAAGCCGGCTTGCGCGCGGCTCGGCTCGGCAACCGTGCAACTTTTACTAAAGTCAGCACGGGCAGCATCACCAGCAAAGACAGAATCACGGCGCGCGACTGGGTAAGTACCAGCATTTCAACCAAAATGATCGCAAAGATCATCCAAACCGCAACGCGCAATCCACGGCATCGGCCCGGCCCCATCAGGCGATCAGCGAATGCCACCCAGCCCAGCAGTGCAACGCCAACGTAAAGCGCCGCTCCGAGGAAGGTAAGTCCGAAATCCGCTCGACTCGAGTGGAAAATCACCCATTTCACGAAGTGTTGCCAACTTGTTTTGAGCGCAATCCCGATCAGCAAGCCAATCAACGCGACAGCCAGAACTAAGAGAATGCGCTTGCGAGATCCATAACTGAACCAGGCCACCAGTGGAAAGAAAAACAATAACAACCAGTGCCATAGACCCGTGTATTGCGCAACGGCCGTTGCCGGCTGATACCACGCCGCAATGAGCCCACGCGCGAGCACGTACATCGCCAGGGCCAAAGCAACCCAGGCAATGGGGCTGCGGGCCAGAACAAGTCCGAGCCGTCGACTATCGGCCAGTGCGGCGATCAGCATCAGCGCGAGCGCGCCCAGCGCAATCGATGTGCCGGCGATTGCGAATAACGCGAGAATCAGTAGGCTGATAACCCCAAGATACTGGCGCCAATCGTTTTCTAACACGCGTAAGCCCGCTCGCTGATCAGTATGGGACAATACTAGCCGAGTGCATTGGCATAGCAAGTTGACAAGCTGCTGTGGAATGTCTGCCCATGCGCCTGTTTCATCGGATTGGCTACCGACGGTGTGGCAACCCAAGGCCAATTGATAAGACACTAATTATCACACGTCGACTCGTCAGGCATTATGACGCAGGTCCGATAACCGAGGAAGATAAGAAACCGTGAAAATTATTGTGCTTGGCGGTGATGGCTTTTGTGGCTGGCCGACGGCATTGCATTTATCGTTTCAAGGCCACGAAATAGCCATCGTGGACAATCTTTCACGCCGTAAAATCGACGTGGAATTGGAATGTGAATCGCTCACGCCCATTCGTGCGATGAGCCAACGGTTACGTGTGTGGCGCGAGATCTCGGGCAATGTTATCGCGTTTCATCATTTCGATGTGGCCCGGAACTATCAACGCCTGCTCGACCTTCTTAATGACTGGCAACCCGATGCGGTGGTCCATTTTGCTGAACAGCGTGCCGCACCGTATTCAATGAAAAGCGCTTACCACAAGCGCTACACGGTGGATAACAATCTCAACGCAACCAACAACCTCCTAGCGGCTATCGTCGACAGTGGCCAGGACATTCACGTGGTGCATCTGGGCACCATGGGTGTTTACGGCTATGGCAGCGCCGGCATGAAGATTCCGGAAGGCTATCTCACCGTCAAGGTTGAAACCGATGATGGCGACATGATCGAAAACGAGATCCTCTACCCGGCCAACCCGGGTAGCATCTACCATATGACTAAGACCCAAGATCAGCTCATGTTCGCCTTCTACAACAAAAATGACGGGGTGCGCATCACTGACCTCCATCAAGGCATTGTCTGGGGCACGCAAACCCAACAAACCCGTCTGGACGAGCGCCTGATCAACCGCTTCGACTATGACGGGGACTATGGCACCGTACTCAATCGCTTTCTCATGCAAGCTGCAGTCGGTTATCCGCTCACGGTTCACGGTACTGGGGGTCAGACCCGCGCTTTCATCCACATTCAAGATTCGGTGCGTTGTGTCCAACTGGCGGTTGAAAATCCGCCGAAGGTTG